>NZ_RAHU01000004.1:0-571900 GCF_009659995.1 Stenotrophomonas sp. MH181796
GGCGATTTATCGCGCGCCGTTACACCAAGCTGGCCGCTGCCGCCGTCGCCGGGTCGGCGGTGATCACCAAGGTGATCCCGATGCCGGCCGAGCTTGACGAAAACGACATGGAAGCCCAGATCGAGCTGGAAGCGGTCAACTACATTCCGTACCCGATCGAGGAAGTGAACCTGGACTTCGAGGTGATCGGGGCGATCCCGAACAACCCGGAGATGGTCCAGGTGCTGCTGGCCGCGTCGCGTTCGGAGAACGTGGAACTGCGCCAGTCGGCGCTGGAGCTGGGTGGCCTGCAGGCCAAGGTGATGGACGTGGAGGCCTTCGCGGTCGAGAACGCCTATGCCCTGGTCGCCAGCGAGCTGCCGGTATCCATCGAGGGTGTGGTCGCGCTGGTCGACATCGGTGCCACCATGACCACCCTCAATGTCCTGCGCGGCGGCCGCAGCCTGTACAGCCGCGAACAGGTGTTCGGTGGCAAGCAGCTGACCGACGAGATCATGCGCCGCTACGGCCTGAGCTACGAGGAAGCCGGACTGGCCAAGCGCCAGGGCGGGCTGCCGGAAAGCTACGAGATGGAAGTGCTGGAGCCGTTCAAGGAAGCCACGGTCCAGCAGATCAGCCGCCTGCTGCAGTTCTTCTATGCGGGCAGTGAGTTCAACCGCGTCGACCACATCGTGCTGGCCGGCGGCTGCGCCGTGCTCGGCGGTCTGCCGGAAATGGTCGAGGAACAGCTGGGTGTGCCGACCGTGGTCGCCAACCCGCTGGCACAGATGACCCTGGGCCCGAAGGTGAACGCGCATGCGCTGGCCCAGGATGCCCCCGCGCTGATGATCGCCACCGGTCTGGCGCTGAGGAGCTTCGACTGATGGCACGCATCAATCTATTGCCCTGGCGCGCCGAACGGCGCAAGCAACGCCAGCGCGAGTTCTACGCAATGCTGGGCATGGCCGCGATCGGTGGCCTGCTGCTGTCGCTGCTGATCTGGTTCTACTACGACCGCCAGGTGAGCGGCCAGATGGACCGCAACGCCTATCTGGAAGCCGAGATCGAGAAGGTCAAGGAACAGAACAAGGAGATCGATCGCCTCGACGCCCAGAAGGACCGCCTGCTGGCCCGCAAGAAGGTGATCGAGGAACTGCAGGCCAAGCGCTCGCAGATGGTGCACCTGTTCGATGCGTTGGTGCGCACGATCCCCGATGGCCTGGTGCTGACCGCGCTGAAGCAGGAAGGCGATGTGCTGACCCTGGAAGGCCGTACCCAGTCCAATGCCCGTGTTTCGGCCTACATGCGCAACCTGGAGACCTCCGGTTGGATGACCAACCCGGAGCTGTCGATCATCGAAGCGCGTGACCCCGAGAAGGACAAGGACGGCAAGACCGGCCCGGTTGCGGATATCAAGGCGCTGCCGTACGTGTTCGTGGTCAAGGTGAAACTGCCGGCACAGAGCGAGGAAGTGGCGGCGACGCCGGGCCTGAACGCCGACGGTTCGGTGGCGACGGCTGCGCCGGCGCCGGTGGCACCGCTCGCCGCTGGCCCGGATGCGGCCACGCCTGCGGCTCCGGCTGCAGGTCCTGCAGCGAACCCGGCTGCGCCGACGCCGGCGGCACCTGCTGCCGCGCCGGCAAGTGCGCCGGCCGCTGCTCCGGCCAAGCCGAACCAACCGGCCGCACCGGCTGCCCAGCCTGCCCCGAAGCCTGAGGGCAGCCGCCTGGCGCAGCCGCCGCAGGCCTTCAATGCCCCGCTGCAGGGGGACCGCGCATGAGCCAGAAGATCGATCTGAAGAACCTGGATTTCAACGACATCGGCAACTGGCCGCAGAAGGCCAAGATCGTCTTCTGCTCGCTGCTGGCACTGGTGATCATGTTCCTGGCGTGGATGCTGCTGATCAGCGGCAAGCGCGAGGAACTGGCCGGCCTGGAATCGAAGGAAACCGAGCTGCGTTCGGAGTTCACCAAGCAGCAGGAACGCGCGGTGAACCTGGCGCCGCTGAAGCAGCAGCTGGCGCAGATGGAGCAGGTGCTGCAGCAGATGCTGCGGCAGCTGCCCAGCAAGACCGAAATGCCGGACCTGATCATCGACATTTCGCAGACCGCGCTGTCCAGCGGCCTGACCAACGAGCTGTTCGAGCCCGAGCAGGAGCAGGTCAAGGAGTTCTACGCCGAGAAGCCGATCAAGCTGCGGATGGTGGGCAGCTACCACCAGTTCGGCGCGTTCGTCAGCGGCGTGGCCTCGCTGCCGCGGGTGGTGATCCTGACCATGCACGACATCAACCTCAAGCCCAAGGACAAGACCAGCGGCAACGTCCGCAGTGGCGCGCTGGAACTGTCCGGCACGGTCAAGACCTATCGCTACCTGGACGAGACCGAGGTGCAGGAACAGCAGAAGGCTGAAGCCGGCAAGGAGGACAAGAAGTGATCCGTTCCTTCTTTGCACGTTGTGGAATGGTGGCTGCCGTGCTGCTGCTGGCCGCATGCGGCCGCGGCGTGACCAGCACGCCGGGTGATGCGCCGAATCTTGAAAAGTGGGTGGAGGGCGAGCGTGCACGACCGGCACAGCCGCTGGAGCCGCTGCCGGTAATGCAGCAGTTCGAGACCTTCGAGTACTCCGCGCAGGGCATGCGCGACCCGTTCACCGATGCCTGGACCAATCCGCAGCAGGGGAATGGCGGAATGCGTCCGGATCCGAACCGGCGCAAGGAGCCGTTGGAAGGCTTCCCGCTGGATGCACTGGACATGGTCGGTACCATCGGCACCGGTGCAGGCACCGTTGCGCTGGTGATGGGGCCGGACAAGGTGACCTACCGGGTGCGCCCGGGCGGTTACCTCGGGCAGAGCGACGGGCGGGTCACGGCGGTCTTCGAAGACCGCGTGGAGCTGATCGAACTGGTGCCGGATGGCGCGGGCGGCTGGCTGGAACGGCCGGCAACGCTCTCGCTTGAAGATCAATGATCGTTTACTGGGGATAGCACGATGACCTTTCACCAAGCCAAGGGGCTGCGTCCCATCCGGCGCTCTACCTTGAACCGTGTCAGCGCGTTGGGAGTCGCGCTGATGCTGGCCTGCGCTCCGGCGCTGGCCGCCGCACCGGCGGAAAAGCCGGTGGGCGCTACCGTGGCCCCGGCGACCGCGCCGGCCGGCCTGTCGGTGGCCAAGATCGATTTCAAGCGTGGCGATGATGGCGCCGGGCGCCTGATCGTCCAGTTCGACGGCCAGGGTGCGATCCCGGACCTGCGCACGCAGGGCAACAGCGTGGTGGTCGATGTCGGCAACGCCCGACTGCCGGCCAACCTGCAGAAGCCGATGAACGTCACCGACTTCGCCACGCCGGTGCAGCGCATCGACGCCAAGCCGTCCGGTGCCGGCACCCAGCTGGTGCTGAGCACCGGTGGCGCCGTGGAATCGCTGGCCTACCAGAGCGGCAACGAGTACGTGGTGGAGATCAGCCCGCGGCAGGCTCCGGCCGCCGTCGGTGCGGTCACTGCCGGCAGCGTCACCCAGGCCGCCAAGGCTGTCGGCCAGCGCGGTTTCACCGGCAAGCCGGTGACCTTCAACTTCCAGGACGTGCCGGTGCGCACCGTGCTGCAGTTGATCGCTGAAGAATCCAATCTCAACGTGGTGGCGTCCGATTCGGTACAGGGCAATGTGACCCTGCGCCTGGTCAATGTGCCGTGGGACCAGGCGCTGGACATCGTGCTGCGTGCCAAGGGCCTGGACAAGCGCCGCGACGGCAGCGTGATCTGGGTCGCTCCGCAGGCTGAACTGGCCAAGTTCGAGCAGGAGAAGGAAGACGCGCGCATCGCCATCGAGAACCGCGAGGACCTGGTTACCGACTACGTCCAGATCAACTACCACAGCGCCACCCAGATCTTCAAAGCGCTGACCGAAGCCAAGGGTATCGGCGGCAGCGGAAGCGGTGGTGCGGGTGGCTCGGGCTCGCCCTCGCAGGAAGACAGCGGCTTCCTGTCCTCGCGTGGCCGCATCGTCGCCGACGAGCGCACCAACACGCTGATGATCAGCGACATTCCGAAGAAGATCGCGCGCATGCGCGAGCTGATCGGGGTGATTGATCGCCCGGTCGACCAGGTGCTGATCGAAAGCCGCATCGTCATCGCCACCGATACCTTCGCCCGCGAGCTGGGTGCGAAGTTCGGCATCAGTGGCAGCCGTGACAATGTCTACTTCAGCGGCAATCTGGAATCCAATCGCCTGACCCGCGAATCGCAGGTCAAGACGGCGCAGGACAATGCCAAGGCCGAGCGTGACTGGATTGCTGGCGGCCGCGTCGGTCCCCCGCCGGTGCCGACGGGCTCGACCATCACCCGTGGCCTGAACTGGAGCCTGCCGGTCGCGACGGCCAGCAATCCGGGTTCGCTGGCCCTGTCGATCCTCAACGCCGGCTACCTGCTGGATGTGGAGCTGTCGGCCATGCAGGAAGAGTCCCGTGGCGAAGTGATCTCCAACCCGCGCGTGGTCACCACCAACCAGCGCGAAGCGCTGATCAAGCAGGGCAAGGAAATCGGCTACGTCACCATCAGCGGTGGTGGTGCCGGCGGCATTGCCACGCCGAACGTGCAGTTCAAGGAAGTGGTGCTGGAGCTGAAGGTCACCCCGACCATCACCAACGACAACCGCGTCTTCCTCAACATGCAGGTGAAGAAGGACGAAGTGGACCAGCTCATCCAGCTGGACGGTTACGGCACGGTGCCGTCGATCAACCGCCGCGAGGTCAACACCGCGGTACTGGTCGAGGATGGGCAGACCGTGGTCATCGGTGGCGTATATGAGTTCACCGACCGCAACAGCATCAACAAGGTGCCGTTCCTCGGCGACGTGCCGTTCCTCGGCAACCTGTTCAAGAAGCGTGGCCGCAACAAGGACAAGGCCGAGCTGCTGGTGTTCGTCACCCCGAAGGTGCTGCGCGTGGCCAAGCAGAACTAAGCCCGCGCAACCCACGATGCGAAGAAGGGCCGCCGCGTGCGGCCCTTCTTCGTTTCCGCCGGTAGATCCACGCCATGCGCGGATGGGCCGTTCAGCCGTTCTTGATGCCAATCGCAGGGCACCCTGCGATGATGTCGGGAACCCGTGCCGTCCCGCGCCGGTCAAAGGCCCCCATGAACCTGCCACCGCCGATGCCCGAAACCGCCTCGCCGCCGCCTGCGCCGGCCACCTCCCGCCTGCATGCCGCCTTCACCCAGCTGCGCGACGCGCTGTCAGCGGAGATCGTGGGCCAGGCCGCACTGGTCGAACGTCTGTTGATTGCCCTGCTGGCCGACGGCCATCTGCTGGTGGAAGGTGCCCCGGGCCTGGCCAAGACCACCGCCATCCGCGCGCTGGCCGCGCGCCTGGAGGCCGATTTCGCCCGTGTGCAGTTCACCCCCGACCTGCTGCCGGCCGATCTGACCGGCACCGAGATCTGGCGCCCGCAGGAAGGCCGCTTCGAATTCGTGCCCGGTCCGATCTTCCATCCGATCCTGCTGGCCGACGAAATCAACCGCGCACCGGCCAAGGTGCAGTCGGCGCTGCTGGAAGCGATGGGCGAGCGCCAGGTCACCGTGGGTCGCCACACCTACGCACTGCCGTCGCTGTTCCTGGTGATGGCCACGCAGAACCCGATCGAGCAGGAAGGCACCTTCCCGCTGCCCGAAGCGCAGCTGGACCGTTTCCTGATGCATGTGCGCATCAGCTACCCGGACCAGGCCGCCGAATCGGAGATCCTGCGGCTGGCCCGCGAGCGTGCCCGCGGCGCGCTGGGCGAGGCGGCACCGGCACCGGAGAAGCTGCCGATGCAGGATGTGTTCGACGCCCGCCGCGAAGTACTGGACCTGCACATGGCGCCGGCGCTGGAGCGCTACCTGATCGAACTGGTGCTGGCCTCGCGCGATCCATCGCGCTATGACGCCGGTCTCGGCCGCCGCATCGCCTGGGGTGCAAGCCCGCGTGGATCGATCGCGCTGGAACGCTGCGCACGTGCGCGCGCCTGGCTGGCCGGCCGCGATTTCGTCACCCCTGATGACGTGCGTGCGGTCGCTGCCGACGTGCTGCGCCATCGCGTGCTGCCCAGCTACGAGGCCACCGCCGAAGGCTGGGATGGTGAGCGCCTGGTGCAGGAACTGCTGGCCCGGGTGCCGGCACCCTGAGCCTGCGCATGACCGATCCGTCCCTGGAACCTGCATCCAACGCCAGTGATGGCGACGGGCTGCGCCCGCAGCTGTCCGAACTGGTGGCGCTGCGCCGCCTTGCACAGCGGCCGCCACCGCCGCGCCGTGGCCGTGCGGGCAACGCCGGGCAGGCGCCGTCGCCGCTGCGTGGGCGCGGCATGGAATACGCCGAGTCACGCGAGTACGTGGCCGGTGATGATGCGCGGCATATCGACTGGCGGGTGACCGCGCGGACCGGCCGTGCCCACACCAAGCTGTTCCAGGCCGAGCGCGAGCGGGTCAGCCTGATCGTGGCCGATACGTCGCCGGCCCTGTATTTCGGCACCCGCGTGCGCTTCAAGTCGGTGCAGGCCGCGCGCGCGGGCGCCGTCGCCGCATGGTCGGCGCAGCGTCGGGGCGACCGCATCGGTGCATTGCGCGGCAGTGATCGTGAGCCGCCCATCGCACCCGCCGGCGGCCCCCGTGGCGTGTTGCGCGTGCTCGATGCACTCACCCGCTGGTATGCACAGCCGCCTGCCGATGACCTCGGCCTGGAGCGCGCGCTGGACCACGCCGCCCGCGTGCTGCGCCCGGGTGCGCGCATGCTGGTGCTGGCCGATCCGCAGCAGGCCATCCGCATTCCACCGGCGCGCTGGGGCGCGCTGGCCCAGCACCATGACCTCAGCCTGGTGCTGCTGGTCGATCCGTTGGAGATGCAGCCGCCCTCGGCCGCGCTGCAGTTCCAGACCGCGCAGCAGCGCATCGGTCTCGACCTGCGCCGCAGCGAGGTGCAGGCACATTGGCAGGCGCACTTCGTCGAACCGTTGCAGGCGCTGCGGCGCCAGCTCGGCGCACGCCGCGTCGACGTGCAGGTACTGTCCACCGATGCAGCCAGCGACGCCTGGCTGGCGCCGTCACCGACCGAGGTGCCGGCATGAGCGCGAACCTGCCGCTGCGCGACGTGCAGCTGCCGCCCGCGCCCTCATGGTGGCCGCCGGCACCGGGCTATCTGATGATCGCAGGTGCGGTCCTGCTGGTGCTGCTGGTGGTCGCATTCTTCGGCTGGCAGCGTCGCCGTCGCCGCCAACGCTGGTTGCAGCTGTTCGACCGGGAGCTGGCATCGACCGCCGATGCTGCTGCGGAACTGGCGGCGATCGCAGGATTGCTGCGTCGCGCCGCACGTCAGGCACGGCCTGGCAGTGAATCCCTGCGCGATGATGCCTGGTGGCGGCGGGTGGATCCGCAGGGCACGTTGCCCGATGCCCGCCGCAGCCTGCTGGCCGAAGGGGCCTACCGTCCACGCGTTGACGCCAGCGAAGTGGCCGCCGTGCGCAGTTGGGCGCGTGAGCGCTATCTGGCCATGCTGCTGGAGCGCCGTCGATGAACCTGCTGGCGAGCTACTGGCCGTGGCCGGACCTGCAGCTGGCGTGGCCGCTGGCGCTGCTGGCGTTGCCGTTGCCGTTGCTGATGCATTGGTGGAAACGTCGTGCCGATCCGGGCGCTGCGCTGCGCGTGCCATATGCGGCCACCGAACTGGAAGCGTTGGCCGGTGGTGGACGCGTTGATGTGTCGTGGCTGCGTACGCTGCTGCTGTGGCTGGGCTGGTGCGCGCTGTGCATCGCGCTGACCCGTCCGCAGCAGTTGGGTGAGGCAGTCACGCCACCGCAGGAGGGCCGGCAGATGATGCTGGCGATGGACGTGTCCGGCAGCATGGGCGAGGGCGACATGGTGCTGGGCGGGCAGGCGGTCGATCGCCTCACCGCCGCCAAGGCCGTGCTGGCCGATTTCCTCGACCGCCGTGCCGGTGACCGCATCGGCCTGCTGGTGTTCGGCGACCGCGCTTACACACTCACGCCGCTGACTGCCGATCTGGCCAGCGTGCGCGACCAGTTGCGCGACAGCGTGGTTGGTCTGGCCGGGCGCGAGACCGCCATCGGTGATGCCATCGGCCTGGCGGTGAAGCGCCTGCGCAGCCAGCCCGAAGGCCAGCGCGTGCTGATCCTGCTGACCGACGGCGTCAGCAATGCCGGCGTGCTGGAACCCCTGCGTGCCGCCGAAGTCGCGCGTGCGGAAGGCGTACGCATCCACACCGTTGCGTTTGGTGGCGATGGCAGCATGCGCCTGTTCGGCATTCCCATTTCCGCCGATCAGGACCCGGTCGACGAGGCCACCTTGAAGAAGATCGCGAGCATGACCGGCGGCCAGTTCTTCCGCGCCCGCGATACCGCGCAGCTGGCCGGCATCTATGCCGAGCTGGATCGGCTGGAGCCGATCGCGGCGAAGGGGCCGAGCCTGCGCCCGCGCGAAGAACGCTATGCATGGCCGTTGGGCCTGGCGTTGCTGCTGGGCGCATTGGCCTGGCTGTGGCCGGAGCGACGCCGATGATCGCATTGGCTTCGAATCTTCCCGACTGGAACGCGCTGCACTTCCTGCGCCCGGAATGGCTGTGGGCCTTGCTCGCGTTGCCAGTGATCCTGGTGCTTGCGCTGTACCGGCAGCGACGCAGCGATGTGTGGCGACAGGCGGTGGATGCACACCTGTTGCCGCATCTGCTGGCTGCCGGAACGCGCCGTCGTGCGCGCCTGCCGTGGGCACTGCTGCTGGGCTGGGCGCTGGCCTCGCTGGCGATGGCCGGACCGAGCTGGCGCCAGCAGGCGCAACCGATGTTCCAGGCCAGCGCGCCGTTGCTGGTGGTGCTGGACCTGTCCAGCCGGATCACCGCCACCGATCTGCCGCCCTCGCGCCTGCTGCAGGCGCGGGCCAAGGTGGGTGAACTGCTGCGCGCACGCCAGGGCGGACAGGTCGGCCTGGTGGTGTATGCCGACGATGCCTATACCGTCGCGCCGCTGACCGACGACGGCAGCAATGTTGCGTTGTATCTGGATGCCTTGTCGCCCGATGTGATGCCGCGCGAGGGCCAGCGCGCCGACCGCGGCATCGACTGGGCCACCCGGTTGATGCGACAGATTGCTGCGCCGCAGGGGCAGATCCTGCTGGTCACCGATCAGGCCGACGGTGAAGCGACGCTGGCGGCCACGCAGGCGCGCAGTCTCGGCATGCAGGTGTCGGTGCTGGGCCTGGGCACGCCAGCCGGTGCCGCCTATCGCGACAGCAGTGGCCAGGTCCGCCAGGCCGCGCTGGATGAAGGCAGCCTGCGCGCGCTGGCCACGGCAGGCGGTGGGCGCTATGCGCGCATCGCGGCCGATGACAGTGACCTGCGCGCACTGGGCGTGCTGGATGCGCGCGAGGGTACGGCAGCGCAACGGCCGGGCGAAGGCAAGCAATGGCGTGACGAGGGCTTCTGGCTGCTGCCGCCGGTGATGCTGCTGGCGCTGCTGGCCTTCCGTCGCCGCGCGGTGCTGGCCGCCGTGCTGGCGGTTGGCCTGTTGCCGTGGATGACGGATGTACAGGCACAGACGCCTGCTGCACCGTCTTCGCCGCCCGTGCAGGGCACCCTGTGGAAGCGCGCCGACCAACTGCAGCACCAGCGCCTGGCCGAAGGCGTACAGGCCTACCGCAATGGCGACTTTGCCAGTGCACGCAAGCAGTTCGAAGGCATCGACAGCGATGCAGGCTGGTACAACCTGGCCAACGCGCTGGCACGCCAGGGCAACTACGATGAGGCCATCGCCGCCTACGACCGCGCGCTGGCACTGCATCCCGGCATGGCCGATGCGGTGGCCAACCGTGCCGTGGTCGATGCCGCGCGCAAGCGCAAGCAGTCGGGGGGGCAGGGCCAGGATCAGCAGAAGCCGCCGCAGAACGGCCAGCAGAAGCAGCAGGACGATTCGCGCGGCAAGCAGAACCCGCAGGGCCAGCAACCGCAGCAGGGCCAGCAGGATCCCGGCCAAGGGCAGCCGCGGTCGGGCCAGCAGGGGCAGCCCAAGGCGGGTGACGACACATCCCAGTCGAGCCCGCAGCCCGGCGAGCGTGGCCGCGATGGCCAGCAGGCACCGCCGCAGGTGGAAGATGCCAAGGCACAGGCGCAGGCCGACCAACAGCAGCGCCAGCGCATGCAGCAGGCAATGCAGCAGGCGCGCGAGGGCAAGGCTGACAAGGACGGCAAGCCGGTGCCGGGCAGTGAGGGCAGCACCCCGCGCCAGCGCGAGGAGCAACAGGCGGTGGAGGCGTGGATGCGGCGTGTACCGGATGATCCGGGTGCGCTGTTGCGGGCCAAGTTCCAGCTGGAAAACGAACGCAGGAAGAGGGAAGGGCGATGACGCGGGCGATCAACATGCACGGGCGCTGGCCATTGCAGGTACTGGCGGCACTGCTGCTGTGGCTGCCGCTGCTGGCCTGGGCGCAGCCGCGTGCCTGGCTGGACCGCGACCGCATCGCGATGGGCGACACGGTCACTCTCAATGTCGAGAGTGATCAGGGCGCGCCAGACTTCACACCGCTGCGTACCGACTTCGATCTCAGCGGGCAGACCAGCAGCCGCCAGGTGGAGTGGAGCAACGGCAGCATGCAGCAGCGCAACCTGTATGGCGTGGCGCTGACGCCACGGCGCAGCGGCGCGCTGGTGGTTCCGGGCCTGCAGGTGGGTAGCACGCGCACCGCGCCGCTGACCCTGCAGGTGGATGCGGCCGTCGTGGCCGGTCCGGACAGCAATGCGATGGCGTTCATCGAGACCGTGGTCGATGACGAGACGCCTTACGTGCAACAGAGCGTGGGCGTGGTCGTGCGTCTGTACTTCGCGTCGCAGTTGGCGTCGGGCGAACTGGTGCTGGATACCCCGGCGGGTGCGTCGCTGCAGCGGGTAGGTGACGACCGCACCGATGTGCGCCAGGTCAACGGCCGCCGCTACAACATGGTCGAACGCCGCTTCCTGCTGATTCCGGAGCGCAGTGGTGCGTTGCGCCTCGCCGGTGCCCGCTTCAACGGGCGCAGCGCTGGCGGTTTCTTCGATGACTTCTTCGGTGGCGGCGACGGCCGCATGAATGCCACCGGTGCGGACCGCACGCTGCAGGTGCAGGCACAACCGGCACAGGCGCCGCAGCCATGGCTGCCGCTGCAGAGCCTGCAGCTGCGCTACACCAGCGCGCCGACCAGCGCCCGCAGCGGTGAGGCCGCCAACGTGGTGGTGGAGGCGATTGCCGAAGGCGCGACCCGCGCGCAGTTCACCGACCTGCCGGTGCCGGACGTCGGCAACGCTGCGCAGGTGTTCGCCGAACCTGCGCAGTACGAAGAGACCTTCAACGGCAGTACGCCGCGGCTGAAGATCACTCGCCGCTATTCGATCGTGCCGCGCCAGCCGGGTTCGCTGGTGGTGCCGGGGCCGCGCCTGCCGTGGTGGGATGTGCGCAACGGCAAGGCACAGGAAGCGAAGCTGCCGGACCTGACGTTGGTCGTCGCCGCGGGTAATGGGGGTGGCACGGCCACACCGGCACCGTTGCCGCCGATCGACACCGATGCGGCGCTGCCCGGTGCCGATGGCCAGGACAGCCGCATCGCGGCGGCCGATCCACGCGCTAGTGGCCTGGCCGAACGTCCGTGGCCATGGATGGGCGCCGCCATCGGCCTGGCATTGCTATGGCTGTTGACCCTGCTGTGGGGCTGGCAGCGTGGCCGGCGCCCGCGTGCAGTGGCGCCTGTGGCGGGCAAGCCCGCTGTGCCGACTATGGCGAGCGGGCGTGCCGGCCTGGCCGAACTGCGCCGCGCGCTGGATGGCGAAGGCTTCGACCAGGTGGAAGCACAGCTGTGTGCGATGGCCGGCGTTGAACGCATCGAGCAGGTCATCGCGCGGCTTGAGGATGCTGCCCAGCGCCAGGTGCTGCAGGACCTGCAGCAGGCGCGCTGGGGCGGGCAGGGTGATCTGGCGCCGCTGCGTGCGCGCCTGCGCGAGGTCTTCCGTGACGGACCGCACTGGTCGGCGGCTACGGGTACCGCCGACACTGGCCTGGCGCCGCTGTATCCGCCACGGCGAACCTGAACCGGCGCCGCTTGCGCGCTTTGTTAGAGTGCATTCATTTTTCGAGGAAACCCGCGTATGACAGCAGCTGCTGCCGACAAGAAGAAGTTGCCCCTGCATTGGAAGATGGGCATCGGCTTTGCGATCGGCCTGGTCCTGGGACTGATCGTGCACGCCCTGGGCGGCAGCGTCGATGGTCTGCAGGCCGGTGCCAAGTGGGTAATGGACTACGTCACCACCCCGGCGTCGGGCCTGTTCCTCAATCTGATCTTCATGCTGATCGTGCCGTTGATCTTCTCGGCGCTGATCATGGGCGTGTCGGAGATGGGCGACATCCGCGCCCTCGGCCGCATCGGCTGGAAGACCCTGGCCTACACCGTGCTGCTGTCCGGCATCGCCGTGGGCATCGGCCTGGTGCTGGTCAACCTGCTCAAGCCGGGTGCAGGCGTCGACCCGCAGGTCGCCGCGATGATGCTGTCTGAGAACGCCGAGCGCAGCAAGGAAATCGTCGCGGGCATCCATGGCACGCCGAAGGGCATGGACATGCTGCTGTCGATCGTGCCGAGCAACGTGCTGCAGGCGGCGTCGGACAACGGCGCGATCCTGTCGCTGATGTTCTTCGCGCTGATGTTCGGCATCGGCATGGTGCTGACCGACAACGAGAAGGTCGCCCCGCTGCGCCGCGCCATCGAAGGCGTGTTCGAAATCTCGATGACCCTGATCAACCTGGTCATCCGCCTGGCCCCGTATGCGGTGGCCTGCTTCATGTTCAACCTGGCCGCACTGTTCGGCTTCGAGCTGATCATCCGCCTTGGTGCCTACGTGGGCGTGGTGGTGCTGGCGCTGGGCCTGCACATGATCGTGACCTACGGTACCGCGGTGTGGCTGTCCGGACGTTCGCCGCTGTCGTTCTTCCGCGATACCCAGGAAGCGACGGTGATGGCGTTCTCCACCGCGTCCAGCAACGCTACACTGCCGACCGCGCTGCGCGTGGCCGACCAGATGGGCCTGCCGCAGCGCGTGTCGCGCTTCGTGCTGACCGTGGGCGCCACCGCCAACCAGAACGGCACCGCGCTGTTCGAGGGCGTGACGGTGATCTTCCTGGCCCAGTTCTTCGGCGTGGACCTGAGCATCGGCCAGCAGATCATGGTGATGGCGGTCTGCATCCTCGGTGGCATCGGCACGGCCGGCGTGCCGTCGGGCTCGCTGCCGGTGGTGGCGATGATCTGCGCGATGGTGGGCGTGAACCCGCTGGGCATCGGCCTGATCCTGGGCGTGAACCACTTCCTGGACATGTGCCGCACCGCCCTGAACGTGACCGGCGACCTGGCCCTGACCACCCTGGTGGCCAAGGGCGAATCGCACGACGGCCCGGCGCTGGGCCCGCAGCAGGACTGAGTCCAACGCCACTGCTGGCGACCTGATCGGGGTCGGATTCCTTTCCGCAGGGAAAGGGCTCCGACCCCGTTTCACATGCGGAATCCGGCGGAGGTGACGACGTTGCCGGCCAGCGGCCGGCACGACCGGGCAAGGTGAACCGACCCCCCGCCCGGCGACTATGGGACAATAGGCCGCCCGCACGTCCGCGGCCGCCTCCCGATTCCGACAGAACCATGACGCAGCCTACCCGTCGCCAGTTGGCCAACGCCATCCGCTTCCTTGCCGCCGATGCGGTTGAAACCGCAAAGTCCGGCCACCCCGGCATGCCCATGGGCATGGCCGACATCGCCGAAGTCCTCTGGAACGACTACCTCCGCCATAACCCGAGCAACCCGCACTGGTTCAACCGCGACCGTTTCGTGCTGTCCAACGGCCACGGTTCGATGCTGCAGTACGCGCTGCTGCACCTGAGCGGTTACGACCTGCCGATCGAGCAGCTGAAGCTGTTCCGCCAGCTGGGCAGCCACACCGCCGGCCACCCGGAACGCCACGAGACCCCGGGCGTGGAAACCACCACCGGCCCGCTGGGCCAGGGTTTCGCCAATGCCGTGGGCTTCGCCCTGGCCGAGAAGCTGCTGGCACAGCGCTTCAACCGCCCGGAACTGGAAGTGGTCGACCACCGCACCTGGGTGTTCATGGGCGATGGCTGCCTGATGGAAGGCGTGTCGCATGAAGCCGCTTCGCTGGCCGGTACCTGGGGCCTGCACAAGCTGGTCTGCTTCTGGGACAACAACCACATCTCCATCGACGGCAACGTCGAGGGCTGGTTCACCGACAATACCCCGGAGCGTTTCGAGGCCTATGGCTGGAACGTCGTGCGCGATGTCGATGGCCACGACCCGGAAAGCATCAAGGCCGGCATCGAGGCCGCGCTGTCGCAGAGCGACAAGCCGACCCTGATCTGCTGCCGCACCACCATTGGTTTCGGTTCGCCGAACAAGGCGGGCAAGGAATCCAGCCACGGCGCTCCGCTGGGCAAGGACGAGCTGGAAGCCACCCGCAAGCAGCTGGGCTGGGAATACGGTCCGTTCGAGATCCCGCAGGCGATCTACGACGGCTGGCGCGCCAATGGCGCTGGCACCCTGCGCCAGGCCGAGTGGGAACAGCTGTTCGACAAGTACGCCAGCCAGTACCCGGCTGAAGCGTCCGAGCTGACCCGCCGTTCGCACGGCGAGCTGCCGGCCGACTTCGTTGCCAAGGCCGATGCCTACATCGCCCAGGTGGCCGCTGAAGGCCCGACGATCGCTTCGCGCAAGGCCTCGCAGCTGGCCATCGAAGCCTACGCCCCGCTGCTGCCGGAAATCGTCGGTGGCTCGGCCGACCTGGCGCACTCCAACCTGACCCTGTGGAAGGGCAGCAAGTCGGTTGCCAGCGACGACGCCAACGCCAACTACGTGTACTACGGCGTGCGCGAGTTCGGCATGACCGCCATTGCCAACGGCCTGGCCCTGCACGGCGGCTTCATTCCGTTCGACGCCACCTTCCTGGTATTCAGCGACTACGCCCGCAACGGCGTGCGCATGAGCGCACTGATTCCGGCGCACGCCATCCACGTCTACACCCACGACTCGATCGGCCTGGGCGAAGACGGCCCGACCCACCAGCCGGTGGAGCACCTGGCCTCGCTGCGCTACATCCCGAACAACGACGTGTGGCGTCCGTGCGATGCGGTCGAGTCGGCGGTGAGCTGGAAGGCTGCGATCACCCGCCAGGACGGCCCGAGCTGCCTGGTGTTCAGCCGCCAGAACCTGCCGCACCAGCCGCGCAACGCCGAGCAGATCGCCCAGATCGAGCGCGGTGGCTACGTGCTGGCCGATGCCGCCGGTACCCCGGACGTGATCCTGATCGCCACCGGTTCGGAAGTTTCGCTGGCCACCGAAGCCAAGGCCCAGCTGGACGCGGCCGGTATCAAGACCCGCGTGGTCTCGATGCCGTCCACCGACGTGTTCCTGCGCCAGGATGCGGCCTACCGTGAATCGGTACTGCCGAACGCCGTGCGCAAGCGCGTGGCGGTGGAAGCCGGTGTCACCGGTTTCTGGCGCCAGTTCGTCGGCCTGGACGGTGCCGTGATCGGTATCGACACCTTCGGTGCCTCGGCCCCGGCCGACCAGCTGTACAAGCACTTCGGCATCACCACTGCCCACGTGGTGGAAGCCGCCAAGGCGCTGTAAGCAGCCTCGCGAAGCAGGAAGGGAAAGGCCGGCGCAAGCCGGCCTTTCTCGTTGCCGGAAGAAAAAGGGGACGGAGGGGATTAAGTCGTTTTTGCACAAACGACTTAATCCCCTCCGTCCCTTTTTTTGTCCGGCATGTTGCCCCCCGCGGCACCAGTGTCGCGTTGGCCTCTTCATCTAACCTGCATTCCTTGCGAAAAGGAGGGCCTGCCGAGGTACCCCCGGAAGTAGTCATGGACAAGAAGAGCGGCGCAGAAACCCATGGTGGATTTGCGGGGGTGTAAGGTGATGCCTTACACTGGGGCCGCATGATCGTCAGCTTCAGGCACAAGGGCCTGAAAGCGCTCTATGAGCGGGGCGACATTTCCGGAGTCCGTGCCGATCATGTGGCTCGGTTGCGGCGTTTGCTTCTGCAGCTGGATCAGGCACGCGTGCCTGGGGACATGGGGCTGCCCGGAAATCGCCTGCATCCCCTGCGCGGGAGCTATAGCGGCTACTGGGCTGTAAGTGTCTCGGCGAGTTGGCGATTGGTGTTCCGCTTTCGTGGGCTCGACGTCGAACTGGTCGATTACCTTGATTACCACTAGGAGTCTGCTCGATGCCGTTGCATGATCCGCCGCATCCCGGGGAATCGCTGCGCGAAGACATCCTGCCAGCGATCAGTATGTCGATCAGTGCGCTGGCGCAGCATCTTGGCTATTCGCGCGGACAGCTGTCGACAATCATCAACGGGCACGCGGGCATCTCCGCGGAACTCGCATTCCGCCTTGAGCTTGCAGGTCTGGGCAATGCCCGCATGTGGCTGGCGATGCAGGCGGCATATGACCTGTGGCAGGTCGAGCATCGAGCGCATCCACCGATTGCCCGTCTGTATCTTGAGGATGCAGTGAGGATAGAGCGGTAGATCCACGCCATGCGTGGATGAGAAAAAGGGGACGGAGGGGATTAAGTCGTTTATGCACAAACGACTTAATCCCCTCCGTCCCCTTTTTTTCAGGCGGTGCGTGCCAGTGCGAGGCGCAGCAGTCGCGCGTCCAGGCGTTCGGCGAAATCCTTCGGGGCCTGCAGGCCCATGCGCTGCAGGTACACCGCATCGCCGTCGCCAGCCGGTTGGCGCAGCGCTGACCAGACGGTACGCAGCTTGTCGCCACGGGTCTGCGTGTTGGCCTTCAGCCAACCCAGCGCCTTCACCAGCACCTGCTCGATCTCGTTGAAGTCGCTGCCCAACGGATAGTCGGGCAGGCTGCCATCGGTGCGGAATGGGGCCAGTGCCGCAGCCAGTGCCTGCGGCGTGTTGCGTTGCTGATGCTGTGGATCCGGCTGCGTGGCCGCCAGCAGCTTGCGCGAGGCGTGTGCCTGCTGCAGCAGGCCTCCCTGGAACGGGGCTTCGGTGATCGCCGTCATCGCATGCACGCAGTCCTCGTCGGTCAGTCCACGCAGGTCGGCGATGCCGTACTCGTTGAGGTAGATGTCGCGCAGGTGGCGCGGGATGGTGGTGTGCCCGTAGTTCCAGCGCACGTTGGATTCGCGCCGGCCCTTGTCATCGCGCGCCGCGCGGAACATCAGGACGCTGCGCGCTTCCGGCAGGGCATGTGCCATCGCCACGAAGTTGTACTGGCCACCCACGCCGGACACCACACGTCCGTCGTCCAGCGCATCCGACACGGCCGCGCCCAGTGCAGTGGCCATCATGCAGGAGTTGAAGAAGCGCGCATGGCGGCGTTGCAGGCGCTCCAGCGTCTCGTTGCCGCCGTAGAGCTGGTTGATCTCGCTGATGCGGCGCATGCCGATCGCACGGCATTCGTCTTCCGGTAGCGTGCGCAACCACTCGTAGAATTCCGGCGAACCCAGGTAGAAGGCGCCATGCAGGTACTCGCCTTCGGCGGCCAGGGTGGCGTGGTCGATGGACAGCGTGCTGCCATTCTCGATGCGCTGCATCAGCGCCAGGTCGTCGTGCACCTTGCGCTTGATCACGCCGGTCTGCACCAGCCGGCGGAAGCCCTCGTTGAGCATCTCGCTGCAGCCATACAGGCCGACCTCGAACGGATCCAGTCCGCCGATCTCCTGCACCAGCGGGTGGCTGGCCAGCTGTGGATCCAGCGCATGCAGCACGCGGCGGTAGCGCGCGTTGTCGGTGTGGCGCAGCACCAGCGCATGGCTGAGCGCGTCGGCCAGCGTGCCGATGCCGATCTGCAGGGTGCCGCCGTCGCGCACCAGTGTGCTGGCGTACAGGCCAATGGCGTAGTCGGCATCGCCGACCGGCTGCCGCGGCAGCCCGAACAGCGCCGGGTACGGCGGCGGTGGGGTGATCACCAGATCGAAGAACGACACATCGACCGTCGCCGAGCCCCCCAGATAGGGCAGCTGGGGATCGATCTCGGCGATCATCAATGGGCGCGGCAGGCCGCGCGCGGTCATCGCATCCAGCGTGTCCTGGGTGATGTCGTTGTTGCACGACAGCGAGAGCCGGCGGTCATCCGGGCGCATCGCCACCTTCTGCACGATCACCTGCGGCGCGCGCTGCGCTACGGCATCGGCGGCGTGGGTGTAGTTCAGGCTGGTATAGCTGGACTGCGCTTGGCGCGAACCGAGCAGGGCGCCGGACTGCATGTAGAACTCCTCCACCTGCACATGTGCCGGCAACGCGTCGCGCGCGATCGCATCGCCATAGGCCAGGCGCGGGAAATCGTCGCCGAAGTGACGCTGCGCGAACGGTGCCATGAAGCGCGCTTCCAGGCCGTTGCCGCGCGCCTTCGGCGGGTTCAACGACAGCGCGGTATACAGCTGCAGCGGCCGCGAAGGATCGTGTTCGACGCGTGCGTAGAGGGCATTGAGCAGCCGATGCGGCTTGCCCAGTGCCAGCGGTGCCCCGATCCGCAGCGGCCCGTCCACGCGCGCAAACAACCAATCGACGGCGGCGTCCAGGTCGGTGAGGTGTTCGGTCATGCGCGGTGGTCCTGCGTGTGGGGGAGTGCGGGCATTACAGCATGTCGGGCTTGAACCGCCGTCGACGCGAGACTTCCGCACCGGACACCATGAACTGCCCATCGCCGCGGTAATGCACCGTGCGTGGCAGCTTCGGCCGTGGCGCCACGTGGGCGCGCACGATTTCCCAGATGAACAGGTTGTTCGCTGCGACCTGGCTGTCGTCGTAGAGGCGGCATTCGAAGCAGGAATGACACTGCCCGACCAGCGGTGCGCCAACCTCACGCGCGGGCTGCGCATCGAGCCCGAAACGGGCGAATTTGTCGACCTCGCGGCCGCTGCAGTTGCCGATGTCCACGACGGTATCGAGCAGTTCCACCCCCGGCACGTTGATAACGCATTCGCCGCTGCCGCGCGCCAATGCGTGGCTGTGGTTTTCGTGCCACAGGTAGGTGGCGACCAGCGAAGGCGACATGCCCATCACCATGTGCCAGCCCATCGTCATCAGGTTGTGCTGGCCACGCCACGCCGTGCTGACCAGCACGATCGGGCCGGGTTCGAGGAAGCGGCGGGCGTGCTCGACCGGGACGTCCTTCTTGGGCAGCGCTTTCATCCGGGGCCTGGGGCGGGAGGCATCGATGCTGGCGCAGGTGCGATGAACCTGGAGTCGAGGGGGTTGACAAGGCTTTCGATTACGCGCGTAATCAAATCGTCGATTACGGATGTAAATCATGACCCCGATCAGCGAAGCCGAAGCCGTTGTGATGGAGGTGCTCTGGCAGCAGGCACCGCGCAGCGCCGACGACGTGGTGGCCGCGCTGGCCCACCGTGACTGGGCCGAGCCGACCATCAAGACCCTGCTCAACCGCCTGCTGACCAAGGGCGCGATTGCTGCCGAACGTGATGGCCGGCGCTACCTGTACCGGCCGTTGCTGCAGCGCCAGGCGTGGGTGGAGGCGCAGAGCCAGGACTTCATCGGCCGTGTCTTCGAAGGGCGCGTTGCGCCGTTGGTCGCGCACTTCAGCGAACGCGGCCAGTTGAGTGCGCAGGATATCGCCGAACTGAAGAAACTGATCCAGGAGCTGGACCATGACTGAGCTGCTCAACGGAGTGTGGCAGGCCAGCCTGTGGTTGGCGGTGGGCGTGGTCCTGCTGGCGGTGATGCGGCCGCTGCTGGTGCGATTGGGGGGCGTTGCGCTGGCCTATCGCAGCTGGTGGCTGCTGCCGATGCTGCTGCTGGCACTGATGCTGCCGTTGCCGCAGGTGGCACTTCTGGAGCATGTGCCGACGTTGCCGCTGAAAGTGGTACCCGGCGCCGTCGAAGGCATGGCGGGGCAGTCGCTGCCGTGGGCCGGGCTGTTGCTGCTGGCATGGACGCTGGGGGCGGTCCTTTGTCTGCTACGCGATCTACGTGCGCAGCGGCGCTTTGAACGTGGCATGGGCCAACTGTGTGCACGCGCAGATGGCAGCTGGCAGGCCAGCGCTGATCCCGGGCTGCCCGCGCTGGTCGGCCTGTGGCGTCCGCGCATCGTGGTAGGCCCGGACTTCGACCAGCAGTTCACCGCACAGGAACAGGGCCTGATCCTGCAGCACGAGCGCAGCCACCGTCGCAATGGCGACCACTGGGCCAACGGCGCGCTGCTGCTGGTGCGCGCGCTGTTCTGGTTCCACCCGTTGCTGCCCTGGGCCGCACGCCGCTTCCTGCGCGACCAGGAACTGGCCTGCGATGCCCGCACCATCGGCCCGCAGCCTGCGCTGCGCGGCCTCTACGCCAGCACGCTGCTGAAGGCGCAGCTGGTCCACCCGGTTGCGCCCGCGGTCTGCCATTGGCGCAGCCAACCCGTGTTGAAGGAGCGCATCGCCATGTTGAAGCAGTCCAAGCGGAAGGCATTGCCGTGGGTGTCGGGACAGGTACTGGTGGTCGGGGTGTGCCTGGGAATGGGAGCGGTGGCGTGGGCCAGCCAGGGCGGAGGCGCGGGAGGCGCGGGAGGCGCCGCAGGGTCCGTCATGGACCGGGAGATCCAGGTCGACAAGATGCCGCCACCGTCCTATCCGAAATCTGCGGTCGAGCAGCGCCAGGTGGGCGTGGTGAACCTGCGCGTGGAAGTGGATGCCCAAGGCCATCCCACCGACGTCCAGGTGCTCAGCGCCACCAATCCGGGGGTGTTCGATGCTGTCTCGATTGCTGCGGCGCGCAGCTGGACCTATCGGCCCGCAGTGAAGAACGGCAAGCCGGTGGCCGGTGCCGTGCGCGTCCCGATTACCTACGCCATGGATGACACCGAGGACACGAAGTGAAGCGAGCGCCGCTGCTGATGATGGCGGTGCTGCTGGCGGCATGTGCAACCCAGGATCGCCTGACCACGGCCGATACCCGCAGCGAGAATGTCGGTCACCAGCGTCTGCGACCCGATGCGGGGGGAGGGACCGGTCAGATCCAGCCCTACGCACTGGCCGCCAGCGAAGGCTACCGCATGCCACAACTGCATACGGCACCGGACCCGGTAGTGGGCGAGCGTGATCCACGCACCTCGCTGCCGCCGACTACGGTCTGCCTGCAGGTGGTGGTGGATGCGCAGGGCAGCGTTGAGCGCAGCATCCCGCTGACCGACCGCAGCGAATGCAGTGCGGGTGAGGCACCGGAGAATGCGCCCTTGCTGCAGGCAGCGCAGGAGGCGGTTGCCATGTGGAAGTACTCCTCCGCCGCAGTCTGTCACTTCGCGGCAGGCAAAGTGCCGGCTGATCGCGGCGACTGCCGCAGTGCCGAGCGGGTCGAACCGGTGGCCGTCACCCTGCAGTACGCCTTCACCTTCGAGGTCGTGAAGGGCCGGCAGACGGTCCGCACGCAGGGAAAATGATCGCGCGTGATGCCGGGTGGCGCCGGGCCATGCCCGGCCAATACAGCGGCGTCGATCAGGCCCCGCCCTGGATGTTGGCCTTCACTGCGGGCTGCATCAGTTTCGGTTCTTCCAGCGTGGCATCGCGGGCCTGTCGCACGCTGACGAACTCCGCCTCGGCCACACCGTCATGCACGTGGATGTTGTGCGCGCGCTGCTCGCCGATGGTGGTTTCGTTGGCGAGGTCGCGACCGCCCGGGCCGTAGTCGTGGCAGACGAACACGCGGGTGGCCTCGGGCAGGGCCAGCAGTCGCTGGATCGAGCGGTACAGCTGCGCTGCATCGCCACCCGGGAAGTCGCAGCGCGCGGTGCCGCCGTCAGGCATGAACAGCGAGTCGCCGGTGAACAGCGCGTCGCCGATCAGGTAGGCGATGCTGTCGCTGGTGTGCCCGGGCACGGCGATCACCTGGCCGCGCAGTTCGCCGAGGGCGAAGGTCTCGCCATCGCTGAACAGGTGGTCGAAGATCTCATCGGACGCCGGAAGCTGCAGGCCATAGCGCGGTGCGAACGTGGCCTGCACCGAGCGGATGCCTTCGCCGATGGCCAGCGTGGCCTGCGGGAAACGATGCTTCAGGCGGCGCCCGGCCGACACATGGTCAGCGTGGGCATGGGTTTCCAGCAGCCAGCGCAGCTGCAGGCCTTGTTGCTCGATGGCCTGCAACGCGGCATGCAGCGGCGCTTCACTGCTGGCGTCGGTATCCGGGTCGTAGTCCAGGACCGGGTCGATCAGCGCTGCCTCGCCGCTGGCCGGGTCGCTGACCAGGTAGCTGAAGGTGTTGCTGTCACGGTGGAAGAACGACTGCACCTGGACCGACATCGGAACTCTCCTCAGCGCGCGCCGAGCACGCGGTTCAGCAACTGCGCCAGGTTCTCACCGGCCAGTCGCAGCTGCGCTTCGGCCAGCGGCCGGTAGCGCTCGGTGTACTCGTCACCGATTTTACGCGTGGCCGGATAAACGCCAGCTTGCATGGAGATGCGGCAGCTGGCCTCGGCCCACGTCTGCGGGTCGCGCTGCGGGTTGGACTGGCGCGCCAGCTTCGGCGCGCGCTGGCTCTGCAGCAGCGGCAGATAGCCTGCGTCATCCAGCTTGCGGGTGTTGAGCATGCCGCTGTCCCACAGCGAGTGCAGGTTGGTACCGCGGTTGCCGAACTGCAGCTGGAAATCGTTGCCGCCCTTGTCGTGGGCGTAACCGGCGTGCATCGGCTGGTGGATGTCGCCGACCAGGTGCACGACGAACTTCAGTGCCTGCAGGCGCTCGCCGTCGGTCAGGCTGCGGTCGCCGAGGATGGCGCTCTGGGCCTTCAGGGCCTCGACGATGCAGTTGCCGTTCTTGCAATGCTTCGGTGCTTCGTAATGGCAGTTGTCCTCGGCGATGTTGACGTAGTGCCAGCCGGCCGAGCGACGGCCCAGGCCCGGGTCCTTGGCACGCAGCTGGTCGGCCCACGGCGCGATGCTGGCCAGGGTGGCATCCGGTTCGATGGCCAGCAGGCGGTCCACTTCAGCGCGGGCGGTGGGGGTGAGGCGGGCGTCGGCGACTTCGGCGACCAGACGGTGGCCTTGCGCGCCCCAGGCATGGGCGGGGGCGGAGAGGGACAGCAGGGCCGGCGCCAGGGCGGCGGCGAGGAAGAGGGAGTGCAGGGCTTTCATGCGCACATTCTAGCGGGGTAGGTGGATTGAAGAGCGGCGCGTTCCTGTCTGCTGGGGCGGGCTGCAGCGCCTGCCCCTGCAGCCCCCATCCAACATGGCAGCGAAGGCGGATGCAAACGTCAAAGGCAACATCAAAAGCAAATGCAGGATCAAAACCTGCCGCTCGCAACTGCAGACACCCACTACCCCTTGGAAGTACGCGGCTTGTCCTCGCCTTTGCTTGAGCTGGCGCGCGCAGATGGGAAGGGTGGAGAGGGTGGGGTGATCGGGACCGTTCGCCGCATGGATGCGGCGATCGAGCCTACAGGGCCGTATTTACGGCGTGTCCCGATCACCCCACCCTCTCCACCCAATTCCAGATGCCGGTGCCTTTCGCGCAAACAAAAAAGCCCCGGCAATCACCGGGGCAACATGCTGCGAGGGTTTTGCTGGTAGCGGGGGAGCGGGGGCGAAGCCCCCGCGCTCAACACACCGCTTAGAACTTGAAGACGTACGACGCGCCGTAGACCAGCGGATCGATGTTGACCGTGCCGATCTTCTCGCCGTTCAACTTCACCTTGCTGTCGATGTCGATCCAGCGCATGTCCACGCGCAGCGCGCCCTTCTCGCCGATCGCGAAGTCCACGCCCGCATGCGCGGCCAGGCCCCACGAATCCTGCAGCTTCAGGCGGCTGTCCTTCAGCGCACCGGTGGTGTCTTCGCTGAAGAAGGTCGTGTAGTTCACGCCCGCACCGATGAACGGCGACACCTTGCCCTTGCTGTTGAAGTGGTACTGCACGGTCACCACCGGCGGCAGCTGCTTGGTGCTGCCCACGCGGCCCAGGCCATTGATGTTGATGTCGTGCTTGAACGGCAGCGCGGCCAGCACTTCGATGCCCAGGTTGTCGGCGATGAAGTACTCACCGGTGATGGTCGGCTTGACGTCGTTGTCGACGTCGACCTTCAGGGTGTGGTTGGCCAGCCAGCCGTTGTTCGACTTCGGCGCCACCTGGTGGATGCCGGCGGAGAGCGTCCAGTCGCCCTTGGACTGGGCCATGGCCGGGGCGGCGGCGAGGGACAGGGCGGCGGCCAGGCTGGCCACGATCAGGGGGGACATCTTGCGCATGGGGGTGTTCTCGTTGCTGGGTGGATGGCGACAGTCTCGGCCTCACGCCGCGCTAACGCTTTGATCCGGATCAAATCCTGTCCGCCAGCCCGCTGCGGGCCCCGGCCGGCCCACGGTGGCCAGCCCCGGTTTGCTAGACTTGTGGGCCCTATCCATCCCGCCGCACCCGTCGCGGCTGCAGGAGCTTGAGAACATGGCAATCAAGGTTGGTATCAACGGTTTCGGTCGCATCGGGCGTAACGTCCTGCGCTCGGCGGTGCTGAACTTCGGCGACGACATCGAAATCGTGGCCATCAACGATCTGCTGGAGCCGGACTATCTGGCTTACATGCTCAAGTACGACTCCGTGCACGGCCGTTTCAAGGCCGACGTGGCGGTGCAGGGCAACGACCTGCTGGTCAACGGCAAGAAGATCCGCCTGACCCAGGAACGCGACCCGGCCAACCTGAAGTGGGACGAAGTGGGCGCTGACGTGGTGCTGGAAGCCACCGGCCTGTTCCTGACCAAGGAAACCGCGCAGAAGCACATCGATGCCGGCGCCAAGAAGGTCATCATGTCGGCCCCGTCGAAGGACGACACGCCGATGTTCGTGTACGGCGTGAACGACAAGACCTACGCCGGCCAGGCGATCATCTCCAACGCATCGTGCACCACCAACTGCCTGGCGCCGCTGGCCAAGGTCATCAACGACAAGTGGGGCATCAAGCGCGGCCTGATGACCACCGTGCATGCGGCCACCGCCACCCAGAAGACCGTCGATGGCCCGTCCAACAAGGACTGGCGCGGCGGCCGTGGCATCCTGGAAAACATCATTCCGTCGTCCACCGGTGCGGCCAAGGCCGTCGGTGTGGTCATCCCGGAACTGAACAAGAAGCTGACCGGCATGAGCTTCCGCGTCCCGACCTCGGACGTGTCGGTGGTCGACCTGACCGTCGAGCTGGAGAAGGAAGCCACCTACGCCGAGATCTGCGCGGAAGTGAAGGCACAGAGCGAAGGCCCGCTGAAGGGCATCCTGGGCTACACCGAAGACAAGGTCGTGGCCACCGATTTCCGCGGCGAAACCTGCACCTCGGTGTTCGACGCCGACGCTGGCATCGCCCTGGACGGCACCTTCGTCAAGCTGGTGACCTGGTACGACAACGAGTGGGGCTACTCGAACAAGTGCCTGGAAATGGCCAAGGTCATCGCCGCCAAGTAAGGCCGGCGTAGATCGCAGACGGACCCCGGCCTGGCCGGGGTTCGTCGTTTATGGGGCCGGCCCTGTCGTAGCATGGGGCGGTCGACCGCTGCCGCTGGGGCGCGGGAACGCAATGGAAGCACGCAATGGAAGCACTGATAGCCCTGGTCGTACTGGTCCTGCTGGCCATCCCGCTGCTGCTGGTGGTGGCGCTGGTGATGATTGCCGGCCTGCGCCGCCGCGTCGCCGCGCTGGAAAGCGCCATGGCCGCCGCGCCTGCCGCTGCCAAGCCGGCGGCCGTCACGCCCGCGCCTGAACGGCCGATGGTCACGCCTGCGGCCAGTGCCGATCCACCGTTCCTGCGCCCGGTCGCTGCGGCTGCGCCGCAACCCCCACAACCGCCGGTGCGAGAGGCCCCGCCCACCGAGGCGCCTGCCCCCCGTCCTGCTGCGCCACCGCCGGTACCGCCGGCGCCGGTGCAGCCGCCGTTGCCGCCAGAACCGGTGCTGCCGAATTTCATCGAGCGCGGCGTCGGTGCGGTCAAGCGCTGGTTCACCGAGGGCAACGTGCCAGTCAAGATCGGCATGCTGGTGCTGCTGGCCGGTGTCGCCGCACTGCTGAAGTACGTCAGTGACCAGGGCTGGCTGGTGCTGCCGATCGAGCTGCGCCTGGCCGGCGTCACCGTCGGCGCACTCGGCCTGCTGGCGTTCGGCTGGCACCAGCGCGAGCGCAGGCGCCTGTTCGCGCTGGCCCTGCAGGGCGGCGCCATCGGGGTGCTGCTGCTGACCATCTTCGCGGCCTTCAAGCGCTTCGACCTGATTCCCCCGGGCTTCGCGTTCGTCAGCTCCATTGCACTGGTGGCCGGGCTGTGCGTGCTGGCAGTGGTGCAGAACTCGCGCACGCTGGCGGTGCTGGGCATCCTCGCCGGCTTCATGGCACCGCTGTGGCTGTCCACCGGCAGCGGCAACCACGTGGGCTTGTTCAGCTACTACGCGGTGCTCAACGCCGGCATCTTCGCCATTGCCTGGTTCCGACCGTGGCGCGCGCTGAACCTGCTGGGCTTCGCCTTCACCTTCGGTATCGGTACGTTCTGGGGCGTGCTGCAGTACGCGCCTGACAAGTTCAGCAGCACCGAGCCGTTCCTGCTGCTGTTCTTTGCCTTCTACCTGCTGATCCCGTTGCTGTATGCACGCCGGCAGCCCGCCGGGCGGCGTGACCTGATCGATGGCAGCCTGGTGTTCGGTACGCCTTTGGTCGCGTTCTCGTTGCAGGCGGGCATGCTGTACCAGCAGCCGATGACGCTGGCGCTGTGCGCGCTGGCCCTGGCGGCGATCTACGCGGTGCTGGCACGTGCGCTGATCGCGCGTGCGTCGTACACCGTGCTGGCACAGTCGCACGCGGTGCTGGCGGTGGGCTTCGCCACGCTGGCGGTGCCGCTGGCCTTGTCGGCGCGTGCCACCGGCGCGGTCTTTGCGCTGGAAGGCGCTGGCCTGGCCTGGTTGGGCCTGCGCCAGAAACGCTGGCTGCCGCAGGTGTCCGGCGCGCTGCTGCAGATGGGCGCTGCGTTCGCCTTCGTGGCCGGTGGCGATCACTGGCATGAGGACCTGCGCTTCCTGATCAATCCGACCGCCATCGGGGCGCTGCTGCTGGCCCTGGCCGGCTTCGCGTCGGCCTGGAGCTACCAGCGCAGGTCCCGCCACGAGATTGCCCTGGTCTACTACCTGTGGGGCCTGCTGTGGTGGCTGGGTGGCCTGGTGCATGAGATCACCCGTTTCTTCCCGTACCGCACCGAAGTGGATGCATTGCTGGTGCTGGCTGCCGTCACCGCATGGCTGGCCGCCGAAGTACAGCGGCGCCAGCCGGCGCGTGCGCTGGGGGTGACCGCACTGGCGATGCTGGCGCTGGGCTTCCCGCTGGCGCTGTTGCAGAGCGACGCGCACCATCAGCCGTTCGCCGGCTACGGCGCGCTGGCCTGGGCGGTGTTCGCGGTGCTGGGCGTGCGCACGCTGCTGTGCCTGCGCCAGGGGGGCGACACCGTGGCGCGCATCGCGCAGTTCCTGTGGTGGCTGCTGTGGCCGTCGCTGCTTTCGCTGCTGGCCTTGTGGGGCGGTGGCGAGGCCGATCTGGCACAGGGCTGGACGACGCTGCTGGTGACCCTGCCGTGGCTGCTGATGGCGGCGTTGTCGCTGTGGCGCTGGAATGCGCTGCGCTGGCCGCTGGGTGCAGCGTTCGACCGCGTGCGTCAGCCGCTGCAGTGCGTGCTGTTCGGCCTGTTGTCGATCGGCTGGCTGTCCGGCCAGCTGCTGCCGGGCGATGCTGCGCCGCTGCTGTGGCTGCCGGTGCTGAATCCGGCGGAGCTCGGGCAGTGGCTGAGCCTGCTGCTGCTGGCGCGTTGGCTGTACAGCGATCAGGCGCCGCAGGCGCTGCTGGGTATCCGCATGCCGCTGCTGTCACTGGCAACCTTCGTCGCGCTGACCAGCGTTGTGCTGCATGGCGTGCATCAGTGGGGCGGCCTGTCGTGGAACGCGTCGATGATGCGCTTCAGCCTGGCGCAGACCAGCCTGACCGTGCTGTGGAGCGTGCTCGGCGTGATTGCCTGGGTGTGGGGATCGCGCCGTGGCCAGCGCGTGTTGTGGATGGTCGGTGCCGTGCTGATGGGCGTGGTGCTGGCCAAGCTGGTCATCGTCGATCGCCAGCACCTGGGCAACCTGCTGGGCATCGCATCGTTCATCGCCTACGGCCTGCTGTGCACGGTCGTGGGTTATCTGGCACCGGCACCGCCCAGCGCGGCGCCGTCCGTGGAGGAGAAGCAATGAGGAAGTGGAGCAGGGCGCTGCTGCCGGCGATGTTCGGCATGCTGGCCGCCGTCGTGGTGCAGGCCGCCGATTACCGCACGCAGTACGCCGAACAGTGGCCGCTGACGCTGTCCAGCGCACAGTCCGGTGCGTACAGGGTTGTTCTGGAGCCGGCGATCTATCGCCGTGCAGGTGCCGCCGATCTCGGCGATCTGCAGGTGTTCAATGCCGCTGGCCAGTCGTTGCCATCGGCGCTGCTGGCGCCGGACCAACCGCTGGCGCAGCCGCCGGTGCAGCGTGAACTGCCGTGGTTCGCGCTGCCGCCGTTGGCCGAGGCACAGCGCAATGATCTGCAGCTGCTGACCGAACGCGATACCGATGGGCGCGTACGCCGGGTCGAGGCGCGCGTGAGTGGTGGTGCGGTGGCGAATGGGCAGGGCGGTTGGCTGATCGATGCCAGCGTGCTCGGCCAGCAACCATTGGCGGCGCTGGTGCTGGATTGGGCCGACAGCGGACAGCCGCTGCAGGCGCAGGTGCAGCTGGATGCCAGCGACGATCTGCAGCACTGGCGTGCGGTCGGGCGTGACGTTCCGCTGGTGGATCTGCAGCGCGCTGGCAAGCGCCTGCTGCAGCGTCGCCTGCAGGTGAATGGCGAAGCACGTTACCTGCGTGTGCTGGCACAGGGCGATGCGCGCCTGCCGACGCTGCGCAGCGTGCTGGCCGAACTGCCGCCGGCACCGGCCACGCTGCCGTGGGAATGGCTGTCGCTGGAGCCGGTCTCGAAGGGCAAGGGCGAATACACCTTCGAACTCGATGGTCGTTTCCCGGTAGCACGCGCCGATGTGGCCAGCACCGACAACAGCCTGGTGCAGTGGACGTTGTTCAGCCGCGATGACGAGAGTGCCGAGTGGCAGCGCCGCAGTGCGCCGTGGATTGCGTACCAGCTGCAGCAGGGCACGCTGGGCCAGCGCCAGCAATCAGCGGCCCAGCCGCTGGGTAGCGTGCATCGTGACCGCTATTGGAAGCTGGTGGCGAACCCGGCGGAAACGGCGACCGCACCGACCCTGCGCCTGGGCTACCAGCCGGAGGTGCTGGTGTTCCTGAGCCAGGGGGCCGCGCCGTATGCACTGGCAGTGGGCAGTGCGACCGCGCGCCGCATGGAAGCGCCGATTGGTGTGCTGATCGAGGAACTGCGGCAGCGCAATGACCCGTCGTGGCAGCCGACGCTGGCGCGCCTGGAGGGCAGCCCGGAGCCGCTGGCCGGCGAGGCGGCGCTGAAGCCGCAGCGCGATTGGAAGTCGTGGTTGCTGTGGGCGTTGCTGGGGCTGGGGGTGTTGGTTGTTGGCGGCCTGGCGGTCAGTCTGCTTCGGCAGAAGCCGGCGCCTTCGGCGTAGGTTCCGGCGAACGGCGCAGCCCCTCGTGGGTGGGTTGGTCGTGTAAAGCAAAAGCATGAAGCCGCGCTTGGCCGGGCGGGTGGGCTGGGCAGGGGACGCCGTGAATCCGTCCCTGGAGCAACTGTGTTGAGAGATGGGCCTCGGCCCCTCCGACAGTCACGCACGGTAGTGCCGGCCGCTGGCCGGCAGCCTCTTGGAGCGCGCACGGGGCTGGCTTCAGGCGGGGATCGATCCGCCTTGAGCGTCGCGCACCCGGGCGTTGAGAATCACCAGCATCTTCCGCATCACCGCCACGATGGCTACTTTTCCTTCCTTGCCTCGGGCTCGCAGCGACTGGTAGAAATCGCGCAGTCGAGGTTCATGCCGCATGGCCGACATACTGGCCATGTAAAGCACCTGACGGATCTCGGCCCTGCCGCCATGGATGCTTCGTTTGCCACGCATGGTTCCGCTGTCGTGGGACATCGGGGCCACCCCGACCAAGCTGGCGATGCGCTTGCCACTGATCCTGCCAAGCTCTGGCAGATAGCTGACCAGTACCGCCTGCAAGCCCGGGCCGACGCCCTTCATCGACTTCAGGACAGCCAGTTGAGGCTGCTGCGCAACCTGCTCGGCAATCTGCTTTCCCAGGCGCCCAACTATCCCCTGCAGGCGGCTGATGTTGGCTTGCAGCAGTCGGCGCAACTCACGATCGGTCACCATCTCCTGCTGCTGCCGCGCTACGGTCAGGGCTTCCATCGTCTGTCGACGTGCCCGTACGAATTCCCGCATTTTCTGCTGCCAAGGCTCCAGCGGTTGGTAGGTGGGCAGTTTGACCAGGGCCGCCATCTGCGCCAATGCACAGGCATCCAACCGGTCGGTCTTGGCCATCTGACCCAACCCCTGGGCCAGCCTACGGGCCCGCAGGGCATTGGCGCGGACCACCGGATGACCGGCGTTGTGCAGGAAGTTCAGTACTGACTGTTCGTAGCCACCGGTGGCTTCCAGCACAATCTGGCTCGCCGGATGTTTCCTCAACCAGAGATCCAATTCAGCAAAACCCGAAGCGCTATTGCTGACCTGCAGGATCTCGCCGTTCGTCGTGCCGACATCCAGTTGGCGCTTGCTGACATCAATCCCGATCCCGTTCATCACCGGACTCCGTATAGTCTGGAAGGGTCGAGAGCTCCCCCCGCTTGCCCAGTCTTATCACTGCGAGTGTCAGCTCCAGCAACTGTTCGGGCGGATCAAGGGAGATTCCGGCGTGGGCGCCAAGCTCCATGGCGATCGTCGAGATCCAGGCTTACACGGCGGCCCACGCCGGCTCTCGGCACCTACGCTGCCAGATTCCGATCAGATAAGGCTTAGCCGCGCCATCCATGGCGCGGATACCCCTGCCCAGCCCACCCGCCCGGCCTCTGACAATTTCCGGGTGCGTCCACCCACGGAAGAAAAAAGAAGAGCAGAAGCAAAAGCAAAAGCAGCTTGGCTGTGCGCTTCTTGTAGAGCCGAGCCCACGCTCGGCTGCTGTTCGCGGAGACGGCCATCGGGGTCAGATCCGTTTTCCGCAGGAAAACGGATCTGACCCCTTCTTTCTCCATCCGACATCAGAAACTGCTTTTGCCTTTGACATCCGCATCACCTCATGAACCTGTCGAGGCCGGGGTGGTGTGGGCTGGCAGGGGTGTCCGCGGCATGGATGCCGCGGACAAGCCCCCAAGGACGGGTTTACGGCGTCCCCTGCCAGCCCACACCGCCCCGGCCCACCCACAGCATCACAAGGCGCCAGCGCTTTGGCTCTCGCAGTTGCAGTTGCGCCTCTGCCTGCCGCAGGCATCGGCCCTCCCACCACCCGCACCCGATACAATGTCCGTCTGCCGTACCCCGGCATCCCGTCCCTGAGCCAAAGAGTTGCCCATGTCCATCGTCCGCATGACCGACCTCGACCTCTCCGGCAAGCGCGTGCTGATCCGCCAGGATCTGAACGTGCCGATCGAGAATGGCCGCATCACCTCCGAACAGCGCATCACGGCTTCGCTGCCGACGCTCAAGCGCGCGCTGGAGCAGGGCGCGGCGGTGATGGTCACCTCGCACCTGGGGCGCCCGAAGGAAGGTGTGTGGAGCGAAGCCGATTCGCTGGCGCCGGTCGCCCAGCGCCTGTCCGAGCTGCTCGGCCGCGAGGTTCCGCTGGTGCGCGACTGGGTCGACGGCGTCGACGTGCAGCCGGGCCAGCTGGTGCTGCTGGAAAACTGCCGCATGAACGTCGGCGAGGGCAAGGACGATGAAGCCCTGTCGAAGAAGTACGCCGCGCTGTGCGATGTGTTCGTGATGGATGCCTTCGGCACCGCACACCGTGCACAGGCCTCCACCCATGGTGTCATCCGCTTCGCCCCGGTCGCTGCCGGTGGCCCGCTGCTGATGGCCGAACTGGATGCGCTGGCGCAGGCGCTGGATGCACCGGCCACGCCGCTGCTGGCCATCGTCGCCGGCAGCAAGGTCAGCACCAAGCTGGAACTGCTGGCCAACCTGGTCGGCAAGGTCGACCAGCTGATCGTCGGTGGCGGCATCGCCAACACCTTCATCGCTGCCGCCGGCTACAACGTCGGCAAGTCGCTGTACGAGCCGGACCTGCTGGACACCGCGAAGAAGATCGTGGCCGATGCCAAGGCGCGCGGCGCCGACATCCCGCTGCCGGTCGACGTGGTCACCGCCAAGCAGTTCATGCCGGATGCGGTCGCCGAGGTGAAGGCGGTCGACGCCGTTGCCGAAGACGATCTGATCCTGGACATCGGCCCGCAGACCGCAGCGCAGTACGCGCAGCTGATCGAGAAGGCTGGCACCGTGGTCTGGAACGGCCCGGTCGGTGTGTTCGAGTTCGAAGCCTTCAGCAAGGGCACCGAAGCGCTGGCCCGCGCCATCGCCAGCTCCAAGGCGTTCTCCATCGCCGGTGGCGGTGACACGCTGGCGGCGGTCGACAAGTTCGACATCGCCAAACAGGTCAGCTACATCTCCACCGGCGGTGGTGCGTTCCTGGAATTCCTGGAAGGCAAGACCCTGCCGGCGGTGGCCGCACTCGACGCGCGCGGCGCATGAGTGCCGAGCGCAGCAAGGATGTCCTGTTCTTCGACCTCGATGGCACGCTGATCGATTCGCAGGTGGGCATCACCGCCTGCATCGCCTACGCGCTGCAGAAGATGGACCATCCGGTGCCGCCGCAGGAGACGCTGCTGGGCTGGATCGGTCCGTCGCTGCGCACCACCTTCGCGCCGCTGTTCATTGAACCGGCGCGGGTGGAACAGGCGGTGGGCTACTACCGTGAACGCTTCGACGCCGAGGGCTGGCGCGAGCACACGGTGTACCCGCAGGTGGAAGACACCCTGCGCACGCTGCATGGGCGTGGCCACCGCCTGGCGGTGGTCACCGCCAAGAACGAGCCGCATGCGCGCCGCATCCTGGCCCACCTGCCGTTCGGCGGACTGTTCGAGGAAATCGTCGGTTCGACCCTGGACGGCTCGCGCAGCCACAAGCCGGAACTGGTGGGCGAGGCATTGCGCCGCCTTCAAGTGCAGCCGGCGCAGTGCTGGATGATCGGCGATCGCCGCATGGACATCGAAGGCGCACGCCACCACGGCCTGCGCAGTGTCGGTGTGCTGTGGGGCTTTGGCGGTGAGGCCGAGCTCATCGAAGCCGGTGCCGGGCAGCTGGCGCACGCGCCGTCGCAGTTGGAAACGCTGCTGGCCTAGTCCCCTGCAGAGCCGAGCCCATGCTCGGCTCTGCAGAACTCCCTGCGCCAGCGTATGTCCGGACGATGTCCGTTCCATGACCCGCGAAGTCAGGCAGCGCAAGGCTGTAACCGTATACATGCGGCGTGAAGGATGTGCTAATTTCCGTTCTTTATCGGGAGAGGCCCATTCACCATGTTCGAGCGTCAGCGTCGCACCAAGATCCTTGCCACCCTCGGTCCGGCCACTGATCCGCCGGGCGTGCTGGAGGATCTGTTCCGCGCCGGCGTCAACGTGGTGCGCCTGAACTTCAGCCACGGCGATCCCTCCGGCCAGGCCAAGCGCGCCGCCGAAGTGCGCGCCGCCGCCGCCCGCGTCGGCGTGGAAGTCGGCATCCTGGCTGACCTGCCGGGCCCGAAGATCCGCATCGAGCGCTTCGCTGAAGGCAAGGTGCAGCTGAAGGCGGGCAACCGCTTCGACCTGATCGCCAGCACCAACGCCGGCCCCGGCGATGCGACCCAGGTGGGCGTGAGCTACCTCGGCCTGCCGCAGGACGTGGGTCCGGGCGATGTGCTGCTGCTCGACGACGGCCTGATGCAGCTGCAGGTGGTGGAGGTGCAGGGCGAACGCATCATCAACACCGTGCTCAACGACGGTGTGCTGTCCGACCGCAAGGGCCTGAACAAGCAAGGCGGCGGCCTGTCGCTGGGCGCGCTGACCGAGCGTGACAAGGAGCTGATCGGCATTGTCGCCAAGATCGGTGTCGACTTCATCGCCGTGTCGTTCTGCCGCAACGCGCAGGATATGAACGACGCGCGTGAGATCGCCCGCTCGCACGGCTGCGATGCCGCGCTGGTGTCGAAGATCGAGCGCACCGAGGCGATCGAGAACCTGGAAGAAATCGTCGAGGCCAGCGACGTGGTGATGGTGGCCCGTGGCGACCTCGGCGTGGAGATCGGCGATGCCGAACTGCCGGGCCTGCAGAAGAAGATCATCAAGGCCTCGCTGGCGCAGAACAAGGTGGTGATCACCGCCACGCAGATGCTGCAGTCGATGGTCGAAAGCCCGATCCCGACCCGTGCCGAAGTGCTGGACGTGGCCAACTCGGTCATCGATGGCACGGACGCGGTGATGCTGTCGGCCGAGACCGCTGCCGGTGCCTGGCCGGTCAAGGCTGTGGAAGCAATGGCGCGCATCTGCCTGGGGGCCGAGCGCCAGTTCCAGACCGAGACCGACTTCAACGCCTCGCCGCGCAACCTCGAGCGTGCTGACCAGGCCATCGCCATGGCCACCATGTTCCTGTCGCAGCACGTGGGTGTGCGCGCGATCGTGGCCATGACCGAATCCGGTGGTACCGCCCGCTATCTGTCGCGTTTCCGCGCCAAGGCACCGGTGTTCGCGGTGACCCGCCACGACGGCGCACGTCGCCAGATGGCGCTGATGCGCGATGTCTATCCGATCAACTTCGACAGCCGTGGCCTGACCCCGCGCGAAGCCGCACGCGGCAGCATCCGCCTGCTGGTGGAAGCCGAACTGCTGCAGGCCGGTGACCGCGTGGTGTTTACCAGCGGCGAGCACATGGAAACCCTGGGCGCAACCAACACCCTGCGCCTGCTGGAAGTGGGCGACGACGGCCGCGCGATCGGCCTGGGCGATCTGTAAACCCAGTCGGCCCTGGGTCGGAGCCGCGGCGCGGGTCCGACCCGGGGTCAGATTCCCGAAGGGGTTCTGACCCCACGCCGCAGGACATCCCTTGTCCGGTGCGGACATTGGAATCGTTTCCAGACTGGCCTCCACGTCGGGGCAACGGGCAGCGGGGCTATACTTACGTTTTTCCCGCACCCGCCACAGGAAGTACATGAGCATCGAACAGCTGGCTGAAACCGCCCAGGCCATGGTTGCCCCGGGCAAGGGCATCATCGCGATCGACGAATCCACCGCTACCATCGCCAAGCGTTTCGCTGGCGTCGGCATCGAGAACACCGAGGAGAACCGTCGCGCCTACCGCGAGCTGCTGCTGACCACGCCGAAGCTCAACGAGCACATTTCCGGCGCCATCCTGTTTGACGAAACCATCCGTCAGTCGACCAAGGACGGCGTGCCGTTCGCCAAGTACATGGCCGACCACGGCATGATTCCGGGCATCAAGGTGGACAAGGGTGCGCACCCGCTGGCCGGCTGCCCGGGCGAGCTGGTGACCGAAGGCCTGGACGGCCTGCGCGAGCGCCTGCAGGAGTACTACAAGCTGGGTGCGCGCTTCGCCAAGTGGCGTGCGGTGATCAACATCGGCGAGAGCATTCCGTCGGGCACCTGCATCGAGTCCAACGCCCACGCGCTGGCCCGCTATGCCGCCCTGTGCCAGGAATGTGGCCTGGTGCCGATGGTCGAGCCGGAAGTGATCATGGACGGCGACCACGACATCGAGACCTGCTACGAAGTCACCGAAGCCACCCTGCGTTCGCTGTTCGACGCGCTCTACCAGCAGAACGTGCTGCTGGAAGGCACCATCCTGAAGGCCTCGATGGTCATCTCCGGCAAGGGCTGCGATGAGCAGGCCGACGTCGAGGAAGTGGCCGAATCTACCGTGATGTGCCTGAAGAGCACCGTGCCGGCGATCCTGCCGGGCGTGGTGTTCCTGTCCGGTGGCCAGAGCGATGAGCAGTCCACCGAGCACCTGAACGCGATGAACCAGCTGGGCAACCTGCCGTGGCCGCTGAGCTTCTCCTACGGCCGCGCCATGCAGCAGGCCGCGCTGAAGCTGTGGGCCAAGGACATGAAGGGCAACTACGCCGCTGCCCAGAAGACCGTGTACGAGCGTGCCAAGGACAACGGCCTGGCTGCGCTGGGCAAGTGGAACGGTTGATCCGTCCCATCGCTGGATGAACAAGGCAGCGCCGGCATCACGCCGGCGTTTGCTTTTGCGGGTATCTTTTCCGCCCCCGCGTGCCCGGCCGGTACGCGGGAACCACATGGAAGGCCAAGGAGAAACAACATGCGTTTGGCAGCAATCACACTGGCCGTAGCCACGGTCCTGGTCGCCGGCGGGTGCAACCGCATCGGTGGCGGCGGTGCAGAGGCAGGCAAGGCCGCGTCGCTCGATTTCGACAAGCCGGTGTCCGGCGAGATCACCTCGCGCAGCGGCATCAACTTCAATGACGGCAGCCACCACCAGCTCTACCAGATCAAGCTGGAAGACAAGCAGCTGGTTGGGCTGAAGCTGACCGGATCGCTGAGTGGCTCGATCGCGGTATTCAGCAACGGCAGCCTGGTGGCCAGCAGCAACACCGGTTACGAGCGCGAAGGCGACGTCTCGCTGGCCTTCCGTGCCAACGGTGGCGGCACCTACCAGGTGGCGGTCAACGCCAATGGCTCGACCGATTACGGCCCGTACCGCCTGCGCGCCGAGAAGCTGGTGCCGTACGACGGCAAGCCGTTGGCGGGCAGTGGCGAGATCGTCGACATGCTGGCCGGCGGTTCGCAGGACTACACCCTGCAGGTGGACAAGGCAGGCCTGTATGAGATCCGCCTGGTCTCGGATGTCTTCGATCCGGTGCTGAAGCTGTCGGGCCAGGGGGTTGATGCGGAGAATGACGATGGTGGCGACAGCACCAACTCGCGCCTGACCCTGTCGCTGAAGCCGGGCAAGTACACCCTGACCGCGCGTGGCCTGGGCGACGGCGTCAGTGGCATGTTCACTCTGTCGGCCACCCGCATCGAACTGCCGGGCAACCTGGTCGAGCGCGATGGCAGCGCCCTGCCGAAGTCGGGCAGCGTGTACACCATGCTCGACAATGATGGCCGCCGCCGCTTCCTGCTGTCCCTGGACCGCCCGGCCGATGTACGCCTGGATGCGATCTCCAGCCAGGTCGATACCGTGCTGCGCGTGGTGGGCGGCGATGTCGAGCTGGCCGACGATGATGGTGGCAACGGCACCAACGCGCGCCTGGAAGAGACGCTGCCGGCCGGTCACTACACCGTGGACGTGTCCGGCCTGAACAATGGCGCGGGCCTGGTGGAAGTGCGCGTGCAGGTGGAGGGTGCCAGCGCCGATGGTGCTGCGGCCTCGGCTGCACGTGCTGCGGCCGACGCTGCGGCGGCGGTGGCTGATGATGCTGCTGCGGTGGAAGCCGCCAGCCGTTGAGCGTGATCCACGCATGCGTGGATGAAAACAACGGTGTGATGCAGAAGGCCGGGCAATGCCCGGCCTTTTCTCTTGCCTGCAGCGCTGCGGATCAATGCGCTGCAGCGAAGCCTGCATCGCCCAGCGGCGGCAACATCGAAGTGCGCGGTTCACTGTCCGTGTTCTGGCCGGCGGCAGCCAGCGCCTGCTGGTACGCCTTGGCCGTGGCCGTATTGAATGCCACCAGCACGATGCGCATCGGCTGCGCGTGGCTGCGCTGCCAGGCCAGCGTTTCCGTCACCGCGATCTGCGCGGCCTGGTACAGCGGATAGCCATACACGCCGCAGCTGATCGCCGGGAACGCGATCGACTGCACGCCCAGTGATTCGGCCAGCTGCAGCGATTTCCAGTAACAGTTGGCCAGCAGCGCCGGTTCGTCGCGCTGGCCGTCATGCCAGACCGGGCCCACCGTGTGCAGTACGTGGCGCGCTGGCAACGCATGGGCGCCGGTGGCGCGCACTTCGCCGGTCGGACAACGCACGCCCGGACGCAGCTCCGGCAACTGCTCGCACTCGGCCAGCAGTGCGGGGCCGGCTGCGCGATGGATCGCGCCGTCGACACCACCGCCACCGAGCAGTGTTTCATTGGCCGCGTTGACGATCGCATCCACCGCCAGGGTCGTGATGTCGCCCTGCCAAACCTCGATCTTCATGCGTCCGTCTCCTGCCTGTGAGGTGATCCGCGCAGCATCTGCGCCGGCTGTTCCCACGGTAGGGGACAGGGCATCGATATTGCGTCATGACCGTCTCACGCGCTGCGATCCGACGGCCTTCACGCACGATGGCGGGCGGCACCTTCACGCAGGCTGAAGCAGAAGGGGGTCAGAGCCCTTTGCCTGCGGAAAAGGGATCCGACCCCGGGTGTCACGGCAGGCCGGCCAACCACTCGTCGTCGGACCCTTCATTCACATCGGCGAACAGCGGTGTGGAGAAATAGCGTTCACCGGTGTCCGGCAGCATCGCCAGGATCACCGAGCCCGGTTCAGCGCGCGCGGCCACGTCAAGCGCACTGGCGACGGTGGCGCCGGCGGAGATGCCGACGAAGATGCCTTCCTCGGCCGCCAGGCGGCGCGCGGTGGCGATCGCGCGGTCATCTTCGACCGAGACCAGTTCGTCCACCACATCGCGGTTGAGCACGTCCGGCACGAAGTCCGGGGTCCAGCCCTGGATCTTGTGCGGCTTCCAGTCATCGCCCTTGAGCAGGGCGGCGCCGGCTGGCTCGGTGGCGATGATGCGGGTCTGCGGGCGTGCCACCTTCAGCACTTCGCCAACACCGGTGAGCGTGCCGCCGGTGCCCCAGCCGCTGACGAAATAGTCCAGCCGCTTGCCGGCGAAGTCGCGCAGGATTTCCGCGGCGGTGGTGTTGCGGTGATACGCCGGGTTGGCCGGGTTGGCGAACTGGCTGGCCAGGAACCAGCCGTGCTGCTCGGCCAGTTCGGCCGCCTTGCGCACCATGCCGCTGCCGCGCTCGGCGGCCGGGGTCAGGATCACCTTGGCACCATAGGCACGCATCAGCTTGCGGCGCTCGACCGAGAAGGTCTCGACCATGGTGGCCACGAACTTGTAGCCGCGCGCGGCGGCGACCATCGCCAGTGCCACGCCAGTGTTGCCTGAAGTGGCTTCGACGATGGTGTCGCCCGGCTTGAGCAGGCCGCGTGCCTCGGCGTCGAGGATGATCGCCAGCGCCAGACGGTCCTTCACCGAGCCGCCCGGGTTGAACGACTCGACCTTGGCGTAGACGCTGACCTGCGGGGGCGCCAGGCGCTGCAGCCTGACGATGGGGGTGTTGCCGACGGTATCGAGGATGGAGTCGTACAGGGCCATGGAAGCGCTCCGGAAACGGGGCCGCGCCGGGCTTCGGCGGGCGAAGGGGGAGGGCTGGCTGTTCAGGCCAGCGGCTGCCGGCTGACCGTAGCGCCGGCATATGACGCCCGGAAATGACCAGATACCTTTCTTAAACAACCTTTGGTTATAAGCTGGTGACGGCAATTGACCCTAGAGTGGACCTCCGCCCCACGCCGCCTGCCTCCCATGACGCTGACCCAGCTGCGCTACCTGGTTGCCATCGCCGACGCCGAGCTGAACATCACGCTGGCCGCCTCGCGCGTGCACGCCACCCAGCCCGGTCTGTCCAAGCAGCTCAAGCAGCTGGAGGACGAGCTGGGTTTCCTGTTGTTCGTGCGCAAGGGCCGCAGCCTGGAGTCGGTCACCCCGGCCGGCACCGAGGTCATCGCCCGTGCCCGCGCGGTGCTGGCCGAGGCCAACAACATCCGCACCTACGCGGCCAACCAGCGCCGCGAGAGCCAGGGGCAGCTGATCCTGACCACCACCCACACCCAGGCGCGCTTCGTGCTGCCGCCGGCCGTGGCGGCGATCAAGCAGGCCTACCCGCAGGTGAGCGTGCACCTGCAGCAGGCCGGTGAAGCCGACGCGCTGGACCGCTTGAACCAGGGTGATGCCGATATCGCCATCATCAGCACCGCCGGCGGTGAGCCCACCGATGGCATCGCGGTGCCGCTGTTCCGCTGGCGACGTCTGGTGGTGGTACCGAAGGGCCACCCGCTGGACCGCGCGGGCCGCGCACCGGACCTGGCCGCGTTGGCCCGGCAACCGCTGATCAGCTACGAATCCTCGACCCGGCCGAATTCCTCGTTGCAGCGCGCCTTCGCTGCGAACGGCCTGGTGCCGGACCTGGCGCTGACCGCGCTTGATGCGGACCTGATCAAGACCTATGTGCGTACCGGGCTGGGCGTGGGCCTGCTGGCGGAGATGGCGGTCAGTTCCAACGACGAAGACCTGAGATCGTGGCCGGCGCCGGACCCGATCAGCGAATGCATCGCGTGGGCGGTGCTGCCGCGCGACCGCGTGCTGCGTGATTACGCGCTGGAGCTGGTGCACGTGCTGGCACCGCAGATTGATCCGCGCGACCTGCGAAGGGTGCTGGATGGCAACCAGGCGGCGGCGTGGCCGGTGCCACCGACCTGGGAGTCACTGACCCAGACCATCACGGTGTGAGGTGGGTCGAGCAGGGCTTGCAGCCCTGCACCTGCGGTAGTGCCGGCCGCTGGCCGGCAACCTCAGTAGCAACATCAACATCAAATGCGGGTTTTCTGTGGGATGGCGGGGCGGTGTGGGCAGGCAGGACACGCCGTAAACCCCCGCTCCGCGGTCCGGCCCAGCCGCTGGCGGCTGTGCGGGCGCTTGCGAAGCAGTGCTTCGCAAGCAAAGCGCCCTCACCCCTGGGGGCTCGATGGCGCCATCCATGGCGCCAACGGTCCTGCCTACCCACACCGCCCCACCTCTGACAGATTCCGATGGCTGTTGGTAGGTGTCGACCTTGGTCGACACGGTAGATCCACGCCATGCGTGGATGAAATCTGTCAGATATCGAAATACATCTGGGGTCAGATCCGTTTTCCTGCGGAAAACGGATCTGACCCCAAGAGCCGTTCCAACAGACCGCAGCAAACTGTCGAAGGCGGGGTGGGTCCGGTTGCGGGAGTGTCCGCGGCATGGATGCCGCGGCCAAGCCCCCAGGGACGGGTTTACGGCGTCTCCCGCAACCGGACCCGCCCCGCCATCCCACGGGAAGCCAGTTTTTGCTATTGCTGTTGCTTCGGCTCTTGCCGTGGACGTGGCATCTGCAGGTGCAGGGCGCAGCCCTGCCGAACACCCCCGCGACGGGGTGTCGCAAATGCCTGCGACGGTTCGTCGCACAGGGCAACCCTGGACCCGGCTCTAAACTAGCGGGGTGACCCGCCTGTCCCGCCCGCAGCGTCTCCTGCTCCAGCTCGCCGTCCTGGCGACGCTGCTGATGGTGCTCGCGCCGCTGGTCAGCCGCGCGCTGCAGGCATCGCCGATGGAGCACGCGGCGATGGCGGGCATGGACCATGCCGCGATGGGCCATGACATGCACGCCATGGCCGTGCCCGGGCACGATCAGCACGGCGCCGTGCCGGCCGCGCCCAGCCGTCCGCCCGACCCCCACGCCATGCACGGCGAAGCCTGCGAATACTGCGTGCTGGCGATGCGCCTGCTGCCGTGGCTGGCGGTGCTGGTGCTGCTGTTGCCGCTGCTGTGGCGCCCGCGGCTGGTGTTCCCGTGGTCGCAGCAGGTGCTGCCCGCGCTGCGCTGGCCGGCACATGCCGCGCGCGGGCCGCCGCGTTTCTCCATCGTTCGCTGATGTCCCTATCGAATCTGCCGCACGACGCCTGACCGGGCGCCGTGCGCGCGTGCGTACTTTGGAGCTGTTCCGATGAAAATGACTTCCCGCCCCGCGGGCGCCTGCGCGCGCCTGCCGGTTGCCCTTGGCCTGGCCGTGGCCGCGTCACTGGCCCACGCTGCGCCTGCCGAAGAGGCGCGTACCCTCGACACGATGGTGGTCACCGCCGCCGCGCCGTCGTCCCCGTTGCACTGGGTGACCGATCCGCGCCTGCCGCGGCAGCCCGTGCCTGCCAGTGATGGCGCTGATTACCTGAAGACCGTCCCCGGCTTCTCCGCCATCCGCAACGGCGGCACCAACGGCGACCCGGTGCTGCGCGGCATGTTCGGTTCGCGCCTGAACATCCTCAGCAATGACGGCAACCTGATCGGCGCCTGCCCATCGCGCATGGACAATCCGCTGTCCTACATCGCACCGGAAAGCTTCGACCGGCTGACCATCATCAAGGGCCCGCAGAGCGTGCGCTGGGGGGCCGGGGCGTCGGCCGGCACCGTGCGTTTCGAGCGCGATACCCCGCGTTTCGAGGAACCGGGCGTGCGTGCCGATGCCAGTGCGCTGGTCGGTTCGCGCAACCGCAACGACCAGGTGCTGGACCTGACCCTGGGCAACCCGACCGGCTACGTGCGCGCCAGTGGCAACCGTTCCGAAGCCGATGACTACAAGGATGGCAACGGTGACGTGGTGCCGTCGAAGTGGCGCAAGTGGAACGGTGACGTGGCCATCGGCTGGACGCCGGATGCCGACACGCTGCTGGAGATTTCCGCCGGTGCCGGTGATGCCATCGCACGCTACGCGGGCCGTGGCATGGACGGTGCCGCGTTCGAACGCACCAGCTACGCCGCGCGTTTCGAGAAGCGCAACCTGCCGGGGGCATGGGACACGTTGCAGGCCAACGTGTACTACAACAACGCCGACCACGTGATGGACAACTACACGCTGCGCACGCCGAACCCGCACAGCATGATGCCGATGCCGATGGCATCGAACGTGGTTCGCCGAACCCAGGGCGGTCGGGTCAGTTCCGAGTGGCGCTGGCAGGACGTGCAGCTGGTGGCGGGTGTGGATGGCGAAGACAGCCGCCATCGCGGGCGCATGGGCATGGGCCGCGACACCTACCGCCAGGCCGCCTGGGAGACTGATGCCAACTTCCGGCGCTACGGCGTGTTCACCGAGTTGACCCTCGGTGCCGGCACCGATCAGCGCTGGATCAGCGGACTGCGCATCGACCGTGCCAGCGTGCGCGACGAGCGGCAGTCGATCCGCGGAATGATGGGCAACATGCCCAATCCGACTGCGGGCCAACGCCGCAAGGAATGGCTCGGCAGTGGCTTCCTGCGCTACGAGCAGGACCTGGCCGACGGCCTGGCCTGGTATGCCGGCCTCGGCCACAGTGAACGCATGCCCGACTACTGGGAGCTGTTCTCGCCCAACCACGGCCCGGCCGGTGCAGTGAACGCGTTTGCCGGTATCCAGCCGGAGCGCACCACCCAGCTCGATGTCGGCCTGCAGTACAAGGGACCGCGCGTGCAGGCCTGGGTTTCGGCGTACGCCGGGCAGATCCAGGACTACATCCTGTTCACCTACCACGGCAGCGGCATGATGGGCATGAGCCAGGCCAGCAACATTGATGCGCGTATCGCTGGTGCCGAGGCGGGCCTGGAAGTGAGCGTGGCCGAACAATGGACGCTGGGCGGCACGCTGGCCTATGCGTGGGGCGAGAACCGCGACCAGCATCGCCCGTTGCCGCAGATGCCACCGCTGGAAGCACGCCTGAGCGCGAACTGGGAGGGCCAGCGCTGGAGTGCCGGTGCGCTGCTGCGCGCGGTGACCCACCAGCATCGTGTCGCAGATGGCCAAGGCAACGTCGTCGCCCAGGATCTTGGGCCGAGTGCCGGCTTCGCCACTTTCGCGCTCAACGCGGCGTACCGCTTCAGTTCGCAGCTGCAGCTCAGCGCGGGCGTCGACAACCTGTTCGACCGTGCCTACAGCGAGCACCTGAACCTTGCCGGCAGCGCCGACTTCGGCTTCCCGGCCGATCCGGTGCGCATCAACGAGCCGGGCCGCAGCTTGTGGATGAAGGTGAACTACCGGTATTGATCCGTCGGATGCAAAAAAACGGGGCCGGATCCCCGCCAGGATCCGTCCCCGCCCGACGCCCTCCGTCGGGCAGCTTCGACTCTACGATGGCAGCGGCCACAGTGGGCGGCTGGATACACCTCGACACACGCCGACACCGCTGATATCAGCCTTGCACGGAACGGGTTCAAGGCGCTATCGCAGCCCTGGTTCCACGCCGGTAAACGCTTGGCACATACCGCTTTTGCGGGCCCTTGCCTACACTCGGCGGCCGTGGATCACTCAGGACCGTTCATGTTGGCTCGTATCGCTTCGACCCTGGCCCTTGGCCTCAGCCTGGCCGTGCTGGCCGGGTGCGCAGGCAAACAGGAGGCCGCCGCCCGTCGGCAGGGAGAAGCGGTGCCGGTCACCGCGCAGGTCGTGCAGTCCACGCAGTGGAACGACACCCTGCAGGCACTGGGCACGGCCAAGGCACGCGAATCCATCAGCGTGACCGCCAAGGTCAGCGAGATCGTCGAGAAAGTGCATTTCGAAAGCGGCCAGCACGTCGCTGCCGGGGCGCCGATCGTGACCCTGCGCGGCCAGGCCCAGGAGGCTGCGCTGGTGCAGGCGCAGGCCACCTTCCACGAGGCCGACCAGCTGTACAAGCGCCAGCGCGAGCTGGCCACCCAGCGGCTGGTGTCCAGCGCCACGCTGGATACGCAGAAGTCGATCCGCGATGCCGCCGAGGCGCGTGTGGCGCAGATGCAGTCGGATATCGGCGACCGTCGCGTGCGTGCGCCGTTCGCTGGCGTCCTGGGTATCCGCCAGGTCAGCCCGGGCACGCTGCTGACGCCGACCACGGTGATCGCCACGCTCGACGACATCGAGCACATGCACATCGATTTCCAGGTGCCGGAAGTGGAACTGGCCGCACTGGGCGTCGGTGACAAGGTCAGTGCCACCAGCGTGGCGTGGCCCGGCCGCACCTTTGAGGGTGTGGTCAGCACCATCGATGCGCGCATCGACCCGGCCACCCGTGCGGTGACCGTGCGCGCCGATTTCGCCAACGGCGACCATGCGCTGCGTCCGGGCATGTTGCTGGACGTGCGCCTGTTCCGGCCCGAGCGCCCGGCGCTGGTGGTGCCGGAGATCGCCGTGGTGCAGGTCGGCCGCGATACCTTCATGTACCGCATCAAGGCCGACGACAGCGTCGAGCGCGTGGACGTGGTCACCGGCGCGCGCCGTGCCGGCGTGGTCGAGATCAGGCAGGGCCTGGAAGCGGGCCAGCGCATCGTGGTCGATGGCACCGGCAAGCTGCGCCCGGGCCTGAAGGTCGCGGCCAAGGACGCGGCCCCGGCCAGCGGTGCGAAGCCCGCTGACGCTGCAGCGCCGGTCGCGGCCGAGGGCCACGGCGGATGAAGCTGTCCGACATCTCCATCCAGCGGCCGGTGTTTGCCGTGGTGATGAGCCTGTTGCTGCTGGTGCTGGGCGTGATGTCCTTCACCCGCCTGACCCTGCGTGAGCTGCCGGCCATCGATCCGCCGATCGTCTCGGTGTCGGTGGACTACACCGGCGCCTCGGCCGCGGTCATCGAAAGCCGTATCACCCAGGTACTGGAAGACGCGCTGGCCGGCATCGAAGGCATCGATACGATCAATGCGCGCAGCACCAATGGCCGCTCGCAGGTCAGCATCGAATTCACCTCCAACCGCGATATCGAAGCGGCGGCCAATGACGTGCGCGATGCGGCCAGCCGCGTCGCCGACCGCATGCCGGAGGAAGCGCGTCCGCCGGAGATCGCCAAGGTCGAGAGCGATGCCGACCCGATCATCTGGTTCAACATGGTCTCCTCGACCATGGACACGCTGGAGCTGAGCGACTACGCCGACCGCTACGTGGTCGATCGTTTCTCCAGCCTCGACGGCGTGGCCCAGGTCCGCATCGGCGGCCGCCAGCGTTACGCGATGCGGATCTGGCTGGACCGCGACCAGCTGGCGGCGCGCGGGCTGACCACCGGCGACGTCGAAACCGCGCTGCGCAACGAGAACGTGGAACTGCCGGCCGGCCGCATCGAGTCGACCGACCGCGATTTCACCCTGCGCGTGGAGCGCAACTACATCAAGCCGGAAGACTTCGCGACCATCCCGCTGGGCAAGGGACGCGATGGCTACGTGGTGCGCATGGGCGACGTGGCGAAGATCGAGCTGGCCTCGGCCGAGCGCCGCGCGTACTACCGCAGCAACGGCGAGCCGGGCATCGGCCTGGGCATCGTCAAGACCTCCACCGCCAACTCGCTGGACGTGGCCCGTGTCGCGCGTGCCGAGGCGGAGCGGGTCGCACTGACCCTGCCCAAGGGCACGCAGATCTTCGTCGCCTTCGACAACACCACCTTCATCGAAGCCGCGGTGGACCGCGTCTACGCCACGCTGGTGGAGGCGATGATCCTGGTGCTGGCGGTGATCTGGCTGTTCCTCGGCAGCTTCCGCGCCGCGCTGATTCCGGCGGTGACCGTGCCGGTCTGCCTGGTCGCGGCGTTCATCGCACTGTATGCGTTTGATTTCTCGATCAACCTGCTGACCCTGTTGGCGCTGGTGCTGTGCATCGGCCTGGTGGTGGACGATGCGATCGTGGTGGTGGAGAACGTGCAGCGCCGCATCGATCTGGGCGAACCGCCGCTGGTCGCCTCCAAGCGCGGCACGGCGCAGGTCGCCTTCGCGGTGATTGCTACCACCGCGGTGCTGGTGGCGGTATTCCTGCCGGTCGGTTTCCTGGAAGGCAACACCGGGCGCCTGTTCCGCGAGCTGGCGGTGGCACTGGCCGCCGCGGTGGCATTGTCCGCCTTCGTGGCGCTGACGCTGACGCCGATGATGGCCTCCAAGCTGCTCAAGCCGCACACCGGGCACGCGCCGCGTGGCCTGCATGGCTTCGTCAACCGCAACCTGGAGCGCCTGGCAGGGGCCTATGGGCGGGTGCTCGACCATCACGTGGACCGCACCTGGATCTACCTGCTGGTGATGGTGGCCGCACTGGCTGCCAGCTGGGGCCTGCTCAAGCTGCTGCCGTCGGAACTGGCGCCGGCCGAAGACCGCGGTTCGTTCCAGATCATGATCGACGGCCCGGAAGGCGCCGGCTACGACTACACCGTGCAGCAGGTGCAGCAGGTGGAAGCGATGCTGGCACCGCATGTCGGCCCGGACAAGCCAATCGTGCGCGCCAACCCGCGCGTGCCGGGTGGCTGGGGCGCCAGCGAGGAAATGCACACCGGCCGCGTCAGCATCTTCCTGCAGCCGTGGCGCCAGCGCAGCGAAGGGACGCCGGAAGTGGCCAACGAGCTGCAGAAGGAGCTGGATACCATCCGTGGCGTGCGGGTACGCACGCAGGTGGGCGGTGGCCTGGTGCGCAGCGGCGGCCAGCCGTTCCAGATCGTATTGGGTGGTCCGGAATATGCCGAGATCGCGCAGTGGCGCGACCGCATCCTGCTGCGCATGGCCGACAATCCCGGCCTGGTCGGCCCGGACTCGGACTACAAGGAGACCCGGCCGCAGATGCGGGTCAACATCGACCGCCAGCGTGCGGCCGACCTCGGCGTGCCGGTCACCGCGATCGGTTCGGCGCTGGAAACCATGATGGGCTCGCGCCGCGTCACCACCTTCGTCGACAACGGCGAGGAGTACGACGTGCTGGTGCAGGCCGGCCGCGATGGCCGTGCCAGCCCAGCCGACCTGGCGGCGATCCGCGTGCGCGCGACTTCCGGCGAACTGGTGCCGCTGTCCAACCTGGTCACGCTGAGCGAAGTGGCCGAGGCCGGCACCCTGAACCGCTTCAACCGCCTGCGCTCGATCACCATCAACGCCGGCCTGGCGCCGGGCTATCCGCTGGGCGAGGCCATTGCCTGGGCGCAGAACGTGGCTCGCGAGGAGCTGCCGCAGTATGCACAGGTGAACTGGAAGGGCGAATCGCGTGAGTACCAGAGCGCCGGTGGTGCCGTGCTGCTGACCTTCGCGATGGCCCTGCTGGTGGTCTACCTGGTGCTGGCCGCGCAGTTCGAGAGCTTCATCCACCCGCTCACCATCATGCTGACCGTGCCGCTGGGCGTGCTCGGCGCGCTGGTCGGGTTGTGGGTGAGCGGCGGCACGGTGAACCTGTTCAGCCAGATCGGCATCGTCATGCTGGTCGGCCTGGCCGCGAAGAACGGCATCCTCATCGTCGAATTCGCCAACCAGCTGCGTGACGACGGAAGAACCGTGCGCGAGGCGATCATCGAATCGGCGATGGTGCGCCTGCGCCCGATCCTGATGACCTCGATCGCCACCGTGGTCGGCGCGATTCCGCTGGTGGTGGCCGGTGGCCCTGGTTCGGCCAGCCGTGGCACGATCGGCATCGTGATCATCTTCGGCGTGACCCTCTCGACCTTCCTGTCGCTGTTCGTGGTGCCGGCGTTCTACGCGCGGCTGGCCCCGTACACCCGCTCGCCGGAAGCGGTGAAGCGCGAGCTGGAGAAGCAGGAAGCGGAATCGCCCTCGGTGGGTGGCCATGCCTGATCCGACCGCCAACGGGATGGCAGGCGGGGCCGGATCCCTTTCCCAAGGGGAAAGGGCTCTGACCCCACACCTGCAGGGCCAGGGCTTCCTGCTGCGCCCCTGGCGCAATGAAGACCTCGAATCCCTGCTGCACCACGCCAACGACGCCGAGGTGTCGCGCGGCCTGCGCGACCGCTTCCCGTACCCGTACACGCGCGAGGATGGCGAGGCCTTCCTCGCCGGCCGCGTGCTGGCCCCCGGTACCCTGAACCTGGCCATCGAGATCGACGGCCAGGCCTGCGGCAGCGTCGGGGCCCAGCAGGGCAGTGCCGAGCGCGGGCACATGGCCGAGCTGGGCTACTGGTTGGGCCAGGCCTACTGGGGCCAAGGAGTGATGACCCGGGTGGTCGGCCTGTTCGCCCCCTGGGTGATGGACGAACTTGGCCTGTTCAGGCTGCAGGCCGGGGTGGTCGACTTCAACCTCGGCTCGGCCCGGGTGCTGGAAAAGAACGGTTTCCAGGAAGAAGGCGTGGACCGCTGCGCGGTCTACAAGCGCGGCGTGCTGCACGACCTGCGCCGTTTTGCCCGGGTACGCACGCAGCTGCCCTGAACAGGCGTGGGGTCGGATCCCTTTTCGCAGAAAAGGGCTCTGACCCCATTTCACGGATATCGGGGGTCAGAGCCCCTGCGCGCTGCGCAAGGGATCCGACCGCATCCTTCTGGCGCTACCGCAGCGGCCTTCGATCAGGGAGAATCGGTCAGGTCCCTTCCAGCCGACGGGACGTCCTTACAACCCGCCGACTGGAGAGAGCGCGCGTGGAAGCTACCGTACATTTCATCAACAGCATCATCTGGAGCAAGGCACTGATCTTCGTGTGCCTGGGCGCCGGCCTGTTCTTCAGCCTGCGCACGCGCTTCATGCAGATCCGCGGCTTCCTCGAGATGTGCCGCCTCACCGTCAAGGGTGAGAAATCCGACGCCGGCGTGTCGTCCTTCCAGGCCCTGGCCATGTCGATGGCCGGCCGCATGGGCATCGGCAACATCGCCGGCGTGGCCACCGCCATCGCCTTCGGCGGCCCCGGCGCCATCTTCTGGATGTGGGTGATGGGCTTCCTCGGCGCGTCCACCTCGTACGTGGAATGCACCCTGGCGCAGATCTACAAGACCAAGGATGCCGAAGGCCGTTATCGCGGTGGCCCGGCGTACTACATCGAAAAGGCCATGGGCCTGAAGTGGTACGCGCTGGCCTTTGCCATCGCCACGATCATTGCCGCCGGTTTCCTGATGCCCGGTGTGCAGGCGAACGCCATCGCCGACAGCATCATCAACGCCTGCCGCGGCACTGCGCTGTGCGGTCCGCTCGATGGCCAGGCCTTCGGCATGGAATCGGTGCAGGCGCTGAAGCTGGGCATCGGCATCGTGGTCGCGCTGCTGCTGGGCGTGGTGATCTTCGGTGGCGTCAAGCGCATCGCCAACTTCGCCGAAGTGGTGGTGCCGTTCATGGCCGCCGGCTTCATCCTGATGGCCATCGTCATCATGATCATCAACTACGACCGCGTGCCGGAGATGTTCAACATCATCTTCAGCAGCGCCTTCGGCACCCACGCCGCGTTCGGCGCGATGATGGGCCTGGCGGTGGAGTGGGGCATCAAGCGCGGCATCTATGCCAACGAGGCCGGCCAGGGCTCGGGCCCGCACGCGGCAGCGGCCTCGGAAGTCTCGCACCCGGCCAAGCAGGGTTACGTGCAGGCCTTCGCCATCTACTTCGACACCATGATGGTGTGCACCGCCACCGCGTTCCTGATCCTGGCCAGCGGCACCTACAACGTGTATTCGCCAGCAGGTGCCGGCGCCCCGCCGATCTTCCAGGGCCTGGCCGGCATTCCGGAAGGCGCGGGCTACGCCCAGGCCGGCGTGGAAGCGGTGCTGCCGGGCTGGGGTTCGGCGTTCGTGTCCATCGCCATCTTCTTCTTCGCCTTCACCACCATCATGGCGTACTACTACATGGCCGAGACCAATCTCAGCTATGTGAACCACAACAAGAAGCGCCCGCTGACCGTGCTGGTGCTGCGCCTGGGCATCATCGCCATGGTGGTGTTCGGCGCGTTCCATAATGCAACCCTGGCCTGGGCGCTGGGTGACATCGGCGTGGGCCTGATGGCCTGGCTGAACATCATTGCCATCCTCATCATCCAGAAGCCGGCAATGCTGGCCCTGCGTGACTACGAACGACAGAAGAAGCTGGGCCTGGATCCGGTGTTCGACCCTGATGCACTGGGCATCAAGAACGCTGATTTCTGGCGCCAGCGCAAGCAGGAGAGTGTGTAAGTGAACAACCCTTGGAACAACCGCCGCCCGTCCGCCCGTCCGCCGCGCGCAACGCCGTTGCCGCGCCCGGAGGTGCCGGCCACGGGCGGTGGCGGGCGCGGTGGCAGCGATGAGCTGCGCCTGTACGGCCTGAATGCCGTGCTGGCCGCGTTCGAGGCGCGGCCGCAGGCGCTGCGCAAGCTGTACCTGCTGGAGGCGCGCATTGCGCGCCTGCAGCCGCTGCTGAAGTGGTGCGTGGCCAACCGCGTGGGGTACCGCGTGGTTGAAGACGGCGATCTGAACAAGCTCGCCGGCACCACCCATCACGAAGGCGTGGTGGCCGATGTGCTGCGTGCACCGGCACTGCCGCTGGCGCAGTGGCTGGAGCAGGTCGGCGACGGCCCGGCGCTGGCGCTGTGGCTGGATGGCGTGGGCAACCCGCACAACCTGGGCGCGATCCTGCGCTCGGCCGCGCACTTCGGTGCCAAGGCACTGCTGCTGCCGGCCGCCAGCACGCTGGCGTTGTCCGGTGCCGCCGCACGTGTGGCTGAGGGCGGTGCCGAAGCCGTCCCGCTGGTACAGCTGCCGGAGACCGCGCAGGCAATGTCGCAGCTGCGTGCGGCCGGTTTTGGCCTGGCGGCAACCCTGGTCGATGGCGGTGACGACGTATTCCGCGCATCGCTGCCGGAACGGTTGGTGTACGTGATGGGCGCAGAGGGCGAGGGCATGGACCGCAGCCTGGCCGGCCAGTGCGACCTTCAGGTCTCGATTCCCGGCAGTGGCGCGGTGGAGAGCCTGAACGTGGCCTCAGCCACGGCGGTGCTGCTGGCGCAGTGGGCGAGCCGACGCAACGGCTGATCCCGCGGTTTCAATGCCGTGCTGATGCCCGGACCCGGCCCTTGTGGCCGGGTTTTTTTTTGCGCGGTGCAAGAGCGCAAGCGGTGCATGCCAGGAGAATTGGGTCATCTGCGTCAGCTCACGTTGTTTCAAGCACGCTTGACCGAACGACAGGCAATTTTAGAACTTATCTCATTGCTGGGCCGTTTCCCGCGCCGCACGGTGGAGATCCTTCCAACGTCGTACAGGAGTGGTTCCATGCATCGAGTCCAACGCCGCACACGCCGCACTTGCCTGGTGCTGGCACTCGCTGCGCTTGCGTCACCCGCGGTGCAGGCCGGAGAACGCAGCCTCGACGGGATCAATTTCACCGGCCCGTTGATCACGCCGAATCCGGCCGGCCTGCCGCAGGGCAACTGGTACATCGAGCCCTATCTGGTGCGGGTCGACAGCCGCGACCACTACGACAACAACGGGGATCGCCGCCGCAGCGCCGAGCGCAGTGGTGCGTGGGCGACCGTGGTGCCGATCATCTACGGCTTCAGCGACCGGGTGATGGGCCAGGTCAATCTCAGCGCCTCACGCTCGGAATCCGGCAGTGCGCGCAGCAGCGGCTTCCGTGCCGGCGACACCACGGCACGCCTGCAGTACCTGCTGCAGTCACCGAATGCCGATGGCACCCGTCCGGCCATCTCGGTCGCGCTGGTGCAGCGCTTCAGCACCGGCAGCCACGACCGCATCACCGGCAATCCGCTGGATGCGCAGGGCGATGGCGTGCAGCGCACCACCGCCGCGCTGGGCGTGCAGCAGGTGGTGTGGCTGGGCAACGATCGCCCCGTGCGCTGGCGCGCCCAGCTCAGCGCCGGTCCTGCCCCATCGCGCACCGCCATTTCCGGCACCAGCGTGTATGGCACCGACGACAGCTTCCAGGGGCACATTTCGCGCGGCTCGGTACTGGGCCTGTCGGTGGGCGCCGAGTACAGCTTCAACTCACGCTGGGTGGGCGTGATGGAAATGGCCGCAAGCCGCGAGACCGGCCAGCGCCTGAGCGGCTTCGCACGCAACAGCAGTGGTGTGATCGAACGGATTGAAGAGCACCGTCCGGCCAGCCGCAACGTCAGCCTGGCGCCGGCCGTGGAGTACCACTTCAGTCCGTCACTGGGCCTGATCGCCGGCGTCGAATTCACCGTGGCCGGGCGCAACGCCGGCCGCATCATCAGCCCCCAGGTCGCCCTGGGCATGTTCTTCTGAGGGGCGGCCGATGAACATCGAATCCATCGTCAACACGATCCTCGGCGTCGTCTGGAGCCCGTACCTGGTGGTGCTGTGCCTGCTCGCTGGCCTGTACTTCAGTGTGCGCACCCGCTTCATCCAGTTGCGTGCGCTGCCGGACATGCTGCGCCTGATGTTCCGTCATGAGCGCTCCGAATCCGGCGTGTCACCGTTCCAGGCCCTGTCGCTGTCGTTGTCCAGCCGGGTCGGGGTCGGCAACATCGCCGGCGTGGCGATGGCGATCGCCTTTGGCGGCCCGGGCGCGATCTTCTGGATGTGGATCGTCGCCTTCCTCGGCGCGTCCAGTGCCTTCATCGAATCCACGCTGGCGCAGATCTACAAGGACCGCGATGCCAAGGGCCAGTATCGCGGTGGGCCCGCCTACTACATCGAAAAAGGCCTGGGCCAGCGCTGGTACGCGGTGCTGTTCGCACTGGTGACCGTACTGGCCGGCGCGATGCTGGCCGGCACCCAGTCCAACGCAATTACCAGTGCAGTGAACGAAGCCTGGAACGTGCCGGTGATGACCACTACGGCGGTACTGCTGGTGGTGCTGGGCGCGATCCTGATCGGCGGCGTGCGCCGCATCGCGCGGGTTGCCGAATGGGTGGTGCCGCTGATGGCAGTGGCGTATCTGCTGGTGGCGGCGCTGGTGATGGTGCTCAATGCAGAGAAAGTACCGGAGGTGATCATGCTGGTGCTGCGCAGCGCATTCGGTGTGGATGCCGCGTTCGGTGCAATGATCGGTACCGCCATCCAGTGGGGCGTGCGCCGTGGCGTGCTGTCCAACGAGGCCGGCATGGGCAGCGGTGCGCATCCGGCCGCTGCCGCCGAAGTTTCGCATCCGGTCAAGCAGGGCCTGGTGCAGTCGTTCTCGGTCTACATCGACACGATGGTGGTGTGCAGTGCCACCGCGTTCCTGATCCTGTCCACGGGTCTGTACAACGTTTACGACCCGGCAGTGAATGGCATTCCGGATGAGGCGCGCCTGCTGCTGGGCAATCTGCCCGGCGTCGAGGCCGGGCCGCGCTTCGTGCAGCATGCGGTGGAATCCGCGTTGCCGGGCTTCGGCCGCTCGTTCGTGGCGCTGGCGATCCTGCCGTTCGCGTTCACCACCATCCTGGCGCTGTACTACATGGCCGAGACCAACATCAGCTACCTGTGCCGTGATCGTCCCGCGCCGTGGGTGATGGGCGGGTTCCAGCTGCTGTTCCTGGCCGCGACCGGCTACTCGGCGGTGAACAGCGCAACGATCGCGTGGTCGCTGGGCGACATCGGCGTCGGCCTGATGAGCTGGTTGAACATCATCGCCATCCTGCTGCTGCAGAAGCCGGCGCTGGCGGCGCTGCGCGACTACGAACAGCACCGCCAGGCGGGCAAGGATCCGCTGTTCAATCCGAAGCTGCTGGGTGTACGCAACACCAGCGTGTGGGAGGGCTGACAGGACCGGGGGCAGATCCCTCGCCAAGGCGAGGGCTCTGACCGCACGCCATGACCCGGTGGGAGCGCCATTACCCGGTGGGTGCGAACCTTGGTTCGCACCGCTCCCGCCGCTGCGTTCGCCGGGCATGGCCCGGCACTACCGCATCACTCGTTCGGCGGCGTGGTCGCCTTGGCCTCGCTGCCGAAGCTGCCATCGGCTTCCGCCGCCAGGTACGCGAACACGGTGTAGGCAGCCACGTTCTGCGCCAGCGCCTTCGGGTCGATCTTGTCCAGCGTGTCGTCGGCGGTGTGGTGCAGGTGGAAGTAATCCGAGCCGTCCTGCGCCAGCCATGCCCACGCACCGCCCTTGGCAGCCAGCGGACCGACGTCCGGACCCGGGCCACCCTTGTCGGCCTGGTACTCGATGCCCAGCGGTTTCATCACCTCGGCAATCTGCTTCGTCGCTTCGCGCGAGCCTTCCGGGTTCGGCGAACCGGTATTGAAGGCATAGATGCGGCCGGCACCGAAGTCACTCTCGGCAGCCAGCTGGTGCAGGGCCACATCCTTGGCGTGCGCTTCGGCGTAGGCCTTGCCGCCGTACAGCCCCTGTTCCTCGTTGGCGAACGCGATCACGCGGATGGTGCGCTTCGGCGCCTGCTTGAGCTGGCCGATCAGGTGGCCGGCGGCCATGGTGATGCCCACGCCTGCGCCGTCATCCACCGCGCCGGTGCCCAGGTCCCACGAATCCAGATGACCACCGATCACCACCACTTCCTTCGGCAGGCTGCGGCCGGTGATCTCACCGATCACGTTGTACGAGGTGGCGGTGCCATCCCAACCGCAGTCCAGCGCCACCTTCACCGTGGTGCTGCCACGTGCCAGCAGGCGCGCCAGCTGGTTGGCATCGGGCACCGACAGCGCCGCCGACGGCACCGGGGTCAGGCCTTCATCGAAACGGGTGATGCCGGTGTGCGGCACGCGGTGCGAGTCGGTACCGGCCGAGCGCATCAGGAAGCCGACCGCGCCCTTGCGGATTGCTTCGGACGGGCCCTTGCTGCGGATCGCGCCGCCACGGCCGTAGTCGCGGCCATCGCGGAACGGCAGCATCTGGTAATCAACGAAGGCGATCTTGCCCTTCAGCGAACCGGCCGGTGCCGCCTGCAGCGCGGCCAGGTCGGCGAAGCGGACCACTTCGGCTTCAACGGTGCCGCCCGGGCTGCCGCCCAGCGCGGTGATCTGCAGCGGCTGCGGGTTCCTGCCGGTCACCGCGGCGTGTTCACTGCGGCGCTCCCACTTCGGGAACGTCACCGGTTCCTTCCACACCTTGTCGAAGCCGAGGGCCTTGAACTTGGCTTCGGCCCAGGCCACGGCGCGGGCGTCGGCCTCGCTGCCGGCGATGCGCGGACCGATCTCGGTGGTGAGCGATTCGACCACCTTCCAGCCGGTGTCATCGGCCAGCGCCTGGTCGCGCAGCTGTGCGGCGGTGGCCAGCGACGCCGGGGGCAGGGTGGTGGTACGCGGCGCCGCGAAGGCCGGGGCGGCCAGCAGGGCGAGGGAGGATGCGATGGCAAGGACGCGGCGACGCATGGACAACTCCGGGAAGGGACCTAAGCCTTGGAGCTTAACAGTCGTTCAGCCCGGCGCATGGGCGGGAGGTCATGGCTGCCGCGAACGCTGTTTTCCGCCACGTCCGGCAAAGCGAAAGCCCCGCCGGGGCGGGGCTTTCGTGCAGTCGCGGTAGTGCCGGCCGCTGGCCGGCTCCCCGCTTGTTCCGACCTTGCCGGCCAGCGGCCGGCACTACCGGTAGGCCGCCTTATTTCTTCAGGCTGTCGCGGATCTCGCGCAGCAGCACCACTTCCTCGGCCGGTGCGGCCGGTGCGGCTTCCTGCTTTCGCGACAGGCGGTTGATCGTCTTGACCACCAGGAAGATGGCGAAGGCCACGATCACGAACTGGATCAGCGTATTGATGAAGTCACCGTAGCCGATCACCACGGCCGGGATCTCCTTGCCATCGGCGCCGACGCTGGCCGGTGACAACGTCCAGGCCAGCTGCGAGAAATCCACCTTGCCGATCAGCATGCCCAGCGGCGGCATGATGATCTTCTCGACCAGGGCGGTCACGATCTTGCCGAAGGCCGCGCCGATCACCACGCCGACGGCGAGGTCGATGACGTTGCCGCGCATCGCGAATTCCTTGAACTCGGTGAGCATTCCCATTGTTGTTTTTCTCCGGTGGGGGAAGTGGACAGCGCGCAGGGTAGCGCAGGTGATGTCAGCCGGCGATCACGCCGTGGCGCTCGGCCACGTTTTCCAGTCGGGCACTGAAGCGGTCGCCGGGTTTCAGCGCAGCCACCCCGGACGGGGTGCCCATGAACACCAGGTCGCCGGCGCGCAGCTGCCACAGCTTGGACAGCTCGTGCAGGATCTCCGGCACGTTCCAGATCATCTGGTCCAGCAGCGCCTGTTGGCGCACTTCGCCGTTGACCTCCAGCGACAGGTTCAGCGCGGCCAGGTCGCCCACTTCAGCGGCATGGACAATCTCGCTGATCGGTGCCGAGGCATCGAAGCCCTTGGCTGCATCCCACGGATGGCCCTTGTCCTTGGCGGCGGCCTGCAGGTCGCGGCGGGTCAGATCCAGTCCGACGGCATAGCCGTAGACCAGAGCGTCGGCATCGGCCACGGCCAGTTCGCCGGCTGGCGCATCACGGCCGATCGCCACCACCAGCTCCACTTCGTGGTGCAGGTTGGCGGTTGCCGGGGGATAGGGAATGGCATCGTCGTGGCCGACCACGATCGCATCGGCCGGCTTGCTGAAGAACATCGGACGGCCGCGATCGTCGGTCGCCGGCACTGCTGCGCCCATTTCGCGGGCATGGTCGGCGAAGTTGCGGCCGACGCAGTAGATACGGTGCACGGGGAAGCTGCCGCCACCGGCTACCGGCACACGCGGCAGGGCTACGGCAGGGATCACATCGGAGACATCGGACATGCGGGCATCCAGGAAGGGCGTGCCCGCAGTCTAGAACGCATGGCGCCCGCCGTCAGCGGGCGCGGAGGGCGTGGATCAACGCGAGGCCGGCAGCACCGGCTTGCGCACCACGCGGTACTCGCCTTCGACCACGGTCGGATCGACCGGACGGGCAACGCCCGGCTTGCGCGAGGCCAGCAGCTTCCACGCCAGGCCGACCAGGATCATCGCCGCACCGACGAACACGCCGATGAACACCATCGCGGCCAGGATCGCCAGGCCGAGCAGGCCCACGGCAACGCGCACCAACGGGTGACGCGGCTTGCGCGGCGCGAACAGGGTGCGGAACTGGTTGAAGGCGGATGCGCGATTGAACATGGCGGCTCGATAGGCTGGGATCAGCGAAACCAGAGTATCGGGACGCGCCACTGTCATTGAGTGAAAAACTCGTTAAATATAGCCTATGCTTATTACGGATCAATGACTTGTGTTCATGTCGCAGCCAGTCACCTGAGTGGGCGTGCGACAATGCAGGTTTACTGTCCGAGCCTTCGCCATGACTGCCGCCGCTGCCCTGATCGCCCTTGATGCCATTGCCGATGGCGCGTTTGCCGAGGTCGAAGCGGTGGTCGATGGCGATGCCGAATCGCTGGTGCTGTACCGCGATGGCGCGCAGGTGCGTGCGTTCCTGAACATCTGCCCGCACGCGGGCCGTCGCCTGGACTGGGCCCCGGGCCAGTTCCTGAAGAGCCGCGAGGGCCACCTGGTGTGTGCCGCCCACGGTGCCTCGTTCGCGCTGGACAGCGGCGACTGCATCGCTGGCCCCTGCAAGGGCGACCGCCTGCGCGCGGTGCCGGTGGACGTGCGCGACGGGCAGGTTTATCTCGCCTGAGTCCAGGCCAGGGGTCGGATCCGTTTTCCGCAGGAAAGCGGCTCTTACCCCATCAAGCCAGGAGCAGTCGAGCATGGCTCGACGCTACAAAAGCCGTGTCGACCAAGGTCGACACCTACCAACAGCAGCACGGAATGCCGTTTCGACAGCTCGCATGAATCTGTCGAAGGCGGGGTGGGTCCGGTTGCGGGGGTGTCCGCGGCATGGATGCCGCGGCCAGGCCCCCAGGGACGGGTTTACGGCGTCCCCCGCAACCGGACCCACCCCGCCATCCCACGAAATGCACGCTTTTGCTGTTGAGGTTGCCGGCCAGCGGCCGGCACTACCGGGGTGCAGGGCGCAGCCCTGCCAACAAACCCCAACCTCAGAACATCAGGTTGATCATCAACACCACCACCAGCGTGTAGATCAGCGACAGCGGGCCGCCGACCCGCCACATCTCACGCGGTGTGTAGTTGGCCGGCCCCGTGATCATCGAGATCACCGGATTGGAGGCCGTCATCAGGTTGTTGGACGCCGACAGCGCCACGATCAGCGCGAACGCCGTCGGATTGCCGCCCGCCGCCAACGCCAGGTTCACTGCAATGGGCACCATCACGATGGTCGCGCCCACATGGCTGATCACCAGCGAGAACGCCGTGGTCAGCAGCGCCAGCGCCACCTCCAGTACCCACACCGGTATGCCGGTGGGCAGCTTGTCGATGGTATGGCCGGCCACCCATGCCGCCGCGCCACTGGAATCCATCGCCCAGCCGAGCGGGATCAGCCCGGCCATCATGAACACCGTCTTCCAGTTGATCGAGGCATAGGCCTCGTCCATGCGCAGCACGCCGGTCAGCAGCATGCCGGCCACGCCGGTCATCAGCGTCAGCGCCACCGGCAGCTTGCTGGTCAGCGCGATCAGGATGGTCAGCGCGAAGATCGCCATCGCGATCTTGAACTTGTGCGGGCGCTGCTCGCCGGTCGGGTAGTCGGTCACCACCACGAAGTCACGGCTGCGGGCGGCCTGCGCCAGGTCGGTCCAGATGCTGTGGAACACCAGCATGTCGCCGGCGCGCAGCTGCACGTCGCGCACGTCCTCGCGGATCACCTGCTTGTCTCGGTTGATCGCCAGCAGGCTGATACCGCGCTCCTTGCGCAGGCGCAGGTCGGCCGCGCTCTTGCCGATCACGTTCGAGGTCGGCGGCACCACGGCCTCGGAAATGCCGGCGCGGCTGGGGTTGAACAGGTCGCCCAGATGCTTCAGGCGAGAGGACATGCGCAGGAACTGGTTCTGCGCGAAGTCGCTGATCTGCTCGCGCGGGCCCATCGCACCGAGCACGCTGCCGACCCAGATGCGCATCTCCGCCGGCGGCGCCAGGCGGGTGTCGTTGCCGGTCTTCAGGGCCAGCAGCAGCGGCGCATCGTGCAGGTTCTCCGCCTCGCCCAGGGTCATGCCGACCAGCGGGCTTTCGGCGCTGACCACCAGCTCGAACACATCGCCTTCGATGCCGTAGGTCTTGGCGAAGTAGCTCTCGGTGCGTGCCGGGGTGACCCCGTCGTTGACCAGGCTTTCCTCTTCCACCAGCTTGCGGTCGCCGTAATAGCGGAAGTACAGCAGCGAGGCGATCAGCAGGGCCACGCCGATCGGCAGTGGCGCGAACATGCGCAGCGGCTCGATGGTGGCCAGGCCGGAAGGCAGGTTGTTGTTGGCCGAGGCCAGCAGATCGTTCAGCAGGATCAGCGGTGAATTGCCGACCATGGTCAGCGCACCACCCATCACGATTGCCGCCGAAATGGGCAGCAGCAGGCGCTGCAGGGTCAACCCGGTGCGCGCGGCCAGTCGCGAGGCGACCGGCAGGTACAGCGCCATCACCGACGGGTTCTGCATGAAAGAGGAATTCAGGCCGGCAATGGCCGTGGTCATCATCAACAGCCGCTGCTCGACGCCATGGCCGCGCCGCAGCAGCCACGCGGCCAGCCGGTTCAGCGCCCCGGTGCGGTCCAGGCCCGCACCGAGGATGGTGGTGGCGATGATGCTCATCACCGCGTTACCGGAGAAGCCGCCGAAGATTTCCTCCGGCGCGATCAGCCCGGTGACACCGAGCACCACCAGGACCACCAGCGCGACCACGTCGGCGCGGATGCGCTCGAACAGGAACATCGCCATCGTGAAGCCGACCAGCCCGAGCACGAGCTTCATGTCGTTGGTCAGCGTCAGCGCGGTATCCATGTGGGGAGCGGTGTCCTCAGGCGATCGTCAGGTGCGGTCGTACAGCAGGTCCCAGACGCCATGGCCGAGCTTCTGGCCGCGGGTCTCGAAGTGGGTCTGCGGACGCCAGTCCGGGCGCGGCACGCTGCCACGCGGGCCGGCGCGGTTGACCAGGCCGGCGGTGGCATCGAGCACGTCCCACATCTGCTCGGCGTAGTCCTCCCAGTCGGTGGCGCAGTGCAGGCGGCCACCCGGGCGCAGCTTGCGCACCAGCAGCTCGGCAAATGCAGGCTGCAGCAGGCGGCGCTTGTTGTGGCGCTTCTTGTGCCACGGGTCCGGGAAGTAGATGCGCACTTCATCCAGCGCGCCATCGGCAATCTCGTTCTGCAGCACTTCCACCGCATCGTGGTGGTACAGGCGCACATGGTCGGCGTTGTCGTCGGCCAGCGCGTTCAGCAGCCGGCCCACGCCGGGGGCGTGCACCTCGATGCCGATGTAGTCGCGCGACGGGTCGTGCTGGGCAGCGAAGCGCAGCGCGGCACCGTTGCCGAAGCCGATTTCCAGCACCTTGTGCGCCGGGCGGCCGAAGGTGGCGTCCAGGTCACGCGGCTGGCCGTTGTAGTCGATGCCGAAGCGCGGCCAGCGTTCGTCGAACGCGCGCTGCTGGGCGGGCGTGAAGCGGCCCTGGCGCAATACGAAGCTGCGCACTTCGCGGCGGCCCTCGCTCACGGTGAAGGGCTTGGGCGGGGCCTTGGAACCGGCGCTGTCAAAGGGATTGGTCATCAGCCGATCAACCCATCCACCGGGGAGGAGGCACTGGCGTAGCGCTTGCGCGGGATGCGCCCGGCCAGGAAGGCCTCGCGGCCGGCTTCGACGGCCTTGCGCATGGCACTGGCCATCAGCACCGGGCTGCGTGCACCTGCAATGGCGGTGTTCATCAGCACGCCGTCGCAGCCCAGCTCCATCGCGATCGCCGCATCCGACGCGGTGCCCACGCCGGCGTCGACGATGATCGGCACCTTGGCGTCTTCGATGATCTGCAGCAGGTTGTACTTGTTCTGGATGCCCAGGCCCGAGCCGATCGGCGCGGCCAGCGGCATCACCGCAGCGCAGCCGATTTCTTCCAGGCGCTTGGCCAGGATCGGGTCGTCGGAGGTGTAGACCATCACGTCGAAGCCGTCCTTGACCAGCTGTTCGGCGGCCTTGAGGGTCTGCACCACGTCCGGGTACAGCGACTTCTGGTCGCCCAGCACTTCCAGCTTGGTCAGGTTGTGGCCGTCCAGCAGCTCACGGGCCAGCCGGCAGGTACGCACCGCGTCTTCGGCGGTGTAGCAGCCCGCAGTGTTGGGCAGGATGGTGAAGCGCTCCGGCGGCAGCACGTCGAGCAGGTTCGGCTCGCCCGGGTTCTGCCCGATGTTGGTGCGGCGGATGGCCACGGTGACGATCTGGGCGCCTGCAGCCTCGGTGGCCAGGCGGGTTTCTTCCAGATCCTTGAACTTGCCGGTGCCGGTCAGCAGCCGCGAGCCATAGGTCTTGCCGGCGATCACCAGCGAATCGGGGGAGACATGAACGTTCATGGCGCGATTATCGCTTATCCGCCTGAAGATGGGGTCACGCAGCGGGCGGGGTCGAGCGTGGGGTCAGATCCCTTTGCCTGTGGCAAAGGGATCTGACCCCTGAAGACCCGAGCAGCCTCAGCCCCCGCCCAGCGCGTGCACGATCTCCACCACGTCGCCTTCGGCAAGGACATGCCCGCCATGGCGGCTGCGGCTGACGATCTCGCCATTGACCTCCACCGCCACCCGGCGCTGCAGCAGCTGCTCGGCTTCGAGCAGGTCGTGGACGGTCGCCAGAGCGGGCAGGGTACGGGGTTCGCCGTTGAGCTGGATGTTCATCCGTGCATTGTCGCCGATAGCCCGGTGGGATCGGAACGTTTGCAAATTGAACCGGGCGCCAGCTCTGGCACAACCGGTTTTCACGCGGTCAGGCGACAATCCATGCGGCGGCGCAGCGTGAGCAAACGCCGGCGCAGTGAAACCATTCACCGTGCGCCGGCGTACGTCCGCCGGGTCCTCAACGATATCCCCACAGGAGTTCTTTACATGCTGCTCAGCAAACGCCCGATCCGCTCCCTGATGGCGGCCGCGATCGCGCTGGCCGCGCTTCCGGCCATGGCAGGCGAATCCCCGTATTCCAAGGCCGTGTTCTTCGGTGACAGCCTCACCGATGCCGGCTACTTCCGGCCGTTGCTGCCGCCCGGCGTGCAGCCGGTCACCGGCCAGTTCACCACCAACCCGGGCTGGGTGTGGTCGCAACAGGTGGCCAACTACTACGGTCTCAACGGCGCCGCCAACGGCAACGGCCAGAGTGGCGACAACTATGCGGTGGGTGGTGCCCGCGTCGGCGTGGACGTTCCGAGCGCGATGGGAACCATCCCGTCGCTGAAGTCGCAGGCGGCCCGCTACCTGGCCGCGAACGGCGGCAAGGCTGACGCCAATGTCCTGTATACGGTGTGGGGCGGTGCCAACGACCTGTTCGCCGCCGCCGCTGCGCCGGCGCAGGCGCAGGCCATCATTGGTGCGGCCGTCACCGACCAGATCGCCCTGGTCGGCGCGCTGAAGCAGGCTGGAGCGCAGTACGTGCTGGTGCCGAACCTGCCGAACGTGGGCCTGACCCCGGCCTTCCGTGGCCCGAATGCCGCAGCCGCCACCGCGCTGTCGGCCGGTTACAACAAGGCCCTGTACGGCGGCCTGAAGCAGGCCGGCATCGAGTTCATCCCGCTCGATACCTTCACCGTGCTGGGCGAAGTGGCTGCCAACCCGGGCATGTACGGCTTCACCAACGTCACCAGCACCGGTTGCAAGATCGATCCGGCCAACTCGACGCAGAGCATCCTGACCTGCAACCCGACCAGCTACGTCAGCCCGGATGCGGCCAACACCTACCTGTTCGCCGACGGCGTACATCCGACCACCGCCGGCCACCAGCTGCTGGGCCAGTACGCGGTTTCGGTGCTGGAAGGCCCGCGTCTGCAGCAGGTGCTGAGCCACTCGGCGCAGACCATCGGCCGCTCGCGAGCCGACCAGGTCAGCATGCATCTGGGTGGTCGTCCGGCCGACGGCCTGTCCTGGTGGGGCGGCGTGCGCGGTGACCTGCAGCGCTATGACCACGCCGACCTGTACGACGGCCTGGCGCCGGCCGGCCTGTTCGGTATCGACTGGGCGCGCGACGGCATGGTGTTCGGCGGCTTCGCCGGCTTTGGCCGCCTCAATGCCGACTTCGGCAACAGCCGTGGTGACTTCACCCAGAAGGACACCACCGCCGGTCTGTTCGCGGGCTGGTACCACGACCGCATCTGGGTCAATGGCCAGGTCAGCTACACCTGGTTGTCCTATGACGTGAACCGCAAGGTCCAGCTGGGCCCGGCCACCCGCGAGCACGGTGGTTCGCCGGACGGCAGCAACCTGACCGCTGCCCTGAACGCTGGTTACGAGTTCGGCACCGAGGGCGGTTTCCGCCACGGCCCGATCGCTTCGGTGATCTGGCAGAAGGTGAAGATCGACGGTTACACCGAAAGTGCTGCGGCCGGCACCCTGGCGACCGCACTGGGCTATGACCGCCAGAACGTCGACTCGACCGTCGGCCGCATCGGTTGGCAGGCCCGCTTCGATGGCGGCACCGTCAAGCCGTACGCGCAGGTGACCTACGACCACGAGTTCGAAGACACCAAGCAGGCCAGTGCCTGGCTGCAGACCCTGCCGGAACTGGGCAGCTACCGCGTGCCGGGCCTGAACTTCGACAAGAACTACGCCACCGTGGTGCTGGGTGCCCGTACCGAGCTGTTCGGCCTGCAGAGCAACTTCGGCCTGAGCGCATCGGCCGGGCAGAAGCGTGCCCAGGACGCGACGCTGTTCGCCAACTTCAGCGGCACGTTCTAAGCAGCAACCGCGGGGGGCGGATCCCTTTCCGCAAGGAAAGGGCTCTGACCCCTCGCGGATGCGGTGGCCACCATTGCGCTGTACCGGTCCCTCCGCATAGACTTTCATCCGCGCTGCGGGCGTAGCTCAATGGTAGAGCTGTAGCTTCCCAAGCTACTGACGTGGGTTCGATTCCCATCGCCCGCTCCATCCCGCCTCTCGATCACTCCTGATCGAGCAGGCCACCCAGCCGATCCGCTTCGGCTGAAAGCGCTTTGATCACGGAAAGATGTTCCTTGAGGCGCTCCTGCCGGGAACTGCCCGCCGGCATTTTCGTCAGATTTTCAACGTCACTGAGCACCTGCGAGGAGAACGTGTTCTCCTCCGTTGCTGCGGGCAGCACCGCTGGATATCGCGCTTGGCTTCTCTTAGCCTGTGAGCGCACATTCTGGAGGTCGACGTGATGGATCACAACGAACACTCTGCCTGATCTGCATGGCTTTGAATCCAAGCACGCTTCGCCGTTACACCCAATGGCTGCCCATTCTGGTCTGGGTTGTCATCGGTGTGGCGTGGTGGTCACCTCTGGGAGTGATCGCCGGCTTGGCTGCGTGTCTTGCGTTGGGGGGCGTGCTGCAGCGCTTCGATCTGATCGGCGATGCAGTAGGCGGTGAACGGTTGCGCTCGCGAACACCAGGGCGCTTTGCCAACCGGCCGCCTGCCCACGACGTGCAGCTGGAATGGGGCGAGCTGGGCATGGGAGGGCCCGTCTACAGCACCCAGATGCTGCGTGATGGTGCCATCGTCGAAGACATCGCCATTGCAGGTGGTCGTGATGCCAGTTGCGGATGGAAGGACGTTCCGGGAAGCGCACTGCGCTGGGCCTCCTGCTATGTTGACCGGTGCGAGGCCGTCATCGTCTACGACGAGCGTCACAAGGTGGTGTATGTGCTGGCGATGCCTGGCTGGCAGTTCTGGCAGCAACTGAATGCGCAGCGGCAATCCGAAGGAGACGCTGGCGCCGTGTCGTGGCTGCGCAGCCTGCCCAGCAGCACGCGCCAGCTGTATCCCTGTCGCGGTCTGTGGCTGCACCAGGCGCACCCGGCGCTGAGCGCTGGAGTGCCGAAGGCGTTGCGGCATGTCCTGCCTGATGCCCGGGTGCTGCAGGCCATCCCGCTGCTTCCCGACGACCTGCGCCTGACTGCGCATCCGACCTTGTTCGCGCGCATCTGCCCGTACGCGCTCTGTCTTGATGGCGAGCCCAGTGACCGTCACGCCTGCGATCTGGAGACGGTCATTGCCAGCCCGTCCGGTCGATGCGTGGTGGTGGCGGGCAGCGTGCTCGATGGGGAGCTGCGTCCCATCGAGGGAGTGTGGCTCGTCCACTGGCAGGGGCGTTGGCAAGCCATTGGCCGCCGTGCGATGGGCGGCAGCGGCAAGGCCCGGAGTGGGGCCTGGATCGATGTGATCGAGGCCGGCGATGACGGCATGCTCCGATGCGAGGCCTACCAGGAACGCTGGGAGTTTGATGACATCACGCGTTGCCCGACGGTACACACGTCGCTGGCGCTTCCCGTGGAGTGGCGGGACACTCCGTTGGCACTGCGTGCTCGCAATGGGCGCTTCAACCTTCGCATCCCTTCTCCCTGATCAGGCCTGGGTGGCGCGCTCGCGCGTTTCCCGCAGCGACTGCGCATACTCCTCGGTAAACAGCCCCGACAACGCCCGGCGCTGCCCCGCATCGATCTCGCGCGAAGCGTTGGTCGTGTAGTCGAAATGCACCATCACGCAGCGCCCGCTGGCCACCAGGGCCTCGAACTGGAACGCCTGCTGCACGATCGTCAGCGAAGAGCGGCCGATGCTCTCGATGCGGGTCTCGATGCGCACGTCGTGTCCCGGCTGGATCTGCTGCAGGAAGTCGATTTCGTAGCGGCGCAGGATCAGCGTCAGGTCGCGCATGCCGGCCTCGCGGCTGAAGTACCGGAAGATCTCCTGGCGGCCCTCCTCGAACCAGACGGGCAGGGCGGTGTTGGTGACGTGGCCAAGCACGTCCACCTCGGAAAAGCGTGGGAACACGGTGATCGACATGGGTTTCCTTCCGGTCTGTCCAGATTCTGGCAGTGTGCCGTCCGTTTCCGGCCAGGCCACGCCGCAGAGCATCATCCACCCGCCACACGCCCGCGCTATGCTGCGCGCCTGCCGCCCGATCCTGCCGCGATGAAGCTCGCCATCCTGTCTCGCAACAGCTCCCTGTACTCCACCCGCCGGCTGGTCGAGGCGGCCCGCGCGCGCGGCCACACCGTGCGCATCCTCGATCCGCTGCGCTGCTACATGCGCATCGCCGCCGATGGTTTCTCGATGCATTACAAGGGCAGGCCGATGACCGGGGTGGACATGGTCATCCCGCGCATCGGTGCCTCCATCACCCGCTATGGCACCGCCGTGCTGCGCCAGTTCGAGCTGATGGGCGCGCGCACGCCCAATCCGTCCGACGCGATCCTGCGTTCGCGCGACAAGCTGCGTGCGCACCAGTTGCTGGCGGCCAAGGGCATCGACATGCCGGTCACCGTGTTCGGCGACAACCCCGACGACACTGTCGATCTGTTGTCCATGCTCGGCCCGCCGCCGCATGTGGTGAAGCTCAACGAGGGCACCCAGGGGCGGGGCGTGATCCTCACCGAGAAGGCCAGTGCCTCGCGCGGCATCGTCGAGGCGCTGCGTGGGCTGTATGCCAACTTCCTGATGCAGGAGTTCATCGGCGAGGCCAAGGGCGCCGACCTGCGCTGCTTCGTGGTTGGCGACCAGGTGGTGGCCTCGATGCAACGGCAGGCCCCGGAAGGCGACTTCCGCTCCAATCTGCATGCCGGTGGCACTGCGGTGGGAGCCAAGGCCAGCCGTGCCGAGCAGCAGGTAGCGGTGCGCTCGGCGAAAGCGCTGGGCCTGTCGGTATGCGGGGTGGACCTGATCCGCTCCGCGCGTGGGCCGCTGGTGCTGGAGGTCAACTCCACGCCGGGGCTGGAAGGGATCGAAGCCGCCTGCGGAGTGGATGTGGCCACACGCATCATCGAACATGTTGAAAAGCTCAAAAAGCCCTGATTATTCAGTGGCTTGAAATTCTCATGAGTGAATGAGGCCGGGTTTAACATGCCTTTAATCGGCCCCGGCGTAGCCTTCAGCGAACCGCAGCTCTGCCTCTCAGCAGGATCGGTATCGGGATACAACTTCAGACCCAGGCGGGGGCACCGCCTGGGTCTTTTTTATGGCGATCCAGCTTCGCTTGTGTCTGGAGCCCCTCCTGCTCACCACTCCCGAGTGGCACTTGCTCATGTGAAGGGACGTCAATACAGTCTGCATTCACCTTCGGACAAGGATACGTTTGCCATGAAACGCGCACTGCTCATGACTTGCCTGCTTTCCTGCGCGGTTCTTCCTCCCATTGCATTGGCGGCGAAGGACAAGACTGAGGTGATCCGACCGGGCCAGCCCCTGCTGGCCGAAGTCGAACGGATCGAAACCGATCTAAATGATGGCAAGACCTATTCGGAGCTCAAACCCGATGATCGCAGCCGCGTGCGCGAGGTGCTGGGCCGCCTGCGATCCGCTTCGGAACGCTTCCCGGACGCATCGGCCATGCCTGAATCGGCACGAACTCAAGTGTTCAATGACCAGCAGATCGTGAACACCGTTTTGACACAGGCGCGTGAAGATAGTCGTCTAATATGCAGGCGCGAACGAACTGTGGGTTCCAATCGCCAGCAGACGAGTTGCATGACCGTGGCGGAACGGAATCGCAAGAGAGAAGAAGGCGGCAACGAGCTGCAGCGGGTCCAACGTCTCGGTACACGTATGGATACAACTGATTTTTAATTAGAGGTGACAGTGAGAATCCTGGTAATCGAAGACAACAGCGACATTGCGGCCAACCTCGGCGACTACCTGGAGGACCGGGGACACACCGTGGACTTCGCAGCTGATGGGGTTACCGGCCTGCACCTGGCTGTGGTGCACGAGTTCGACGCGATCGTGCTGGATCTCAATCTGCCCGGCATGGATGGCATCGAAGTGTGCCGCAAGCTGCGCAACGAAGCGCGCAAGCAGACCCCGGTGCTGATGTTGACCGCCCGCGACTCGCTGGACAACAAGCTGGCCGGTTTCGATTCCGGCGCCGACGACTACCTGATCAAGCCGTTCGCGCTGCAGGAGGTGGAAGTGCGCCTGAATGCCCTGTCGCGCCGCGGCAAGGGCGTGCAGACCCGCGTGCTGGAAACCGGCGACCTGGAATACAACCTGGACACGCTGGAAGTGCGCCGCCAGGGCAAGCTGCTGCAGCTCAACCCGACCGCGCTGAAGATCCTGCAGGCGCTGATGGAAGCGGCGCCGGCCGTGGTAACCCGCCAGGAACTGGAAACCCGCGTGTGGGGTGAGGAACTGCCCGACTCGGACTCGCTGCGCGTGCACATCCATGGCCTGCGTGCGGTGGTCGACAAGCCGTTTGAAGTGCCGCTGATCCAGACCCGCCATGGCATCGGATACCGCATCGCCACCCCGGAAGCCTGATTCCGTGGCAACCAAGGGGGAGCGCCGGCGCACGCCCTATCGGCGGCGCCTGCGCAGCCGCATCATCGTCTCGTTCGTGTTGTTGGGCTTCTGCCTGACAACACTGTTCGCGTTCGCCACCAACTGGGCCCGCATGCGCGTGGAAAACCAGTTGGTGGAAGACGTGATGAACCGCAACATCAACGAATATGTGCGTCGGTTCTACGAGAGCCCGGATCGAAACCCCGACCTGCCCGTGCAGCAGATGCGCGCGCGCCTGGTCAAACCCGACAAGTTCGAGGCATTGCGCGAGGAAGAGCCGGATTGGGCAGCGTTGCCTGATGGCAACCACAACATTTCCGGTACCGACGAACGTGGTCAGCCGTACGCCTACAAGCTGGCCGTGCGCAAGACGCCCGACGCCTGGGCGTTCCTGGCCTATGACATGACCGACAGCGTGCGGGGTGGGCAGCAGCTCAACCGCGCGCTGGTGCTGTCGGTACTGGTGTTCAGCCTGCTGTCGCTGGTGCTGGGCTGGTGGTCGGCATCGAAGGTGATGAAACCCGTGTCGGATCTTGCCGCACGGCTGCGCGCCTACCGCGGCGGCACCAGTGACCCCGAACCGCTGGCACCGCGTTTCCCCGATGACGAAGTGGGGCAGCTGGCCCAGGCACTGGACGACTATTCCTCGCGGCTGACCGAAGTGGTGCAGCGCGACCGTGAGTTCAATGCCGACGTCAGCCATGAGCTGCGCACGCCGCTGGCGGTGATTCGTGGCGCCACCGAGCTGCTGCTGACCCGGCCCGGGCTGGATGAGAAGGTGCTGCAGCGTCTGCAGCGTATCCAGCGTGCGGAACAGCAATGCAGCGATCTGATCGGCGCACTGCTGCTGCTGTCGCGCAACGAGCGTGGGCAGGGCACCAGCAACGTCGCTCGCGTGGCCGAACAGTTGCTGGACGCGCATCGCGCCCAGCTGGGTGGCAAGCCACTGGAGCTGGCGCTGGAAGGCGAGCGCAACCTGGTGATCGACGCGCCCGAAGCCGCGTTGTCGGTGGCGCTGGGCAACCTGATCGGCAACGCGGTGAAGTACTCGCAGGATGGCGAAGTGCGCGTGTTCGTCGGCACCAATTCGGTGTCGGTGACCGACAGTGGGCCAGGCCTGAGCGAGGAAGACGCCGCCAAGCTGTTCCAGCGTGGTTATCGCGGCACCCATGCCGGCCATTCGCAGGGCGGTGGCATCGGCCTGTCGATCGTCAGCCGCCTGTGCGATCTGTACGGCTGGCAGGTGAGCGTGCGCCCCGGTGGCGAGCGTGGCGTGATCGCCACCCTGACGTTCTCGCCGAAGCCGTTGTAAGCGCGGACGGCCGTCACACCCGCTTCGGTAGGTGCCGACCTTGACCGGCACTGCATCCGCGAGGCATGGGGTGAATTCAATGTCGCAAGGAGCACGGAAGTGCCTCTTCCTGCCAGTTCGGGCTGGGAGCCGCGCGGTTGTGGGGGCGTGTCGCGGCTCACGGTTCCGGCGATCCCCGCTGCCATTGCCGCATTTGCCTCCTGACAGACTGACGTGCAGATGGCCAGATGCCTGCGCCGGAATCACCCGCCGTCCGCCAGGAGGCTCGCCATGTCACACCGCACCCGTTACCCGAACCTGTATCAACTGGTCGGCGAATCGATCAGCCAGCTGTCCGCCGATATCGCCCAGCGTGTCGAGGACACGCTGTCCCGGCCCGATGGCCTGATGCCGCTCCTGAAGGTCCAGATGGACGTCGACCGCATCACCGGAGAGGCTGCGCAACGCGCCGGGTTGAAAACGTCGGAGTCCGGCACGCTGGCCGGCATCAGGCACACCGTCGCAGGTATCACCATCCTGACCCGGATGATGTACGCCGTGCATATCGCGCGCACCCGCGGAGGTCCGTTGCAGGTCGTACCTTCGGATGCGATGGAAGGCCTGCTGCTGGCTGCACGCGAGCTGACCTGCCACGCGCAACAGCAGTTGTGGGCTGAAAAGATCCGGGGCGGAGCAACGCTGCAGTAGTCGTCGTGGGTCGGCGCATCCTTTGTCGCATTCCGCCTCCCTGGCTGCCAGGCATTGCCTGCACGCCCTGACGTTGATGCCGGTGAGGCCTGTCGTGCCGGGCAGAAATTGATCCTCGACGCTTTTCAGACACTTTTCAGATTGCGTCCCCCGCATTGATCCGCCAAGGCTTGGACTACAGACAAGCGCGCCCTCGCGTGCCGTGTTCGTCGAGGAACTGCCATGGATCACCCATCATCGTTTGTTGCCGCCTACGAGGCGTCGTCGCGCGTCCATCGATTCTGCGGTCCTACCGCCCTGCGGTTGATCGTGGAGCGCTGGCACGGCAGCGAGTCGTTGTCCGAAGGCCTGCGCTGCCAGGTTGATCTGCTGGGCGAGGCATGCGGGCACAGCCTGGATGACTGGCTGACCCGACCGGCAAGCATCACCACACGCCAGCCGGACGGCGCCGAGGTTGTCCGCGTCGGGCTGATCCGCAGCGTCGAGCGCCTGGGTTACGCAGGCCGTCTGGTGCGGTACCGCGTTCACCTGGCCGACTGGACCGCTTGGCTGCATGACAGTCGCCACAGCCGCGTCTTCCAGGATGAGGATGTGGCCAGCATCATCCGCACGGTACTCTCGGTGCATGCGCCCCTGGCGCATTGGTCCTGGCACCTCGGAAGTGCCCATGCGCTGGAGCGTCGGTGCCGGGGCTACCGCGTGCAGTATCGCCAATCGGACATGGCATTCCTGCAGCAGTTGATGGCCGATGAAGGCCTGGGCTGGTGCATCCGCACGCTGCCCGAGGCACCGGGCGGGCACACGCTGATGATCTTCGGCGACAGCACACGATGCTCGCTGCTGTCACCACCGCGGCGCCTTCACCAGAGCCAGCGCGTGCTGGATGGAGGGGGCATCGCACTGTTGCATGAAGCCTGGCGGGTAGTACCGACCCACATGACCCGCGTGACAGACCTGGACGATCCGTTGCGGGTGGTTTCGGCCAGCCTGCCTGTTCGTACAGTGGCCCGTGGCCCCTTGGAGGACTATTCGCCGGCCCGCCACGCGGCGTGGGAGACCTCGCACGACGCCTTGGCCGAGGTGATGCGCGACACCGAAGCGGCGCTGTGTGAGCAGCGGCGCTGGACCGGTGAGGGGACCGAGCCGGACTTCCAGCCCGGCTACGCGTTCGAGGTGCTGCCAGAACCCGGGCAGCGGGCGGTGCCTGCGTTGCTGCTTACGGCGGTGCAACACGCGGCGGTCAATCAACTGCCTGCCGTTGCCGAACTGCAGCAGCACCTGCCGCTGCACGCTTTGCCCGATACCGTGCCCGCAGACCGCGCGCTGAAGCTGGGCTATGCCAACCGTTTCGAGGCCATGCCGTTCGACCGTCGATGGCGACGTTCGCCGGAGGGCAGGGCAGGGCGATCGACGGCCCCCGGGCCACAACTGGCTACCGTGCTCGGCGGCGATGACGGTGCACCGTTGTACATGGACAGCACCGGGCGCATCCGTGTGCGGTTCGGCTTTGCCACCGACAGCAGGGCTGACAGCGGCTGGCTGCGGGTTGCCCAGACCTTCGCCGGCCCTGGCGTGGGCAGTCAGTTCCTGCCCCGCGTCGGCCAGGAGGTGGTGGTGGATTTCATCAACGGCGATCTCTGCCGCCCCATCGTGATTGGCGCGCTCTACAACGGCCGTGGCGAGGCGCGCGCTGAAGCGCTCGCGCAGTCCAGCGATGCTGGCAGCAGCGCCCAGAACAATCTTGCCGGTGGCAACGCCCCGTGCTGGCATGCCGTAGGCGCGGGCGAACCGGCCCAGCGCAATGCAGGCGCCGTGTGGGGCATCAGCTCGCAGAGTTGGGACGGAGATGGCGGCAACAGTCTGGCGTTTGATGACAGCGACGACCAGCTACAGGTGCGACTCGCCACAACGCAGTGCCACAGCGGACTCAGCATGGGACATCTGCGTTACCGGCAGCACAACTTCCGCGGCAGCCTGCGCGGAAGTGGATTCGAACTGCGCACCGACGCGTGGGGAGCCGTGCGTGCCACCGCAGGCCTATGGCTGGACAGCACGCAGCGTGCAGCGTCCGCCCCGGCCGGCCTGCGCGCTGCGCCGGTGGCCCTGCTGCGGCAGACCGTCGTGCTGGCGCAGACCTTTGACGAAGCTGCACGGCAGCAGCGCACAGTGCGGCTGCGTGGCCCTGCCATCGAGGGCGATGGCGCGAGCGTGCTGCAGACCCTGGCCGACAGCGTGGCGGCATCGCAGCGGCTGCAGGGTACTGACGAAGACATCCCCGCAACCGGGTCTGCGGTGCTGGGACTGTCGGCACCGGCAGGCATCTGCCAGGTGGCCGGGCAGGCGATCCAGCTGGGGGTGGGGCACAGCACGCTGCTGGCCAGCGGCGCCAGTTCGGGCGCGATCGTAGGCGGCCACGTGCGTTGGCAGTGCCGCCAGGCCATCGGCGTGCTGGCTGGTGCGACACGCAATCCTGATAGTGCCGGGTTGAGTATGGTGGCTGGCGAACAGGTGCTTGATATGCAGGCGCAGGCAGACGCAGTGCACCTGCAGGCGCGCGCTGGGCTGGTGGCGGCCAGTCGCCAGGAGGAGGTGCAGCTGGCTGCGGGAGGCACCCTGCACATTGCGACGGGGGGCGGCGCGGCAATTACCTTGAAGGACGGCAACCTGCACGTGACCTGCCCGGGCACGCTGACCTTCAAGACCGGCGAACGGCACTTCACTGGCCCAGTGCAGGAGCTGTTTCCGCTGCCGCAGTTCGCGCAGACGGTCTGCGTGGAGTGCCTGCAGAAAGCCATGCAGGCAGGTCTGCCCTGGTCTGCGAAGAATGGCTGACGCCCCGTGGATCGATCCGTGGCGGCATTCCCGGTTGCCGTGGCAGAGCCCCGGCGATCTGCGCGCGGCCGCGCGGCCCGCCTGTGCGCTGCTGGACATGGCATTCGCGCCGGACGCCTGGACGCAGCTGCGCGCGCTGACCGCAGAAATGGAGCCGCTGTTCACGCATCGCTATGCCGGCAATGGATTGGACCGATTGTCGCCGTGCCTGGTTGCCCTGCCGGACGAAGCCGGAGCACGCGAACGGTCCTGGCAGGCGCTGCTGGACCTGAGCCGCGGCACACCAATGCTGTCGGTGCTGCGTACCAGTGCCGACCCGCATGCCCTGGCCGGGCATCTACGGCGGATCTGGGAGGGCTGTTCCAGCACCGGCCAGCCGTGGCTGTTGCGCTGGGCCGATGGGCGCACCGCCTCCCGCCTGCTGGATGCGTTGGACGAAGCACAGCGGATACGCGTGCTGGCTGGTCTGCACGACTGGCACCTGCCTACCCGCATCGGAGATTGGATGTGCGTGACCGGCAAGGGCGGGACGCAGTTCGATGCCGACGCAAGACCACTGACGTTCACTGCGGCTCAGGAAACCGCATTACGGAGCGGAAGCCAGGCCGATGCCATCACGCGCTTCATTCTGCAGCGGCCCGCGCTGCGGCCGGAGGACATGCCGCCCTCGCAGGTGCATCGCTGTGCGGAACACGTGCTGGGACGTCTGGCACGCCGAGGCATCGACCATCCTGCGCTGGCACATCGGATGACGATCAAGGCCGTTGCCTGCTGGAGCGCCCGCCATGGCGATGATGAGATGCCATGAAGGGAGCCGGGTGGCAGCCGAAGACCTGCGCATTCCCGCCGATGTGCGCCGCTGCGTGCACATGGTGGCCGCACATGAAGTACGCGGCTCGTTCCCGGTGGACCTGGTGGATGGCGCGAACTGCGAGCAGATCATCTATCCCAACATGCGTCGCAGGCGAGGGTGCGTTTGAATGAATAGTGTCCGCCGAATGGTCGTGGTGAAGAAAGTGTTCGTAAGCATCGTTCTGATCGGGCTGGCGCTGTTTGCCTTGGCTGGCCTGGTCCTCAAGTTCATGGACTTCAGGATGGGCCCGCTACCGCCTGCTCCGCCGAAGCCACGCATTATTGAGCCTGATACTGGTCATGATATTACCGATGCGCCACCGGAGATGAATCTGAAAATTGGTATTGCCAACTACTCGGATGAGGGGTTGGGGATAGTTTTCATTAATGATGCTTGGGCTGGGGCTATGCGGGCTCGCGCAAGCGGAAATGCTGCCACCTGCTGCGTGACGTTGCCGCGCCTCTGGCATCCCGGGCTGAAGGTTACGGTGGTCTATCGCACCAGTAGTATGTTTATCAAGGATCCCAAGAGCTATGTTGAGAGGGACATCCTTGTCGCTCCGTACAAGCCGTTTCTTGATGGTTTCATTTACTTCTTCTACTTTCCGGATGGCCAAATTCGGGTGGTGGCTACACCTTATACGCCCGGTTATCCTGGCTTCGCATATGACATTGGGTTTGCAGGGCGAGAGCGTGACGAGGAAAGGATTGCCCGATTTCTTGCGGAGACCGCTGTTGAGGAGGTAATAGAATGAGAGTGGCTGTATCGCCTCCGGCTTTTGGCAGTATGACCAAGTTGAGTCATCCTGAAATGGCTCGCAATGCCAGTGCGACTGTTGAATCATCTTCCGATTGTGGTGTGGAGCTCTTCATTGGTTGCTTTTTCGATGGAACGCGAAATCACAGGCTGAATTCTCATCGCCTAGGTAATAAAGCAGAATCAAACATCTCGCGCCTTTTTGAAGTTTTTGATCGCGATCAAAGTGGTGGACCAGGCCGGCGTGCCGTTCGGTTTGCCAGCTATATCCAAGGTGTAGGCACCGAGGCGCTTAAAGAAATTGGCGATACCGGCACCGGTTGGCATGCACGGGCCGGCGCGGCAGCCGGCTGGGGCGGCGAGGGGCGAGTGAACTGGATGCTGATGCAGGTTCAGGATCATTTCCTCGATCACTTCGCAGGTACTACCGTCACCAAAGCGATGGGCTTCGATTCCACTGTCCCCGTCGCGCGCAAGATGAGTGCCGATCTCCGCCTGCATCTGCAGGACGTAGAGCGCCTGGCGCAGGCGGCGCGGATGTCGCTGTCCAACTACCTGGCGGTCAACCAAGGGCAGGAGGAAATCGATCTTCGCAACTCACTCAGCGGCGGCTTCTGGAACATGGTCGGCGCGTTGCAGCGGGTGCGCGGAACCCATCTGGCGCGCGCCGANTCCGCTTGCACCTGCAGGACGTAGAGCGCCTGGCGCAGGCGGCGCGGATGTCGCTGTCCAACTACTTGGCGGTCAACCAAGGGCAGGAGGAAATCGATCTTCGCAACTCACTCAGCGGCGGCTTCTGGAACATGGTCGGCGCGTTGCAGCGGGTGCGCGGAACCCATCTGGCGCGCGCCGATCACGTGGCGCGCCGGGCGGTCTTGCAGGAACGGCGCGCCTTTCTGGAAAAGAAGTTGGCGCCGTTCCAGAAGCAGAATCCCTGGGTAGACCGCATCCGTATATCGGTGTTNNNACTCAGCGGCGGCTTCTGGAACATGGTCGGCGCGTTGCAGCGGGTGCGCGGAACCCATCTGGCGCGCGCCGATCACGTGGCGCGCCGGGCGGTCTTGCAGGAACGGCGCGCCTTTCTGGAAAAGAAGTTGGCGCCGTTCCAGAAGCAGAATCCCTGGGTAGACCGCATCCGTATATCGGTGTTCGGTTTCTCGCGCGGCGCTACCGAGGCGCGCGTATTCTGCAACTNTGGCGCGAACTGCGAGCAGATCATCTACCCCGGGGTGCATTCGGATGTGGGCGGCGGCTACACGCCCGGTGAGCAGGGGCGTTCGCCGAAGGACGCCGACAAGCTTTCACAGATTCCGCTGTGCGACATGTATCGGCATGCGCTGGCGGCAGGCGTGCCGCTGTTGCCCATCGAGAAGGCACGAGTGGAGTTGCAGAGCCAGTTCGAGATTTCCCCGAAACTGCGCCAGCACTACAACGCCTATCTGCAGGCGATGGCGCCGTTCCTGCCGGCTGTGAATCCCGCATCCAGAGCCAATCGCACGGCGGCGCTGATGTATGCGCACTACCGCCAGTATCTGTTGTGGCGGCGCCAGCATCTGGACGACTTCGCCGCGCTGCCGGGTTTCCAGGGTGCGTCGGCGCAGGACCGCGCGGACCTGCGTGGTGGCAACACCGAGCTGGCCCAGGAGGTATGGGGCATGCGCTACAACAACGCTACGCGGCGGGTGCGCAGCACCGTTGTCACCTCGCACCACGGCATGGCTACGCCGCCCCCGTACAACAGCATTCCGGCGTTTGATTTCGTGCAGGCAAAGCTGCGTGGCCAGAAGGAACAGCAGTGGCTGGATGGGCATATCGAGCAGATATGGGAATCGCAGCAGGCACCACCGCAGGCTGTGGCAACGTTTCTGGATGGCTATGTGCACGACTCGCGGGCTTGGTTCAAGCCGTTCGGGTTGGACGATGACGAGTGGCTGCATGTGCAGCAGCGGGAACGCGATTCCTACCGGCAGCGGATGCAGGAGTTGGATGCGATCGAGCTGGCCCACCGGCAGGAGCGGGAGCGCATGCAACGAGCCGGGCAGCTGTTCCAGCCACGGGTGCCGCTGGCGATGTCGGTGCAGGAACTGGAGGAGCTGACAGCGTGGCGCGAGCATCCGGAGAACTATGAGGAAGTATTGCAGCTGACTGGCCGCGAGTACCACTGGCAGTGGGGCTATCTGCGCTGGCGCACCTGTTATCTCAATCCACCCGGTGTGGCGATTGCGGAGGCGTCGGCGCGTAGAGGGCAGGGTGTAGAGGATGCTGCCGCATAGCCATCGCGCGGATTGTCGTAACCGGCACGTAGTTGACCGCCGTGACGGCCCAGCATCGCGGCCCATAGCGACACCTGCGTGACGCGTGCCGCGGCATGGGCGTGCTGTGCCGCACGAATTGGCACGCCCGCGCGCCGCTTGGGATTTCCCCTACAGAACTGACTTTCTTCGGGTGGCCTGATGGCTGAGCCGGGGCGGGTGCCCTGGCCGGGATTGGCGTCCTGAAATCAACTCTTCGACAGGAAGTCTCCGATGTTGTGTTGCGCATCGAGGACAATGCACCGTGGCTCGCCTGCGGCGGACGGTGCGTGGGGATTCCTGGGAATCCGCCGGAGTTTCCACCTGTCGGGAGTTGTCCGGTACGCCAACCCGCACCGTCCGCCACCTCGCCTTTGCGGGTGGCTCGCCGTCTGCGAGGAACCTCATGTCCGCACGCCCCGTGTTTCCCCATCTTTCCGCTCTCATCGGCGACGCCGTTAACCGGCTGCCCGCCGAAGCGGCCGAGCGGCTCGAAACCCTGCTCGATGACCCCGAAGATCTGCTGCCCACCCTGCTGGCCCGCATGGATGGCCGCGACGGTGCCGATGGCCAGCGGCTGGAGGCAGAAGGTCTCAGTCCGGCGCAGGCCGCAACCCGGGCTGGTCTCGGTCGTACGTTGGCGGGTCTGGATGTGCTGGTCCAGGTACTGCACGCTGCCGCCGCCGCGCGTGAACAGGGCGGCGCCCACCAGCAGCTCAGCCCGGATGTGGTCGATGGCCTGCTGCTGGGCGCCCGCGAGCTGGTCCGCCACGCGCGTCAACAGGTGGGGTAGGTCCGTACATATGCGGAATGCCATCTGTGATCGCAGCCGAGCATGGGCTCGGCTCTACAGCAGATCTCCAGATCCCGGCCGCGCGTGGATACGCTTTGGTAGTGCCGGCCGCTGGCCGGCAACCCGGCCTCAGCCCGCAGCCAACCCCAGATACCGCGCATGCAGCTGTTCCACCTGCGCCTGCAGGTCTTCCGGCTGCCCATCATTGACCACCACGTCATCCGCCAGTGCCAGCCGCTGCGCCCGGCTGGCCTGCGCAGCAATCATCCGGTCGGCCAGCGCGGCGTCGATGCCGTCGCGTTGCATCAGCCGTGCATGCCGCACGGCCTCGGGCGCATCCACCAGCAGCACCCGGTCCAGCCAAGGGTAGGCCTTTCGCCCACCGACCTCGGTCAGCAGCGGAATGGCGGCAATCGCATAGGCGCTGGTGGCCTGCTCACACTGCTGTTGCATCAGCTGGCGGATGGCCGGGTGGGTGATGGCTTCCAATGCTGTCCGCTCCGCCGGGTCGGCGAACACGTGGGCGCGCAGGCGGGCCCGGTCCAGACTGCCATCAGCCAGCAGCATGTCGGCGCCGAAGCGTTCGGCAATGCGGGCCAGCGCCGGGCTGCCGGCGGCCACCACGGCGCGGGCAGCCAGGTCGGCATCGGCCACCACGATGCCCAGCGCCTCGAAGCGCCGCGTCACCTCACTCTTGCCCGAGGCGATGCCACCGGTCAGGCCAACCACATAGCGGCTCATGGGGACTCCCCTCAGCGCAGCCCGCTCATCACCAGATACTGCTCCACCAGTGGCGCACCCCACATGAAGTACAGCCAGCCGGCAACGGCCAGGTACGGCCCAAACGGGATGGGCGTGGCGCGGTCACGGCCCCGGCTGTACAGCCAGATCGAGCCGATGATGGCGCCCAGCACCGAGGACAGCAGGATGATCGGCAGGATGCCCTTCAGGCCACACCAGGCGCCGAGTGCCGCCAGCAGCTTGAAGTCGCCGTGGCCCATGCCTTCCTTGCCGGTCAGCTGCTTGAACAGCCACCAGACCGTCCACAGCGACAGGTAACCCACCGCCGCGCCCACCAGGGCGGGCTTGGCCGGCATGTACAGGTTGTCGATGCTGCCTATCAGCCCCAGCCACATCAGCGGCAGGGTCAACTGGTCGGGCAGCAGCTGGGTGCGCAGGTCGATGCCGGACAGGGCGATCAGGAAGCAGGTCAGCACGATGGCGCCGAAGCCCTGCCAGCCGAAGCCGAACTGCCAGACGCAGGCCAGCACCAGCACCGAGGTCAGGGCCTCCACCAGCGGGTACTGCAGCGAGATCGGCGCCTTGCAGTGGCGGCACTTGCCGCCCTGGATGATCCAACTGAACAGCGGGATGTTCTCGTACCAGCTCAGCTTGTGCTTGCAGTGCGGGCAGTGCGACGGCTCGACCACGATCCCCGGTGGGGGTGGTTCATAGAAGTCCGGTTCCTCCAGGACTTCGCGCGCATCGCGCTTCCACTGCCACTCCAGCCGCTTGGGCAGGCGCAGGATGACGACGTTCAGGAAACTGCCCAGCAGCAGTCCCAGGGCGGCCGCGGCGGGGTAGCCGAGGCCGGGGTGCTGGTCGAGAAATGCCATTGATACCTTTAGCCGACGACGGCGCCGAGTTTGAAGATGGGCAGGTACATGCCGATGACAATGCCGCCTACGATGGTGCCAATGAATACCATGATCATCGGTTCCAGCAGGCTGCTCAGAGCATCCACAGTATTGTTGACTTCCTGCTCATAATACTCGGCTACCTTGAACAGCATGGCATCCAGGGCGCCGGCCTCCTCGCCGATGCCGGTCATCTGGATGACCATGTGCGGGAACAGGTTGGTCTGCTTCATGGCCATGTTGACTGGATAGCCGACCGAGACATCGTCGCGCATGCGCAGCACGGATTCCTCATAGACCTTGTTGCCAGTGGCGCCGGCCACGATGCCCAGCGCCTCCACCAGCGGTACGCCGGCCTTGAAGGTCACGGCGGTGGTACGGGCGAAACGGGCGATCGAACTGTTGTGCATCAGCTGGCCGATCACCGGGACCTTCAGGATCAGGCGATCAAACGAGTGCTGCATCGAGGGTGAGCGCTTATAAGCCATCAGGAGTCCGACGCTGCCACCTACAAGGATGATCAGAAGCAGCCACCACCAGGACAGCATGAGGCGGGATGCTGCCACGATCATCTGAGTGAACGCGGGGAGTTCCGCGCCGAAGCTCTGGAAGACCTCCTCGAACTGCGGGACGACGAACATCAGCAGGATTGCAGATACGACAAAGGCCACCACGACGACCATCGCCGGATAGAACAGGGCTTTTTTGATCTTGCCCTTGAGGGCTTCCATGTTCTCTTTGTAGGTAGCGACCGTGTCCAGTACGGTTTCCAGTACACCGGCGCCCTCGCCGGCACGCACCAGATTCCGGTAGAGCTCGTCGAACTGCACAGGATGCTTGCTGATGGCCTCATGCAGCGAAGAGCCTCCCTCGATATCCGCGCGGACGCTCTCAACCATCTTCTTCATGCGGGGGTTCTTGTGCCCGCTGCCGATGATCTCCAGTGCTGAAACAATCGGCACGCCTGACTTCATCATGGTCGCCATCTGGCGGCTGAAGAAGGCAATGTCCTTGGGCTTGATCGGCTTCCCCGCCGCACCGAACAGCGGCTTGGGCTTGGTCTTGACCTGGCCGGGATTGATCCCCTGACGGCGCAGCTCGGCGCGCAGCAGGTTGGCGTTCTTTGCCAGCTGCTCGCCCTTCATCTTCACGCCCCGCTTGTCGGTCCCCTCCCAGACAAACGGCTGCAAGTCCATGGTGGCGCGCGCCACCGGCTCTTTCTTGATCGCACTGCGACTGACAGACATGTTGGCTCCCCAAGGCCCGCCATCCCCAGGCGGGCAACTAGCTGTTGATGGTAGCGGGTTCAGGGCCATCTGGGCAGTTGGCGGGCGGCTCAGTGTGCGAATTCGTGGCAGGGGGCGACCAAAGGTGACGTACTGCGTCACATTGCCGCGTCCATCGCAGATTCGCATGCGGGGGGTTCCCATCCGCGAAATTGCTGCCATCATGGGCGCGGGGAAATCCAGGGGGAGGCGTGCCGGGGTTGGCACGCAACCTGCGTTGATCCACCCGCAGGGGCAGGTCCCGCTCAACCGGCCAATGGTCGGACCGATCCTGTCCGCTGACATCAACCACCACTTATCTTGGGGATGTACCAAATGAAGAACCAGAAGGGCTTCACCCTTATCGAACTGATGATCGTTGTCGCGATCATCGCCATCCTGGCCGCCATTGCGCTGCCGGCTTACCAGGACTACACCGTGCGCGCCCGCGTCTCGGAAGGCCTGACCCTCGCTTCGGCCGCCAAGACCATCGTCGCCGAAAATGCCAGCAACGGCGCTGCCGACCTGGGCCAGGGCTATGCATTCGACGTCACGAAGGCTGACACCAAGAATGTGAAGACGATCGCGGTCACCAAGGAAACCGGCGTCATCACTGTTGGCATGCAGGACAACGCCAAGGCTGTGAGCTTCACCCTGACCCCGATGAGCGGTGGTGCTGCCCTCGCTGCGGGCAGTGTTCCGGGTGACGTGATCACCTGGAAGTGCGAAGTCGCCAACGCTGCCAACAACAAGTACGTTCCGTCGGAATGCCGTAAGGGTTCGTGACGAATGACTACTGTGTGAGCTGAATTGCTCGCACAGTGGAAGAGGGTCCTTTGCCGCTGGTGAGGGGCCCTTTTTTTTTCTGCTTGCATGGGGAAAGCAAGCGGGCATCCTCAAGGGGGAGAGGAATGAACAAGGGGTTTACATTGATTGAGCTGATGGTGGTGGTTGCCATCATCTCGATTCTGACTGCATTGGCGATTCCTGCGTATCAGGACTACACCATCCGTGCCCGTGTCGCCGAGGCCTTGGTCGGGGTCGGGTCATACAAGTCGCTGGTTGCCGAGAACGTTGCGGCGCAAGCCAAGCTGACTTCTTCGGCCTGTGACAACATGGCGGGTATCGGTGGAAAGACGACCAATGTCGAGGCGATTGAGTGCGAGGGAAATGGAGTGCTCAAGGTCACCACGACCGAACGGGCGGGTGCGATCGAGCTACTGTTGACTCCAACGTTGGGAAGCGATTCCGCAATCAGTTGGAGTTGCTCGATCAGGGCCGGTGAGCAACAGCGTGTTCCTGCCGAATGCCGAGGCTGAGTCAGTTGTTGGCTCAGTCACACTCCCACTGATCTGGCAGCGCTATCATGTTCGCGGGAGTAGGGGCCGTGCCTGTTGGAGAAGATGATCTTCGATAGGCCGCATTGCTGAAGGACTGGCATCGTCGTCGATCATCAGGCATCGACGGGCTCTGCTGCCCTGTGCTGCGCCCTTGGAAGGTGCGTAGCACTGTCAGACCACGAGCAAGGATCCCTATGAACGCCGTAACCACCGCCAATCTCGTCGGCATCACCGGCCTGGCCCGTCGCCTGGTCCAGGATGGTGCGCTGGACGAGGCTTCCGCCCGCGATGCCATGGCCAAGGCTGCCGCCGCCCGGCAGCCGCTGCCGACCTGGTTCGCGCAGAACAAGGTGGTTGGGGCAGCCCAGCTGGCAGCCGCCAACGCGGTCGAGTTCGGCATGCCGCTGTTCGACGTGTCCACGTTCGACGCCAGCCAGAACGCCATGAGCCTGGTCAGCGAGGAGCTGCTGCGGAAACACAATGTGCTGCCGCTGTTCAAGCGCGGCGGCAAGCTGTTCGTCGGCACCAGCAACCCGACCCACTCGCTGGATGAGATCAAGTTCCACACCAACCTGGTGGTGGAGCCGATCATCGTCGATGAGGACCAGATCCGCCGGACGCTGGAGCAGTGGCACGCCAGCCATGACACCCTCGGCGACGCCCTGGGCGGCGACGACGAGGGCATGGGAAACCTGGAAGTCGCGGCTGGCGACGAGGACCTGGGGGCCGGTGGCGACTCCGGCATCGACGCCAAGGGTGACGACACCCCGGTGGTGAAGTTCGTCAACAAGGTGCTGGTGGATGCGATCCGCAAGGGCGCTTCGGACATTCACTTCGAACCCTACGAAGACGATTACCGGGTGCGCCTGCGCATCGACGGCCTGCTGAAGATGGTGGCGCGCGCGCCGGTGAAATTGAACCAGCGCATTGCCGCGCGCCTGAAGGTGATGGCGCAGCTGGATATCGCCGAGAAGCGCGTGCCGCAGGACGGTCGCATCAAGCTGAACCTGTCCAAGTCCAAGCAGATCGACTTCCGCGTCAGCACGCTGCCGACCCTGTTCGGCGAGAAGGTGGTGCTGCGTATCCTCGATGGCAGCGCGGCCAAGCTGGGCATCGACAAGCTGGGCTACGAGCCGGACCAGCAGAAGCTGTTCCTGGAAGCCATCCACAAGCCCTACGGCATGGTGCTGGTGACTGGCCCGACCGGTTCGGGCAAGACGGTGTCGCTGTATACCGCGCTGGGCATCCTCAACGATGAGACGCGCAACATCTCCACCGCCGAAGACCCGGTGGAAATCCGCCTGCCCGGCGTCAACCAGGTGCAGCAGAACAACAAGCGTGGCATGACCTTCGCGGCGGCGCTGCGCTCGTTCCTGCGACAGGATCCGGACATCATCATGGTCGGCGAAATCCGCGACCTGGAGACGGCCGAGATTGCGATCAAGGCGGCGCAGACCGGCCACATGGTGCTGTCCACCCTGCATACCAACGATGCGCCGCAGACCATCGCGCGACTGATGAACATGGGTATTGCGCCCTACAACATCACCAGCTCGGTGACGCTGGTGATCGCCCAGCGCCTGGCGCGCCGGCTGTGCGGCAACTGCAAGAAGCCTTCCGATCTTCCCGCGCACGCGTTGCTGGCCGAGGGCTTCACCCAGGCGCAGTTGGATGCAGGCGTGCAGTTGTACGAGGCGGTGGGCTGCGACGAGTGCACCGAAGGCTACAAGGGCCGTACCGGCCTTTACCAGGTGATGCCGATGACCGATGAGATCGCCACCATCGTGCTGGCTGGCGGTAATGCGCTGCAGATTGCCGAGGCAGCGCAGCAGATCGGGGTGAATGATCTGCGCCAATCCGCGCTGAAGAAGGCGGCGGCGGGTATCACCAGCCTGGCCGAGATCAATCGCGTTACCAAGGATTGAGGTAGATCCACGCCATGCGTGGATGCGCGATGCATGGGGTTGCCGGCCAGCGGCCGGCACTACCACGTTGGTGGGTGGATCCACGCCATGCGTGAATGGCGCGGCGGCGCAACGCCAACCAAGGTTGGCGCCTACCAGGGCCGTTCGGCCCTTACTCCATCCCCAGCTTCTTCAGCTTGTAGCGCAGCGCACGGAAGGTAATTCCCAGCTGCGCGGCGGTGCGGGTCTTGTTCCAGCGGTTCTCTTCCAGCGCGCGCTGGATGGCGCTGCGTTCCAGCTGCTCGATGTACGAGGGCAGGGCGGCGCTGCCAGGCTGCAGGTCCACCACCGCTTCGGCGTGCGCTGCGCTGCCGGGCGCGCGCGGGGCGTGCTGCGGCAGGCGCAGGTCGTCGGCGCCGATGCAGTCTTCCTCGGCCAGGGCCAGCGCACGCTCCAGGATGTTCTCCAGTTCGCGCACGTTGCCGGGGAAGGCGTACTGCGCCAGCGCCTCCAGTGCCGAGGGTGCCAGCAGCGGGGTGGCGCGGCCGTGGCTGCGGGCCAGGCGTGCCAGTACCGCGGCGGCCAGTTCCGGCAGGTCCTGGCGGCGCTCGCGCAGCGGTGGCACCTTCAGTTCAATCACGTTGATGCGGTAGTACAGGTCGTGGCGGAAGCGCCCGTCCTCGACCAGCTCGGCCAGATCCTTGTGGGTGGCCGAGAGGATGCGCACGTCCACCGGCTCCTCATTCGCCGCACCGACCGCACGCACCGACTTCTCCTGGATCGCGCGCAGCAGCTTCACCTGCATCTGCAGCGGCAGCTCGGCCACTTCATCCAGGAACAGGGTGCCGCCGTGCGCAGCCTGGAACAGGCCGGGCTTGTCGGCATGCGCACCGCTGAAGCTGCCCTTGCGGTGGCCGAAGAATTCGCTCTCCATCAGCTCGCCGGGAATGGCACCGCAGTTGACCGGCACGAACGGGCCGGCCGCACGTGCGCCCTGGGCGTGGATGGTGCGTGCCACCAGTTCCTTGCCCACGCCCGATTCGCCGAGGATGTAGACCGGTGCCTGGCTGCGCGCGACCTTGCCGATGGTGGTGCGCAGCACGTCCATGGCCGGCGAAGCACCCAGCAGGCGTGCGCCTTGTTCGGCAGCAGGGCCGGGCGCGGGGCGTTCGGCGTTGTTGAGTTCCAGTGCGTGCTTGACCAGGCCGCGCAGCACCGAGATGTCCACCGGCTTGCTGACGAAGTCGAAGGCGCCGGCTTTCAGCGCCTCCACCGCCAGGTCCATGCTGCCGAACGCGGTGATCATCGCCACCGGCGTGCGCGGGTAGTGCTGGGCGATCTCGCTGACCAGCTCGATACCGTTGCCATCCGGCAGCCGCATGTCGGTGATGCACAGGTCGTACGGATTGCTGGCCAGCAGCTCGCGCGCTTCGGCCAGGTTGGCGGCGGTACTGATGCGCAGCCCCATGCGGCCGAGGGTCAGTACCAGCAGTTCGCGGATGTCGCGTTCATCGTCGACGACGAGGGCGCTGCGGGTTTCGTTCATGGGCGTGAAAGATAAACGAGGGGGCTGGAAGCGACAAATGTTTGACGCACAGAATCGGAATCAGGTGGGCAGCAGCGTGTGCGGGCCGGGCAGCACCAGGCGGAAGCAGGAGCCACCGGCGGGCACCGGGATGTAGTCGAGGCGGGCCTGGTTGGCCCGGCACAGCTCGCGGGCGATGTACAGGCCCAGCCCGGTACCGTGCTCCGAGGTGGTGAAGAACGGGCGGAACAACTGCGCCGCCACGGTCTCGGGAATACCGGGGCCGCGATCCATCACGTCAATCACTGCGCTGCGTTCGTGCTGCGCCACGCGCAGGCGCACGCGGGCCGGCTGCTGGCCGATGCGGCCGTATTTCAGGGCGTTGTGCACCAGGACGGTCAGCACCTGGTAGAGGTGTTTCGTGTCGACCTGGGCCATCACCGAGATCTCGCTGATGATCGGTTCGATGCTGTCGGTCTCCAGCGTCTGGCCCTGTTTGTACTCCAGCACGAAGCGGCGCACGAAGGCGACCAGGTCCACGTTCTCGGGCGTGGCGCGTTCGCGACGGGCCAGGCCCAGCACGCTCTCGACGATGCCGTTGGTGCGCTGGCACTGCTGGCGGATGATCTGCAGCAGGCGGCGGTCGCTCTCGTTGAAACCGGTGCCTTCCTCGAGCAGCTGCACGGCGTAGTTGATCGCCGCCAGCGGGTTGCGGATCTCGTGGGCGAGGCTGGCCGAGAAGCGGCCCATCGCCGACAGGGTGAGCGATTCGGCGCGGCGTGAGACCACGCTGGAATCGTCCAGGAACACCAGCGAGAGCTCGCTGCCGGCCAGCAGGCGGGCGAAGCGCGGCTGCACTTCCGGTTGGTCGGGGTTGAGCTGCAGCGGCAGTTCGTCCTGGGCCCAGCCGTTGCGCCAGCGCTGCAGGCGGCGCGCCAGTTCCGGCGCGGCGCTGGCCAGGTCCAGGCGTCCCGTCTCACCGATGCCGTCGTTGTCGCCGAGCAGCATCGACGCGGCTTCGTTGGCCAGGGTGATGCGGTTGTCGGCGTCCACCACCAGCACGCCGGTACGCATGCGCCGGATGATCAGTTCGTTGATCTGGAACAGGTTGGCCACTTCGTCGCCGCGCTGGTTGGCCAGCTGCTGGTTGCGACGGGCGCGGCTGCCCACCTGGTAGCTGATGAAGGCCAGTGCCAGGTAGCTGGTGGCGAACATGGCCAGTTCGGCCAGGGTACGGGTGGGGTCGCCGCCTTCCAGCAGCTTCCAGGTGTACTCGACACCCGTGGCGAGGCTGGCGGCCAACGCCAGGCCCAGGCCCAGGCTGAGCGGCAGCAGGGTGGCGGCGGCGGCGATGTTGAACAGCAGCGACATCGAGATACCGGCACTGGCACCGGGCAGCGCGTGTGACAGCAGGGTGGCGGCGACGATGTCCACCATCACCCCAGTGACCACGATCGGGCGCAGCCAGCGTTCGTTGCGGCCGATCACCAGGGCCAGCAGCGACAACGCCAGATAGATGACCGCAACCACATCGGCCAGCCGTGGGTGATGGGCTTCGCCGACCATGGCCGACAAGGGGCTGTAGAGCAGGGCGGCGATGACCGAGGCGATCAGCACCCGGTACAGCGCGAAGAAGTACAGCTCACGCCGCGGGATCGATTCGATGCGGTCGATCAATGAAGCACTGGGTGACACGCCGGAACTCCCCTTCTGGCTGCCTGGGTCTGGAATCTGCGACAGGCCTGCCTGGCGTCCCCTGAAGCCGGGCGGGCATGTCGCTTCGATGTGGCCTGCGGTGGAAGCCGCCGGGCACCCCCGACTCTACACACCCTGGTTGACCAGTATAGGGCCCCCGCGCAGGTGCCGCCGGAGCGCCCTGGATCGCGCATTTGGCCCGCCGTGGATACCGGTGGGCAACGGCGGCCCCGGCGCAACTGCCTGAATGACGGTGGAAATCTGGCCGGGTGTGGCGTTTTGTACAGACTTCTTTGCGCCCCGGCGCCGGCTCGGCCACAATAGTGGGCCCGCCGCGGTCCATGCCGGCGCCCCGCCGGGGCCCTGAGGAATTGCGTGCGGTCGTTCCTATTCCCACGGTGACGCATGAATTTCCACGAATACCAGTCAAAACAACTGCTTGCCGAGTACGGCATCCCGGTCCCGGCCGGCAAGGTCGCTGCGACCCCGGACGAAGCTGTTGCCGCTGCCAACTCCCTGGGCCAGGGCCCCTGGATGGTCAAGGCGCAGATCCACGCTGGCGGCCGCGGCAAGGCTGGCGGCGTCAAGTTCTGCAAGACCACCGACGACGTGAAGGCCGCTGCGGCCAAGATGCTCGGCACCAAGATGGCCACCTACCAGACCGCTGGCGTTGAACTGCCGGTCAACCTGGTGCTGGTGACCACTGCCGGTGAAATCGTCAAGGAACTGTACCTGTCGGTGCTGGTCGACCGTGGCACCAAGACCATCACCTACATCGCCTCTTCGGAAGGCGGCGTGGAAATCGAGCAGGTCGCGGCTGAAACCCCGGAGCTGATCCACTCGCTGAATGTCGACTTCGTCGAAGGCGTGCAGGGTTACCACGGCCGTGATTTCGGCTTCAAGCTGGGCCTGACCGCCAAGCAGGCCGGCCAGTTCGCCAGCATCATGGTGAACCTGTACCGCCTGTTCAACGAAAAGGACCTGGCGCTGGTTGAAATCAACCCGCTGGCCATCCTGGATGACGGCAACCTGTACGCGCTGGACGGCAAGTTCGACAGCGACGACAACGCCGCGTTCCGCCAGAAGGCCCTGGTCGCCATGCGCGACAAGACCCAGGAAGATCCGACCGAAGTGATCGCTTCGGAACTGGACATCAACTACGTCACCATGGACGGCAACATCGGCTGCATGGTGAACGGCGCCGGTCTGGCCATGGCCACCATGGACGTCATCAAGCTCAACGGCGGCGAGCCGGCGAACTTCCTGGACGTGGGTGGCGGCGCCAACAAGCAGCGCGTCATCGAAGCGTTCAAGCTGATCCTGTCCTCGGACAAGGTTGAAGGCATCTTCGTCAACATCTTCGGCGGCATCGTCCGCTGCGACATGATTGCCGAAGGCATCATTGCCGCCGTGAAGGAAGTGGGCGTCAAGGTTCCGGTCGTGGTGCGCCTGGAAGGCACCAACGTGGAAGAAGGCAAGCAGCTGCTGCGCGACAGTGGCATGGCCATCATCCCGGCTGACAACATCAACGATGGCGCCAAGAAGATCGTTGAAGCTGTCAAGAACGCTGCCTGATCCGACACCAAGGAATTCCCATGTCTGTTTTGATTAACAAGAACACCAAGGTGATCGTGCAGGGCTTCACCGGCCAGCAGGGCACCTTCCACGCCACTCAGATGATCGAGTACGGCACCCAGGTTGTTGGCGGCGTGACCCCGGGCAAGGGTGGCACCACCCATATCGACCTGCCGGTCTTCAACACCGTTGCCGACGCCGTGCAGAGCACCGGCGCCAACGCTTCGGTCATCTACGTGCCGCCGCCGTACGCGGCCGACGCGATCCTGGAAGCCGCTGCTGCCGGCATCAAGGTCATCGTCTGCATCACCGAAGGCATCCCGGTGCTGGACATGCTGCGCGTCAAGAACGTGCTGACCCGTTCGCATCCGGACACCGTGCTGATCGGGCCGAACTGCCCGGGCGTCATCACCCCGGGTGAGTGCAAGATCGGCATCATGCCGGGCCACATCCACCAGCCGGGCAAGATCGGCATCGTGTCGCGTTCGGGCACCCTGACCTATGAAGCGGTCAAGCAGACCACTGAAGTCGGCTTGGGCCAGTCCACCTGCATCGGCATCGGTGGTGACCCGATCAACGGCCTGAACTTCGTCGACTGCCTGAAGCTGTTCAACGAAGACCCGCAGACCGAAGGCATCATCATGGTTGGCGAAATCGGCGGCGACGCTGAAGAAGCCGGCGCCGAGTACATCAAGAACCACGTGAAGAAGCCGGTCGTCGGTTTCATCGCCGGTGCGTCGGCTCCGGCCGGCAAGCGCATGGGCCACGCCGGTGCGATCGCCTCGGGCGGCAAGGGCACTGCTGAAGGCAAGTTCGCCGCGATGGAAGCTGCCGGTGTTGTCACCGTCCGCTCGCCGGGCGATCTGGGCGCTGCCATCGCCAAGCTGGTGAAATAAGATCGACTGCCTCCGGCAGACGATTCTGTAGAGCCGGCCGCTGGCCGGCTGCTTGAAACAGAAAGGCCGCCTCCGGGCGGCCTTTCCTGTTCTGCGGGTGGCACGCTATGGTGGCCATTATTCGACCATGGCCTGCATCTGCGGCCTGATCAGGTCGCGATATCGAGCGCTGCGGATCAGCAGTTCTTCGTGCGACCCGGTGGCGGCGACCGCACCTTCATCGATGAGTACGATTCGATCGGCGGCAAGAATGGTCTGCAACCGGTGTGCGACGATGAGCGTGGTCGGCCCCGTGCCCGTTCCGAAAACATGGTCATGTACCGCCTGTTCGGCGTGTGAATCGAGCGCCGATGTCGGCTCGTCGAGCAGCAGGATATCGGCCCGCTTCAACAGTGCGCGCGCAATGGCTACCCGTTGCTGCTGGCCGCCTGACAATCGGGCTCCGCGTTCGCCCAAGGGCTCATCGTAGCCAGCGGGCAATTCATTGATGAAGGCATCTGCGCCTGAAGACACTGCTGCGTTCCTGACATCCTCGTCGGTAGCGTCGAGCTTGCCGTATCGGATGTTCTCAAGCACGGATCGGCCGAAAATCGCCGGCGCCTGCGAGATCGTCCCGATAGCGTTGCGGATGCTTGCAGGCTGGAACGTGGAGATATCGTGGCCGTCGATGAAGATGGCGCCCGCCCGCACGGGATGCAGGCGCAGAAGCAGCGACAGCAGCGTACTCTTGCCCGCGCCGGATGCGCCCACGATGGCGACCTTTTCCCCCTTCGCAATGTCCAGGTTCAAGCGTCGCAGGACGGGCCTGTCGGGCGCAGCGGCATACCAGAAATCGACATTCTCGAATCGGATGCATCCCTGCAGAGCCTGCACCAGCCTGGTTTCCTGCGCCTCATGGTATGGCAGGTCACCAAATGCGGTGATGCGATCAGTCGCTCCGGCGGAGCGCTGCAGCGCGCCCCATGTGTCCAGAAGCGCGGCGGCGGCCATGCCGCACATCACGGCATACATGGCGAACTGTCCCAGCTGGCCCGCCGAGAGCGTCCGGTCCATGACCTTGTGGGTGCCTGTCCATAACACAGCGGTGATGCCCAGCAGCATGACGATCAATGACAATGCCGTCAGCACAGACTGCCAGGTCGTGCGCCGACGAGCTCCGCTGACGCTGGCATCGAGCGTCGCCGCATGGCGCTCTGTCTCGAAGGGTTCGCGGGCGAAATCCTTGACCGCCCTGATATGGCCCAGCGCTTCCGCCGCAACGACGCGCGATTGCGCAAGCAGATCATTGTAGTCGCGCGCGCTGGCCCGCAGGTGCTTGGAGCCCACGGCGATGGGAACCGATGCAAACGGGATGGCGGCGATCGTCAGCAGCGCCAGGCCAGGGTCGGTAATGAACAACATGGTGACCGCACCGGCCAGCATGATTCCGCTGCGTATTGCCACAGAGAAGCTGACCCCGATGGCTATCCGCAGGTGCTCGATATCCGAGGTCAATCGTGAAAGCAGTTCCGTTGATGGCTGCTGCTGATGGAATTCCAGCGGCTGGACGAGCAATCGTGAGAACAGCTGCCCCCGCAGGTCATTGGTGACTTCGTCAGCGAGGCGATTGATGAAGTAGACCCGCATTGCCGTGGCCACGCCAATCGCCACTGAGATCAAGGCAAGTGTCAGGAAGATGTTGTCGATCTTCTCCAGGCTGTTCAGGTCCAGGCCGCGGTTGCCCCTTGCGGCGATGGGAACGGCAAGGGCGAACGTGGTTGCAACCACGATGCTGGTCAGTGCACCCGCCAGGAGTGGCAGGTGGTTGCGCGAAAGACTCGCCAGCAGCCGGAGGGTACGTGCCACCGGCATGGCCTTCTCGAGGGCTTTATTCACACCCGGCGCTCCTGTCAGTTCCAGTTGCTGGAGCAAGCACCATGGCGATAGCTAGTTCATGCACTTGCGCTGCTCCATCGTCCTGATGATGGCCTCGGCACTGCCGGGGTTTGATGCAAGCGCCTGCCGCAGTTCTGCGCACGCCATCCTCCGCCCCATGCGTGCATACCTTCCCATCCATGAGTTGTCTTCGACGCTCACCTGCAATGTGGGCTCGCGCGCCGGAAAGGCGGCCTGGGCCGGTCTTGTCAGGGAGGGGCGCTTGAACGAGATATCATCTGGACGAATGGCAAGGTCGAGCGGTGCGGGGGCAACAGCCATCGCAGGTCCAGGTGCTTCATCGACCACGTCCAGCGTGGGCCTGCGGGGTGCCGCAGATGCAACTGGCAGCGCCGGGCCAGCAGTCCTGCCGGGCCCTCCCAATGCCCGGGGCATGGCAGCGGGAACGGGCGCCCGCGCGAGAGGGCGCTCGATGAACACGAGCGATACCCTCGTTTCATCATCCCCGACGTTTACAGGTGACTTGCCGGCGACCTGGCACAGCAGGATCAGCAAGGCCAGTTGTGCTGCCGATGCCAGGAAAAGCGCCGATAGTCGATCCACTCGAGGCGACATCGGTCGGTCACTGCGGGAGGGCGTTCAAGGTGACTCGACCTCGTATCCGCGCTGGCGCAGCGCATCGATGTATCCGTCGTTGCCGGACAGGTCGGCGATGGGAAGCACCGCGAGCGTCGTCGTGTTGGTCTGCAGTGCCTTGTCTGCGGCCGCAAGCCATTTCTCCCTTACGACCGTGCGGATGTCGGGCATGCCAAAAGCACGGGCTGCGGGCGCGTTGCTGAGCGAGTCCGTGCATAGTTCATCCCGTTTCGAGGTCAGGGATACGTCGATCCGGGCGGTCTCGCCCGTAGACCATGCATTTGCGTTGGTTACCAGGCGATCCATGCCGGATTCGACAAGATCCATGGTTGCCACCAGGCAGGCGCTGTCGTCGATCGACGTTGACCTGACTGCCTTGAGCATCTGCGCGGCGTTCTGGCGCGAGAGCTTGAGCGTATATCGAGGTGTGTGCAGTCCGATGCCGCGCGCCTTCACTTCGGCGACGATGACGGGAGCGACCACCCCCTTGCTGCTCAGGCCACGCTGGGCCATCACCGCCGACATCAGCTCGTCCGCCGCGGCAAGCGGGCGCTTGCCTTCGAGGTTGCTGCGGCCAGCGAGGTACGTGTCTCGCAGATTCTGCCAGCGCGCGTATACATCCGGTGCCAGGATGTCTTTGAGTTGCGCATTGCCAGGATTGTTCTGTGCCTTCATGTAGCTGTAGCCAAGCGACAGCTTGCCGAGCCAGCCGGTGTCGACGTCTACGGTGAAGGATGGCTCCCACAGCACGGCTTGAGCCTCGGCAATCACCTCTCGCACCGCTGCCGAATCCCATGTGATCGAGGATGGCACCGGCTTGAGCGTGCCCAGGATCCAGAGTGTGTGCTCGCCACGCGAGACTCTCCAGAGTCCGGGACCCGGCGCAACCCCGGACACCACGACGGTATCAAGGGTGCGCAATGGGGGCTCGGTGGCATCTGCTGCGGCGGCGCAGTTGATGCCCGCCGCGGAAAGCGCCGATGCAATGAGGAGCACAAGACGTGATTTCTGTTTCAGCATGTGGGTGCCGTTGCGTCTCTTCTCAGGTCAATTACTGCGGTAGGGGCGAGCATGTCGGGGTCGCGGGCCAGCAGCCCGGCCACGCGCGCCACATCGGACCTCGGCACCTCAAGATGAGGGCCGTTCTGGGCGATGTGTTGCCGTACGTTCTGCCAGTAGATCAGCTGGTGCTGCATGTGGTGTTCATAGAAGGCGAAGAGCCCGCGCATGACGCGGTAGTCGTCTGCAAGCAGCCTGCGTTCGGACTGGCCCTGTGCTGCAGGTGCCGGCTCAGCGCACGGCGGTGCGAAAACGCTCCTGAAGCCCAGGCCCGACGCGACGGGGGTGGAGATCATCGGGACGATCAGCGCATCGGTTCTGCGGGACAATGCGGCGGTGCCGAGCATGATGCTCATCGAGCGCTTGCAGAAGCTGATGGGGTACGTGGCGTTCTCGTCCTTGAAAACGTCCGGCAGGATGAAGACGGCTGCGCCTGCCCTCAGTTCACGGATGGCTGTTGCCAGGCCTTTGCGGGTGTCATGGACGAAACCAACACCGTTGTCCTCGTTCCAGAACCAGCCGTTGAGCCTGTCGAAGATTTCGTTGCCTGGATGGGTTTCCGGGTTTCCATAGAACAGGAAGGTTTTCCGCTCGTGCCGTAAACGCTCCGCCAGCATGATGATCGATAGAATGTAGTGGGCATGGTGCGGCACTGCGATCAGAAGCCCGCGTGGCGTACGTGCCAGTTCATCGAATGCGCTGTAGTCCGTTCGGTCGGCGCGACTGAGCAGGGACAGGAACTCGGTCCGGTTCCCACGCCGCAGAACGTTGGCAACGAACAGCTTCTGCAGGTACCAGTAGTAGTATTCGCCAAATCTCGTGTTTCCCGATTCGGCGCAGGCAACACGCAGGTAGTGCTCGTCGTCGTCGGTCAGAGGGGTCTTGATGATCGACTCGATCCAGGCAATCCGCCGATCAAGGCGGCGCAAGGGACGGGCAAGTTGAGTCAACAATTGCGGAATCAGCATGCAAGCCTTCCCTGTCGATCAACGACATCGCCTTCAAGCGTATCGATCGCTTCCATCAAGGCGTCGAGTTCGGCATCGATACTGTCGGGTTGGTACTGTGCCAGCAGTGCGGATCGGAACATCCTGATCTTTCTGCGCGCGTTGTATGTCCTGATCGCCGGCCTGCGGAGTGACTGTTGTTCGCGCAGCAACCATTGATCCCCCAGGCTGCTGCACTGGTGAAGATGGTCGATGATCCCGTGCAGGATCGCGCTGCTGTCGGCCGAATGGGCCTCGATCGTGGAATAGCCCTGTATGCCCCAGAACGACAGTGCATAGCCGTAGCGCTGATTGAGGATCATTTCGAGCGGCGAGACGTAGATGTCCTCGCGCGAGGTCCGAATCAGCAGGGTTGCTTCGTGTGCTGAGACAAGCTGGTCCGAGAAAATGACGAGTGCTGGTCGCTGGCCGGACTGCGCCAGCTGAACCATGCCGCTTGCGCTCAACCCAGGGCTGTTCTCGTTACACACAACGCGTAGGTGCCCTGCATCTGCGAGCTGTCTGCTTCTGGTCAAGACTGCACGCGTGGATGGCAGGACCAGCGCAAGCGCGTTGGTGCCAGCGTGGTCACTGCCTGCATAGGCATGGAGGCTCCGCTCGAACTCCTCCGGTGCGTTGAATCCATCCATGGAATGTGCTCTCGATAATGAAGAGGGCGAAGGCAACCGCCTTCGCCCTCGATCTGCGTCAGTTGATGCCCGGGTCGATTTCCGGCACGCAGTCATTGCCGTTGCTGCCGCAACAGTCCGAGCAGAACAGTGCTACCGCACCATTCCTCACCACTTCAAATGCGGTGCCAATCGACGTTGCGTCTTCGGCCCTCTGCAGCATCCCAGCTTCAAAGCCTGCGACATCCAATGCCATAGAACTCATCCTGATTCTCCATTCCAATTGGATACAGCGATCAATAGCCGGACCGAATTGGCCGGCCAATCTGGACACAACGTCCAAATTCCTTTTTGAACCAGCTTGCGCGGTGATCTGAGCCGTCGAAGGTGATCACCATGAATTTTTCGTGAATGGGAGAGTGCTACTGATGAAGGCGAAAATCAATAGCCCCAGGACGGACATTCGAGGAGGCGATGGCAGTGCCTGGCCGGCAGGGAAACGTGGTCCTGGTCTGCGCGACGCGGGGCGGACCGATCGCATGCATCGGGCCTGACCGGTCCGTGTCCAAAGGCCTAGAATGGTGCAATTGCAACCACAGGCTGGATTCTCATGGCTTCGATCCGCATCGCGATGGCGCAGTTCGATTTCCCGGTCGGCGATGTCGCCGGCAACACCGAGCGCATCATCGAGATGATCGACCAGGCGCGCGACGAGTATGGCGCCGAGCTGGTGATGTTCCCCGAGCTGGCGGTGAGCGGTTATCCGCCGGAGGACCTGCTGCTGCGTCCCGGCTTCCTGTACGAATGCGAGCAGGCGATGGGCCGTATCGCTGCTGCCTGCCGTGGCATCACCGCCGTGGTCGGCTGGCCGCAGGCGGCTGGCGCGGTGGTCTACAACGCCGCCAGCGTGCTGCGTGACGGCCTGGTCGAACAGACCTACCGCAAGCGCGAGCTGCCCAACTACGCGGTGTTCGATGAGCGCCGCTACTTCGATGTCGATCCGGATGGCGGCAGCTGCGTGTTCGAGGTCAACGGCATTCCGGTGGGCCTGCTGATCTGCGAGGACCTGTGGTTCGCCGAACCGCTGGCCGACACCATGCGCGCCGGTGCGCAGCTGGTGGTGGTGCCCAATGCTTCGCCGTACGAGCGTGGCAAGCACGCCCAGCGCGATGCCGTGCTGGCGGCGCGCACCCGCGAAAGCGGCGCGGCGATTGCCTACCTCAACGTGGTCGGTGGCCAGGACGCGCTGGTGTTCGACGGCGCCTCGGTAGTGGCCGATGGTGACGGCACGGTGCACCCGGCCGCCGCCGCCTTCGTCGACCAGTGGCTGGTGGTGGAGTACGACGGTGAGACCCGCCGCTTCATGCCGCACGTGTGGATGGACGACGGCGACGAGAGCATGGACGCGCTGGCCTGGCGCGCGGTGACCCGTGGCATCCAGGACTACTGCCGCAAGAACGGCTTCAAGAAGGTATGGCTGGGCCTGTCCGGCGGCATCGACTCGGCGATCGTGCTGGCCATGGCCGTGGACGCGATGGGCGCCGAGAACGTCACCGCGGTGCGCCTGCCCTCGCGCTACACCGCAGGCCTTTCCAACGACCTGGCCGCCGAGCAGTGCCAGGCGCTGGGTGTGAAGTTGGAGGCAGTCTCGATCGAACCGGCGTTCAAGGGCCTGATGGAATCGCTGGCGCCGATGTTCGAGGGCACGACCCCGGACGTGACCGAAGAGAACCTGCAGTCGCGCAGCCGTGGCGTGATCCTGATGGCGCTGGCCAACAAGTTCGGTGGCCTGCTGCTGACCACCGGCAACAAGAGCGAGTACGCGGTCGGCTACGCCACCATCTACGGCGACATGTGCGGTGGCTACGCGCCACTGAAGGACCTGTACAAGACGGAGGTGTTCGGTCTTTCCAAGTGGCGCAACACCGTGGGCGGCGCGCCGGTGATCCCGCCGGCCGTGATCAGCCGCCCGCCGTCGGCCGAGCTGCGCGAGAACCAGCTGGACCAGGATTCGCTGCCGGCCTATGACGTGCTGGACGGCATCCTGTACCGCTACATTGACCAGGAGCAGTCGCGCACGGAGATCGTGGCCGCCGGCTACGACGCGGCCGTGGTCGACCGCGTGCTGCGCCTGGTGCGCATCAGCGAGTGGAAGCGGCACCAGGCCGCGCCGGGGCCGAAGGTCTCGCGCCGCGCCTTCGGCCGCGAACGTCGTTACCCGATCAGCAACGGCTACAAGGGCTGAAGCAGCGGTTGGCGGGTAGTGCCGGCCGCTGGCCGGCAACCCGTTGGCCCCTCTCCGGTGGGTGCGGACCTTGGTCCGCACAATGGTCGAAGACCATCCACGCATGGCATGGATCTACTGGGCGTCCTCAAGCAGCTGTTCGAGGCTGGCGGTTTCCGCAGCCTCGTCGAATTGGCCGTCCCCCAGCCGTGCCCGCACGAACGCCAGACCCTCCGCAGCGGCCGCGTCCAGCGTGCCGCGATGGTCGACCGGGTAGCGCCGGAACGCGACCGGCTCGCCACGCAGGGCCAGGCCTGCGGCATACAGCAGGGTGGTCAGGTAGGGCACGTCGCGGTCCTCACTGCCATGGCCCAGCATCAGCGGCTGGCTGAAACCGCGGCGCGGTACGCCGAGATAGTCGTACAGCACCGCCCAGATGCCCGGCACGCTGGTCAGCGGTGCAGTGAACATGCTGCCGGTATCCGCGCCGTCCAGCGTGGCGGCCAGTTCGCCCAGGCACTGCTCGCGTGCCACTGCCACGCGGGCGCGGCCGGTGTCGCTGAGGACGCGGTCGATCTGCGGCGCGACCTGCAGCAGGCCATCAAGCAGGTACGCGTGATAGGCGTTGAGCGCGCCAGGATTGGCGGTGCGGTTGTCGGGCTTCATCACCAGCGCGGTCAGCTCGACCGCGGTGGGCGTACCGGTGGTGAAGCTGCCGCGGTAGTGCAGGGAAGGACCACCATAGGTGGGCGCCAGATGCCCGGCCGTGAGCGCAGCGGCACCACCCTGCGAATGACCAACCGAGACCCAGCGCGGCGACAGCGCTGATGCGCCCAGATACTGGCGGCTGGCCTTGACCAGATCGATGGCGTTGCGGGCCGCCGTGCGGACGTGCAGGTAGGCGTGGTTGCCGGGGCTGCCGAGCCCCTGGTAGTCGGCAGCGACCACGGCATAGCCCTGGGCCAGGAACTGGTCGAGGAAACGCCCGTCGCGTTCGGGCTGGTAGGGGCCCGAGACCGAGGGCGCGCAGCGATCGGCGATGCCCTGGGTGCCATGTGCCCACGACACCACCGGCCAGCCCCCGATGGGCGCCGCGCCCGCGGGGAGATACAGCAGGCCGGTGCCTTCGGCCAGCTGGCCGCGGTGGTCGGGGGTGCGGTAGTGCAGCTTGTACGCTTGCGTGGCCTTGGAGGGCACCCATGACGCGCGATAGGGCGCGGCGGACAGCAGATCACCCGGCGCGGCCGGCGCGGCGCTCAGGGGACTGGACGACAGGACCAGCAGGGCCGTGGCGATGACGCTCGAGAGGGGCCGGAAACGACGGGGCAGTGGGGACATGGGCGCTCCTTGACGGCCGGGATGGCCGTTGCGCCGCAGTGTGGAGGGGCTCGTCCGCGCCGATTGGGACCAGCGTCGCAACCCTTGGGGATTCGTAGGATTCCTAGGTGGGCCCCGGGACGCCGCCGCGCGCTGAGCGTCCTGCAGGAAGCAGTCGAGCATGGCTCGACTCTGCAGAAAGAAGAAAGGCCCCTTGCGGGGCCTTTTTCTTATTTCTTTTCCAGTCGCGCGTTGCGCTGGCCGGTGCTGGCGGACTTCTCGCCGGCGAACGGGTTCAGCTTGCGGATCATCCACGGGTACTTCGGCCACTTGCCTTCCAGCCACGGGTGGTCCGGCTGGTTCAGCTGCAGGACGCGGCGGGCGTCGTCGGCCAGGGTCTTGTTGCCCAGGTGGGTGTAGGAATCAGCCAGCACAGCTACGGCGTCGTACTGGAATGCGCTCTGCGGGTAGGTTTCCAGCAGGTAGTTGGCGCGGCCGGCAGCCGAGACCCAGGCGCCGCGGCGCATGTAGTACAGGGCGTTGTCCAGCTCGTGCTGGGCGAACACGTCACGCAGCTCCAGCATGCGCTGGCGCGCATCGGCGGCGTAGCGGCTGTTCGGGTAGCGGTCGACCACGATGTTGAAGTCCGAATACGCCTGGTGCGGCGTGGACAGGTCGCGGCGGCTGGCATCCAGCGACCATACGCGGCGCAGGAAAACCGTACTGCGGTTGGAGTTGGCCAGGCCGCGCAGGTAGTACAGGTACGCGATGTTGCGATGGGTCGGGTAGGTACGGATGAAGCGGTCGATGCTGGACACCGCGTCATCGTGCTTGCCGGCCTTGTACTGCGCGTAGGCGGTTTCGATCATCGCCTGTTCGGTGTACGGACCGTACGGATACTGGGCCACCAGGCGGCGGAAGCTGGTTTCAGCGCCGCTCCAGTTGCCACCCTGCATCAGCTTGTGGCTCTTCTCGTACAACTGTTCGACCGGCGTCCCTTCATCGGGGCGATCCCCCTTCTTGGCACCACGGTGGCAGCCGGTGGCGGCGATGACCAGCACCAGCAGCAGGGCGGTGAGGCGGACGGGCGCGGAGAGCATGGCGGAGCGTCGGATCATGAGGTCGAGGCGGGACGCGGCTGGAATACGAAGGGTCGATGATAGCCTAGTGTCCTGTCCAGCGACTGAAACCGGCCGCCGGGACCCCAAAATTTCAAAGAATGCCCCCTGCCATGTCTGAACAACCCTCTGAATCGGCCCGCCAGGCCATCGTCCCCGACACCGCTGCCGGCCGTCGTTTCGACGCCGTGGTGGCCGAACTGTTCCCCGAATACTCGCGTTCGCGCCTGACCGAGTGGATCAAGGCCGGTGAGGTGCTGCTGGACGGCGCCCAGGCGCGCCCGCGCGATCCGCTGCGCGGCGGCGAGCTCGTGACCCTCAATGTGGTGCTCGAGACCCAGACCGACGCCCAGCCGGAGGACATCCCGCTGGACGTGCTGTTCGAGGACGAGCACCTGCTGGTGATCAACAAGCCGGTGGGCCTGGTGGTGCACCCGGGCGCGGGCAACCACAGCGGCACCCTGGTGAATGCCCTGCTGTTCCGCGACCCGTCGGTGGCGGTGCTGCCGCGCGCCGGCATCGTGCACCGCCTGGACAAGGACACCAGCGGCGTGATGGTGGTGGCCAAGACCCTGGAAGCGCAGACCGCGCTGGTCGAGCAGCTGGCCGCGCGCGACGTGCACCGCCAGTACCTGGCCATCGTGATGGGTGCGCTGGTGGCCGGCGGTACCGCCGATGCCCCGATCGACCGCCACCCGCGCGACCGCCTGAAGATGGCCGTGCGCGAGGACGGCAAGGAAGCGATCACCCATTACCGCCTGCGCGAGCGCTTCCGTGCGCACACCGCGCTGGAGTGCCGCCTGGAAACCGGCCGTACCCACCAGATCCGCGTGCACATGGCGCACGTTCGCCATCCGATCATCGGTGACCCGCTGTACGGCGGTGCGCTGAAGCTGCCCAAGGGCGCCAGCGACGAGCTGGTGGCCGCGCTGCGCGGCTTCAAGCGCCAGGCCCTGCACGCCGAGACCCTGGAGTTCACGCATCCGATTACCGGTGAGCCGGTGCGCAACACCGCGCCGGTGCCGGACGACATGCTGCACCTGATGAAGGTGCTGCGCGAGGACAGCGAAGCCTTCGCCGCGCGCGAGCGGGACCGCTGGTGATGGCCGCCGCGCTGCCATTGCTGCAGGCGGACTGGCCGGCGCCTCCGGGCGTCCATGCGCTGACCACGCGTCGGCACGGTGCGGGCATCTCGCCGGCGCCGTTCGCGCAGTTCAACCTGGGCAACCGGCACGCGGCCGATGGTGATACCCCGGCCAACGTGGAGCACAACCGCCAGCTGCTGCAGCAGGGGCTGGCACTGCCCTCGGCACCGCACTGGCTGCGCCAGGTGCACAGCAGCACCGTGCTGCGCTTCACCGCGCCGCCGGTGGCCGGCGCCAGCGAACCGGTGGCTGACGCTGCGGTGACCTCGGTGCCGGGCGTGGTGCTGGCGATCCTGACCGCCGACTGCCTGCCCGTGGTGTTTGCCGCGGCCGATGGCAGTGAAGTGGGCGCGGCCCATGCCGGTTGGCGTGGGCTGGCCGACGGCATGCTGGAGGCCACGGTGGCCGCCATGCAGACCCCGCCCGCGCAGCTTCGCGCGTGGCTGGGCCCGGCGGCCGGGCCGGCCGACTACGAGATCGGCGAAGAGGTCTTCCACGCCTTCGTCGGCCATGATCCGGCGGCCGAGGCGGCGTTTGTGGCGACACGCCAGGGGCACTGGAAGGTGGACCTGTTCGCCCTGGCACGTCAGCGCCTGCAGGCGGCGGGCATGGACCCGGCGCAGGTGTATGGCGGCACGGTGTCGACGATGGCCGATCCCGACCTGTATTCGCACCGGCGCGACCGTCGCACCGGGCGCATGGCGACCCTGGCCTGGATCGCGCCCTGACCACGCCGTTGTTCACGCGCGTGCTGGGGCCGGCCTTCGCCACCCTGGCCACGCCGGTGCAGGCGCTGCATGCCGCGCCGTTGCCGTGCCGCTACGTGGGGCAGGCGCGCATCGTGAGAGGGCGGCACTGGCTGGTGCCGCTGCTGGCCGCGTTGGCGCGGTTGCCGAAGGACGGCGACGCGCTGCCCACCGAAGTGGCGTTCAGTGCCCACGGGCAGGGCGAGCAATGGGCACGACGATTCGGTCGCTGGCCGATGGTGTCGCGGCTGTGGGTACACGAGGGATGCCTGCGCGAGCAGCTGGGCGCGGTGCGCTTCGAATTTGATCTGCAGGCCCGCGACGGTGGCATCGACTGGTCGGTGCGGCGGGTCTGGGCGTTCGGGCTGCTGCCGCTGCCGAGGCGCTGGTTTGGTGGTGTGCGTTGCCGCGAAGCCTGGCAGGGTGCGCGTTACACTTTCCTGGTCGATGTGACCTTGCCCTGGGCCGGAGCCCTGATCCGCTATGAAGGCTGGCTCGAACCGCAGTGATTCCGCCGCCGAGGCCGGCAGCGCGGTGATCGTGTTCGATGGCGTGTGCGCGCTGTGCAACCGCTGGGTGCGCTTCCTGCTGCGTTTCGACCGCAAGGGGCGCTACCGCTTTGCGGCGATGCAGGGCGCGCAGGGCAGCGCGCTGTTGCGCGCGCACGGGTTGGACCCGCAGGACCCGATGTCGTTCCTGTTGCTGGACGCGCAAGGGGCCTGGACCGATACCGATGCGATCCTGCGGGTGCTGGCGGGGCTGGGCGGCGCCTGGCGTCTGAGTGGTGCATTGCGCGTGCTGCCGCGCAGCTGGCGTGATGCCGCGTACCGCGCGCTGGCCCGCAACCGCTACCGCTGGTTCGGGCGGCATGACGCCTGTTACCTGCCCGCACCGGAGCAGGCCGCGCGGTTCCTGGATTGACCGCCGGCCTTCTGTAGAGTCGAGCCATGCTCGACTGGGGTTTTTTTTTCCCTGCCGATAGCAGTCGAGCATGGCTCGACTCTACAAGAGCCAGTCGAGCAGGCTCGACGCTACAGGCGCGGCCTCGTCAACCCTCCAGCGCGTCCAGGTAGCTGCGTCGCCAGTGGTTGATGTCGTAGGTGCGCAGGTGCTCCATCATCGCGTGCCAGCGTTCCTTGCGCCTGCGCAGTGACATCGTTGCCGCGGTGGCGATGGCGTCGGCCACGCCGTCCAGATCATGCGGGTTCACCAGCAGCGCCTGCTTCAGCTCGTCGGCGGCGCCGGCCAGCAGCGACAGCACGAGCACGCCGGGGTCTTCCGGGTCCTGCGAGGCCACGTACTCCTTGGCCACCAGGTTCATGCCATCGCGCAGCGGCGTGACCAGGCCCACTGCCGCCGCACGGTAGAAGCCGGTCAGCGTGGCATGGGTGAAGTTCTGGTTGACGTAGCGCAGCGGTGTCCAGTCGGGAGCGGCGTGGCCGCCATTGATGTGCCCGGCGATCTGTTCCAGCTGGCTGCGCAGCTGCCGGTACTCGGTGACATCGCCGCGCGAGACCGGGGCGATCTGCAGGTAGGTCAGCGAGCCGTGCTGGTCCGGATGCCGCTCCAGGTAGCGCTCGAAGCCGAGGAAGCGCTCGGGTAGGCCCTTGGAATAGTCCAGACGATCCACGCCGATGGCCAACTGGCGGTCGCGCAGGCTGGCGCGCAGGTTCTTTACGGCGGCCTTGGTGGCAGCGGTGCCGGCCTGGCGTGCGATCAGCTCGGTGTCGATGCCGATCGGGAACGCCGCCGCACGGAAGCGGCGCCCGCCCGGTGCTTCCAGCTCGCCGTTGTCGAGTACGCGGCCTCCGCCGAACAGGCGCAGGTAGGTCTGGAAGCGATCGGCGTCGCGCTGGGTCTGGAAGCCGACCAGATCGTAGGCATACAGCGCGGAGAACAACCGCAGATGGTCCGGCATCGCCTGCAGCAGGTCGGCCGAGGGCATCGGGATATGCAGGAAGAAGCCAATGCGGCAGCCGATGCCACGCTCGCGCAGCAGCGCACCGAGCGGGATCAGGTGGTAGTCGTGGATCCAGACGATGTCGTCCTCGCGCAGCAGTGGCGCGAGCTTGTCGGCGAACAGCGCATTGACCTTGTGATAGGTCTCGCGGGTGCCGCGATCGTAATCGACCAGGTCCAGGCGGAAGTGCAGCAACGGCCAGAGCGTGCGGTTGGCGAAACCGTTGTAGTAGCCATCGACCTCGCGCTTGCTCAGGTCCAGGGTGACGAATTCGATATCGCCATCCTTCTGCGTGTGCAGCGTGCCGCTACCCTCGCGCACGCTCTTGCCGCTCCAGCCGAACCACATGCCGCCGCGTTCCTTCAACGCGGCCAGCAGGCCCACCGCCAGGCCGCCTGCACGGTTCTCGCCCGGTACGGCCACACGGTTTGAAACCACCACCAGACGACTCACGATGCCTCCTGCCAGGACCGCGACAGGCGCATCGCGGCGGTGATCAGGCCGACATGCGAATAGGTCTGCGGGAAATTGCCCCAGGCCTCACCCGTGTCGAAGGCCAGATCCTCCGACAGCAGGCCCAGGTGGTTGCGCTGTTTCAGCAGCAGCTCAAACATCCCGCGCGCTTCGTCCATGCGCCCGATCGCTGCCAGCGCATCGATGTACCAGAAGGTGCAGATGGTGAAGCTGGTTTCTGGCTCACCGAAGTCATCCGGTGCGACATAGCGGTACAGCGAATTGCCATGCTTGAGGTCGCGGCCGATGGCGTCGACGGTGGCCACGAAGCGGGCATCCAGCGCATCGATGAAGCCGATGTCGGCCAGCAGCAGCAACGAGGCGTCCAGCCGATGACCACCGAAGGTGTCGGTGAAGTGGCCCAGCGCCTCGCTCCAGGACTCGGCCATGATGCGCGCATGGATGGTGTCGGCACGCTCGCGCCAGTAGTGGGCACGATCATCGCGCTTCAGGCGTACGGCGATCTTGCACAGGCGGTCGCAGGCGGCCCAGCACATCGCGCTGGTGTAGGTGTGCACTTCGGTGCGGCCGCGGAACTCCCACAGGCCGGCATCAGGCACGTCGTGCAGGGCGAACGCCTGTTCACCCAAGGGTTCCAGGCGGGCGAAGGTGTGCGCATCGCCCGGGTCCTGCAGGCGGCGGTCGAAGAACAACTGCGTGGACGCCAGCACCACGCTGCCGTAGACATCGTGCTGGCGCTGCACCCAGGCCAGGTTGCCGCGCCGCACCGGGCCCATGCCGCGGTAGCCGGACAGGCTCGGTACTTCGTCTTCGTCCAGCTTGGCCTCGAAGCCGATGCCGTACAACGGCTGCAGCGTGCCGTCGGTGGTGGCCAGGTTGAAGATGTAGCCGAGGAACTGTTCCATCGTGCGCGTTGCGCCGAGGCGGTTCAGCGCACGCACCACGAACGCCGCATCGCGCAGCCAGCAATAGCGGTAGTCCCAGTTGCGCACGCTGCCGGGGGCTTCCGGTATGGAGGTGGTCATCGCCGCGATGATCGCGCCGCTGTCCTCGTACTGGCACAGTTTCAACGTGATCGCACTGCGGATCACCGCGTCCTGCCATTCCAGCGGAATGGACAGGTAGCGCACCCATTCGCGCCAGTAGTCGCGGGTGCGCTGGAAGGCCTCCTGCACGTATCCACTGATCGAGCGGTTGAGCGATTCATCCACGCCCAGGATCAGGTGGATGGGATGATTGAGCACAAACGGCAGACCATCGCGGATGAAGCGCACCGGCACATCGGTGGTCAGCCGCAGCACGTGCTCGGGCAGGATCCAGCGCACATGGTTGCTGCCCCAGGTGGACTCGGGCACGCGCGCGCCCCAGTCGGTCAGTGGCCGTGCGTGCACGGTGATGCGTGGGCTGCCGGCCAGCGGGCGCACCTGGCGGATCAGGCTGACCGGGCGGTAGAAGCGGTCGTTCTGGCGCCAGCGCGGGGCGAAATCAAGGATTTCCAGTTCACCACCGTGCGCATCGCGCAGCACGGTGCGCAGGATCGCGGTGTTGGTCAGGTATTCCTGCTCGCTGCTCGCGAAGTCCTCCAGCTCGATGGCGAAGTCGCCACCGGTCTGCTGGTTGGGGCCGAGCAGGGCACAGAAGGTGGGGTCGCCGTCGAAGGTGGGCAGGCAGCTCCAGACAACGCGGGCACGTTTGTCGACCAAGGCGCCGAAGCTGCCGTTGCCGACCACGCCCAGATCAAGATCGGGTTGGGTCATCACGCGGTACATCTCGGTTGCGGCCGTGGGGGCCGGGTCAATAGGCATTCTCACGCAGCCAGGCGTGCACGCTGCGTATGTCGGGCAGCGCGAATACCGCTTTGCTGGGTTCCCGTTCGCCCACCAGCACGCTCCAGCCATGCTGGCTGTTGGCGGCGTCGAAGCCGAACTCATCGGTGAGGTCGTCGCCGAGGAACACCGGCAGGCGGCCGCGGAACGGCAGGTACTGCATCATCCGCCGCACGGCGCGGCCCTTGTCGGTGCCAACCGGCACGAATTCGACCACATGGTCGCCGGGCTGCAGGCGGTAGCTGGCACGGCCGCGCACATGGCGGTCGGCAAAGGCGCGGACATCACTTGCCGCGTGCGGCGCGCCTCGCCAATGCAGGGCCAGGCCGACGCCCTTGTCTTCCACCAGCACGCCGGGATGGCCGTGGGCGAAGCGCATCGCCTGCTGGTGCAGCGCGTGCAGCCACTCGGCGGTGTCGTCGTCGTGTTCGTCGCGCAGGACACGACCATCCTGGCCACGCAGTTCATGGCCGTGCAGGCCGGCGGCAGGCAATTGCAGGGGAGCGAACAGTTGATCCAGCTGTTCAAGCGGGCGACCACTGACCAGTGCCACGGCACCTTCCAGGCGGTCGCTGATGCGGCCGATGGCTTCACGCACATCCGGCAGCAGCTGCACGGCATCCGGGCGTGCAGCGAATTCGATCAGAGTGCCGTCGACATCGAGGAACAACGCACAGGCGTCATCCAGCAATGGCGGTGGCGGACGCAGGGGGAGCGGTTCAGCCATGACGCCCAGCTTGCCAGCGTGGGCGTGTACGTGGGGTCGAGGGCAGGCTACGAATCAGGGTAGTGCCGGCCGCTGGCCGGCAACCTCAGGGTGCATCCATGGACCGTGACGTTGCCGGCCAGCGGCCGGCACTACCGTACGGGTGAATCAGAACGTATAGCGGACACGGCCGTAGTAATACGCGCCGTTGCTGCCGATCGGCGACAGTACGTCGTACGGCAGATTGCCGAAGTAGTGGATATCGCTGTTGGATCGATCCGGATAGTTGTCGGTCAGGTTCTGCCCGCCGATGGCCACGCTCCACTGCGGCGTGATGCGGTACTCGACTTCCGCATCCAGCTGCCACTCGGCCTGGTAGGTCTGGCGCGGGATGTAGCCATCACCGAAGTTGAACACGCGTGTGGCGCTGCCATAGCGGTTCACGCGGGTGCTCAGCGACCAGTGGTCGTTGCTCCATGCGGCCGAGAAGCTGCCGCGCGTGCGCGGCGTGGCATCGGTAAGGGTGTTGGTTTCTTCGATGCCGAACAGTACGTAGTCCGGGTTCAGCGCACGCAGCTGTGCCGGCGTGGCCAGCACGTTCTTCAGCGTGGTCTTGGTGTAGGCATAGGTGCCGGTCAGCAGCAGCTGGCCGTCGCCCAGCGACTGGCGCCAGTTGCTGACCAGCTCGGCGCCGCGGGTGCGGGTATCGGCGGCATTGACGAAGAAGCTGGCGCTCTGCAGGCCGCTGACGCCGTAGTTGGCGGCCACGTAGTCGGTCAGTGCATCGCCAGTGATGCTCTCCGACAGCGCGATGCGGTCATCGATGTCGATCTGGAAGAAGTCCAGCGACAGGTCGAAGTGCTCGCCAATGCGGCTGGTGAAGCCCAGCGAGGTATTGATCGACTTTTCCGGCTTCAGGTTCTGCGCACCCAGGCCACGTGCGATCGGATTGTTGACCGACAACAGGCGGCCCTGCACCAGCTGGCCGCCAGCGTTGTAGCCGGTGGAAGTGGATTCGTAGCCGATCTGTGCCAGCGATGGCGCACGGAAGTTGTTGGAGATGGCGCCGCGCAACGCGAACGCCGGGGTGAACTCATAGCGCAGGCCGAGTTTGCCGGTCAGTTCACCGCCGAAGTCGTCGTTGTGCTCGTAGCGCGCGGCCAGATCGGAGGAGAACTTCTCGCCGAACTGGCTGGACAGGCTGGCGTAGGCGCTGGCCACGTTGCGCGACAGGGAGGCCGCATCCTGCGGGGTCAGGCCGCCGCCGGCCTGCGAACCGGTCGGGCGATCGGTGTAGGGGCCGGCGGCGTAGCTGGCCGGGTCACCGGGGCGGGTCTGGTAGCGCTCGTGGCGTGCTTCCACGCCCAGGCCCAGGGTGTGGCTGATGCTGTCGCTCTGGGTGAACACACGACTCAGGTCGAGGTTGCCCACGGTCTGTGCGTATTCGTAGTCGGCGGTCTTGAAGCGGGTCGGGCTGGTCGGGCCCAGCGACGCGTTGAGCGAATCACGCAGGCGGTAGGTGAAGTCGTTCTGGCCGTAATCCAGGCTGCCGTCGTAGCTCCACTCGCCCCACTGGCCGCGCACGCCGGCCACCGCCTGCACGTCGCGGTTCTCGCCTTCGGAGATCGGCCGGTAACCGTTCGGATACACCTGCTTCCAGTTGGCATCGCCATCGGGATAGCGGAAGTAGTTCGCGCCTTCGGTATCACGCTGGTTGAAGGTGCCGAACGCGTAGAACGTCGACGTCTGGCCCACCGGAATCTCGGTATTCAACCACAGGTTGATGTCCTTGCTCTTGCCATCGCCCAGCACGTAGTTGCGCTTGCCCTGCAGCGCCAGGTTGCCCGGGGTCTGGTCCCACGGCGGAATCTGGTCGAAGCCGGCGCGGTTGGTGCCGTTGCGGTGCTTGTATTCCAGGCCGATGCGCAGGAAGCCGCCGTCCTCGCCCAGCGAGGTGCCGACCTTGGCGCTGATGTTGCCGGTCTGGCCGTCGGTGAGGGTGCGGCCGATCGGCTTGAGGTCGGTGTGGTTGGCACCGTAGCTGGCCTCGATCTCACCGCCGTCGCCGCCGTTGTCGAGGATCACGTTGATCACGCCGGCCACCGCATCCGAGCCATACAGCGCGCCGGCGCCATCACGCAGCACTTCGATGCGCTTGATCGCGCTGACCGGGATCGAATTGAAGTCGACCGGTGTGGTGCCCTTGCCGATCTTGCTGTCGGTGTTGACCAGCGCGGTGTGGTGGCGACGCTTGCCATTGACCAGTACCAGCACCTGGTCCGGCGACAGGCCACGCAGCTGAGCGGCGCGCACGTGGTCGGCGCCGCCGGAGTTGGACTGGCGCGGGAAATTGAACGATGGCAGCAGCGCCTGCAGCGCGCTGCCCAGTTCCCCGTTGACCACGCCGGCCTTGCGGATGTCCTCGGCGGTCAGCACATCCACTGGCGAGGTGGATTCGAGCACGGTGCGGTCAGCCGCACGGGTGCCGGTGACGATCACGGTGTCGAGGTTGGTGGCGTCCTGGGCCAGGGCCGGGACGGCGGCGGAGGAAAGCGCGAGGGCGATGGCGAGGCCGAGCGGCGACGCGGGCAGGCGGACGGACATGGGGGCTCCAGCAACTACGACGACGGGGAAGGGGGAGATGGTTTCACTTACATCCATACGGATGAAGCGATATATTATCTTCGCGTGATGACCGGTGCCGATGCAAGCCCCTGCCGGTCCGGCATGAGCTGATGCCCGGTTGGCATCAGCACGCCGGGCCGGTGGCGCTGTACGCTGCCGGCTCGCCTTGTCCCCCTTCCCCGGAGCTGTACCGATGAAACACCTTGGCCTCGTCTTCGCCGTGCTGCTGGCCACCAGTGGCTGCGCCAGCCTGTCCTCGCAGGCGCCCAGCGCCTATGCCACGGCCACCACCGCCGAACTGAAGGGTGATGCCGCACGCCCGTCCGCCGGCCACGGCTGGGTACGCAGCGAGCTGTACTTCGGCGTGGGCGAAGAGCAGGGGGCCGGCAACCGCCCGCAGGCCGACACCATCAGCGAGACGCAGTGGCGCACCTTCCTGGACAAGGAAGTGACCCCGCGCTTCCCGGATGGCCTGACCGTGTTCGATGCCTACGGCCAGTGGCTGTTCCGCGGTGATGCCTCGCCCAACCGCCTGCGCACCAAGGTGCTGGTGGTGCTGCACGAGGACACCCCGCAGCGCCGCGCCGATATCGAGGCGATCCGCCTGGCGTGGAAGCAGCAGACCAAGCATCAATCGGTGCTGTGGTCGCGGCAGCCGGTCGAGGTATCGTTCTGAGCTGAAGGTGCCACCGCGGTGCCGCAGGGAGCGATGATGAACTACAGGGAATGCCTGCTGGGCCTGGTGTTGGCCGGCGTGCTGGCACCGACGGCGCAGGCGCGTGGGGACGACAGCGAGACGCTGCGGTTCCAGGTCGCCGCTCACGTGCAGGCGCACGCCGATCCGCAGCAGGACGGCAGCATCGCGGTGCAGCTGTCACCGTCGGGCAAGCGCCAGACGCTGGCGGGTGCGGCGGACGACGACGGCAATTCGCGCTGGTCACTGGAGGACGTCGATTTCGATGGCTACCCGGAACTGGTTGCGCGTGCATCGGTGGGCATGGTCAACGAGGCGGTGGCGGTGTATCGCTTCGATCCGGCCAGTGCTGGGTTCCGCGCGCTGCAGGCGGACACCCATGGCAAGGACAGCTGCGGTGACCTGATGGGGTTGAGCGTGGATGCTGCCACTCGAACCCTGACCAGCAGCTGCCGCAGTGGCCCGATGTGGTACGCCGACCAGTACCGGTTCTCGGGCGCGACGCTCTACCTCTACCGCAGCGAGAGTGTGCTGATGCTGGGCGACACGGTGAACGCCGCGTTGCAATGGGAACAGACCGACGAGCAGGGTCCGCTGGCGGTCTGGCGCACCTATGATCCCGCCGGTCGTGTGCTGGAGACCGCCATCGCCGATGGCCTGGGCGCACCGCCCGACGGGCCGCTACGTGGCCAGCAGGCCACCGTGGTGCCAGCGCGGTTGTTCCTGTTCGATCGACCCGGCGCATCCAGCACCAAACGCTACCTGGTGCAGGGCGACCATGTGGAGATGCTGGATGAGCAGGATGGCTGGATGAAGCTGCGCTACCGCAATCCGAAGCTGGGCGCGGTGGAAGGTTGGATCAACGTCAACGATTGAAGAAAAAAGGGGACGGAGGGAATTAAGTCGTTTGCGGCACATACGACTTAATTCCCTCCGTCCCCTTTTTTTGCGGTGGCATCACTTCATCGGGTCTAGCCTCGGATGTTCCCCCGTTCGAGGATGTATCCGATGAGCAAGCGCGTGGCCGAAATCGTGGTGGACGCCCTGCAGCAGGCCGGTGTCCGCCGTTGCTACGGCATCGTGGGCGATACGCTCAATCATGTGACCGATGCGATGCATGGCAGTGACATCGCCTGGGTGCACGTACGGCATGAGGAAGTGGCCGCATTCGCCGCCGGTGCCGATTCGCTGGTGAGCGGCGAGCTGACCGCCTGTGCCGGCTCCTGCGGGCCCGGCAGCCTGCATTTCATCAATGGCGTGTTCGAGAGCAACCGCAACCGCGCGCCGATGGTGCTGATCGCCAGCCAGGTGGTGACCAGTGAGCTGGGCATGGAATTCCCGCAGGAAGTGGACTTCAAGGCGGTGTACGCCAGTTGTTCGGTGTTCTGCGAGCAGGTGCACAGTGCCGAACAGGCGCGACGTGTGGTCACGCTGGCCTGCCAGGCGGCGATCAGCCGCCGTGGCGTGGCGGTGGTGATCCTGCCCGCCGATATCAGCCAGGCCGAGGTGAAGCACGATGTGCCGTTCTCCGTGCATTACACCCAACCGGTGCTGCGCCCGTCGGATGCCGAGCTGCAGCGCATCGCTGAACTGTTGGGGCAGGGCAAGCGCATTGGTGTCTACGCTGGTGCTGGTTGCCAGGGCGCGCACACGCAGCTGCTGGAACTGGCCCGGCGCCTGCAGGCCCCGATCGCGCACACCTCGCGTGCCAAGGACTTCGTCGAGCCGGACAACCCGTACAACATGGGCATGACTGGCATCTTCGGCATCGAATCCGGCTTCCACACGCTGATGGAGTGCGACACGCTGCTGCTGCTCGGCGCCGACTTCGCCTGGGGCCAGTTCTACCCGGACAAGGCCACGATCATCCAGGTCGACCGCGATGGCAGCCACCTGGGTCGCCGCCATCCGGTGAATCTGGGTGTGGTCGGCGATATCGCACCGACGCTGGACGCCTTGCTGCCGATGTTGCCGCCGCGCGAGGACAGCAGCTTCCTGGACGAATGCATCGAGCGCCGTGACAAGGCGCTGAAGAAGCGCGAGCAGGAAGAACAGCCGGGCGAAGGTGAGTTGATCCACCCGCAGCACCTGACCGCGCTCCTGTCGAAACATGCCACCGATGATGCGCTGTTCACCGCCGACGGTGGCTCGCCGATGGTGTGGGTGTTGCGTCACATCCGTGTCAACGGACGCCGCCGCACGCTGACCAGCCTGCTGCACGGCACGATGGCCAATGCGATGCCGCAGGCACTCGGCCTGCAGAAGGCGTTCCCCGACCGCCAGGTGATCTCGCTGTCCGGTGACGGTGGTCTGGCGATGCTGTTGGGCGACCTGCTGACGGCGGTACAGGAGAATCTGCCGATCAAGGTGGTGGTGTTCAACAACGGCTCGCTGAATTTCGTCGAGCTGGAGCAGAAGGTGGAAGGCCTGCTGGACAACTACACCGACCTGAAGAACCCGGACTTCGGCCGTCTGGCCGAGGTGATCGGCTTCCATGGCCGCACGGTCACCCGCAGCGAGGACCTGGAGGAGGCGGTGCAGGACTTCCTGGCGCAGCGCGGCCCGGCGCTGTTGGATGTGCATACCAGCCGCGCTGAACTGGTGATGCCGCCGCAGATCGAGGCCAAGCAGGTGGCCGGTACCGCGTTGTACGCAGCCAAGGCGGTGTTGAACGGCCGCTTCGACGACGTGAAGCATCTGCTGGTGGACAACTTCCTGAAGAAGTAGGGGGTTGGTCGATGCAGGGCTGCGCCCTGCACCCGCTACGAGCCGGAGGCAGAGCAGAAGCGGGTTTGCTGAGGGATGGCGGGGTGGGTCCGGTTGCGGGGGACGCTGCAAGTACATCCATGTAAGCTCGGTCGCCGCATCCATGCGGCTCACGCCCCCGCAACCGGACCCACCCCGCCTTCGACAGATCATCGCGATCTGCCGGTAGATCCACGCCATGCGTGGATAACGCAAGAATGATCGAAATGATCTTCTGTAGAGCCGAGCCATGCTCGGCTCAGAGGCTTCGCGTACAGCAGCCGAGCATGGGTTCGGCTCTACAACGAGCGCCTGCCTTTGCTTTTGAACTTTTGATTCTCTTCCGTGGTTGGCACCCGCAGGAAACTGTCAGGGGCCGGTCGGGATGGGCTGCGCAGGACCGTTGGCGCCATGGATGGCGCCATCGAGCCCCCAGGGATGGGTTTACGGCGTGTCCTGCGCAGCCCATCCCGACCGGCCCACTCCGATAAAGCTGCTTTTGACGACCCACCCCCAGCCACGAGGGGCTCCGCCGTTGGCTGGAACCCATCATTCCACGACGGAATTGGCGCGCCGGCCCCGCTGGGCCTACCATCGGCGGTCCCCACCCCCACCACCCCTTCCATGTCCGCTCCCGCTTCCGCCGCGCCGCGTCGCTGGTTCGTCGCCGGCGACTTCAACGGCTTCTTCGGCCTGGTCGTCGACAACCTCTCCATCCTCGGCTTCATCGCCATGGCCCTGGTCGGGATCTTCCAGTTCCCCGCCGACGTGGTGTTCGGCCGCATGTTCCCCGGCACCGCCTTCGGCGTGCTGGTCGGCAACCTGCTGTACACCCTGATGGCGCGCCGGCTGGCTGCGCGTACCGGCCGCGACGATGTCACCGCCATGCCGCTGGGCCTGGATGCACCCACCAGCATCGGCATGGCGCTGCTGGTGCTCGGCCCGGCCTTCATCGCCTTCAAGCAGCAGGGCATGGACCCGCATGCTGCGGGCATCGCCACCTGGCAGCTGGGCATGGCCGCGCTGGTCATCATGGGCGTGCTCAAGTTCGTGCTGTCGTTCTTCGGCGAGGCGGTCACCCGCGCGCTGCCGCGGGCTGCGCTGCTGGGTTCCATCGCGGGTATCGCGCTGGTGCTGATGGGCCTGCTACCGCTGCTGGAAACGCTGCGCTCGCCGCTGGTCGGCTTCACCACCCTGGGCCTGCTGCTGTACGTGCTGATTGCCAAGGGCAAGCTGCCGGTGCGTGGCCCCGGCGTGCTGCTGGCCTTCGTGTTCGGTACCGTGCTGTATTACGGCCTCGGTATCGCCGGGCTGGGCGCACCGGGCTTCCATGTGCCGGCGTGGGTGCCGCCGCAGGTGGTGCTGCCGCTGCCGACGCTGGGCTTCCTCGAAGGCCTGCCCACGGCGATGACCTACCTGCCGCTGCTGCTGCCGTTCGGCCTGCTGATGGTGGTCGGTGGCATCAACGTGTCCGAAAGCGCACGCGCCGCTGGTGATGACTACCGCACCCGCGACATCCTGCTGGTGGAAGCGGTGGCTACGCTGGTGGCCGGTGTCTGCGGCGGCGTGGCGCAGACCACACCGTACATCGGCCAGCCGGCCTACAAGCACATGGGCGCGCGCAGCGGCTACACGCTGCTGACCGGCCTGTTTGTCGGCATCGGCGGCATGCTGGGCATCATCTCCGGGCTGGTGCAGTGGCTGCCGCTGGCGGTGCTGGCACCGATCATCGTGTACGTGGCCATCGATATCACCACCCAGGCCTTCCAGGCCACGCCGCGTCACCATACCGGCGCGATGGTGTTCGGTTTCCTGCCGTCGGTGGCCTACCTGCTGGCGATCAAGGCGCCGGGCTGGATCGCACCGGACCAGCTGCCGCAGCTGCTGACCAAGCTCGACGGCCACGGCCTGCCCGAGCTGGCGGTGATCTTCACCCTTGGCAACGGCTTCATCATCACGTCGATGCTGTGGATCTCGGCGGTGGCGGCCATGGTCGATGGACGCCTGCGCCGCGCCTGCGGCTTTCTGCTGGTGGCCGCCGTGCTGACCTTGTTCGGCCTGATCCACTCGGTGGACCCGCGCGGTGGCATCTACCTGCCGTGGGACCTGGACGGACTGGCGCGCATCATCAGCTGGCAGTTTGCCGGCGCGTACGTGGCTTTGGCAGTGCTGCTGGGCCTGCTGTCGCTGCAGAAGCAGGCGGTGAAGCCGCTGGCTGAAAACAGCTGACCCCAGAGTAGTGCGGGCCGCTGGCCGGCATCCTCATGGACCTCGGACGCAGTGTGCAGCTGCCGGCCAGCGGCCGGCACTACCGCTCCCCATCCAGCTCGGGATAGTGGCGGAAGATGCCGTTGGTGTTGAACGGCAACCGCCGTTCCGAGCCCAGATAGGCGGCGATGTTCGGCCGCTTCGCCACCCGCTCCTGCAGCGCACGCAGCAGGGGCAGGGTCGGCACCAGTGCCTGCATGCGGCGCGGGAACATGTAGTCCAGCCCGCTCAGCAGCTGGAACAGCGACAGATCCACATACGAGTGCTCGCGCAGTGCATGACGGCCACCGTTGGCGGCCAGCACCTGCTCGAAGTAGCCGAGGAACTTCGGCAGCCGTTCGCTGCGCAGCGACGCAGCACGTGCCTTGGCCTCGGTCTTCTGCTCTTCGTAGTACTTCGATGCGGCAATCGGATGATGGGTGTCATGCACCTCGGTCACCAGATCAGCGATGGTCAGCTGCAGTTGCAGCGCCTGTATCCGCCGCGAGGCCGCCTGCGGCACCAGGTCCAGCGTCGGGCCCAGGAAATCCAGGATGGCCGCGACCTGCGCGATGACCTGGCGACCGGCCTTCAGGAACGGCGGCGCGAAGGGCTGTGCACCTTCACTGCTGCCATCGAGAAACGCCTGCATCACTGCATCGCCGTGCACCCGCGCCATGTCGATGTAGTCGGCACCGGCATCTTCCAGCGCCAGCCGCACGAACTCGCCACGGCCCTGGATGCCGGTCCAGTAATACAGCGCGTACTGCATGGCGGTGTCTCCACAGGACAAGGACACATAGCCTCGCGCGGGCAGTGCAAAGCAGACGTGAGCGTGAAAGACGGGTGCCTCAACCCGAACGGCAGCGGAACAAGCGGGGAACCGGCTGGAATCAGCGGGGTCACACCTTGTCCATGCAGGTGAAACGATGAGGGACTGCATCATGCAGAGTGGAAAGGCGGTATGGCCCTGGGTGTTGGGCGTGGTGGTGGTCGGTGGCGCGGGCGGTTGGCTGTTCCGCGACCAGCTGAAGAGCCTGGCGGACGGTGTCTCGGTGCCGGTGCAATCAACCCCCGCCAGTACCGGTGCACCACCACAACCGAAGGCGGCCGCAGAGCCCGCGCCAGCACCACCCCCGATCAAGCATCCGCTGGATGCCGAGGCTGCGGCCGACCCGGCGTTGCCCAGGCTGGCTGACAGCGATGCCGCGGCCTGGGGCGCACTGAGCCAGTTGTTCCAGGGCGAGGGGCCGCTGACCCTGTTGCTGCGCGACCACCTGATCCAACGCCTGGTCACCCAGGTCGACAATCTGGACAAGCCCAGCGTGCCGCCGACCGCGCTGGCCGCGCGGCCGCTGCCGGGCAACCTGCAGGTGGAGCCAGGCGAAGGCGGTGAACACATCGCCGTCAGCAACGCGGCGCGCTATGCGCCCTACGTGCAGGCCTTCACCGCGCTGGACCCGGCGGCAACGGCGACAACCTACAAGCGCTTCTATCCGTTGATCCAGCAGGCTTACGTCGACCTGGGCCGGCCCGAGGGCTACTTCAACGATCGTCTGGTCACGGTGATCGACCACCTGCTGGAGACCCCGGAACTGGCCCAGGCGCCGCAGGTGGCACGCGATGAACGCGGCCGCTATCGCTTCGTCGATCCCACCCTGCAGTCGAGGTCCATCGGCCAGAAGGCCCTGCTGCGCATGGATGTGGCGCAGGCAAGGGCGGTCAAGCAGCAGCTGCGGGCGATCCGCAGCGCGATCACCCGCTGAGCCCGTCCACCGCGCAGAACTGATCGGGATCAACGCGCCGACCACACCCGTTCCGGCATGCTGGCCGCAGGCTGACTGGCCTCGGGGTGCAGTCGCAGTCACCCTTGAAACGGGGTGGGGCAACCGCATCTTTCCAGCATCGCCGGCGCGGGCCGGCCCTGATGACCGATGAGGTTTCGCAATGCGGATGGACAAGCTCACTTCGCGTTTCCAGCAGGCGCTGGCAGACGCACAGTCGCTGGCCGTAGGCCGCGACAACAGCATCATCGAACCGGTTCACCTGTTCAGCGCGTTGCTGGACCAGCAGGGCGGCAGCACGCGCCCGCTGCTGGCCCAGGCGGGGGTGAACGTGCCGGTCCTGCGCGAGCGCCTGACCGAGGCGCTGGATGCGCTGCCCAAGGTGTCCGGCCAGGCCGGCAACGTCTCGATGGGCAATGACCTGGGGCGTCTGCTGAACCAGACTGACAAGCTGGCCCAGCAGAACGGCGATGCTTTCATCGCCAGCGAGTGGTTCGTGCTGGCGGCGCTGGAAGACAGTGGCACGCTGGGCATGGCGCTGCGCGCCGCCGGTGCCGACAAGACCCGCCTGCAGGCCGCGATCGACAAGCTGCGTGGCGGCGAGAACGTGCAGTCGGAGAATGCCGAGGAACAGCGGCAGGCGCTGGAGAAGTACACCATCGACCTGACCGCGCGTGCCGAGAGCGGCAAGCTTGATCCGGTGATCGGCCGTGACGAGGAAATCCGCCGCACCATCCAGGTGCTGCAGCGCCGGACCAAGAACAACCCGGTGCTGATCGGCGAACCCGGCGTGGGCAAGACCGCGATCGTGGAAGGCCTGGCCCAGCGCATCATCAACGACGAAGTGCCCGAGGGACTGCGCGGCAAGCGTGTGCTGTCGCTGGACATGGGCGCGTTGATTGCCGGCGCCAAGTTCCGTGGCGAATTCGAGGAACGCCTCAAGGGCGTGCTCAACGACCTGGCCAAGAACGAAGGCCAGATCATCCTGTTCATCGACGAACTGCACACCATGGTCGGCGCCGGCAAGGCTGACGGCGCGATGGATGCCGGCAACATGCTGAAGCCGGCGCTGGCACGCGGTGAGCTGCATTGCATCGGCGCGACCACGCTGGACGAGTACCGCAAGTACATCGAGAAGGATGCCGCGCTGGAGCGCCGCTTCCAGAAGGTCTTCGTTGGTGAGCCGTCGGTGGAGGACACCATCGCCATCCTGCGCGGCCTGAAGGAAAAGTACGCGCTGCACCATGGCGTGGAGATCACCGACCCGGCCATCGTCGCCGCCGCCACGCTGTCCAACCGCTACATCACCGACCGCCAGCTGCCGGACAAGGCCATCGACCTGATGGACGAGGCCGCTTCGCGCCTGCGCATGGAGATCGACTCCAAGCCGGAGGAGCTGGACCGCCTGGAACGCCGGGTGATCCAGCTGAAGATCCAGCGCGAGATGCTGAAGAAGGAAAAGGACGAGGCCTCGCGGCAGCGCCTGGCCGATCTGGAGAACGACATCGAGGCGCTGGAGCGCGAGTTCTCCGACCTCAATGAAATCTGGAAGTCGGAGAAGGCCGCGCTGCAGGGCGCGACCAAGATCAAGGAGCAGGTCGAGCAGGCCAAGCTGGAGCTGGAAGCCGCGCAGCGCCGCCAGGATTTCGCCAAGATGAGCGAGATCCAGTACGGCCTGCTGCCGCAGCTGGAAAAGCAGCTGGCCGCTGCGCAGGAAGCCGAACACAGGGACTTCAAGCTGGTGCAGGATCGGGTCACCGACGAGGAGATCGCCGAGGTCGTATCGCGCTGGACCGGCATCCCGGTCAACAAGATGCTCGAAGGTGAGCGCGACAAGCTGCTGCGGATGGAAGAGGTGCTGCACAACCGCGTGGTCGGCCAGGAGGAAGCGATCAAGGTCGTCTCCGATGCCGTGCGCCGTTCGCGTGCGGGCTTGTCCGATCCGAATCGCCCGGCCGGTTCGTTCCTCTTCCTCGGCCCGACCGGCGTCGGCAAGACCGAGCTGTGCAAGTCGCTGGCCGAGTTCCTGTTCGACAGTGCCGACGCGATGATCCGCATCGACATGAGCGAGTTCATGGAGAAGCACAGCGTCGCCCGCCTGATCGGTGCGCCCCCGGGCTACGTCGGATACGAAGAGGGTGGCTACCTGACCGAGGCCGTGCGTCGCCGTCCGTACTCGCTGATCCTGCTCGACGAAGTGGAGAAGGCGCATCCGGATGTGTTCAACATCCTGCTGCAGGTACTGGACGATGGCCGCCTGACCGATGGCCAGGGCCGCACCGTGGACTTCCGCAACACCGTCATCGTGATGACCTCGAACCTGGGTTCGCACCAGATCCAGGACATGAGCGCTGATGACAGCCCGGAGGCCTACACGCAGATGAAGGCGGCGGTGATGGGCGTGGTGCAGGCGCACTTCCGTCCGGAGTTCATCAACCGCCTGGACGATATCGTGGTGTTCCACCCGCTGGACAAGCAGCAGATCAAGCAGATCGCGCGCATCCAGATGCGTGGCCTGGAAAAGCGGCTGGCCGAGCGTGGCTTGAAGCTGGTGGTGTCCGATGCAGCGTTCGACCTGCTTGGCAACGTCGGTTTCGATCCGGTGTATGGCGCACGCCCGTTGAAGCGCGCGATCCAGGCGCAGCTGGAGAACCCGCTGGCGCAGAAGATCCTGTCCGGTGCCTTCGCCAACGGCGACACCATCGAAGTCGGCAACGACGGCGGCCATCTGGTGTTCGCCAAGGTCTGATTCACACGGGGCACTGCCTGGCCGCAGCGCCCCGTTTCCTGCGAGGTACGCCGGGCCATGCCCGGCGCTCACTCAGAAGCGGTGCGTGTAGCCGCTCATCAGGCCGAACTGGTTGGGCTTCTGCACGATCGGGCTGTCGGCGGCGTCGCCAAGCAGTCGCGTGCCCTCGGCCGAGATGTACCAGTTGCCGTTGCGGCCCACGCGGTGGCTCCATTTCAGGCCAAGACCGGCACTGACCAGGCCGGCTTTCGGCGTGTGCTGGGCAAAGCCGGTGCGCGCCGCCTGTTCCGGGCTGACGCCGTACCAGGTCTGCATGTAGCCACGGTTGCCGTAGTCGGTGGACACGCTGCCGCTGACCACGCCGCCGGCCAGGTCGAACAGCGGCATCGTCAGGTTCAGGTGGATCTGCTGGGTGGCCAGGCCGTTCTCGGCCTTGTCCTCGTCCTTGCGGGTGAACTGCCAGGCGCCACTCAGCACGGCTTCGCCCAGCGTATAACCAGCCGAGACGCCGACCAGGGGACGGGTATCGATATCACCCATGCCGCGCAGGAAATCCGAACCGCCGAGCAGGGAGTCCTTGTCCTTGCGGATGCCGCTGGCGCCGACGTAGGCCCGTACGCGGGTGTGCTCGCCGATGGAGGTGCCCCAGCCGATGCCACTGGTGCCAAGAAACCATCCCCCCGGCGAGGTGACATCGAAGGACAGCGATGGCGTCGCACGATAGTCCTCGCTGCCGCTGTAGCGCGGGGTCACGCCACCACCGGCGGCGACTTCGAAGGTCCAGTGATCATCCTTGGCATGGGCGATCGGCGCGGCGAACAGGGGCAGCAGGGCCAGGCAGAGCAGGGACGGGGAACGGTGACGCTGGGACATGGGCACTCTCGACAATGGGAGGAGTGCAGCACGCGCATCCGGCGTGTGCTGCAGGGTCGCCAGCGTGGCGATATGCCGGCGACCGATCCGTCCGCAGTTGTGCGGGAGTTGTAATCAACTGTAATCGCGCCCGTAGGCGTTCAGCTGGCAGCCAGCGGCCAGTGCATTTCCAGGCGCGCGCCGCCCAGCGTGGCGCGGCTGATGCGCAGCTCGCCGCCGTGGCGGGCTGCAATGCGGTTGACGATGGCCAGGCCCAGGCCGAAGCCGCCGGTATCGCGGCTGCGGCTGTCATCCAGGCGGGTGAACGGGCGCATCACTTTTTCGTGGTCGGCCTCGGCGATGCCCGGGCCGTCATCATCCACGCGCAGGCAGGCGCGGCCACCCACACCGACCAGTGAGACTTCGACCTGCGAATGCGCATGACGCAGTGCGTTGCCGACCAGATTGCTCAGCGCCAGCTGCAGCAGCCGCGGTTCGGCATCCACCCGCGGCAACGCACTGGGCTGCACGCGCACGACAAGTCCGGTCCGTTCCGCGTCGCGTCGCGCATCGGCCAGGCAGTCCTGCAGCCAGTCATTGGCCTCGATGCGTTGCAGAGGCTCGCCGTCGCTGGGGTGTTCCAGGCGTTCATAGGCCAACAGTTCGCTGACCAGCCGGTTGAGTTCGGCCAGGTCGCCATGCAGGCCCTGGGCCAGCCGTGCGCGGCGATCGCGATCATCGCTGTCCTGCATCAGGTCCAGGCCGAAGGCCACGCGTGCGATGGGGGTACGCAGTTCGTGCGAGATCGCATGGGTCAGGTCGCGCTGGCGCTGCACCAGCTCGGCCACGCGTGCGGCCATGCGGTTGGAATGGTCGACGATGACCCGGATCTGCGAGCGCGGCGAGACCTGCGCGCGTGCCTGCAGATCGCCGGCGCCGATGCGGTCGGCATGCACGCGCAGGGCGTCCAGATCACGCCAGAGCAGGCGCACCCAGGCGTACAGGCACAGCCCGAACAGGGCCAGCATCACCGAATAGGCGATCAGGGTGAGATAGAGGGTCATCGACGGCTCGCCTGGCAGGTGCAGGCGCAGCCAGGGGCCATCGGGATGCAGTGGATCAAGCGGCGCCAGTACGATCTCGAACTTCTGCCGGGAGATGAGCCCGTTGCGCCGCAGCTGTTCCTGTTCGCCGGCCTCGAGGGCCGGCGCTGACGGCAGCAGTGCCAGTGCAATGCCATAGTGGGGTTGCCATTGCGCCAGCTGGTTCTGCTGGGCGGCGGAGTCCTTTCCGTCCAGCCCCTGCCGCAATGCATACAACTGGCCGCGCACCTGCTCTGCGAATACACGCTGCTGGAACGGCAGGTAGATGCGATCGAAGATCACGTTGATCAGCAGCAGGGTGATCAGGAAGCTCGCGCCGACCACCAGCCACAGGCGCAGGAACAGCCGCTTCATGCCGACCAGGACGAGGGATTGAACTGGTAGCCGCGGCCCCACACCGTCTTGATCCGCCGCGGTTCGCGCGCGTCATCCCCCAGCTTGCGGCGCAGCTTGCCGATGCTGACATCGACACTGCGGTCCAGCCCGTCGAAGCCGATGCCGCGCACCGCCTGCAGGATCTGGTCACGCGAGAGGATCTGCCCCGGCTGGCTGGCCAGCAGCCACAGGATCTCGAATTCGGTGGTGCCCATGTCCACCGGCTGGCCGTGCAGGTGCACCTCGCGCTGCATGCGGTCGATCAGCAGCTCGCCGTGCATCAGGCGGCAGGGGGTGCCGGTGTTGCTGCTGCCATGACGGCGGCGCAGCAGGGCGCGCAGGCGAGCCAGCAGCAGGCGCGGCTCGATCGGCTTGTGCACATAGTCGTCGGCGCCCGATTCCAGGCCGAGCACCTGCTCGATGTCGTCCTCGCAGGCCGTCAGCATCAGGATCGGCACATCGGAGAAGCTGCGGATCTGCCGGCACACGTCGATGCCGCCCAGGCCGGGCAGCATCAGGTCCAGCACCACCAGTTCCGGCGCGTGCTGGCGGCAGGCGGCACCGGCCAGGTCGCCACGGGCCACATGCTGCACGGCGAAGCCATGTTCGTGGAGATAGTCGCTGACCAGCTCTGCCAGGCGGCGGTCGTCCTCCACCAGCAGGACCGGGGTCGGCGTACCGCTGGCGGTGGGTGTCCAAGGGGATGGCTGCATGCGCGTTGGGCCTCCGTGCCCGGGCAGGGGCGCCCGGTGGCGAAGCCTAGCAATGGCCCATGACGGCTGCCTGAATCGTGGCCAACCTGATAACCGGTGGTACGGACGTCATCGCCAGCGGCTCTCAGCGGATGCTCCTGGCTGGCCTATGGTGGCGGTTTCCCCGGATGGAGCCTGGTGCAATGAGCGACCCGCAGTGGCAACTGGAAACCCTGGCCGTGCACGGCGGCTACCGTCCCGACCCGACCACACGTGCGGTGGCGGTACCGATCTACCAGACCGTGGCCTATGCCTTCGATGACACCCAGCACGGTGCCGACCTGTTCGATCTGAAGGTGCCGGGCAACATCTACACGCGCATCATGAACCCCACCACCGACGTACTGGAGCAGCGCCTGGCCGCGCTGGAAGGCGGCATCGGTGCGCTGGCGCTGGCCTCGGGGCAGGCGGCCATCACCTATGCCATCCAGACCATCGCCGAGGCCGGCGACAACATCGTCGCCTCCAGTGCGTTGTATGGCGGCAGCCTCAACCTGCTGGCGCACACCCTGCCGCAGTACGGCATCCAGGCGCGCTTCGCCGACCCGGCCGATCCGTCCGCGTTCGCCGCGCTGATCGATGAACGCACGAAGGCCGTGTTCGTCGAATCGATCGGCAACCCGCGTGGCAACGTCACCGACATCGCCGCCATCGCCGAGGTCGCGCATGCCGCCGGCGTGCCGCTGATCGTCGACAACACGGTGGCCACCCCGTTCCTGCTGCGCCCGTTCGAGCACGGCGCCGACATCGTGGTGCATTCGCTGACCAAGTACCTCGGCGGCCACGGCAACAGCCTGGGCGGCGCGATCGTCGATTCCGGCCGCTTCGACTGGGCTGCACAACCCCAGCGCTTCGCGCGGCTCAACCAGCCCGACCCCAGCTACCACGGCGTGGTCTATACCGAAGCGCTGGGGCCAGCGGCCTACATCGGCCGCGCGCGGGTGGTGCCGCTGCGCAATACCGGCGCGGCGCTGTCACCGTTCAACGCGTTCCTGATCCTGCAGGGCATCGAGACCCTGGCGCTGCGCATGGAACGCATCAACGCCAACGCACTGGCCGTCGCGCAGTTCCTGAAGTCACACGCAAAGGTGGCCTGGGTGCGCTACGCCGGGTTGGCCGACGACCCCGAGCACGCCGCCGCGCAGCGCTACCTGGGCGGGCACGGCTCGGGCGTACTGACCTTCGGCCTGCCGGGCGGCCGTGAAGCCGGCGCACGCTTCCTCGATGCACTGAAGCTGTTCACCCGCCTGGTCAACCTGGGCGACGCGAAGTCACTGGCCACCCATCCCGCCTCGACCACCCATCGCCAGCTGGACGCCGCCGAACTGGCCAAGGCCGGCGTCAGCGAAGACACGGTGCGGCTGTCGATCGGCATCGAGCACATCGGCGACCTGCGCGCCGACCTGGAACAGGCCCTGGCCGGCGCCTGATAGCCGCACGCTTGGTCGTCATCGCCACAGGCGATCACCACGCACGCCGCGATGCGCTACGGTGGAACTGCCTCTCCAAGGTGTGGCAACGTGGCGATCCAGATCCCCGGTCGATGCGGGTCGACCGGGGATTCTTTTGTTTCCGGGTCAGATCCGTTTTCCTGCGGAAAACGGATTTGACCCCATGCACCGCCGTGTCGACCAAGGTCGACACCTACCAACAGCCGCAGGAAATTGTCGAAGGCGGGGTGGGTCCGGTGGCGGGAGTGTCCGCGGCATGGATGCCGCGGCCAAGCCCCCATGGAAGGGTTTACGGCGTCTCCCGCCACCGGCCCCCCCCCGCCATCCCACGGAATGCCAGCTTTTGCTTTTGTCGTTGACGTTGCTTCAGCAGGTGCAGGGCTGCAAGCCCTGCCGCACCCACACCTCTCACACCACCGGAATACTGTGCTGTCCCAGCCCGCGATACGGCGGCGTGGACATCACCATCTCCGCCAGCGAGTACGCCAGCTCACGCTCGGCCATCACCGTGCCATCCGCACCGTGTTCCAGCAGATGCTTCACCTCCGCATCGCTGTGCGCACGCGCCAGCAGCGTCAGCTCCGGGTTGATCGCCCGCAGCTTGGCCAGCGCCTCACCGGCCTCCAGTGGCTGTGGAATCGCCAGCACCGCAATCTTCGCGCGCTCCGGATGGGCCTCGGCCAGCACCCGGTCGGCGGCAGCACTGCCACGGATCGCCGCCAGGCCCTTGGCGTGCGCCTGCTCGACATGTTCCTTGTTGTCATCGATCACCAGCACCGGCACGCCGCGATCGCGCAGCACCTGTGCCAGCTCGCTGCCGACCCGGCCGTAGCCGATCACGATCGCGTGCCCGTTCAGATCACGCGATGGGCCGATGGCCTCTTCCGGCTCGGCCGGCTGCGGCTGCTGTTCCTGCTTGGCCTGCCAACGGTCCAGCAGCCCGAATACCAGCGGGTTGAGCATGATCGACACCAGCGCACCGGCCAGTACCAGCGATTGGCCTTCCTTCGGCAGGATCTGCAGCGCCACGCCGAGGCCGGCGATGATGAAGGCGAATTCGCCGATCTGCGCCAGGCTGGCCGAGATGGTCAGCGCGGTGCTGGTCGGGTGGCCGAAGGCGCGCACGATGAAGAACGCCGCCGCCGACTTGCCGAACATGATGATCAGCACCGTGGCCAGCACCTGCCACGGGTGCTGGATGAGGATGTTCGGATCGAACAGCATGCCCACCGAGACGAAGAACAGCACCGCGAACGCATCGCGCAGCGGCAGTGAATCATGCGCGGCCTTGTGGCTCAGCTCCGATTCGTTGAGCAGCATGCCGGCGAAGAACGCGCCCAGCGCGAACGAGACGCCGAACAGCATCGCCGAGCCGAACGCCACGCCCAGCGCGATCGCCAGCACCGACAGGGTGAACAGTTCGCGCGAACCGGTGCCGGCGATACGTTCGAGGATCCACGGGATGACCCGGCGCCCGACCACCAGCATCACCGCCACGAACAGGCCCAGCTGCACGAAGGTCCAGCCGATGTCGGCCAGCACGCTGCCCAGCGAGTGCGATTCCTTGGCCGCGTCGGGGCCGAAGACACCGGCCATCACCGGCATCATCACCAGCGCCAGCACACAGGCCAGGTCTTCCACGATCAGCCAGCCGACCGCGATCTTGCCGCGCATGGTTTCCAGCAGGCGGCGTTCCTCCATCGCCCGCAGCAGTACCACGGTACTGGCGGTGGCCAGCGAGAAACCGAAGATGACGCCATGGATGGCGGGCCAGCCCATCAGCGAGGCTACGCCCCAGCCGAGCAGGGTAGCGACCGCGATCTGCCCAATGGCACCGGGGATGGCGATGGCCTTGACCGCCATCAGGTCCTTCAGCGAGAAGTGCAGGCCGACGCCGAACATCAGCAGCATCACGCCCAGCTCGGCCAGCTGGTTGGCCAGCGCCTGGTCGGCAACGAAGCCGGGAGTGAACGGGCCTACGCAGATGCCAGCAACCAGGTAACCGACCAGGGGAGACAAGCGGAGCTTGTTGGCCAGCGCGCCGAAGATGAAGGCGAGCCCCAGGCCAACGGCAACGATGTTGATCAGGTCGGTGTCATGGTGCATCGGCACTCGCAGGAAATCGGGGGTATCCCGATTTTCACCGATGAGGCCAGATACGGCAAACCTTAAATGCGATTGGGGTCAGATCCCTTTTCCCGAAGGAAAAGGGATCTGACCCCACCAGGGGATTGCCGGCCAGCGGCCGGCACTACCAGAGCGGCGCCGGGCATGGCCCGGCGCTACCGATACCGCTTACCAGGTGTACTTGATCCGCCCGTAGACATACGCGCCGTTGAAGCCGAACGGCGAGTAGTTGCTGTACGGCAGCATGCCGAAGGTCGAGTTCTGCAGGTCTTCGGTGCGGTCCGGATACTTGTCCAGCAGGTTGTCGGCGCCCACGGTCAGGGTCCAGTTGCTGCTCGGCTTGTAGCTGGCCGAGGCATCCACCACCCAGGCGTCGCCATAGGTCTGGTCGCGCAGTGCGGTGGCCGAGTTGCGCACCGTGAACTTGCCGTAGCGGGTCGCGGCCAGGCCCAGTTCCCAGTGGTCCGAACGCCAGGTGCCGCTCAGGATCGCCTTGTCGCGCGGATAGCTGTCCTCGATGCGGCCGATCTCATCGCGGCCGATCAGCGACTGGTTCAGGCCCAGCGTGCCGAACACCGCCGGGGTACCGCCGACGCGGCGCACTTCGGTGTCGTTGTAGCTGTACGCGGCGGTCAGTTCCAGGCTGCTGGCGCTGAAGGGCACCGTGTAGCTGGACACGAAATCGACGCCGCGGGTGCGCGTATCCAGGCCGTTGGTGAAGTACGAGAACGCGGTCACCTGCGGCAGGCCCAGGCTGGTCAGCAACGCGCTGGTGGCGGTGTTGGTGGTGATGCTGGACGACAGCGCGATACGATCATCGATGTCGATCTGGTAGGCGTCGACAGTGATGTACAGGCGGTCGACCGGCTGCAGCACCAGGCCCACGCTGTAGGAGGTAGAGGTCTCAGCCTTCAGCGGCGAGGCGCCCAGTGCCTGTGCGGCCTGGCTGGTGGTGGGGAAGGTGCCGCGCTCGACGAACACGCCGTTGGTGAACTGGCTGGTGACCGCCTGGTAGCCCTGCTGCGCCAGCGACGGTGCGCGGAAGCCGCTGGAGGCGGTGGCCCGCAGCGCGACCTTGTCGGTGAATGCGTAGCGCGCCGACAGCTTGCCGGAGAAGCGGTCGCCGAAGTCCGAGTAGTCCTCGTAGCGGCCGGTGATGCCGGCCGAGAACTTCTCGGTCAGGTCCGCTTCCAGGCCGGCGTAGACCGCGTAGTTGTGGCGGTCGGCATGCACTTCATTGGTCGGGGTGAAGCCACCGAAGCCCTGCGCGCCACTGCCGGTGTACGAGTTCAGTTCGCCTGGCTTCTGGTCCCACTTCTCCTTGCGGTACTCACCGCCGAAGGACAGCGTGACCGGATAGGCCAGGCCCCAGTCCAGCGACTTGGTCAGGTCGGCATTGAAGATGTCCTGCTGGTACTTCAGCGTGCCGTCGTAGAACGAGCGCGGGCTGGTTGCACCCAGGCTGTAGTTGATGCTGTTGCGGGTGTGGAAGTCCAGGGTGTTCTCGCCATGGTTCAGGCTCAGGTCCCAGGTCCAGCCGTTGTCGGTGTTGCCCTTGACCCCGGCCACCAGCGAGCGGTCCTTGGAGTACTGGTTGATCTCCGGCACGAAGCCGTCCGGGTAGGTCTGCGCCAGCAGCGCGCTCTGCCCGTTGTGGTTGCGCGAGCGGTAGAACGCGAACGAAGTGATGTCGCGGTTGCTCAGCAGCGCGCTGGCGTAGCCGGTCACGTGGTCGCTGAAGTCGAAGCTGGCGTTGGCCGAGGCGGCGGTGGCATCCACGCGCGGGTCGCCGACGATGAAGGTGGTCTGGCCGATGCTGGGGAAATTGCCGGTGTTGGGGGTGGTGCCGCGGTACGGGCCGGCGCGGTTGCTCTCGTCCTGCTGGCTGATCTGGCCGGCCACGTGCACGCGGCCGCGGCCATTGCCGAACTCGACGCCGGTGTCGCCGGACAGCTGGTACTTGTTGCCGTCACCGGCCGAATACTGGCCGTAGTCCACCGCCAGGCTGCCGCCGCGGCCGCTGCCCTTGAGCACGATGTTGATGACGCCGGCGATGGCATCCGAGCCGTACTGCGCCGACGCGCCGTCGCGCAGCACTTCCACGCGCTCGATGGCAGCGATCGGGATCGCGTTGATGTCCACCGCCGACGAGCCACGGCCGATGCTGCCGTTGACGTTGATCATCGCCGAGGTGTGGCGGCGCTTGCCGTTGACCAGCACCAGCACCTGGTCCGGCGACAGGCCACGCAGCTGCGCCGGGCGCACACCGCTGGTGCCGTCGGTCAGCGCCGGGCGCGGGAAGTTCAGTGAGGGCAGGGCGCGCGACAGTGCGGTGGCCAGCTCACTGGTACCGGTGGACTGCAGGGCTTCGGGGGTGATGATGTCGATCGGCGACTGCGACTCGGCCACCGTGCGGTCGGCCACGCGGGTACCGGTCACGATCACCGTGTCCAGGGTGTTGGCGGCGGTGCCGGCCTGCTGGGCAGCGGCAACGAACGGAGAGCCACCGAGTGCGACAGCGACGGCGGCGGCGATCAGGCTGGTCTTGCGGGTCATCGGGACGGAGCTCCGGTTGGCGGGGGCGGCACCGGAATCGACATCACGGGGGTGAGGCGGACGGCGGTTGTTGCGGTGCGCAAAGCAGGAATTAACGGGATATTCAGTGCCTGTCAAATGCCGGTCATCGGAAAAAACGTTGCAGCAGCAACCATTTAGCCCGGATCGGCACTGGCGGGGGAGGGAGCCCGGGACGCGCGCGGCGAGGACGTGGGAGAGAGGAACGCCGGCCGCCGCGCATCCCGGGACGCGTCAAGTATTCGTTAACGCTAGAATTGCGTCGCAGGAACAGTGCTCACCAGCACATTCCATTCGGTTATATGGACGCCTCCCCCGATGATCTCCCTTCGTAATTTCGCCTTGCGCCGCGGCGAGCGGCTGCTGTTGTCCAATGTCGACCTGACCCTGCACGCCGGTTACCGGGTGGGTGTGGTCGGCCGCAACGGTGCTGGCAAGTCCAGCCTGTTCGCGGCAGTGAAGGGTGAGCTGGAGGCCGACAAGGGCGATGTCGATCTGCCCGGCAAGGTGCGCATCGCCAGCGTTGCCCAGGAAACCCCGTCGCTGCCCGACCCGGCGCTGAGCTTCGTGCTCGGCGGCGACATCGAGGTGGCCGCGGTGCTGGCTGCCGAGGCCGAGGCGACCGCCCGCGAAGACTGGGAAGCGGTGGCCGAAGCGCATACGAAGATGGCCGAGCTCAATGCCTACGACGCCGAAGCGCGTGCCGGCAAGCTGCTGCATGGCCTGGGCTTCCCGGCCGAGACCCACCATCGCGCGGTGTCTTCGTTCTCCGGCGGCTGGCGCGTGCGCCTGAACCTGGCACGCGCGCTGATGATGCCCAGCGACCTGCTGCTGCTGGACGAACCGACCAACCACCTGGATCTGGACGCGGTGTACTGGCTGGAACAGTGGCTGCTGAAGTACCCGGGTACGCTGCTGCTGATCTCGCATGACCGCGAGTTCCTCGACAACGTGGCTACCCACACCCTGCACCTGCACGGTGGCGGCGCCAAGCTCTACCCGGGCGGCTACACCGACTTCGAGCGCCAGCGCGCCGAACAGCTGCGCCAGCAGCAGATCGCGCACGAGAAGGAACAGGCCGAGCGCGCCCACCTGCAGAGCTTCATCGACCGCTTCAAGGCGCAGGCCAGCAAGGCCGCGCAGGCGCAGAGCCGCATGAAGCGCCTGGCCAAGCTGGCCGGCACCGAAGCGGTGCGTGCCGAGCGCGAATTCCGCATCGAGTTCGCGCCGCCGGCCAAGCTGCCGTTCTCGCTGATCCGCCTGAACCACGTCGAGGCTGGCTACGGCAAGGACGCGGTGATCCTGCACAACGTCGGCTTCGGCCTGGAAGCGGGCCAGCGCATCGGCCTGCTCGGCCCCAACGGTGCCGGTAAGACCACCCTGGTGAAGACCCTGGTAGGCGAGCTGGCGCCGATCGTCGGCGAGCGCATGGCGCACCCGGACCTGAAGATCGGCTACTTCGCCCAGCACACGGTGGAGTCGCTGCACGAAGGCCAGTCGCCGATGGAGCATTTCCGCGAGATCGCGCCGGACGCACCGAACCAGTCGTTCCGCGATTTCCTCGGCAAGTGGAACTTCCCGGGCGACCGCGCGTTCGAGCCGGTGGATGGTTTCTCCGGTGGCGAGCGCGCGCGCCTGGCGCTGGCGCTGATCGCCTGGCAGCAGCCGAACGTGCTGCTGCTGGACGAACCGACCAACCACCTTGACCTGGAAATGCGCGAAGCGCTGGCCGAAGCACTGGCCACCTTCGAGGGCGCGATCGTGATGGTCTCGCATGACCGCCACCTGATCGGCCTGGTCTGCGATACCTACTGGCGCGTGGCCGATGGTGTGGTCGAGCCGTTCGACGGCGACCTCGACGCCTACGCGGCGTGGCTGCGCACCCGTCCGCAGGCGCAGGGCACCAAGGCGCGCATGGAGCAGGTGGAAGAGCCGGTGGTGGTCAAGACCGCACCGGTGGCGCAGGTGGTGCAGAAGAAGCCGGTGAACCCGCACAAGCTGGCCGCCGCCGAAGCCAAGGTGGCCGAGCTGGAAGGCGCCCTGGCCGAACTGGACCGCCAGCTGGCCGACCCGGCCAACTACGCCGATGCCACCCGCATGGCGGTGATCGGCCGTGACCGCGAAACCGCTGCCGCCCAGCTGGAAAAAGCCGAAGCCGCGTGGATGGAACTGCTGGAGTCCTGACCGGTAGTGCCGGCCGCTGGCCGGCAGCGCGATGCGCCCACGACGATCAAGGGGGGGGCCGGCCAGAGCGGCCGGCACTACCTACGCGCCCTGCGCCTGCAGCCACTCGCGGAAGCGTTTGGCAGGCTCACGCTCGGCCCGCGAGCGCAGCCGCGTCAGCCAGTAGCGCCCCAGCTCCAGCGTGGTGCTGAACGGCTGCAGCAGGCGACCCTCGGCCAGCTCCTGCTCGAACATGCGCAGCGGCAGCAGCGCCACGCCGGCACCGCCGACCGCGGCCATCGCCACCGTCAACGACGAATCGAACACCGGCCCGCGGGCTTCCACGCCACTCACTTCTGCCGCCAGCAGCCAGCGCGGCCACTCGTCGCTGCGGTAGGAGCGCAGCAGCGGCAGGGTGCCCAGGTCGCGTGGCTGTTTCAGCCGCCGCGCCAGCGCCGGCGCGCAGAGTGGCGCGAACGGCGCGTCGAGGATCGCTGTGCAGGCCTGGCCCTGCCAGTCGCCATCACCGAAGCGGATCGCCAGGTCCAGGCCCTCGCCGGCCAGATCGATGCGGTTGTTGTGGGTCTGCAGGCGCAGCTCGATGTCGGGGTGCGCGGCCTCGAACGCAGCCAGCCGTGGCAGCAGCCAACCGGTGGCGAAGGTGCCGACCACGCCCAACGTCAGTACTTCACGGGCCGGGCCACCGGTGTAGCGCGCGATGCTGGCCGAGATGCGCTCGAACGATTCATTGAGCACCGGATACAGCGCCGCGCCCTCCTCGGTGAGCGCCACGCCGCGCGGCAGGCGATGGAACAGACGGATGCCGAGCCGGTCCTCCAGCCCGCGGATCTGGTGGCTCAGCGCGGCCTGGCTGACACACAGCTCCAGCGCGGCGCGGGTGAAGTTCTGGTGGCGCGCAGCGGCCTCGAAGGCGCGCAGCGCGTTCAGCGGCAGGGTCGGGTGCAGCATCGGGAAGCCGTGAGCCAGGGTGATGGCTGATCCTACCCTTCAGCGAGGAATTTCGTAAATCTCAACGAGTTGATTACGACAGGCATGAATTAAGTTCATGGCTTCCGCTGATATTTCGCGCTGGTCGGCTCCGGGGGGGGCTTCAATAATCGGGCGGTCCCCAGGAGAACCCCGCATGCTCGCCCGTCGCCGATTCCTGCAGTTCAGTGGTGCCGCTGTTGCTTCCTCGCTTGCCCTGCCGTTGCTGGCCCGTGCGGCGGGCAAGACCACCGCCAGTGCACCGACCGAAGCCGCCCTCACGGCCGCCACCGACTTCGCCACGCTGGAAAAGGCCTGTGCCGGCCGCCTCGGCGTGACCCTGTTGGACACTGCGAGCGGCCGCCGCATCGGTCATCGCCAGGACGAGCGTTTCCCGATGTGCAGCACCTTCAAGAGCGTGCTGGCCGCCACCGTGCTCAGCCAGGCCGAGCGCAGGCCCGCGTTGCTGGACACGCGCGTGCCGGTGCGCGATGCCGATCTTCTCTCGCACGCGCCGGTCACCCGCCGCCACGCCGGCAAGGACATGACCGTGCGCGATCTGTGCCGTGCCACGATCATCACCAGCGACAATACCGCCGCCAACCTGCTGTTCGGCGTGGTCGGTGGCCCGCCCGCGGTGACCGCATTCCTGCGCACCAGCGGTGATGCGGTGAGTCGCAGTGATCGCCTGGAGCCGGAGCTGAACAGCTTTGCCAAGGGCGATCCGCGCGACACCACTACGCCGGGGGCGATGGCTGCGACCCTGCAGCGCGTGGTGCTGGGCGAGGTGCTGCAGCCGGCCTCGCGACAGCAGCTGGCCGATTGGCTGATCGACAACGAAACCGGCGACGCCTGCCTGCGCGCAGGCCTGGGCAAGCGCTGGCGCGTCGGTGACAAGACCGGCAGCAACGGCGAGGACGCGCGCAACGACATCGCCGTGCTGTGGCCCGTGGCCGGCGGCGCACCGTGGGTGCTGACGGCATATCTGCAGGCAGGTGCGATCAGCTACGAGCAACGCGCTACCGTGCTGGCACAGGTGGGGCGCATTGCCGATCGCCTGATCGGATGAGGTAACCGGGAGTCATCCAGAAACGGCTTGCCGGATCGGTTCGGCGCGCGCATCCTGCGCGCGTTCGAACCACACGGAAGTCCCCCATGAGCCATGAACTGATCTACCTGCTGCTGATCTTCGCGCTGCTGGTGATCCCGCGCGCGCTGCAGCGTTTCAGCCTGCCCGCGCCGCTGACCTGCCTGCTGTTCGGCATCATCGGCATGCTCTGGCTGGGCGACCAGGCGCACGACGCGGTGATCGGTCTGCTGGCCACGCTGGGCATTTCCTCGCTGTTCCTGTTCGCCGGCCTGGAAGTGGACCTGCAGGCGCTGCGCCGTGGCATGTGGCCGCTGCTGGCGCATCTGGTGATCCGTACCGGCACGCTGTTCGGTGTGGGCTGGCTGGCCTGGCGCTACGCGGGGCTGCCGTGGCAGGCCGCCGGCCTGCTGGCGCTGGCGCTGCTGACGCCGTCCACCGGCTTCATCATGGATTCGCTGTCGCGGCTGGGCCTGAGCGAGGACGAGCGGTTCTGGGTGACCAGCAAGGCCATCGCTGGCGAACTGCTGGCGCTGGCGGCGTTGTTCATCGTGCTGCAGGCGGGTGATCCGGGCCACATGGCGCTGTCCAGCCTGGCGCTGCTGGCGATGATGATCGGCCTGCCGCTGCTGTTCATCGCGCTGGGCCGCTGGGTGGCGCCGCATGCGCCGGGCTCGGAGTTCTCGCTGCTGGTGATGGTGGGCATGGTCGCGGCCTACATCACCTATCTGCTGGGCGTGTACTACCTGGTCGGTGCGTTCATCGCAGGTCTGGTCGCGCGCCTGCTGCACCAGCGCATGCCGCTGCTGGCCTCGCATGAGAACCTGCACGCGCTGCGCCTGTTCGCCTCGTTCTTCGTGCCGTTCTATTTCTTCAATGCCGGCACCAAGGTGCCCAGCGAAGCACTCAGTTTCGAGGCGCTGGGGCTGGGCATCGTGATCACTCTGGTGGTGCTGCCGCTGCGCATCGGTGTGGTCTGGCTGCAGCGCCGGGTGATGTTCGGCGAGAGCTTCCGCAGCAGCCTGCGGGTCTCGCTGGCGCTGGCGCCGACGCTGATCTTCACCCTGGTGCTGGCCGCGATCATGCGCGAGCGCTTCCAGATTCCAGCGGTGCTGTTCGGCGCGCTGCTGCTGTATGCGGCGCTGACCACGCTGCTGCCGTCGCTGGTGTTCCGCACGCCGTTCGATGTCGATCCGGTCGAACAGGAGCCGGCAGGCGAGGGCGCGGCTGCACCGGTGGCGGCCACCGAGACGCTGCCGGAACCGCACATCGCCAAACGCTGAGCGGTTGCCGCACGCGGTTTGCGCCCGTCGGCCATGGCCGTTAGGGTTGGGGCATGAAACTGCCTGCCGTTGTCACCGCTTCCGCCCTCCTGCTCAGCCTTGCTGCGTGTTCGCAGCGCTCCGATACGGTCGCCCATGATCTGGCGACCGCACCGGCCGACGCCTTCATGGCTGCCGTGGCCGCACATTGCGGCCAGGCCTATGCCGGCAAGGTGGTGGAGGACACGCCGGCACCGACCGGCAAGGATCCGTTCGCCGGGCAGCGCCTGGTCATGCACGTGCGCGGCTGTGCCGATCCGGCGCACGAGCTGCGCATCCCGTTCCATGTCGGCGATGACCACTCGCGGACCTGGGTGCTGACCCGCACGGAAACCGGCCTGCGCCTGAAGCACGATCATCGCCACGAAGACGGCAGCCCTGACGCGATCACCCTGTACGGTGGCGACAGCACGCCACCCGGCACTGCCGAGCGCCAGCAGTTCCCGGCCGACAGCGATTCGGTGGCGATGTTCCGCCGCGCCGACATGCTGGCCTCCACGCACAACACCTGGGCGATGGAGATTGATCCCGACCAGACCTTCGTCTACGAGCTGACCCGCCCGGATGGCCGCCGCTTCCGCGTGCAGTTCGACCTGGGCAACCCGGTCGACCTGCCGCCCGCACCGTGGGGCGACGACACAGCACCCGCGCCGTGATCCCGGGGTCGGATCCCTCCTGCGGAGGGCTCTGACCCCGACCCTGCACTCATCGCGTGCCGAAGCGCGCGCGGCAGCCGTTGCTCACCCACACCTGGCCACGTGAGTAGCCCCAGCTGCGGCCTTCCTGGCAGGCACTGCCGGACAGCTGCTGCTGCAGCACCGGGCGGCCCTGGCGCTCATCCCAGTCGCAGGTCTGCGAGCGGTTGTTGTTGCTGCTGCAGGTGACCGAGTAATTGCTGTTGCCACCGCCCCAGCCACCGCCACCACCGCCCCAGCCGCGGGTTTCGGCGAACTCGGCGCGGCAGCCGCCGCTGACCCAGATCGCGCCATTGCGCACGCCCCAGGTGCGGCCCTCGTCGCAGGGGCTGCCGGACAGCTGGCGGACCAGGCGGGCATTGCGCCATCCGACCGGGCAGCTGCGCTCGCGGTTGTTCTGGCTCTCGCAGCGGATCGTCTCGCCGGGGCGGCCGTTGTTACCGCCCCAGCCACCGCCATTGCCGCCGCCCCAGCCACCGCGGGCCTCGACGAATTCGGCGCGGCAGCCATTGGTGACCCAGATGCTGCCATTGCGGCTGCCCCAGGTGCGGCCTTCGTCGCAGGCGCTGCCGGACAACTGGCGGACCAGCTGCGCATTGCGCCAGCCGGTGTTGCAGACCCGTTCGCGGTTGTTCTGGCTTTCACAGCGGACCACCCCGCTCTGCGCATGCGCGGAAGGGGCGGGCAGGGCAAGGGTGCCCAGTGCACCCAGGGCGAGGGTCAGGGCCAGGCTGGCCAGGGACAGCGGTTTCATGGCGGCATCCCATACGGTGGCAGGTGCCCGACTATAGGGAGGGGGGCGATCAAGCCGGTGTGACTGGCCGGATTTGCCCCGGCCGGGGCCTCGGCCGCAGAATACGAGGCTTTCCGGCCCCCATCCGGTGCCGGCGTTCTCCAGCGGAGCTTCCCCCCATGCGTACCCACTTCTGCGGCCTGGTCGATGAGACCCTGATTGGCCAGACTGTCACCCTCGCCGGCTGGACCGACGTGGCCCGTAACCAGGGCGGCGTCTGCTTCATCGATCTTCGAGATCATGAAGGCATCGTGCAGGTGACCGTGGAAGTCGACAACGCCGAAGTGTTCGCCGTGGCCGCGTCGCTGGGCTACGAGGACGTGCTGCAGGTGGAAGGCGTCGTGCGTGCCCGCCACGCGGTGAACGACAAGATGCGCACCGGCAAGGTGGAAGTGATCGCCACCGCCATCACCGTGCTGAACAAGGCCGCGCCGCTGCCGTTCCACGCCCACGAGAATCCGGGCGAGGAAACCCGCCTGAAGTACCGCTACCTGGACCTGCGCCGCCCGGAAATGCAGCGCATGCAGCGCACCCGCATCAAGCTGGTGCAGGCCCTGCGCCGCCATCTGGACGAAAAGGGCTTCCAGGACATCGAGACCCCGATCCTGACCAAGGCCACCCCGGAAGGCGCGCGCGATTTCCTGGTGCCGGCGCGCATGCATCCGGGCGAGTTCTACGCCCTGCCGCAGAGCCCGCAGCTGTTCAAGCAGATCCTGATGGTGGCCGGCTTCGACCGCTACTACCAGATCGCGCGCTGCTTCCGCGACGAGGCCCTGCGTGCCGACCGCCAGCTGGAATTCACCCAGCTGGACATGGAATTCGCCTTCGTCCGCGAGCGCGACGTGCAGGACTTCGTCGAGGACATGATCCGTGCCATCTTCAAGGAAGTGGTCGACGTCCAGCTGGACGCCAGCTTCCCGCGCATGACCTGGGCCGAGGCGATGCGTCGCTACGGTTCGGACAAGCCGGACCTGCGCATCGCGCTGGAGCTGGTCGACGTCGCCGAGCTGGTCAAGGACAGCGAGTTCCCGGTGTTCACCGGCCCGGCCAATGATGCCGATGGCCGCGTCGCCGCGCTGCGCATCCCGGGCGGTGCGTCGCTGAGCCGCAAGCAGATCGACGAGTACGCCGCGCATGCCGCCAAGTACGGCGCCAAGGGCCTGGCCTACATCAAGATCGCCGACAACGGCGAGATCAGCTCGCCGATCCAGAAGTTCTTCAGCGAAGCCGCCTTCGCTGCGCTGGTCGCCCACGTCGGCGCCGGCAACGGCGACATCGTGTTCTTCGGCGCCGGTGGCTACAACAAGGTCTCCGACTTCATGGGCGCGCTGCGCCTGAAGGCCGGCAAGGACTTCGGCCTGGTCGCCGACGGTTGGGCGCCGCTGTGGGTCACCGATTTCCCGATGTTCGAGTGGGACGAGGAAGAACAGCGCTACGTCGCCCTGCATCACCCCTTCACCGCACCGGCCGTGGACGACATCGCCGACCTGCGCGCCAACGCCCGTACCGCCGTCTCGCGCGGCTACGACATGGTGCTCAACGGCAATGAAATCGGCGGCGGTTCCATCCGTATCCACCGTCCGGACATGCAGAGCGCGGTATTCGAGCTGCTCGGCATCGGCGCCGAAGAAGCCCGTGCCAAGTTCGGCTTCCTGCTCGACGCGCTGAACTACGGCGCGCCGCCGCACGGTGGCATCGCCTTCGGCATCGACCGCATCGCCGCGCTGATGGCCGGCACCGAGTCGATCCGCGACGTCATCCCGTTCCCGAAGACCACCGGTGCACAGGATCTGATGACCGACGCGCCGTCGCCGATCGTCGACGCGCAGCTGGCCGAAGTGCACATCCAGGTTCGCCCCAAGACCAACTGATCAGGAGATCCAGGCAATGACCGAGTTTGCGTTTTCGCTGGAGTGGGAAAAGCTGGGCAATGAAGGCTCCGAGGCCACCCTGGTCACCGAGCGTGCACGCGTGTTCGGGGGTTGGCTGGTCCGCGTCGGTACCAACCCGGCGGCGATGGCCCTGACCTTCGTCGCCGACGGCGAAGGCCGTTGGGACGGTGAAGACTTCGGCGTCGAGGATTACGAAGACGACGAAGAGGAAGAGTACGACGAGGACGAGGAAGGCGAGGAAGAAGAGGACGAAGACGAAGAGGAATACGAGGAAGAGGACGAGGAAGAAGCGGAATCGTCTGAAAAGGCTTGACCCGCGCTTCGCCCTGACGTCAACTTCCTGCATGTATTCGATCCGCCGCGCTACCGTGGACGACGCGCCGACCCTGTCGGCGCTGGCCGCCCGCACGTTCACCGAAACCTTCGGCCATCTGTATCCGCCGCAGGACCTGCAGGCCTTCCTCGAGGAGGCCTACACGGTCGAGCGCCAGCGCGTGATCCTGGCCCACCCGGATTACGCGGTGTGGCTGCTGGAGCTGGATGGGGAGGCGGTCGGCCACGCCGCCGCCGGCCCCTGTGGCCTGCCGCATCCGGATGTGAAACCCGGTGACGGCGAACTCAAGCGCCTGTACCTGGTCAAGACCCAGCAGAGCTGCGGCTGGGGCAGCCGCCTGCTGGAAACCGCGCTGGCCTGGCTGGAACACGAAGGCCCACGCACGCTGTGGCTGGGCGTGTGGTCGGAGAACTTCGGCGCACAGCGCTTCTACGCCCGCTATGGATTCGAGAAGGCGGGCGAGTACCTGTTCCCGGTCGGCGACACCCACGATCTTGAATTCATCCTGCGCCGCGCACCGCGCGCAGCCTGACGTTCACCGCCGCTTGCTGCGCGCGCGTGTTCAATCACCGTACGTTCCTGCCCCGCTGACCGCCAGGCTGTTTGCATGACTCCCCCCGTATTGCTGCTGCATGGCATCTGGAATGCCCGTGCCTGGGTCGGGCCGCTGGCCTGGCGTCTGCGCGCGCGCGGTTTCCAGGTGCACGCATTCGGTTACTCCTCGGTCTTCGGTGGCCCCGACGTGGCGGTGCCGCAGCTGCTGGAGCGGCTGGCCGATGCCGGGCCGTTGTCGCTGGTCGGCCACAGCCTGGGAGGCCTGCTGGCGCTGGAAGCGCTGCGCCGCAATCCGCAGCTGCCGGTGCAGCGCGTGGTCTGTCTGGGCTCGCCGCTGCGCGGCAGCGGTACCGCGCGCTCGTTGTCCGATCACGGCTGGGGCCTGGCGCTGGGGCGCAGCAGCGAGCTGCTGCTGGATGGCCTGCCGGACTGGCGGGGCAAGGCCGAGGTCGGCCTGATCGCCGGTTCAGTGCCGCACGGGCTGGGCAGCCTGCTGGGCGCCATCGACGATGCCTCCGACGGCACCGTGGCCCTGGCCGAGACCCGCCTGCCGGGCCTGGCCGACCATTGCGTGGTGCGTACCAGCCACAGCGGTCTGGTGGTGTCGCCCGACGCCGCGCGGCAGACCGCGCATTTCCTGCGCCACGGCCAGTTCGACCACAGCCGCGACGCCGCCGCTGCGTAAGGCCCGGCAGTGGGACCGTTCTGTAGAGTCGAGCCCACGCTCGGCTGCTGTCCGGTCAGGCGCCGCTGAGCCGAGCATCGGCTCGGCTCTACAACAATACGGGCCTAGACACGGTTGCAGCGCCCGATCAGGTAGAATCCGCGCCTTGATCCTGAAGCAGCCAGACGGTAGCACCCATGGGTAGAGGCCCCTCCATCGAAGCCCGCAAGAACGCGTCCGACGCGAAGCGCGGCAAGATTTTCACCAAGATCATCCGCGAGATCGGCGTTGCCGCGCGCGGCGGTGGAGGCGACCCCAACAACAACCCGCGCCTGCGCGTGGCCGTGGACAAGGGCCTGGCCGTGAACATGTCCAAGGACGTGATCGAGCGCGCCATCAAGAAGGCCACCGGTGAACTGGAAGGCGTCGACTACGAGGAAATCCGCTACGAGGGCTACGCTCCGGGTGGCGTGGCCGTGATCGTCGATTGCCTGACCGACAACCGCGTGCGCACCGTGGCCGATGTCCGCCATGCGTTCAGCAAGTGCGGTGGCAACATGGGCACCGAAGGCTCGGTGGCCTTCATGTTCAAGCGCCTGGGCGTGCTCAGCTTCGCCCCGGGCGCCGATGAGGAAGCCATCACCGAGGCCGCTATCGACGCCGGCGCCGATGACATCGTGGTCTATCCGGATGACGGTTCGATCGACGTGGTCACCAGCCCTGACGCGTTCAACGCGGTCAAGGATGCGATGGCCGCCGCTGGCCATGTCGCCGACCACGCCGAGATCACCTTCCGCGCGGACAACGACATCAAGGTCGAGGGCGAGGTCGCCCTGCAGGTCAAGAAGCTGCTGGACATGCTTGAAGACCTGGACGACGTGCAGGACGTGTATTCCAACGCCGAACTCGGCGCCGACGCCTACGCCTGAGCCGTCTTCGACGGCCTGGGCGCGGGCCGTTGAACGGTCACCGCGGACAGTCATGAGCCCATACGCCTGCCAGCGCATTCCGTTCCTCCCCGCCAGGAGTGCAGCATGACCCGCATTCTCGGCATCGACCCCGGTTCGCAGCGGACCGGGGTCGGCATCATCGATGTTGACGCCACCGGCAAGGTCAGCCACGTGCACCACCAGCCACTGGTGTTGCTGGGCGCCGACGATTTCCCGCAGCGCATGAAGCTGCTGGTGCTGGGCCTGGCCGACCTGTGCCGGGAATACCAGCCGAACGAAGTGGCCATCGAAAAGGTGTTCATGGCGCGCAATCCCGATTCGGCATTGAAGCTGGGCCAGGCCCGTGGCGCGGCGATCTCCGCCGTGGTGCTGCGCGACCTGCCGGTGCACGAATACGCCGCCAGCGAGATCAAGCTGGCGGTGGTCGGGCGCGGTGGTGCCGAAAAGCAACAGGTTCAACACATGGTCGGGCTCATGCTCAACCTGAAAACCAAGCTGCAGGCCGACGCGGCCGACGCGTTGGCGGTGGCGATCACCCATGCCCACGTAAGGGCGACGGCCAACCGCCTGGGGCTCAGTGCCCGCCAGGCGTGGGGCCGCAAATGAGGAGCTGCACGCAATGATCGGTCGACTGCGCGGCATCGTCGCCTACAAGGCGCCGCCGTGGCTGGTGGTGGACGTGAACGGAGTGGGCTACGAACTGGAGGCGCCGATGAGCACCTTCTACGACCTGCCCGAGCTTGGCCGCGAGGTCACCCTGTACACCCATTACTCGCAGAAGGAAGACAGCGTTTCGCTGTACGGCTTCCTGCGCGAAGGTGAGCGGCGCCTGTTCCGCGACGTGCAGAAGGTCAGTGGCATCGGCGCGAAGATCGCGCTGGCCGTGCTGTCCGGCGTCACTGTCGAGGAGTTCGCGCGCATGGTCCAGGCTGGTGACATCACCGCGCTGACCCGCATTCCGGGCATCGGCAAGAAGACCGCCGAGCGCATGGTGCTGGAGCTGCGTGACCGCGCGGCCCAGTTCGGTGCCGGCGGCGCGCTGCCCACCGGCAGCGGCCCGGCCCCGGCCGATCCGCTGTCCGATGCCACCGTGGCCCTGCAGCAGCTGGGCTACAAGCCGGCCGAAGCCGCACGCATGGCCCGCGATGCCTTCAATGAAGGCGACGAAGTGGCCACCGTGATCCGCAAGGCGCTGCAGTCCGCGCTGCGCTGAGCCGCGTCCCTTTCCCCCAACCTACCGCCTGAGCTTCGCCAGGAGTCCCATGTCCAGCAGTCAAACCCCGCACACAGCCGCCCCCGGCGGCCACGGTCACGCCCCTCCAGCCGGAGGCATGGCGCTGATCATCGGTGCGATCGGCGTGGTCTTCGGCGATATCGGTACCAGCCCGCTGTACACCCTGAAGGAGGCGTTCTCGCCGCACTACGGGCTCAACAGTGACCACGACACCGTGCTGGGCGTGCTGTCGCTGGCGTTCTGGGCGCTGAACATCGTGGTCACGCTGAAGTACGTGACCATCATCATGCGCGCCGACAACGACGGCGAGGGCGGCATCATGGCGCTGATGGCGCTGACCCAGCGCACGCTGCGCAACGGGTCGCGCTCGGCCTATGTGGTCGGCATCCTCGGCATCTTCGGTGCCTCGCTGTTCTTCGGTGATGGCGTGATTACCCCGGCGATCTCCGTGCTTGGCGCGGTCGAGGGCCTGGAGGTGGCCGCGCCCGGCCTGCATGCCTTCATCGTGCCGATCACCGTAGTCGTGCTGCTGGCGGTGTTCGCCGCGCAGCGCTTCGGCACCGAGAAGATCGGCAAGGCGTTCGGCCCGATCACCTCGGTCTGGTTCATCTCGTTGGCCGCGATCGGCATCTACAACATCGTCGACGCGCCGGAAGTGTTGAAGGCCTTCAACCCGTGGTGGGCGATCCGCTTCTTCATGGAGCACAGCTGGCACGGTATCTTCATCCTCGGTGCGGTGGTACTGGCCGTGACCGGTGGTGAGGCGCTGTACGCCGACATGGGCCACTTCGGTGCCAAACCCATCCGCCACGCCTGGTATTTCTTCGTGCTGCCGTGCCTGGTGCTGAACTACCTGGGGCAGGGCGCACTGGTGCTCAACCACCCCGAGGCGCTGAAGAACCCGTTCTTCGAGGCAGTACCGCCGTGGGCGCTGTACCCGATGATCATCCTGGCCACGATGGCGGCGGTGATCGCGTCGCAGTCGGTCATCACCGGTGCGTTCTCGGTCTCGCGCCAGGCCATGCAGCTGGGTTACATCCCGCGCATGCGGATCAAGCACACCTCGCACGACACCATCGGCCAGATCTACATCCCGGGCATCAACTGGGGCATCGCGGTGATGGTGATCGGCCTGGTGCTGGCCTTCCGCAGCTCCTCCAACCTGGCCGTGGCCTACGGCATCTCGGTGTCGGCCACCATGCTGATCGACACCCTGCTGCTGGCCCTGGTGGCGCGATCGCTGTGGCCGAAGGCGCGCAAGTGGATCCTGCCGCTGTGCGTGGTGTTCTTCATCATCGACCTCGGCTTCGTCATCGCCAACGGTGCCAAGCTGCTGCAGGGCGCCTGGTTCCCGGTGGTGCTGGGCATCTTCCTGTTCACCATGATGCGCACCTGGCGCCGTGGCCGCGAGTTGCTGCGTGATGAGATCCGCAAGGACGGCATCCGCCTGGACACCTTCCTGCCGGGCCTGATGCTGGCACCGCCGGTACGCGTGCCGGGCACCGCGGTGTTCCTCACCGCCGACCCGACCGTGGCCCCGCACGCGCTGATGCACAACCTCAAGCACAACAAGGTGCTGCACGAGCGCAACGTGTTCCTGCACGTGGAAACCCTGCCCATTCCCTATGCGATGGAAGGGCAGCGGCTGAAGATCGAATCGGTGGGTGACGAGTTCTACCGCGTCTACGTGCGCTTCGGTTTCATGGAGACCCCGGACGTGCCGCTGGCGCTGATGCGTTCCTGCGACCACGGCGGTATCTACTTCGACCCGATGGACACCACCTTCTTCGCCAGCCGCGAAACCATCGTCGCCACCGCCAACCGTGGCATGCCGATCTGGCGCGACAAGCTGTTCGCGCTGATGCATCGCAACGCCGCCCCGGCCACCGGCTTCTTCCGGATTCCGGGCAACCGCCTCGTGGAACTGGGCGCGCAGGTGGAGATTTAATCCCCACCTGCGCTACGTCCCACGATTTGCTGCGCAAACCGTGGGCCCCGCACGCATTCCACCTTGTCCCCGCGCCTGTCGGCGCGCCCCCTTGAAACGCAGGCGCCTTGGGCGCCGGCGTTCCGCGCATTCCACCTTATCCCCGCGCTTGTCGGCGCGCCCCCTTGAAACGCAGGCACCTTGGGCGCCGGCGTTCCGCGCATTCCACCTTATCCCCCCGCCTGTCGGCGCGCCCCCTTGAAACGCAGGCACCTTGGGCGCCGGCGTTCCGCGCATTCCACCTTATCCCCGCGCTTGTCGGCGCGCCCCCTTGAAACGCAGGCACCTTGGGCGCCGGCGTTCCGCGCATTCCACCTTATCCCCCCGCCTGTCGGCGCGCCCCCTTGAACAACAAGGGGGCTCCACTTGCGGAGACCACTCGACTTCTCAGGTCCATCCACGCACGGTGTGGATCTACCGTGTCGACCAAGGTCGACACCCACCAAGAGCAGCCCATGTCAGCCCGACAGATCGCAGGACTCTGTCGAAGGCGGGGTGGGTCCGGTTGCGGGGGCGTGAGCCGCATGGATGCGGCGACCGAGCTTACATGGACGTACTTGCAGCGTCCCCCGCAACCGGACCCACCCCGCCATTCCCCAGGAACTCAGCTTTGGCTGTTGCTTTGGCCGTTGCAGTTGCTTCTGCGGGTGCCGGGCGCAGCCCGGCCGAAACCCGCGCTTTTGCCGCATAATCAGCACATGACCGACGACCGCATCATCGGCGCCGGCGCCACCCGCGAGGATGACGCCGCCGACGCCAGCATCCGCCCCAAGCGCCTTGCCGACTACCTCGGCCAGGTGCCGGTGCGCGAGCAGATGGAGATCTACATCCAGGCGGCCAAGGGGCGCGGCGACGCGCTCGACCATGTGCTGATCTTCGGGCCGCCCGGCCTGGGCAAGACCACCCTCAGCCATGTCATCGCCAACGAACTGGGCGTGGCCCTGCGGGTGACCTCCGGCCCGGTGATCGAGAAGGCCGGCGACCTCGCCGCGCTGCTGACCAACCTGCAGCCGCACGATGTGCTGTTCATCGACGAGATCCATCGCCTGTCGCCGGTGGTGGAAGAAGTGTTGTATCCGGCGATGGAAGATTTCCAGATCGACATCATGATCGGCGAGGGCCCCGCCGCCCGCTCGATCAAGATCGACCTGCCGCCGTTCACCCTGATCGGTGCCACCACCCGGGCCGGCCTGCTGACCGCGCCGCTGCGCGATCGCTTCGGCATCGTCCAGCGCCTGGAGTTCTACAGCGTCGAGGAGCTGACCCGGATCGTGCGCCGCTCGGCAGCCATCCTGGCCATCGACTGCACCGCCGATGGCGCCGGCGAGATCGCACGCCGCGCGCGTGGCACCCCGCGTATCGCCAACCGCCTGCTGCGGCGCGTGCGCGACTACGCGCAGGTCAAGGCCGGCGGCCACATCGACGAGGCCGTGGCCCAGGCCGCGATGAAGATGCTGAAGGTCGACCCGGAGGGCTTCGACGAGCTTGACCGGCGCCTGCTCAAGACCATGGTCGACTACTTCGATGGCGGCCCGGTCGGCATCGAATCGCTGGCGGCGGCGCTGTCCGAAGAGCGCGGCACGCTGGAAGACGTGGTCGAGCCCTACCTGATCCAGCAGGGCTTCCTGGTGCGCACCGCGCGTGGCCGCATGGCCACCCACAAGGCCTACCGGCACATGGGCCTGAAGCCGAAGAACCCGCCGCAGGACCTGTTCGCGGAGGTTCCCGATGCCGGTTGAGCCCCGATTCAGTTGGCCGACACGCATTTACTGGGAAGATACCGACGCAGGTGGCGTGGTCTACCACGCCCGCTACGTGGCCTTCATGGAACGGGCCCGGACCGAATGGATGCGAGCGCTGGGCTACGGCCAGGAGCGCATGCGCGCCGAGCACGGGATGGTCTTCGCGGTGCGCTCGATGCAGATGGATTTCATCAAGCCGGCGCGGCTGGATGACACCCTGCAGGTGAGCGCCCGCCTGGTCCAGCTGAAGAAGGCCAGCATGGTCTTCGACCAGCAGATCCTGCGCGACGGCGAACTGCTGCTGTCGGCGCAGGTCCGCATCGCCGCACTGGAAGCGGCCAGTTTCCGCCCGCGTGGCATGGACGAGGCCGTCCTTGCCGTGCTGCAACCCCACCTCCACCCCGAATCCGAACACTGAGGAACAACGGATGATCGCAACGCTCCTGGCCCTGCAGGCCACGGTCACCGAGGCACTGCCGGCCGACGTCAGCAACGCCGCGACACAGACCCTTGCCCAGGCCACCACCGGCGGCGGCATCAACTACCTCGAACTGATGGCCAAGGCCAGCCTGCCGGTGAAGATCATCGTGCTGCTGCTGCTGGTCGGCTCGTTCGTCAGCTGGGTGATCATTTTCCGCAAGGCCCGCGTGTTCAAGCAGGCCACCCGTGAAGCCGACGAGTTCGAGAACCGCTTCTGGTCCGGCGCCGACCTGGGCAAGCTGTACAGCTCGGCCACCGACCGCAGCCGCAACGTCGGCGGCCTGGAAGCGATCTTCGAAGCAGGCTTCCGCGAGTACACCCGCCTGCGCGACAAGCGCCGTCTGGATGGCCGCGCGCAGCTGGAAGGCGCACAGCGTGCCATGCGCACCACCTACACCCGCGAAGTGGACCAGCTCGAGCGCAACCTGGAACTGCTGGCCAACATCGGCTCGACCGCGCCGTACGTGGGTCTGGTCGGTACCGTGTTCGGCATCATGGTGACCATGCACGACATGATCAGCAGTGGCGCGCAGGCGGGCATCGCCGCCGTTGCGCCGGGCATCTCCGAAGCGCTGTTCGCCACCGCCATCGGTCTGTTCGTGGCGATCCCGGCGGTGTGGGCCTACAACCGCTTCACCACGCGCGTGGAGCGCATGTCGGTGCGGTTCGAGACCTTCGCCGAAGAGTTCAGCTCCATCCTGCAGCGCCAGAGCGCTGGCGACGAGTAAGCGCCTGACCCGGGAGTCCAAGCCATGTCCGCTGCCATCGGTCGCCGCAAGCGCCGCAAGCTGAAATCGGAAATCAACGTCGTTCCCTACATCGACGTCATGCTGGTGCTGCTGATCATCTTCATGGTCACCGCGCCGCTGCTCACCCTGAGCTTCGACGTCGACCTGCCGCAGTCCAACGCCAAGGCGCTGGAGAGCAAGCAGGACCCGGTGATCGTCTCGGTGCGCCAGGACGGCCAGCTCAGCCTGAAGCTGGCTGACGCCAAGGAACCGACCGCCGTGTCGGCTGAGGAACTGGAAGGCCGCCTGGCCGGCATTGCCGCCCAGGACAAGGGCGTGCGCGTGATCGTTGCCGCCGACCGCGCCGTGGCCTATGAAAAGGTCATCGCCGCGATGGATGTGATCAAGCGCGCCAAGGTAGACAAGGTAGGCCTGGCCACCGATGCACGCTGACGCCCTGCCACCTTCGCATCAGCGCGAACCCGGCTGGGGCCTGCCCTTGGCGCTGGCGTTGCTGGTGCACCTGCTGGTCGCGCTGGTCTTCATCGTGGCCTGGTTCTGGTCGCCCGAGCGCAACACCGATGCCGCTGCCGGCGACCCGTCGGTCGAGGCCAGCCTTGCGCTGTCCGCGTCCGAGGCGTCCGCCGCGCGTCAGGCCCTGCGCCAGTCGGAAAAGCTGGAAGACCTGCCGCCACCGGTCGCCGAGCCGATTCCGGTGCCCGAAGACACCATCCCGCCACCGCAGCCGATTCCCGAGCCGCGCCCGCAGGACGCCCCCACGCCGCAGCAGCAACAGGCGCAGGAGCGTGTCGCACAGCCGGACACCAAGGACCAGGAAGCGGTGAGCGCGCTGGCCATCTCGCAGGAGAAGGCCAAGCAGGAACAGGAAGCCAAGCGCCGCCAGGAGCAGATCGACCTGACCGAACGCAAGCGCCAGGAAGAAGCGGAGCAGAAGCTGCGCCTGGCCAAGCAGCAGGAAGCGGACGAAAAGAAGAAGCAGGCCGAGCAGGAGCGCGTGGCGGCTGACAAGGCCGAGGCCGAGAAGCAGAAGAAGATCGCCGAGATCCGCGCCCGCCGCGAGCAGGCCGAGAAGGAAGCCAAGCTGGCCGAGCAGAAGCTGCGCCAGGTCGCCGCCGCGCGCAATGCCGCCGGTAGTGCGGCCGCCGGTGCCAGCGGTGCGTCCCAGCCGGCTGCGGGTGGCGGTGGCAACAGCGATGATCTTTCGGCCAAGTACGCGGCCGCGATCCAGGCCAAGGTGCTGTCGCAGTGGGTACGCCCGGATACGGTGCCGCTGGGCCAGCGCTGCACCATCACCATCACCCAGATTCCGGGGGGCACGGTGATGCAGGCCAAGGTCAGCCCGAACTGCCCGTACGACGAGGCCGGCAGGCGTTCGATCGAGGCCGCCGTGCTCAATGCGCAGCCGCTGCCGTACCGCGGGTTCGAGTCGGTGTTCGCGCGCACGCTCAACTTCACCTTTACCGCCCAGGATCGCTGAGGCGGGCAGGGCAGGGTGGCCAGGGAGCCACCCGCGCCCATGGATGTCGCGCTTGCCTCTGGCAGGCCCGGTTTCGACCGGGCAGGCTGAGCCTGCTGTCGAACGCTGCCCGGCCGGGTGGCGTGATCGGGGCAGGCGGGTGCGATGTTAGCCACGACGTTAACGGTGCGTGAGAGGACGGGCTGGAACTGACCCGGAATTCACGTACCCTTGGTTCATGATTGCGAAGCGGTTCACTCCCGCTTTGCTATCCCTCGTTCCGGTTTCCCCCTATTGAGCGCTCCATGAAAAAGATGCCTCGCTGGCTTGCCGTGTTTGCGGCCCTGTTGCTGCCCTTCGCTGCCGTTGCGCAGCAGAGGGGACTGGATATCGACATCATCGGTGGCAATGCCTCCGCGTTGCCGATCACCATCGTGCCGATGCCCTACCAGGGTTCGGCCGCCGCACCGCAGACCGACGTCGCTGGCGTGGTCCGCGCCGACCTCGAGCGTTCGGGGCAGTTCCGCACGCTGCCGGAAGCACAGATCGTCGAAAAGCCGGTCCGTGGCGGCGACATCCAGTTCGCCACCTGGCGCGCGCTGAAGCAGAACTACATCGTGGTCGGCCGCGTGCTCGACGCCGGTGCCGGTGCCTACCGCGTCGAGTACGAACTGTTCGACGTGCCCAAGGGTGAGCGCCTGCTGGGCCTGGCGATGACCGCCCGTGGCAACGCCATGCGTGACGTCGCCCACCAGATGGCCGACGCCATCTACGAGAAGATCACCGGCATCCGTGGCGCCTTCTGGACCCGCATCGCCTACGTGACCGCCAGCGGCAAGGGCGACGCCATGCGCTACGCGCTGATGGTGGCCGACTCCGACGGCTTCAATCCGCAGACCATCGTGCGCTCGGCCGAGCCGCTGCTGTCGCCGTCGTGGAGCCCGGATGGCAGCAAGCTGGCCTATGTCAGCTTCGAGCGTGGCAACTCGGCGATCTACATCCAGAACATCGGCACCGGCGCGCGTGAACTGGTCACCAGCTTCCGTGGCATCAACAGCGCCCCGGCGTTCTCGCCGGACGGCCGCAAGCTGGCCCTGACCCTGTCGCGTTCGGGCAACCCGGAAATCTACGTGATGGACCTGGGCAGCAAGCAGCTGACCCAGCTGACCAACCACTTCGCCATCGATACCGAGCCGACCTGGGCGCCGGACGGCAGCGCGGTGTACTTCACCTCCGACCGCGGCGGCCGTCCGCAGGTCTACAAGGTCGGTGCGGGCGGCGGCAGTGCCGAACGCGTGACCTTCCAGGGCAACTACAACGCCAAGCCCTCGGTGTCCTACGATGGCAAGAAGATCGCCGTCGCCCAGGGCTCGGGCAACAGCTACAAGATCGCGATGATGGACAGCTCGCTGGGGTCGCCTCGCTGGAGCACGCTGTCCCCGGGTTCGCTGGATGAATCTCCGAGCTTTGCGCCCAACGCAAGCATGGTGTTGTACGCCGCCCGCGAGGGTGGCCGTGGTGTCCTGTACGCCGTTTCTGCCGATGCGCGCGTGCGCCAGCGGTTGGTTCTGGCTGACGGAGATGTGCGCGAACCGGCATGGTCCCCATACCGTACCCAGCGCTAAAAGAGTGTTAATATTTTCGCTGTCTTGAACCCCTCATCGGCCTAGGAGCCACAAAGGTATCGCCATGAACAAGTCCACCCGCGTTCTGCTTGTTTCCCTGCTGTCTGTGGCCGTCCTGGCCGGTTGCTCGAAGAAGGTGAAGGAAGAGCCGGCAGCCCCGGTCGGCACCGGCACCTCGACCACCACCCCGACCGCTCCGTCGACCTCCGGCCTGTACGGCCCGGGCGACCTGGACACCGACGCTTGCCTGCGCCAGCGCGTTGTCTACTTCGACCTGGACAAGGAAGACGTGAAGCCGGAATTCCAGGCCATCATGGCGTGCCACGCCAAGTACCTGCGTGACCGTCCGTCCTCGCGCATCACCCTGCAGGGCCACACCGACGAGCGCGGTTCGCGCGCGTACAACCAGGCCCTGGGCGAGCGTCGTGGCAACGGCGTCAACTCGGCCCTGCAGGCCAACGGTGGCTCGGCTTCGCAGCTGACCGTCGTGTCCTACGGTGAAGAGCGTCCGGTCTGCACCGAGTCGAACGAGTCCTGCTGGTCGCAGAACCGTCGCGTCGAAATCGTCTACACCGCGCAGTAATCCATGCGCATTGGCATCAAACTGATGCTGGTCGTTGCGGCAGCCCTCGTGGCTGCCGCACCGGCGCATGCACAGCGACAGAGCCTGGCTGACCGCGTCGGCGCGCTCGAGCAGCAGATGTACAACAACAGTGCCAACCAGGACCTGTTGAACCAGATCAATCAGCTGCGGCAGCAGGTCACCAGCCTGCAGGCCTCGATCGAGCAGTTGCAGCACGACAACGCCCAGCTCAAGCAGTCCGCCCAGGACCAGTACCTGGATCTGGACAGCCGCCTGAACCGGTTGGAAGGGGGCAATGCCGCCCCGGCCCTGCCGCCCGTTCCGGCGAGCGCGCCGAAGGCCGCCCCGGCCCCGGCAAAACCCGCAGCGGCGGCCACTTCCGAGCGGCCGCCTTCCGTCCATGGGGATGCCGGCAGCCTTGCCGCCACCGGCGACGAGCGCACTTCCTACAACGTCGCCTTCGATTCGCTGAAGGCCGGCAAGTACGATGATTCGGCGCAGCTGTTCCTGAGCTTCCTGCAGCTGTACCCGAACGGCGTCTATGCGCCGAACGCGCTGTACTGGCTGGGCGAGAGCTACTACGCCACCCGCAATTTCCCGATGGCCGAGACCCAGTTCCGTGAACTGCTCTCGCGCTATCCGACCCACGACAAGGCCGCTGGCGGCCTGCTCAAGGTCGGCCTCTCGCAGTACGGCGAGGGCAAGGTCGACCAGGCCCAGCAGACGCTGGAGACCGTCGTGGCACAGTACCCCGGCTCGGACGCCGCGCGTACCGCGCAGGACCGCCTGCAGTCGATCCGTCTCGGCAAGCAGATCCGCTGATCCGCTGACCGGGCGTACAATATGTGTCCTGTAGAGCCGAGCCCACGCTCGGCTGCTTTCGTTTCCGGTTCGGCAAACCTGCCCGGATCCGGCAGCGCCGGGCCATGCCCGGCGGCTCGCATTACCGGCTGGGCCACACCCGACCGGCCGCTGTTGTAGAGCCGGGCCATGCTCGGCTGCTTTCGTTACCGGCCACGGTAGCCCACCCGCCACGTGTCCCACCAAGAAGTCCCCGCCATGATCGCCGTTACCCCGTCCAGCGCCGCCGCCACGCCCAGCGAGATCGTGCAGTCGCCGCTGCCACGCCTGAAGATCACCGAGATCTTCACCTCGCTGCAGGGCGAAGCCGATACCGCCGGCTGGCCGACCGTGTTCGTGCGCCTGACCGGCTGCCCGCTGCGTTGCCAGTACTGCGACACCGCCTATGCCTTCCACGGCGGCACCTGGTGGGACATCGACGACATCGTGACGGAGGTGCTGGCCCAGGGCGTGCGCCACGTCTGCGTGACCGGTGGCGAGCCGCTGGCACAGAAGCGCTGCCTGGTACTGCTGCAGAAGCTGTGCGACGCCGGCATGGACGTCTCGCTGGAAACCTCCGGCGCGCTGGACGTCAGCGCCGTGGACCCCCGGGTATCGCGCGTGGTCGACATCAAGACCCCGGGTTCGGCCGAAGTGGCGCGCAACCGCCTGGAAAACCTGCCGCTGCTGACCGCGCGCGACCAGATCAAGTTCGTCATCTGCAACCGCGAGGATTACGACTGGGCCAAGGCGATGGTGGCCGAGCACGATCTGGTGAAGCGTTGCACCGTGTTCTTCTCGCCGAGCAAGGGTGAGATCACCGCGCGCCAGCTGGCCGACTGGATCGTCGAAGACCGGCTGCCGGTGCGCTTCCAGATGCAGTTGCATAAAATCCTGTGGAACGACGAGCCGGGCCGATGAGCCGGCGCAGCGTTCCCTGATGTAGCTCCGGCGCGGGACAGCGTGCTGGCTTTCCCCTCCCAACCGGATGTTTTACCCATGAAGAAGGCAGTCGTGCTTCTCTCCGGCGGCATGGATTCAGCCGCCGTCATCGCCATGGCCCAGGAACAGGGCTTCGCCGTGCATGCCCTGAGCGTGCGCTACGGCCAGCGCCATACCTCCGAACTGGATGCCGCCGCCCGCGTGGCCAAGGCCCAGGGCGTGGTCGCGCACAAGACCGTGGACGTGGACCTGCGCAGCATTGGTGGCTCGGCGCTGACCGACGATATCGACGTGCCCGAGGCCGGCGGTGCCGGCATCCCGGTCACCTACGTACCGGCGCGCAACACCATCATGTTGTCGCTGGCGCTGGGCTGGGCCGAAGTGCTTGGCGCCAACGACATCTTCTGCGGCGTCAACGCCGTGGACTACTCCGGCTACCCGGACTGCCGCCCAGAGTTCGTGGCCGCGTTCCAGGCACTGGCCAACCTGGCTACCAAGTCGGGCGTGGAAGGCGCAGGCATCAAGGTGCACGCGCCGCTGCAGTTCCTCAGCAAGGGCCAGATCGTCAGCGAAGGCGTGCGTCTGGGCGTGGACTTCGGCCTGACCGTGTCCTGCTACAACGCCGACGCCAACGGCGCCGCCTGTGGCCACTGCGATGCCTGCCGCCTGCGCGCGCAAGGCTTTGCCGAAGCCGGCGTCGCCGACCCGACGCTGTACGCCTGACCGCGTCTGGTAGAGCCGGCCGCTGGCCGGCTTCCCTGATGGGTGTGAATTCCAAGATGGTGGGTGCGAACTGCTCCTCGGTGGGTGCGAACCTTGGTTCGCACTCCCTGACCCGCCGGGCAGGTCTGACTATGGTGGGTGCCAACCTTGGTTGGCACTGTCTGCCAGGCAAGGCCCGGCGTTATCTCTGCCGCAACCACCCCGACGCGTCAATAAACGCCCGCACCGCCCCCGGGTCGGCATAGTCCAGCTCGATCATCCGCGCGATCGCCGCCTTCTCATCAGCCTGCTGTCGCATGTACTCCTGCGCGATGCGATACCCGGCGTAATAGCCCACATCACTCACCCCGAACGGATTGCGGGCGCTGTTGTACAGCCAGTTGTCCAGGTCATCGCCGTCCATCTCAGCGATGAAGCGCGTGCGGATTTCCGCCTCGTGTGTTGCGCCGTAGTCGTAGAAGGGCAATGCCGGCCGGCGCCCGCTCAGTCGCTCGGCCACATACTCGGCAACACCCTCGCGTACCGCGTACTGGGCCAGGCTGCCGGTGGTCTCGCGCTGCTGGGTATGTACGTACTCGTGCAGGTTGTTCTGCGCGTTGTTCGCCCCCGGGCGGCTGTCGTAGAAGATCCGCAGGCGGCTGCGCATCGGCTCCGGCAGCTCGCTCACGTCCACGCGTTCATCGCCCAGCGCCATCTCCGCGCCGATCAGCACCTTGTCACCCAGCGTGGTGCCGCCGGTGCGCAGCACACCGACCGCGTAGGTGATGGTGGCCGGGCGCAGCGCCGGGTAAAGCTCCCGGAACGCGGCCAGGTCCCGTTCCAGGGTGGCGCTGGCCTGCTGCGCGTTGGCGGTCAATGGGCGTACCGACGTCCAGAAGCGCGGCCACGCACGCATGGCCTCGGCGTACTCGCGGGCGGTGTAGTGGCGCACCTGCATCAGTGCACGCAGGCCAGGGCTGCCCGGATCGATGTAGCGCTGCTGGACGAGTGCCACCTGGCGTTCGACGTCGGGCTCGGCGCGCACCGCGTCATAGGTGGCCCAGAAGCGGCCGATATCATCGGTGACGACCTGGGAAGGGGCGGCCAGTACCGAACATGGCAGCAACAAGGCAGCAATCAGGCTGACGATCAGACGCATCCATGGCTCCGGGGAAGGATCACAGATGGGATGCGACGGCGGCCCGGAAGGTTTAAGCGGGCTCACCAGATCGGGTAGTGCCGGCCGCTGGCCGGCACCTTCGGCACACCCGGGCTTCGCGCTGCCCGCCAAAGTAGGGTAGAATGCCCACCCCGCCGAAAGGCTGGGGCAGTGCAATGGGCCGTTAGCTCAGTCGGTAGAGCAGAAGACTTTTAATCTTTTGGTCGAAGGTTCGAATCCTTCACGGCCCACCATTGCATCCAATGACCCAGGTCATTCAGAAAGGCACCGCCAAGCGGTGCCTTTTTTGTTGCTCCCGGTGCCGGGCTCCTACTTCGTCCGCGCTCCCTTTGCCGTTGCGGCTGCTGCGTCAGCAGCCTCCTGTGCAGCCGTTGCTGCGGCATTCGCAGAGCGCTCGATCGCGACGCGTTCCGCCTCGAAATCGGCCCGGCGCTGTGCACTCATCCTGCGCTCCAGTTCCATCGATGCGACGAAGCTCTCCGGATACTTCGAGGCACAGGCCTGTTGCACCAGCTGCACCGCGTGATCGGACAACCCCGGCTGGATATGACCCAGCAGGCAGTCCGCATACGACGCAGATGTGGATTGGCTCCCTGTGGGTTGCGGTGAGCCTGCGGCAAGGGCAACAGCAATCAATGCACTCAACATCGAAACCTCCTTGTAGTGGTCGGCTAGGGCGGCTGGGGCTGTCAGCTTCGAGCATAGCGCCATCCTGGCCCGTCGTCGCTCGGCGGGCGCATCATGGTTCCAGCACGCATGGACCAGAATCGAGCGTTCGGCAGGGATGTGCCTTCGCGTGAATCCATCGCATTGCAGTGCGACCCACCCGGCTCGAGGCCCTGACGCTATGCTCGGCACTTTCCCAGGATGGGCCGTCCCATGCGTCTGATCGTGCTGTCGCTGTTGTTGTCCGTCGTCTCCGCCGCACCGCTGATGGCCGCCGAAACCACGTCGCCCGCTGCCGCCACACCCCTGGTGATCGGCGAGACCTTCACCATTGAGTCGAAGGTGCTTGGCGAAACCCGTCGCATCAATGTCTATCGCCCGCAGCCATGGGGCCTGGACCCGAAGGCGCCGTTGCCGGTGTTGTACATGCCCGACGGCGGCATCGGTGAAGACTTCCTGCATGTGGCCGGGCTGGTGCAGGTGCTGAGCGGCAACGGCAGCATGCGTCCGTTCCTGCTGGTTGGCATCGAGAACACCGAACGCCGCCGCGACATGACTGGCCCCAGCAAGGACCCGCAGGACCAGAAGATCGCGCCCCGCATTGGGGGATCGGCGGCCTACCGCGCGTTCCTGCGCGATGAACTGATGCCACAGGTACGCCAGCGCTACCCGACCACCGACGAGCGCGCGCTGATCGGTGAATCGCTGGCCGGCCTGTTCGTGGTCGAGACGCTGCTGCAGGAGCCAACACTGTTCAACAGCTACATCGCGCTGGACCCCAGCCTGTGGTGGAACCGTGGTGCAATGCTGGCCGGGGCGGCCAAGCAGCTGCCGGCGGTGACGCGTGCGCAGCCGCGCGTGTTCCTGGCCAGCAGTGGGCAGCCGGAGCTGGCCGCATCCACTGCACGACTGGCCGAGTTGCTGCAGCAGTCATCGCCATCTCCGCTGGTGAAGTACCTGCCACTGCCGGAGGAAACCCACGCGACGATCTATCATCCGGCCGCATTGCAGGCGCTGCGCACGCTCTTCCCGGCGCCGTCCCCGGCCTCGCCCTGACCGCACTGGCACCGTGTCGCATGCCATGCAAGGATGCGGCAGCGGTGCCATCCGGTGCGCCGCCCGCAACGGGAGCGTGTGGATGCAGCGTGTGCGTGGATGGAGTGTGGCGGCCTGCCTGGCCGTGAGTGGCTGTGCGATGTCGGTGGCGCCGCCGGCAGCGCAGAGTGAAGCGAAGGAGAGCGCGGCAGCCGCTGCGCCAGGCGTGGTGCTGCCGGATACGGAAGCGTTGCGCATACATGACCCCATGGGCCGCGACTATCCGATCTGGGTGGCGCTGCCGGCCGACTATGCCGCGCACCCTGAAAAGCACTATCCGGTGCTGTACGTGACCGATGCGCTGTACAGCTTCCCCTTGGTGCGCAGCGTGCGCAACATGGTCGGGCAGAAGGGCGTCAACATCGAGGATTTCATCCTGGTCGGTTTGCCGCCGCAGGAGGGGCTGACGTCGAAGCAGAGCCGCTCGCGTGATTACACCCCCAGCAATCCGGCGCGCACCGATCCGCGTGACTACAGCGATGACGTCAGCTATGGCGGCGCCGCACACTACCGCGATTTCCTCGCCGAACGCGTGTTGCCGATGATCGATGCGCGCTACCGCACCGATCCGGCGCGACGCGCCTATGCCGGCCATTCCTATGGCGGCCTGTTCGGTGCCTACGTGCTGACCACGCGTCCGGACATGTTCCGGACCTACATCCTGTCCAGCCCGTCGCTGTGGTTCGACAACCACTTTGTGCCGCGCCTGCAGGCCGAGGCCAAGGCGCCTGCGCAGCCGACCACGGTGGTGCTGTCAGTCGGCAGCTTCGAGACGGTCAAGCCCGAACCGCGCTACTTCACCCGCAACGACATGCTGCGCCACAACGCCGAATTCGCCGAGCAGCTACGCGCCAGCGGGCATTCGTTGAAAGTGGAGAACATGGTGATCGATGACGAGGACCACTTCACGGTCTACCCGGACATGATCACCCGCGCGTTGTTGAAGGTGTTCCCGGGTACCGGGCCGTACAGCAGCGGTTGACGACCGGTTGCATCCACGCATGGCGTGGATGATTGCCTCAGGCCGCGCTGGCCTGCGGCGGCGGTATCAACGTGGCATCCGCTGCATGGCGGAAACACAGGCGGATGGCATCGAGCAGTTCGCTCATGCTGTACGGCTTGGGCAGGAAGTGGATGCCGGCGCGCAGCTGCGGCAGCACGCGGTGCTGGTCCATGCCGGAGGTGACCAGGATCGGCAGCTGCGGCAGGTGCTCGCGCACGCGGTTGGCGGTTTCGATGCCGCTGATGCCGCCCAGGCAGACGTCGGTGAACAGCAGGTCGAATGGTTCGCCGGCGTTGAGCAGGCCCAGTGCGGCCTCGGCGCTGCTGACAGCGGTGACCTGGCAGGCCTGGCTTTCCAGGGCGAGGCGACTGAGTTCCTGGGTTTCCTCGGCGTCCTCGATCAGCAGGACGCGCGGTTCCACAAAGCGCTTGGACAGCAACATGACGCGGCAACTCCGGACAACAGGGGGAGCGAAAGGCGCGCAAGTATGCGCAAGCCGGTAGTGAGCCCGGCGTGCACGGCAAGCTAAGTGGGCGTTACAGCCGCCCGCGCCGCTGGCGGCGCACGTGCCAGGCCAGCACCAGCACCGCCAGCAGGGCCGTGCCGATGCGCAGGCTGGTGGCCTGCCAGCCGAGCGCGACGGCGTCATCAAGGCTGAACACATTCCAGGCCAGGTTCATCGACACGTGCAGGACCAGGCCACACCAGAGGGTGTCGCCATCCAGATGGTCCAGCCAGGCGAAGATGAAGCCGCCCAGGGCGATTACCGCGCCAATGAACAGCGCGATGCCGCCACCGTTGAAGCCGCCGAAGCCGAGCCAGTGCACCATGCCGAACAGCAATGCCTGCGGCAGCGCGAGCAGCGGCCACGGACCACGCACGATCTTCACCAGCAGCACGAAGCCCAGGCCGCGGAACAGCACTTCCTCGGCCAGCGGGAACAGCACGCCCAGCATCGTGGCATCCAGCGTGGTCAACGCCGTGTTCGGGGTACCGAGCAGCGCCAGGCCCAGCCAGCACGGCAGGCTGGCCAACAGCACCCACATCGGGCCTCCCCAGCCATTTCCGCGCAGCCCGAGGCTGGCCGACAGACCCATGCCACGGGGCCGCAGCAGCGCGGCCAACAGTAGTGCCGCCAGCACCGCCAGCGCATTGTCCAGCAGGCTGCCGCCGTAGGGCATGGGCAGGGCAGGAATCGGAGTCCCTGCGGCCGCGGCGATATCGCGCAGGTTCAGGCCCAGGCCAACGCCCAGCAGGACCAGCAGCAGGCGCGCGGTGGTGGGCAGGCGGGACAACGCGGTCATGTACGCACTCCCTGCGGAACAGGGGCCCAGTGTGTGCGACTGCCGCCGCATCGGCGTGCGTCGGAAGTCCCTGTGCCATCGGTCATGCGTTGCCGCACAGTCATCACCGCACAGGTACAGTCGATGCAGGACCGACAGGAGCAATGCCGATGCTGTGCCCCGTGTGCAAGACCCAGACCCTGCAGATGGCCGAACGCCATGGCATCGAGATCGACTATTGCCCCGGCTGTCGGGGCGTGTGGCTGGATCGTGGTGAACTGGACAAGATCATCGAGCGCGCCGGCGCCGGTGCGGCCGTGCCGCCGCCCGCGCCTGTACAGCAGCATCCGGCATCCTCTCCGCCGCCGGTGATGCACCGTGATACCCGCCACTTGGGCCAGCGCTACGAGGACAATCGGGGCCACGGATACAAGAAAAAGAAGAAGGACAGCTTCCTGTCGGAGCTGTTCGACTTCTAGGCGCTTCGCGCTTTGTGGAGTCGAGCCATGCTCGACTGGCTGTTGCCGCCAATAGTCGAGCATGGCTCGACTCTACAGGGGGCGCGTGATCACGTCCGCCGCAGGATGAACTCGCGGTCGTGGGTGTCGCCGACGATGAAGTCGTACTCGCCGACCTTGTTGCAGCCGTAACGCGCATAGAAGCGCTGTGCGCCGAAATTTTCTTCCCACACGCCCACCCACAGGGTGCGGCGCTGCGGTTGGTCCAGCCACGCCATGAACGCGTCCATCAGGCGTGCACCGTGGCCGCCGTTCTGGTGTGTGGCCAGGATGTAGAACCGCTTCAGTTCGATGTCGCCCTCGCGTGACTCGGCATGCGGCAGGGTGTTGGCACCGGCGGCCAGATAGCCGACCACCGACTCACCGTCCATCAACAGCCAGATGGCACTGCGTGGATCGGACAGTTCGATGCGCTGCGGCTTGCTGCTGTAGTGGTCCTGCAGGAAATCGTGCAGCTCCTGCGGCGGATACGAGTCGCCCCAGGTTTCGTTGTAGGTGGTGATGGCGATCGCCGACAGGGCGTCGACATCGGCAAGGGTGGCGCGGCGGATCTGCAACGACATGGCGGGGCCTGCAATGGAGCGTGGCGCAGTGTAGCCGGCCCCGGCGACTGCCGGGGCTGGCCATTGCTCACGAACCGCTGCTCAGAACCACATGCGCACGCCGGCCACCCAGCGTGTGTCGCGCGCGTGGTCACCGGCGTAGTCGGCGGTGTCGCCAAACGTGCGTTCGTGGCTGATGCCGATGTACGGCGCGAAGCGGCGGCTGAACTCATAGCGCAGGCGCAGACCGGCCTCCACCTTGTTCAGTCCGCGACCGATGCCGTACTCCGGTTCATCCTTGGCCGCGACGGTGGCTTCCAGCAGCGGCTGCAGAATCAGGCGGTTGGTCAGCAGCACGTCGTACTCGACCTCGGCCTTGGCCAGCACCTGGCCGCCGGAGCCCATGTACAGCGTGGCCGAGCTTTCGAACTTGTACGGCGCCAGGCCCTGGATGCCGACCGCTGCCCAGGTGCGCGAGTCGGCCGGGCGGAAGTCCTGGCGCACGCCGACCAGCACGTCCCACCACGGCGACACGCTGCGGCCATACAGCGCTTCCAGTGACGACGATTCGGTGCGGCCACGACTGCGTTCGCCATCGGTGCGCAGCCACAGGCGGTTGATGTTGCCGCCGATCCAGCCAGTGGCCTCCCAGGCCTGGCCGTTGCTGCTCTTGCCGTCCCAATGCTCAAGCCGGTCGATCAGCAGCAGGCTGTTGATCTCTGGCGCATGCTCCATCGCACCGTGGGCGATGGGCGGGAAGGCAGCGGCACGGTCAGCATCGGTCGGGACCGGGATCGGCTCGCGCGGTTCGGTGGGCGCGGGCGCGCCGTGACCCATCGCCGCATGATCCATCCTGGAATGGTCCATCTTCGAGTGATCCATGGCTGAGTGGTCCATCGCGCCCGAACCCATCTTCGAATGATCCATCTTCGAATGATCGACAGGTTCGACCGGTGCCTTCACGGTCTTCGCCGGCGGATCCATCGCGGCCATGTCATGACCAGCGTGCGACTGCGCGAACACCGGCAATGCGGCGGCCAGGCCCAGGGCCAGCAGGCTGGGGGAAAGCAGTGAGCGGCTCATTCTTCGATCCTCACTTCGCGCATCATGCCCGCTTCCATGTGGTACAGCAGATGGCAGTGGTAGGCCCAGCGGCCGAGCGCATCGGCGCGCACGCGGTAGCTGCGGCGGGTGCCGGGCGGCATGTCGATGGTGTGCTTGCGCAGCTGGAACTCGCCCCGCGCGTTTTCCAGATCGCTCCACACGCCGTGCAGGTGGATCGGGTGCTGCATCATGGTGTCGTTGACCAGCACGATGCGCATGCGCTCGCCGTAGTTCAGCCGCAGCGGTTCGGCGCTGGCAAACGGGATGCCATCGAACGACCAGGAGAATTTCTCCATGTGGCCGGTCAGGTGCAGCTCGATCTCACGGCTCGGCTCGCGGCCATCCGGGTCTTCGAACAGGCTGCGCATCGCGCCATAGGTCAGCACCTGGCGGCCGTTGTCGCGCAGGCCGATGCCGGGGTCGTCCAGCTTTGGTTCGGTAGCCGAACTCTGCATGTCCACCAGCGGGTTGTTGCGCTCGCTGGCCGGGTGCTTCGGTGCCTTGCTGGCGGTATCGGCGCCAGCCTGTGCCCCGTGGCCCATGCTGGCGCCGCAGCCGCCTTCCATGCCCTTCATCGCGGCCATGTCGTGGCCACCACCGCCCATGTCATGGCCCGACATGCCATGGCCCATGTCGGCCATGGTCAGCAGCACGCGTGGGTCGCGCTCGGGAATCGGCGCCTGCAGGCCGTGGCGAACCGCCAGCGTGCCGGCGGCGTAGCCGGTGCGGCCCATGTCCTGGCAGAAGATCGTGTAGGCATCCTGGCCGCTCGGTTCGACGATCACATCGTAGGTTTCGGCCGGGGCGATGCGGAACTCATCGATGCTCACCGGGTGGATGTACTGGCCATCGGCGGCGACCACGGTCATCTTCAAACCAGGAATGCGCACGTCGAAGTAGGTCATCGACCCGCCATTGATGAAGCGCAGCAGCACCTTCTCGCCACTGCGGAACAGCCCGGTCCAGTTGCCCGCCGGGGCGGTGCCGTTCATCAGGTAGGTGTAGGTGTTGGCGTTGACGTCGGACAGGTCGGTCGGCGTCATCCGCATCCGTCCCCACATGCCGCGGTCAGACAGCGCCGCCGACCAGCCGTCGCGCTTCACGTCGCGCAGGAAATCCGGCAGCGTGCGCATGTAGTAGTTGTCGTACGCCGCCAGCTTCTTCATGCGGCGGAACAGCGCGCCCGGGTCCATGTCGGTCCAGTCGGACAGCATGATCACGTGCTCGCGGTCGTGCCGGTACGGCGCCGGCTCGGCGGGGTCGATGATCAGTGCACCGTACAGGCCGGCCTGCTCCTGGAACATCGAGTGGCTGTGGTACCAGTAGGTGCCCGACTGCTTCAGCTCGAAGTGGTAGTGATAGGTCTCACCGGGGCCGATGCCGTTGAAGCTCAGGCCGGGCACGCCGTCCATGTTGGCTGGCAGCAGGATGCCGTGCCAGTGGATCGAGGTCGGATGGCGTTCCAGCGTGTTGCGCACGAACAGGTCCACAGTCTGGCCTTCGCGCCAGCGCAGGATCGGTGCCGGCAGCGAGCCGTTGACGGTGATCGCCGGGCGGGTGCGGCCGGTGAAGTTGGCCAGCGATTCGCCGATGGCCAGTTCGATGCGGGTGTCGCTGAGCACGGCGGGGGCGCCGGCCAGCCGTGGGGCGGCCGTGGCGGCGGCGAGCGCGCGCTGCGGAACGCCGACAGCGGCGATGCCGGCAACCACGCCGCCGGCGGCCAGGCCCTGCACGAACAGGCGGCGCGACGGCATGGGCACAGCGCCCGGACCGGGGGGAATGCGGGTATTCATGGTGGTGACTCCAGACACGTAAAGACGCCGGCAGGCGGCCGGCTACGGTGCGCAGGGCGCACGGTGCGTGTGGAATCAGCCGATGGGAGGACGCGAGATCGGCGGCAGCGGCGGCGCCGGACGGCCAGTGGCCGGCATCGGCTGCGGGGCCAGCGACAGCGCCGGGCCGGCCATGACCGGCAGCGGCAGTACCATCAGCAGCGGGTGCTGGGCACAACTGCGCACGCAGTCCTTGATCTGGCAGTGGGCGTCGTGGGCGGGCGCCTTGGCCTGCGGGGCCTCGTCGGCCTGCATACCCGCGTGGTGGTGGCAGTCGGCAGTGTCGCCATCAACAGCAGTGGCTGCGGCGTGGGCCATCCGGCCCATTTCCTCGTGACCGCTGGCCATGGCCGCGTTCAACCCGTTGAGCAACAGGCTGAGCATGAGCACGACACGGAGCAGAGTCGAGGCCAGGGACATGGCGCTAATCTAGCTGCAAGCGAGCGCGGATGCACTTCCGGCTGAATGGCCGGTTCAAGGTTGGAGCAGCACCAATGTATGTAGAGCCGAGCCCATGCTCGGCTGTCGTCCCCGCAGAAGCAGCCGAGCGTGGGCTCGGCTCTACAAGGGCAGCAGCGTAGGAGTAGCGCCGGGTCATGCCAAGCGAGCGCGAAGCGCGGCCGATCCACGGGCCGCCGGGCATGGCCCGCCGCTACCCTTCTTCGCGCACGATCTCGACCAGGCGCGGGCCGTAGCGGCTCAGCTTGGTGCCGCCGATGCCGCCGACCCGGGCCAGTTCGTCCAGGCTCGTCGGGCGCTGTTCGGCGATGTTGCGCAGGGTGCTGTCGTGGAAGATCACGAAGGCCGGCACGTTCTGTTCGCGGGCCAGTTCGGCACGCAGGCCGCGCAGCGCGTTGAACAGCGCCAGATCCTGCGGCAGCACCGACAGGCCGGTGCGCTGCGCGCTGCGCTCGCGGCCGCTGGTGCTGCTGGCCGGATCGCGGCGCATGCTGATCTGGCGGCGGCCGGTCAGCACGTCGCGGCTGGCGTCGGTCAGGCGCAGGCCACCGTGGCCCTCGCTGTCCACTTCCAGCAGGCTGGCGGCAACCAGCTGGCGGAACACGCTGCGCCAGGTGCGCGCGTCGAGGTCGCGGCCGATCGCGTAGGTGCTGAGCTTGTCGTGGCCCTGCTGCTTGACCTTCTCGTTCTCGCTGCCGCGCAGGACGTCGATCAGGTGGCCGACGCCGAAACGCTGGCCACTGCGGTAGACGCAGCTCAGCGCCTTCTGCGCCGGAATGGTCGCGTCCCACGAGGCCGGCGGCGTCAGGCAGTTGTCGCAGTTGCCGCAGGGCTGGGGATAGGTCTCGCCGAAACCGGCCAGCAGCACCTGGCGACGGCACTGCATCGACTCGCAGTAGCCCAGCAGGTGGTCCAGCTTGGACCGCTCCAGCTGCTTGCGCTCTTCGCCGGCTTCGGACTGCTCGATCATCTGCTTGAGCAGCACCACGTCGCCCAGGCCGTAGCACAGCCAGGCCTCGGCGGCCTCGCCATCGCGGCCGGCGCGACCGGTTTCCTGGTAGTAGCCTTCCATCGACTTGGGCAGGTCGGTATGCGCGACGAAGCGCACGTCCGGCTTGTCGATGCCCATGCCGAAGGCGATGGTGGCGCACATCACGATGCCGTCCTCGCGCAGGAAGCGGCGCTGGTTGCTGGCGCGTACTTCCGGTGGCAGGCCGGCATGGTAGGGCAGGGCGTTGAAGCCCTGGCCGCAGAGGAATTCGGCGGTCTCTTCGACCTTGCGCCGCGACATGCAGTAGACGATGCCGGCCTCGCCACGGTGGCCGCGCAGGAAATCGGTCAGCTGCTTGCGGGCGTTGTCCTTCTGCACCACGGTGTAGCGGATGTTGGGGCGGTCGAAGGAGCTGACGAAGTGGCGTGCTTCCTGCAGATCGAGGCGCTCGGCGATCTCGCGCTGGGTCGGCGGATCGGCGGTGGCGGTCAGCGCGATCCGCGGGATCTGTGGCCAACGCTCGTGCAGCACGGTCAGCTGGCGGTACTCGGGGCGGAAATCATGGCCCCACTGCGACACGCAGTGTGCTTCATCGATGGCGAACAGGGCGATCTGGCTGCGCGACAGCAGCGACAGGAAGCGGCCGGTCAGCAGGCGCTCGGGGGCGACATAGAGCATGTCCAGCTCGCCCGCGAGCAGTTCGCGCTCGACGCGGCCAGCGGTCTCGGCGTCCAGGGTCGAGTTCAGGTACTCGGCACGCACGCCGAGCTGGCGCAGGGCCTCGACCTGGTCCTGCATGAGCGCGATCAGCGGCGAGATGACGATGCCACATCCGTCACGCAGCAGGGCCGGGACCTGGTAGCACAGCGACTTGCCACCGCCGGTGGGCATCAGTACCAGGGCATCATGACCGGCAGCCACATGCTCCACGATGTCCTGCTGCGGACCACGGAAATCGTCGTAACCAAAGACGCGTTGGAGCAGGTCGTGCGCGGGACGGGAAGGCATCCGGCTAGTTTACCTCCCGGAGGCGGCGGCAGGGCTGCGCCCTGCACCTGCTACAAGCCAGAGCAACGTCAAAGGCAACAGCCGGCTCTGGGGTGTCTTCTGGCTGGGCGGGGCGGTGTGGGCTTGCAGGACACGCCGTAAACCCGTCCTTGGGGGCTCGATGGCGCCATCCATGGCGCCAACGGTCCTGCAAGCCCACACCGCCCCACCCCCGACAGTTTCCCGGTGACGGTGGATCCATCCACGCCATGCGTGGATGAAATCTGTCAGATATCGACAAACAAAATGGGGTCAGATCCGTTTTCCTGCGGAAAACGGATCTGACCCCAAGCAATGCCCTGGCAGATCGCGAAAATCTGTCGAAGGCGGGGTGGGTCCGGTTGAGGGGGTGTGAGCGGCATGGATGCCGCGACCAAGCCCCCATGGACGGATTTACGGCGTCCCCCTCAACCGGACCCACCCCGCCAACCTTCAGGAAACTGGCTTTTGCTCTGGCTCTGGCTTGAAGGCTTCGGCGGGTGCAGGGCTGCAAGCCCTGCCGCCCCCAACCCTTACTGCAGCAGGGAACGCAGCATCCAGGCGTACTTCTCGTGAGTCTGCAGGCGCTGGGTCATCAGATCCTCGGTCGGCGCGTCGTCACCCTTGGCCGCCACCTCCAGCACTTCACGTGCCGTACGGCAGACCGCTTCGTTGGCGACCACCAACTGGCGTACCATTTCACGCCAGTCCGCACTGTCGGTCAGGCCCGGTTCCTCGGCGATCGAGGTCAGCGCAGCGAATTCCCGGTAGGAGCCCGGGGCATTGAAGCCCAGCGCGCGGATGCGCTCGGCCACGTCGTCCAGTGCCGCCCACTGCTCGGTGTACTGCGTCTCGAACATGGTGTGCAGCGAGTTGAACATCGACCCGGTCACGTTCCAGTGGAAGTTGTGCGTCTTCAGGTAGAGCGTGAACGCATCGGCCTGGAAGCGCGACAGACCGTCGGCGATCTTCTTGCGGTCGCCCTGGGTGATCCCGATATCGATGTTCGGCGCCGACGGTGCCGCCGCTGCAAGCTTCTGCTTGCCGGTCTTGGCCTTGGTCGTGCTCTTGGTCTTCGCCATGGGGTTCCTCCTTGTGGAATCGTTGGCCTTCACAATAAACCGGTCGTGATGACTGGTCGCTTTCAAAGTTTTGAACGAACCGATTGATGAACTCTATCGATAAAAATCCGCCGCCCCGCCTGCGCCAACAGCGTGCCGCCATCGACGGCGCCATGAGCCGCGACCGGGGCCGTTTGCTGGGAATGCTCTCGCGTTGCCAGGCCAAGCCACAGGATGCGGTGCTGGCCGCCACCTTCGAGCAGGCCTTGCAGGCGTCGGTGCAGCGCCGGCAGGTCCGGGCGCAGCAGCAGCCGTCCATTACTCTGGACCCGCAGCTGCCGATTGCGCGTGAAGCCGACGCCATCATCGGGTTGATCCGCGACCACCAGGTCGTGGTGATCGCCGGTGAAACCGGCTCGGGCAAGACCACCCAGCTGCCGAAACTGTGCTTGGCCGCAGGCCGTGGCCAGGCCGGCATGATCGGCTGCACCCAGCCGCGACGGATTGCCGCGCGTGCGGTGGCCAGCCGCGTGGCGCAGGAACTGCAGAGCGAACTGGGCCAGCTGGTCGGCTACCAGGTGCGCTTCAACGACAAGGTCAGCGAAGACAGCCGCATCAAGTTCATGACCGACGGCATCCTGCTGGCGGAAATCGCCAGCGATCGCTGGTTGTCGAACTACGACACGATCATCGTCGACGAGGCGCACGAACGCAGCCTCAACATCGACTTCCTGCTGGGCTACCTGAAGCAGCTGCTGCGCAAGCGCCCGGACCTGAAGCTGATCGTCACTTCGGCCACCATCGACACCGAACGCTTCGCCCAGCATTTCGACAATGCGCCGGTGATCAGCGTCGAAGGCCGCACCTATCCGGTGGAAGTGCGTTACCGCGCGCTGGAAGGCGAGGGCGAAGAGCAGGGCGAGCGCACCGTCAACGACGCCATCGTGTCGGCCATCGACGAGATCACCCGCCTGGATGGGCGCGGCGACGTGCTGATCTTCCTGCCGGGTGAGCGCGAGATCCGCGATGCGCACCAGTCGCTGGAACGGCGCAAGTACCGCAACACCGAGGTGCTGCCACTGTACGCGCGCCTGTCCAACCAGGACCAGGACCGGGTGTTCAATCCCGGGCCGAACCGGCGCATCGTGCTGGCCACCAACGTGGCGGAAACCTCGCTGACGGTGCCGCGCATCCGCTACGTGGTCGATCCGGGCTTTGCCCGCGTCAAGCGCTACAGCCCGCGCAACAAGCTGGACCGCCTGCACATCGAGCCGATCTCGCAGGCCAGCGCCAACCAGCGCAAGGGCCGCTGCGGCCGTATCGCCGAGGGCATCTGCTACCGCCTATATGCCGAGGCCGATTTCCAGGCGCGGCCGGAGTTCACCGATCCGGAAATCCGCCGCTCCAGCCTGGCCGGGGTGATCCTGCGCATGCTGCAGCTGGGCCTGGGCCGCATCGAGGAGTTCCCGTTCCTGGAAGCGCCGGACGAACGCGCGGTGGCCGATGGCTGGCAACAGCTGACCGAACTGGGCGCGATCGACGCCGAGCGGCGCATGACCACCATCGGCAAGCAGATGGCACGCCTGCCGGTGGACGTGAAGCTGGCGCGCATGCTGGTCGCCGCGCAGGCCGCCGGCTGCCTGCGGCCGATGCTGGTGATCGCCTCGTTCCTGGGCATCCAGGACCCGCGCGAGCGCCCGCCCGAAGCGCGTGGCGCGGCCGACAGCGCGCATGCGCAGTTCGCCGATGGGCGGTCCGAATTCGTCGGCGTGCTGCGCCTGTGGGATGCCTATCGGCAGGCTCACGAAGACCTGACCCAGTCCAAGCTGCGCGACTGGTGCGGTCGCCATTTCCTCGGTTTCCTGCGCATGCGCGAATGGCGCGAGCTGCATCGACAGCTGCGCCTGCTGTGCGAAGAACTGGGCTGGAAGGAAGAGGCCAACGAGGCCTCGATGGCGCCGTTGCTGGCTGGCAGCAGTGCACCGGCTCCGGCGCGCGATGACGCCGCTGCAGTGAAGGCCACCCGTGGCCAGCTGCACCGTGCCGCGCGCCTGGCCCGCGAAGGCAAGGCCGAGGCGGCCCCGGCGCCAGTGCCCGTGCGCGCGCAGAAGGAACAGGCACCGGTTGGCGGCGGTTTCAGCGAACGCGTGCGTGCCGCTGCGTACCAGACCCTGCATCGGGCGCTTGTGGCGGGCCTGCCGACGCAGATCGGCCACCGCACCGAGAAGGGCGATTTCCAGGCGCCACGCCAGCGCCGCTTCCTGCCGTTCCCGGGTTCGGCGCTGTCCAAGCGGCCGCCGCCGTGGCTGCTGGTGGCCAACCTGCTGGATACGCAGAAGGTGTGGGGCATGACCCTGGCGGCGATCGAGCCGGACTGGGTGATCGCCGAACTGCCGCACCTGCTGCTGCGCAAGCACTTCGATCCGCACTGGTCGCGCGCGCAGGGCCAGGTGCTGGCCTCCGAGCAGATCAGCCTGTTCGGCCTGGTGCTGGCGCCGAAGAAGCCGGTGCACTACGGCCGCATCGCGCCGGGCGAAGCGCACGACATCTTCGTGCGCCAGGCACTGGTGACCGGTGAGATCAACACCCGCGCCAGCTTCGTGGCCGACAACCAGAAAGTGCTGGAGATCGCCCGCGAGGAAGAAGCCAAGCTGCGCCGTGCTGGCATCGTTGCCGACGAGGACTGGCAGGCGCGCTGGTACCTGGACCGGGTGCCGCCGCAGATCCATTCGGCGGCGGGGCTGGACACCTGGTGGAAGGGGCTGGCGCCGGAACAACGCAAGACCCTGCACTGGTCCCTGGTCGATCTGTTGCCGGGTGAGGGCAGCGAACAGGAGCGCTATCCGAAGTACCTGCCGCTGGGCCAGGCGCGCCTGCCGCTGCATTACCGCTTCGAACCGGGTGCCGACGACGATGGCGTGACCCTGGACGTACCGCTGCACCTGCTCAACGCACTGGACCCGGTGCAACTGGGCTGGCTGGCGCCGGGTTTCGTCGCCGACAAGGCCTCGGCACTGATCCGCAGCCTGCCCAAGGCGATGCGCCGCAACTACGTGCCGGCACCGGACTTCGGCCGCGCGTTCTACGAGGCGTTCCCGCAGCCCAGCGCCGATGCCATTACCGGCGAACTGGCGCGCTTCCTGTCACGTGCGACCGGCGCAACGGTGACCGCGCTCGATTTCGAGCCTGGTTCGATCGAACCGCACCTGCACATGAACCTGCGGCTGCGCGACGAGCAGGGCAAGGTGCTGGCGACCTCGCGCGATCTGGACGCACTGCGCGCGAAATTCGGTGGTCGTGCCGGCGATGCGTTCGCTGCACGCGCTGGGCGCGAGATGGCCGCCGATGGCCTGCGCACGTTCCCGGCCACGCCGATTCCGCTGCAGGTACCCGGTGAAGCGGGCGTGCCGGCCTATCCGGCGCTGCTGGACGAGGGCGACAGCGTGGCGCTGCGCATCTTCGCCGATCGCCAGCAGGCGCAGGAGGCCCATCCGCTGGGCGTGCGCCGGCTGCTGGAGATTGCCCTGGCCGAGAAGGTGAAGCAGGCGCGCAAGCAGCTGCCGGTCGGTGCCAAGACCGGCCTGTTGTATGCGGCGATCGAGTCGCAGGAGCGCCTGCGTGGCGACCTGGTCGATGCGGCGATGAACGCGGTGCTGGCCGAGGGCCTGGAAGACATCCGCGATGCGGCGGCCTTCGAACAGCGACGTGAGCATGCGGCCAAGGCGTTGTTCGGCGAGGCCATGTCGCGGCTGAAACTGGCCGAGACCATCCTGGCGCTGGTGGCGGAACTGAAGCCGATGCTGGAAGCACCGTTGATGGGCTGGGCGCGCGGCAATCTGGACGACATGGAAGCGCAGCTGGTCGGCCTGATCCATCCCGGCTTCCTGCGCGATACGCCGGCTGACGCGCTGGCACAGTACCCGCGCTATCTGAAGGCGATGATCCTGCGCACCGAGCGCGCCAAGCGTGATCCGCCACGTGACCAGGCACGCATGCTGGAACTGCATCCCTTCCTGGAAGCGCTGGAAGCGGGGGAGCAGCAGGGACTGCGCGAGCGCCCGCAGTGGCAGGCCCTGCGCTGGGACCTGGAAGAGCTGCGGGTATCGCTGTTCGCGCAGGAGCTGGGTGCACGCACCGGCATCTCGGCGAAGAAGCTGGCGCAGCGGGTGACCGCACTGCGCCAGGCGTGAATCCTGTCCTGTAGCGCCGAGCCGAGCCGATGCTCGACTGCTGGCGATGGACGATCGCGTTCCATCGGAAAGCAGCCGAGCATCCGCCAGGCTCCACAGGACAGGCAATCCGTTACTTGGTACGGCGTACCTTCGGTTGTACGTTCACGCCTTCGATCTTCATGTACCAGACACCGAGCATTCCGGGCTTGATACTGACGTTTGGCGACTGCTTGCGCACCCCAGGGGTCGTGGACGTGTCGGTCTGCTCCCATTCCTGGCCGTTGTCCAGCACGTAGATGCGGCCCTTGCCGAAGCCGCGGAACTCGCCCTGCAGCACACCGGTGATCGGTTCGCTGCTGCCGAAATCGAAGAAGCCGCGGTTCTTCACGATCACTTCCTGACGGCCTTCCTCGCGCGCCGTTTCCCGTACGGCCGCAACCGCCTGGGTGGTGGCCGCTTCGACCTTGCCCTGCAGCCAGCGGTTCAGCGTGGCCAGTTCCTGCGCGTTGAGCTTGTCCAGGCCGGCCGCCTTGAACTCGGCCGGTGACATCTGCTGCTGCAGGTCACCCTCCACCACGCGCTGGGCCAGCGCAGGCGCCGACAGGGACAGCAACAGTGCGGCACAGGCCAGCAGCCGTAGACGGAAACGCGGGACGATCGAGGACATGTCGGGACTCTCCTGGGTTTGCCCGCGAGTGTAGCGGCATGTCTTCATGCCGGGTGATGGTGGCCGCGGTGATTGTCCCTGAACGGCGCCGGCGCTAGTGTAGGGGCCTCTGTCTTGCCTGCTCGATGCTGTGAACCGCGCTTCCGTCCCCGGCCTGGATGCCTTGTTGAACCGCCCCTCGGCAGCCGTGCTGCCTGCTCCGCTGCGCCAGGCCCTGCGCGGGCACTGGGAAGCGCCGGACTGCGACCATCAGATGCGCGCCAGCTGGTCGGTGCTGGGCGACACCCTCGACGCACTGGCGATGCTCTCGGCCGACGAAGGCGCGGTGGTCGCGGCCCTGCTGTTCGATCTGCCCGGCCTGCGCGCCAGCCTGGAGCAACTGCCGCTGGGCAACCACAAGGCCGCAGTGATCGGCCTGCTGGATGGCCAGGATGCGGCCGACCCGGTCTGGGCACTGCATGCCGGACGTGAGGCAGGGCGCAACAGCGAGGGCCTGCGCCGCCTGCTGCTGGCGATCATCCGTGACCTGCGCGTGGTGCCCATCCTGCTGGCGCGGCAGCTGGCGCGCATGCGCGCGGCCGACAAGCTGGACGATGAGCAGCGTCGCGCGCTGGCGCAGCTGACCCGTGACATCCATGCACCGCTGGCCAATCGATTGGGCATCTGGCAGCTGAAATGGGAGCTGGAGGACCTGGCGTTCCGCCACCTGGAGCCGGAGACCTATCGGCGCATCGCCCGCGAGGTCGACGAAACCCGCATCGCCCGCGAGCGCTACGTCGAGAACGTCAAGAAGGTGCTGTCGCGCGAACTGGTCGCGCAGGGCATCAAGGCCGAGGTCAGTGGCCGCCCGAAGCACATCTACAGCATCTGGCGGAAGATGCAGAAGAAGCGGCTGGCGTTCGACCAGCTGTACGACATCCGCGCGGTGCGGGTGATGGTCGATGATGTCGCCGCCTGCTATGCCGCGCTGGGCGTGGTGCATGCGCTGTGGGCGCCGGTGCCGAGCGAGTTCGACGATTACATCGCCCGGCCCAAGGCCAACGACTATCGCTCGCTGCATACCGCCGTGGTCGGTCCGGAAGGCCGCACCATCGAAGTGCAGATCCGTACCCACGAGATGCATTCGCAGGCCGAGCTGGGCGTGGCCGCGCACTGGAAGTACAAGGAAGGCGGCAAGGGCGCGGAAAAGTCCTTCGACCGCAAGATCACCTGGATGCGCCAACTGCTGGAGCAGGCGCAGGATGGGCAGGGCAATGAACTGGCCGGGGCGCTCGATGCCGAACTGACCGAGGACCGGGTCTATGCGCTGAGCCCGAAGGACGAGGTGCTGGACCTGCCGCAGGGGGCCACGCCGCTCGATTTCGCCTACCAGGTGCACACGATGGTGGGCCACCGTTGCCGTGGTGCGAAGGTCAATGGCCGTATCGTGCCGCTGACCTACCGCCTGCGCAGCGGCGACCGCGTCGAGATCCTGACCGGCAAGGAGGCCGACCCGCGTCGCGACTGGCTGATGCCGGCCAACGGCTTCCTGGCCAGCAACCGCTCGCGCGAAAAGGTGCGCAGCTGGTTCCACAAGCTGGATCGCGCGCGCAACGTGCAGGCCGGCCGCGAACTGCTTGAGCGCGAACTGAAGCGGCTCGGCCTGCAGCATTCGGACCTGTCGGTGGCGGCGAAGAAGTTCCATGCCGACAGCGTCGACGATCTCTACATCCAGGTGGCGCTGGGTGATACCGGCCCGAACCAGGTCAGCCGTACCCTGCTGGAGGCGGAGCGTGCGGCCAGCCAGCCGGCACCTGCGCCGAGCCTGCCACGCCCGACCGCGCGCCGCGAGAACCTGGGCAAGTCCAAGTTCACCGTGCAGGGCGTGGGCAACCTGCTGGTACAGCTGGCGCGTTGCTGCCAGCCGGTGGCCGGCGAACCGATCGTCGGCTACCTGACCCGTAGCCGGGGTGTCACCGTACATCGTGCAGACTGTGCTGCGCTGGCCCGGCTGGCAGCCACCAGCCCGCAGCGCATCCTGCCGGTGGAGTGGGGCCAGGCCGGCGGTGGCTACGAGGTGGACGTGGTGGTCACTGCAGTCGACCGCCGCTGGCTGCTGAAGGACATCACCAACCTGATCGCCCAGGAAGACGCCTACGTGCTCGACATCCACAGTGACAACGTGCGCAACAGTGGCCGTGCCCATCTGCGCCTGCGCCTGAAGGTGAGCGACTACGGCCAGCTGTCGACCCTGCTGGGCAAGCTGGATGCGCTGCCCGGCGTGAGCGAGGCGCGTCGCCTCGGCTGAGCTTCACGCTGCCCCGGCTACCCTGCACGCATGGAACGCGAGCCTCCGCATCGCCCGCATGGCGCTGAACATCCTGCGCTGGACCGCGTCCGCCGCGAAGGCCGTTGGTGGTGGCTGCAGGCCCGCCACGCGCGCCGGGTGTGGCGCTGGGCGCTGGTCGCAGCGCTGGCGGTGTTCGTGCTGCTGGTGCTGCTGCGCAAGCCGTTGGCTGACTGGTTCTGGGATGAACCGCAGATCGAACAGCTGCTGGTCGAGGGCGATCGTGCGCTTGCCAGCGGCCGACTGAGCGCGGCCGACGGCAGTGGCGCACGCGAACGTTACCAGGCCGTGCTGGCATTGGATGGCGACCGTCCGCAGGCCCGTGAAGGCCTGGCACGAACGGCCGCCGCCGCCCTGCAGCAGGCCCGCGACAAACTTGAGAGCAATGATCTCGACGGCAGTGCGCAGGCGCTGGCACTGGCCCGCGAACTGCAGGTGCCGCAAGGCGATGCAGATGCCGTCGCCCGCCAGTTGCAGGCACGTCGCAGTGCCGGGGCGGGCATCGGTGCGCTGCTGGCGCTGGCCCGCAATGCCCTCGCTGCCGGGCGGCTCGACGATGGCGACAGCAGTGCACTGCCGCTGTTCCAGCGCATCCTGGCACTGCAGCCAGACAACCTGCCGGCGCTGGAAGGGCGCGAAGATGCACTGAGCGATCTGCTGCAGCATGCGCGTACGCTGGCCGGGCGCGGGGACCTGGCCGAAGCCGCTGCGATCGTGCAGCGCGCGCGCCAGTTCGATGCCGGCCACGCCGATCTGCCCGCCAGCCAGGAGGCGTTGGCGCGGGCAGTCGATCAGCGCCTGAGGCAGGCGCAACGTGCATTGCAGCGGCGGCAGCTGGACGTGGCGGCCAAGGGGTTCCTGGCGGTTCTTGGGGTGGCGGCCGATGATCCCAATGCCCAGCGTGGCCGCGAACAGGCGTTGCAGGCCGTACTGGCACGCAGCCAGAAGCAGGCCGACGACTTCCAGTTCGAGGCGGCGCAGGCGGATGCAGCGCTGGCGGAAGAACTGGGCGCCTCGCCGGCCGCACGACAGCAGCTCGCACAGCGTCTGCAGCGCGCACACCAGGCGCAGAAGGCGCTGCAGCAGCCGTCGGTCAGCAACACGCAGCGCGAGCGCCAACTGCGCGACCACCTGCGCAGGATCGAGCGCGCCGAACGCGCTGGGCAGTGGATCAGTCCGCCCGGCCACAGTGCGTTCGACGCGTTGCGCGAAGCGCAGTCACTGGCGCCACGCGATGCACGGGTGAAGGCCGCTGCAGCCCGCCTGTTGCCGGCCAGCCGAAGTTGTTTCGACGACAACCTGCGGCAGAATCGCGTGCAGGCGGCCGGTGCCTGCCTGCAGGCGTGGCAGACCCTGTCGCCGACCGCGGCTGGACTTCCCGCGGCACGCCTGCGCCTGGCCCAGCGCTGGCTGGCGATCGGCAGCGAACGGCTCGGCAATGGAGACCTGGCGTTTGCCGCACACGCTGCCGAACAGGCCCGGTTGCTGCAACCGGACCTGGCCGAGCTGCCGGCGTTCGAAGACCGCCTGCGCCGCGCCGGCGGTCGCCCGGATTAGGTGAAGAACACCCGCTGCACGGTCGCGCGGGCAGCGTCGAGGGAGAAGTGCTCTGCGATGTTGGCCAGGCCGGCGTCGGACAACTGCTGCCACAGCTGCGGATCCTGGTACAGGCGGACCACCGCATCGGCGAAGCCCGCCGCATCATCGGCCACCAGTACGTCCTGGCCCGGGTGCAGGTGCATCCCTTCCACGGCGCAGGTGGTACCGACCACCGGCTGGCCATGGGCCATGCTCAGGTTGATCTTGCCCTTCACGCCGGCGCCGAAGCGCAGTGGCGCGATGGAAATGCGGGCACCGTCCATGTAAGGCGTGATGTCCTCGACGAAGCCATGCATCTGCACGCCCGGCTGGCGAGCGGCCAACGCCAGCAGCGATTCCGGCGTGGCGGCACCGATGCAGTGCAGGCGTACCTCGGGCAGACGGGCGCGGATGCCGGCAAAGACTTCGCCGATGAACCACTCCATGGCATCCAGGTTCGGCGGATGGCGGAAGCCACCGACGAACACCAGGTCATGGCGCTGTTCGAACGGCTTGCCGGCACCGGCGAGGTCATGCAGGTTGGAGATCAGTTCCACCTGCACGGCGGGTGCGTCGGCCTGCAGCTGCTCGCGCTCGGCGGCACTGACCAGCACGGTGATGTCGCACTGCTCCATCACCGCCAGTTCGCTGGTACGGGTGCGCTCGGCGGCCCGTAGCAGGCTGGTGTCGCCGGCGACTTCGGCACCGCGGCGTTCGCGCAGGTAGTGCAGGTCCACGGTGTCGAATACCGTGCGTGCCTGCGGGGCATAGCGCTTCAGCAGCGGCAGGCACTCGTGGGCAACATGATGGCGGACCAGCAGCGCCACGTCGAAGCGCGCACCGTGCGTGCGCAGCCAGCCGGCCACGCCATCAATGAACGGCGCGTACCAGACTTCCACGCCCATCCGCTGCAGCGCCTCGGTGGCAGCGCCGCCGTGTTCGCGGCGGGTGGGGACGAACACCACGTGAGCGCCGCCCTGCAGCAGCAGGCGGATCAGGTTGACCTGGCGCAGCGAGGCGGAATCGCGATCGGGCCTCGGGACTTCCTCATCGAGGATCAGCACCTGGCGGCGGCCGCGCTGCAGCAGCGCAGGCGACGGCACCGCACCCACTGCAGGATGGTGGGCCAGCTCGGCCGCCCACTTGGTCGCAAAGATGGCCTGGTTGCGCACCTGGTAGGCCTTCACCCCGCTGCCGGTATCGGTGCCGTTGCTGGTGCCTTCATCGTGGACCACGCGGCTGGCCGGCTGCACCAGCACTCGCAGGCCCTGGGCGCGAACGCGGAAAGCCAGATCGGTGTCCTCGTAGTACGCCGGCTTGTAACGGGTATCGAAGCCGCCCAGCTGCTGCCAGAGGGCGCGCGGCAACATCAGCGCCGCGCCGGAGCAGTAGTCGACGTCACGCAGGCTGGCAAAGCGCGGGTCGTCGGCGGCCTCGAAGCGGCCGTAGCTCCAGCCGCTGCCGTCGGCGAAGATCACGCCCCCCGATTCCTGCAGTCGGCCATCCGGGTACAGCAGTTGGCTGCCGACCAGCCCGGCCTCGGGGGTATTGGCGAACGTGTCCAGCAGTGCATCCAGCCAGCCCGGCTGCGGCACCGTATCGTTGTTGAGCAGCACCACGAAGCGGCCGCGTGCGCGTGCGACGCCGTCATTGCAGGCTTCGATGAAGCCGCCATTGCGCTCACGTACCTCATAGCGCAGTCCGGCCACCTGTGGCATCCACTGCGGGGTGGTATCACTGCTGCCGTCATCCACCACCAGGATCTCGCAGGCCGCCGCCGGCGGGTGCGCTGCCAGGGCGCGCAGGCAGGCCAGGGTGTGGCCGACGTGGTTGTAGACCGGGATGACGATGCTCACTTCCGGCGTTTCACTGAACGGCACCGTGAAGGGGGCGAACGCTTGTTCCGGTGGCAGGAACAACGGCGTGCGTGGGGCGGGGACGGCGCGCTGGGTGTGCACGCGGATGCGCTGCCAGGTCGCCCGCCACCCACGGGTACGCAGGCTGGCCAGGCTCCGGCGGGCCAGGCCCGACAGGCGGTTGATCAGGTATCGGATCTCGGCCAGGGACATCGCCATCCGGTTGCAACTCCAGCTTAAGCAGGGGAACCCGGGAGAATCCGCCAGCCGCAGCGGCTGGGGTAGACTCGCCAGACCTTACATTCTCGCATCCCCGTGCCCCGACGCTACGATTCCGACGACATCGACGATTTCGACGACGACGACCAGCAGGACAACGGCCCGCTGTGGCGGCGCCGGCTGATCACCTGGAGCATGGCTGCGGTCGCGTTGGGATTGGGTTTCCTGATCCCCTATACGCTGTACCTGAACCAGCAGGTCACCCAACGCTTCGGTGAACTGCGCTGGCAGATTCCGACCCGTGTGTACGCGCGTCCGCTGGTGCTCACGCCCGGCAAGGCAATGGATGCGGCGACCCTGAAGACCGAGCTGGCCGCTTCTGCCTACCGCGATGACGGCCAGGGCAAGGAGCCAGCCACCTATGCGGTGAACGGCGGGCGTTTCGTCATTTCCAGCCGCGGCTACAACGATGTCGACGGCCGGGTTGCCCCGCGCCGGCTGGAACTGTCGTTGTCCGACGGTGCGGTCGCGTCGCTGCGTGATGCCGACAACCGCAAGGCGCTGAAGGCCGCACGGCTGGACCCGGCGCGCATCGCCACCCTGTACGGGCAGAAGCAGGAAGAACGCCGCCTGATCCGCATGGATGAGGCGCCGGACCTGCTGGTGACCGGCCTGCAGGCGGTCGAGGACAAGGACTTCAACCGCCACCACGGCATCGACCTGTCCGGCATCGCCCGTGCGGTGTGGGTGACCATCCGCTCCGGTGGCCAGAGCCGCCAGGGCGCCTCTACGCTGACCCAGCAGCTGGCCCGCAGCGGCCTGCTCGGCATCGGCAAGGAACAGACGGTCACCCGTAAGTTCAACGAAGTGCTCTACGCGCTGATCATGGAAGCGCGCTACGACAAGCGCACCATCTTCGAGGCCTACCTCAACCAGGTGTACCTGGGCCAGCGCGGCAGCCAGGCGATCCATGGCATGTCCTCCGGTGCCGAGTTCTGGTTCGGCCGCGACCTGTCGTCGCTGGAAACCGAGCAGATCGCGCTGCTGATCGGCCTGGTCAAAGGCCCGTCCTTCTATGATCCGCGGCGCAACCCGGAACGTGCGCTGGACCGCCGCAACTTCGTGCTGGGCAAGCTGCACGAGGCCACGCTGATCGACGACGCCGAGTACCAACGTGCGCTGAAAGCGCCGCTGGGGGTGCCCAAGACCCCCGGCCTGGTTGCGGCCAACCGCTTCCCGGCCTACGTCGATCTGGTTCGCCGCCAGCTCGGCCATGATTATCCGGAATCGGCACTGCAGGGGGCCGGCCTGAGCGTGATGACCGGCATGTCGCCGTCCGCGCAGGCCTATGCCGAAGGTGCGGTGACCCGCACCATCAAGTCGCTGGAAAGCAAGCGTCGCCCCGAACTGCAGGCCGGCATGGTGCTGACCGACGTGCACAACGGCGACGTGCTGGCCGTGATCGGCAGCCGTGAAGTGTCCGAGGTCGGTTTCAACCGTGCGATCGAGGCACAGCGCCCGGTCGGTTCGCTGCTGAAGCCGTTCGTGTACCTGCTGGCGCTGGCACAGCCGGACCGCTATTCGCTGGCCAGCTGGGTCGACGATTCACCGGTGACCGTCCAGCTCGGCCGTGGCCGCAACTGGACCCCTGGCAACGCGGACAACCGCAGCCATGGCACCGTGCGCCTGATCGACGCGCTGGCGCATTCCTACAACCAGGCCACGGTGCGCGTGGGCATGCAGGTCGGCCCCGAACGCGTGACCCAGCTGATCCACGTGCTGGCCGGCATCAAGGCCGAGGCGAATCCGGCGGTGATCCTCGGCTCGACCGACCAGAGCCCGTACGCGATGGCGCAGCTGTACCAGTTCCTCGCGTCCGGCGGTGAGATCCAGCCGCTGCACGCGGTGCGTGGCGTGCTCGACCCGCAGGGCAAACTGCTCAAGCGGTATGACAAGACTCCGGCACCGGCCCAGGAAGGTGACTCGATCGCCGCCAACCTGATCAGCGTCGGCCTGCAGCAGGTGGTCGCCAGTGGTACCGCGCAGCGACTGAATGCCGATGGCCTGGGCCGCCTGCAGCCGGCCGGCAAGACCGGCACCACCAACGACGGCCGTGACAGCTGGTATGCCGGCTATACCGGTGATCATCTGGCGGTGATCTGGATCGGCAACGACCAGAACGAGCAGGCCGGCCTGTACGGCGCCACCGGTGCGATGCGGGTGTGGTCGGGTATCTTCCAGCGCCTGCCGAGTGCCCCGCTGCGGGTCAGCAACAAGGGCCTGGACTGGCAGTCGGTGGCACCCACCGGTCTCAACACGACCGATGAAGGCTGCCCGGGTGCCCGCCGCTTCCCGTTCGTGGTCGGCTACGCTCCGGCGTATGCACCGTGCGCACCGGCGACGTCGCCGGATGGGCAGGGCGGTGCCGAAGGCGAAGGCGGTGGCTGGCGTAGCTGGTTCGGACTGGACCGCAAGCCGGAAGCGCCTGCCGAACCTGCCGCGGCACCTGCCGCAGCCTCTCCTCCTCCGAGCCGATGATGTCGATGAACATGCGATCCCTGTTGCAGCCCCTGGCCTTGACCGGCCTCAGTCTGGCCCTGGCCGCCTGCGTGAGCAGCGCACCGCCAGTGGTCAAGCCGGTCGATACCACCACGCCGGCGCAGCGTCTGGCCGCCGTGAACGCAGCTGCGGGTCCGGACGACAAGGAGCTGTCGGTGCAGCCGCTGCGTGATTCGCAGGTGGAAGATCTGCGGGTGACCGCGCAGGCGCAGCGCCAGGCCAACGATCTGGCCGGTGCCGCCAGCAGCCTGGACCATGCGCTGGAGATCGTGGCGGGTGACCCGGCGGTGCTGCAGGAGCGCGCCGAGCTGGCGCTGCTGCAGGGCCAGTGGGCGCAGGCGGAGACGTTCGCACGCAAGGCGATCGACCTGGGTTCGAAGACGGGGCCGCTGTGCCGCCGGCACTGGGCGACGATCGAGCAGTCGCGCCTGGCGCGGGGCGAGAAGGAAAATGCGGTGTCGGCGCATGCGCAGATTGAAGGTTGCACGGTGCCGGGGATCAAGCGGTACTGAGGTATTCCACTCCATCGGGCGCTGCCCCCTCTGCGGCGCGCGCTCGCACTGATGGATACTGGTGATGGGCCGGGTGGGTGGGGCGTGCAGGACACGCCGTAAACCCATCCCTGGGGGCTCGATGGCGCCATCCATGGCGCCAACGGTCCTGCACGCCCCACCCACCCGGCCCGCCATACATCGCGCGGGCCGCAGGCAAGAACAAAATCAAAATCAAAAGCGGGTCGCGCGCTGCGCGCACTCGCGGTAATTCATCGTTTTTCCCCGTTCCCTCCACCGCTTTTGACATCCCAGTCGAGCAAGCTCGACGCTACGAAGCGCGTGCCTCCGTCACCGGGAAACTGTCGAAGGCAGGGGACTGTGGGTTTGCGGGGTGTCCGCGGCATGGATGCCGCGGCCAAGCCCACAGGGACGGGTTTACGGCGTCCCCGCAAACCCACAGTCCCCTGCCAGCCCTCGGTGCAACCCAGAGCCATGACCGCCGTTGCCGTTGCTGGTGCTCTGGCTCCGGCTTGAAACGGGTGCCGGGCAGCGCCCGGCCGGGTATCCTTTCCCTCCGATGTCCGACCTTGTCCATGCCAGCCGCGAAGCCCTCAGCGACGGCGGCGCGCTCGCCTCGCATCTGGATGCCTTCGTCCCGCGTCCAGCCCAGCTGCACCTGACCGAAGCCATCGCCGATGCGCTGCAGCAGCGGGACCTGTTGCTGGCCGAGGCCGGTACCGGTACCGGCAAGACCTTCGCCTACCTGGTGCCGGTGTTGCTGTCCGGGTTGCGCACCATCATCTCCACCGGTACCCGCGCGCTGCAGGACCAGCTCTACCACCGCGACCTGCCACGGGTGCGCCAGGCACTCGGGGTCGGCCTGCGCAGTGCGCTGCTGAAAGGGCGTGCGAACTACCTGTGCCGCTATCGCCTGCAGCAGGCGCGCGGTGAGCCGCGTTTTTCCAGCCCCGAACAGGCGGCGCAGTTCCAGCGCATCCTGGCCTGGTCCGGTCGCTCGGAGTTCGGTGACATCGCCGAACTGGAAGGCCTGGCCGATGACTCGCCGCTGCTGCCGATGGTTACCTCCACCGTCGACAATTGCCTGGGCACCGATTGCCCGTTCTGGGACGATTGCTTCGTGGTGCGCGCGCGACAACGCGCGCAGGCCGCCGACGTGGTGGTGGTCAACCATCATCTGTTGCTGGCCGACCTGGCACTGAAGCAGGATGGCTTCGGTGAACTGTTGCCGGGCGCGCAGGCCTTCGTCATCGACGAGGCGCACCAGCTGCCGGAACTGGCTGCACAGTTCTTCGGCGAGGGTTTCGGCATGCGACCGTGGCAGGAGCTCGGGCGCGATTGCCTGGCAGAAGCACGCGGGGTGGGCGGCGCGCAGTCGGCGTTGCAGGAGCCGGTCGACCAGTTGCAGCAGGCGTTGTTGGCGCTGCGTTCGGCGATGGAGGGGCTGCCGCCACGTGGCACGCAATGGCGCGCACTGGCGATGCCGCAGGTACGCGACGGCTTCGATACGGTGATGGCAGGGTTGGTAACGCTGGAGCAGGCATTGCAGCCGCTGCGCGAAGCGGCGGCGGGCCTGGATGCCTGCCATGCACGGGCGCGCGAGGCGGTCTCGCGGCTCAGCCGCTGGCTGGGCGATGACGAACCTGCCCTCGATTTCGATACCGACCCGGCGGAAACCGCCACTGCCGCCGATGTGCTCTGGTACGAACTCACCCCGCGCGGTTTCCGCTGCCAGCGCACGCCGATGGATGTGTCCGGTCCGTTGCGCGAGCACCGCGAACGCAGTCGTGCGGCATGGATCTTCACCTCGGCGACGCTGACCGTCGGTGGCGGTTTCGATCACATCGCCACGCGCCTGGGCCTGGACGACCCCCACACGCTGGTCCAGCCAAGCCCGTTCAACTGGCCGGAGCAGGCGTTGTGCTACCTGCCCGAAGGCCTGCCTGATCCGGCCGCGCGGGGCTTCGGCACTGCGCTGATCCAGACCCTGCGACCCGTGCTGCAGGCCTCGCAGGGCAGGGCCTTCCTGTTGTTCGCTTCGCATCGCGCGCTGCGCGAGGCCGCCGAGGCACTGCGCGACGGGCCATGGCCGTTGTTCGTGCAGGGCGAGGCGCCGCGCGCGACGCTGCTGCAGCGCTTCCGTGAATCCGGCAATGGCGTGCTGCTCGGTTCGGCCAGTTTCCGCGAGGGTGTGGACGTGGTCGGCGAAGCACTGAGCGTGGTGATGATCGACAAGCTGCCGTTCGCGGCACCGGATGACCCGGTGTACGAGGCGCGGCTGGAGGCGATCCGCAGCCAGGGCGGCAATCCGTTCCGCGACGAGCAGTTGCCGCAGGCGGTGATCGCACTGAAGCAGGGCGTCGGCCGTCTGATCCGCAGCGAGAGCGACCGCGGCGTGCTGGTGCTGTGCGACCCGCGCCTGCTCAATCGGGGGTATGGCCGGGTCTTCCTCGATTCGCTGCCGCCATTCCGCCGTACCCGCAGCCTGGCCGATGTGCAGGCCTTCTTTACGCCACAATGGGCGCCCGTGGCCGATGATGCGGCTGCCCCGGTCGCTGTAGCGACCGGTCCCGAGCCGGCGCCCGGTGCCACGTTCCCCCTGTTCTGACCCGATCCGATGAAACTGCTCGCCTTTGAAACCGCCACCGAAGCCTGTTCCGTTGCCCTGCATGTCGACGGACAGGTACTGGAACGCTTCGAGATTGCCCCGCGTCGGCACGCCGAACTGAGCCTGCCGTGGGCGGAGGCGCTGCTGGCCGAAGCCGGCATCAGCCGCCGCCAGCTGGACGGTATCGCGCTCAGCCGCGGCCCGGGTGCGTTCACCGGCGTGCGCCTGGCGATCGCCATTGCCCAAGGCATTGCGCTGGCACTGGATCGGCCATTGCTGCCGGTCTCGACACTGCAGGTGCTGGCGCTGCGGGCACCGGCGGAAGAAACGCAGATCCTGTCGGCGATCGATGCGCGGATGGGCGAACTCTACGTTGCCCGCTTCGAGCGCGTGGACGGCCTGCCGGTGGCGCGCGATGCAGAACGTGTGTGCGCACCTGCCGCGGTGGCGCTGCCGGAAGGGCTGTCCGCCTACGGCGTCGGTACCGGTTTCGGTGCAGCCGAGGGCGCGCTTGTTTTGCAGTTGGGCGCTGGCCTGCGCGGCTTTGATGCCACTGCGCTGCCGCGGGCATCGGACGTGCTGGCACTGGCGGTGCCGGCCTTCGCGCGCGGCGAAGCCATCGCACCGGAGAAGGTCGAGCCGGCGTACCTGCGTGACAACGTGGCGCTGACCCTGGTCGAGCAACAGGCGGCGCGCGAGGCGAAGGCGAAGGCCAACGGCTGAGCCCCTCGTGGCGGGGGGCGAAAGCACAAGCCGCGCTGGGCCGGGCGGGGTGGGTTCGCGGGGGACGCCGTGAACCCATCCCTGGGGGCTTGGCCGCGGCATCCATGCCGCGGACACCCCCGCGAACCCACCCCGCCCGGCCACGGACAGTTTCCGTGTGCGTCCGCCACGGAAAATCAAAAAAATCAAAGTCAAAAGCGGGTCGCTTCGCTCGCATCCACGCGTGGCGTGGATGTGTGTCGACCAAGGTCGACACCTACCAATAGCAAAAATGCGCCGCGATCTGTCAAAGGTGGGGCGGTGTGGGCTTGCAGGACCGTTGGCGCCATGGATGGCGCCATCGAGCCCCCAGGGATGGGTTTACGGCGTGTCCTGCAAGCCCACACCGCCCCGCCAAACCCAAAGCCCAACCGCAGCTCTTGATCTTGCTGTTGCAGTTGCTTGGGCTTGCAGCGGGTCCCGGGCCGCAGGTCCGGGCAACAAAACCCTACCGATCGTCGTGCAGGGTGCCGCCCGGCAGGAACACCCACGTGCGGGTGACCTGCAGGATATCGATCTCATCCTCGGTCTTCGGCAACGGCGGGAACGGCTGGGCTAGCTTCACCACCCGCAGTGCCGCCTCATCCAGCAGCGGGGTCCCGCTCGAACGCAGGATCCGGCTGCTCTCCACGCTGCCATCGCGGCGCACGCCCACGCTGATCACCACCTGGCCACCCAGGCGCCGCTGCCGCGCCTCATCCGGGTAATTCAGATTGCCTACGCGCTCGGCGCGATCGACCCACGCGCGCAGGTAATTGGCATAGGCATATTCGCGCGTGCTGGCCGACACGAACTTGCGGTTCGGACGCTTGGCGTACTGCGCCGAGCGCAGGTGCACTTCGGCGGCCAAGCGCGCCATCTCCACGTCGCGCTGTTCGCGCGCGCTCAGCGGTGCGTCCGGTTCGGGCTGATCCGGCGTGGGCCGGGACTGCGCCTGCGCCACCATTTCTTCGCCATTGCGGCTGCTGACCACCCGTGCCTGCGGCGGCGGAACCGGTGCGGCCGATTGCTGCTGCTGTGGCACCGGGCTGATTCCGGACTGGGCCTGCGGCACGATGCCGGCCTGGTTGTCGCGCGGACGCTGCGCGCGGTCGTGCTCGCCACCGCCTTCCTGGTTGGCTGCGGCCAGGAAATCGGCCTGCTTCGGCGTCAATGCGGTGCGGGTCTGGCTGAAGATCACTTCCAGCGTCGGCACCAGCGGTGCATCGCCCTTCACGGCAAAGCCCACGCCCAGGATCAGCAGGGCGTGGACCAGCACAGACAGCGCGATGGTCGCCCCCAGCCGTTGCGCTTCGCGCGGCGGCGGGGGCAGGACGGCAGGGGCGGACGGCATCAGCGCAGGCCGGCCTCGAGTGCGTCGAACAGGGTGCCAGCGATGTTCAGCCCGTACTGGGCGTCCAGTTCGCGCACGCAGGTCGGGCTGGTCACGTTGACCTCGGTCAGGTAATCACCGATCACGTCCAGGCCGACGAAACGCATGCCACGACGCTTCATCTCCGGGCCCACCTGGGCGGCGATCCAGCGGTCGCGCTCGCTCAGCGGGCGGCCTTCGCCGCGGCCGCCGGCGGCCAGATTGCCGCGGAATTCGTCGCCCTGCGGGATGCGCGCCAGGCAGTAATCGACCGGCTCACCATCGACCAGCAGGATGCGCTTGTCGCCGGCGGTGATGTCGGGAATGAACTTCTGCGCCAGTGCCATCCTGTGGCCGCCGTCGGTCAGCGTTTCCAGAATCACATTCAGGTTCGGGTCGCCCTGGCCGCTGCGGAAGATCGAGCGTCCGCCCATGCCATCCAGCGGCTTCAGGACGGCCTGGCCGTGTTCCAGGGCAAAGGCCTTCAGCGCCTTGGCATCGCGGCTGACCAGGGTCGGCGGGCAGCACTGCGGGAACAGCAGGGCGGCCAGCTTCTCGTTGTAGTCGCGCAGCCCCTGCGGATTGTTGACCACGCAGGCGCCGGCGGCCGCGGCCACGTCCAACACCTGGGTGTCGTAGATGTATTCGGCGTCGACCGGCGGGTCCCTGCGCATCAGCACGATCTGGCCGGGGCCGAACTCGGTACGGCTGAACGCGCCCAGCTCATACCAGCCGGCCGGGTCGTCGCGCACCTGCAGCGGCGCGGTCTGGGCCACCGCCACGCCACCTTCCAGGGCCAGGCCGCCCGGGCGCACGTAGTGCAGGGCATGGCCGCGGCGCTGGGCTTCCAGCAGCATGGCGAAGGTGGTGTCCTTGGCGATCTTGATGTGGGCGATGGGGTCCATCACCACGATGACGTTCAACGGCATGGGCGCACCTGTCAGGCAAGGCGTTGATGGTAGCGGCAACGCCGCTCGCGCGCCTCCCCGCCGTACTGCAACGCAGCGTCCGCCCGGCGGTCGCGCACGCATTGCGAAACCCGTCACGTTCAGGAGGGCGCCATGCCCCGCGCCATGGGGCGGCCTTGAAGCGGGCGCGGAAAGTGCGATATAGATACGCTTTCGTAGCGGCCCCCGCCAGAGATCGGGCCGTGCGCTTGGGGATAGGCAATGACTGAAAACACGACTGCGGGCGGGGAACTCGCAGGACTCCGGGTGATGGTCATCGATGATTCGAAGACCATCCGCAGGACTGCGGAAACGCTGCTCAAGCGCGAAGGCTGCGAGGTGGTCACCGCCACCGACGGCTTCGAAGCGCTTGCCAAGATCGCAGACCAGCAACCGCAGATCATCTTCGTCGACATCATGATGCCGCGCCTGGACGGGTACCAGACCTGTGCGCTGATCAAGGGCAACCAGCTGTTCAAGGCGACCCCGGTCATCATGCTGTCGTCCAAGGATGGCCTGTTCGACAAGGCGCGGGGACGCATCGTCGGCTCGGAGCAGTACCTGACGAAGCCTTTCACGCGTGAAGAACTGCTGGGTGCCATCCGCACATACGTCAACGCCTGACCAGGGGGGAAAGGCACAATGGCTCGTATCGTTCTGATCGAGGATTCACCGACCGACCGCGCGGTGTTCACCCAGTGGCTGCGCCGTGCCGGCCACGAGGTGCTGGAAGCGGACAACGCCGAGGATGGACTGCAGCTGGTCCGCGACCAGGTGCCGCAGCTGGTGCTGATGGACGTGGTCCTGCCCGGCATGAGCGGCTTCCAGGCCACCCGTGCGATGGCCCGTGATGCGGCGATCAAACACATTCCGGTGATCATCGTCAGCACCAAGGCGATGGAAACCGACAAGGCATGGGGACTGCGCCAGGGCGCGGCCGATTACATCGTCAAGCCGCCGCGCGAGGATGAACTGATCGCGCGGATCAACGAACTGGTGGCCTGATGCGCTCGCCCTTCGACATTCTCGAAGCCTACGAACGGCGCAGCCTGGCCCACGCGGTGCAGCTGCCCGAACGGCAGTTCGCCCAGGACCTCTGGCGTGGCGTGGGTTACCGCGTCGGCCAGCGCCGGCTGGTGTCCGATTTCCGCGAAGTGGTGGAAATCGTGCCGATGCCGCCGGTGACCCCGGTACCGTGCGCGCAGCCGTGGCTGCTGGGCGTGGGCAACCTGCGCGGCAACCTGTTCCCGGTGGTCGACCTGAAGTACTTCCTGGAAGGCACGCGTACCGTGCAGCAGGAAGGCCAGCGCGTGCTGATCATGCGCCAGGCCGGCGGCGACGTCGCGCTGACCATCGATGAACTGTTCGGCCAGCGCAGCTTCGAACTGGACCAGCAGATCGCGGCCGGCACGCTGGCCGAAGGGCGCTACGGCCACTTCGTCGATCGCGCCTTCCATGCCGACGGCCATGACTGGGGCGTGTTCTCGCTCTCGCTGCTGTCGCGTACCCCTGAATTCCGGCAAGCCGCGGCCTGAGGCCGGGCATCGCCCCCTGCATTGAAGATCGAGGTTGAACGATGAGTACTGCTTCGGACGCCACCAAGACCGGCAAGCTGCGGCTGGGCGGCAGCAACCTCTGGCTGTTCCTGCTGCTGGCATCGATGATCCTGTTCGGCGTCAACACCGGCGTCGCCACCTGGCAGGGCAGTCGCCTGGCCGATGCCGGTTCCAAGGCAGCCGACCTGCAGGTGCTGTCGCAGCAGCTGGCCAACCAGGGCCGTGACGCGGTGGGCGGCAACGCGCAGGCGTTCACCGCCTTCAAGGCGACCCGCAACGCGATCGAACAGAACGTGTCGACCCTGCAGGGGCGCTACGGCAAGGAGCCGGGCGTGTCGGGTGCGATCGCCACCCTGGCCGAAACCTGGGCGCCGCTGGGCAAGCAGGCCGGGCAGCTGGTCGCCAGTGAACCGGCGGTGCTGGCGCTGGCCGGCAATGCCAACAACTTCACCGGCGCGGTGCCGGGCCTGCAGGCACAGCTGAACGAGCTGGTGCGTGCGATGTCCGCCTCCGGCGCGCCGTCGTCGCAGGTGTACAGCGCCCTGCAGCAGGTGGTGGTGGCCGGCTCCATGGCCCGTCGCGTGACCGAAATGCGCGCCGGTGGCAGCGCTGCGGCGACGTCCGGCGATGCACTGGCACGCGACATCACCGTGTTCTCGCAGGTGCTCGACGGCCTGCGCAACGGCAACGAGGAACTGGGCATCACCGCCGTGCGCGGTGCTGCCGCCGTGGCCGCGCTGGAGCAGTCGCAGCAGAAGTGGGAAGCGATGAAGCAGGACGCCGACGCGATCCTGGCCAGCTCGCGCCAGCTGTTCGCCGCACAGTCGGCGGCCACTGCGCTGGGCCAGGGGTCGGCACACATGCTGGACGACAGCCGCAAGCTGTTCGAGGCGTTCTCCTCGTTCGGCTCGGTGTCCGATACCCGCCTGTTCCCGAACTTCTGGATCGGCGTGGTGTCCGGTGCGCTGTCGCTGATCGCGATCATCGGCTTCGTCTCCACCAACGTGCGCAGCCGCTCGCGCGAGCAGGAACTGCGCTACCAGACCCAGGTGGAGTTCAACAGCCGCAACCAGCAGGCGATCATGCGGCTGCTGGACGAAATCTCCTCGCTGGGTGAGGGCGACCTGACGGTGAAGGCCTCGGTGACCGAGGACATGACCGGCGCCATCGCCGACGCGATCAACTACGCCGTCGACGAGCTGCGCCACCTGGTGACCACCATCAACGACACCTCGGCCAAGGTCGCGCTGTCCACCCAGGAAACCCAGGCCACCGCCATGCAGCTGGCAGAAGCGGCGGGCCACCAGGCCAACCAGATCACCTCGGCTTCGGACCGCATCGGCGAAATCGCGGCGAGCATCGAACAGGTGTCGCGCAACTCGGCCGAGTCGGCCGACGTGGCACAACGCTCGGTGGTAATCGCCGCCGAAGGTGCCGGCGTGGTGCGCGAGACCATCCAGGGCATGGACCAGATCCGTGACCAGATCCAGGAAACCTCCAAGCGCATCAAGCGCCTGGGTGAGTCCTCGCAGGAAATCGGCTCGATCGTGGAGCTGATCAACGACATTTCCGAGCAGACCAACATCCTGGCGTTGAACGCAGCGGTGCAGGCGGCCTCGGCCGGTGAAGCGGGCCGCGGTTTCGCGGTCGTGGCCGACGAAGTGCAGCGCCTGGCAGAACGCACCTCGGGCGCGACCCGACGCATCGAGAACCTGGTGCAGGCGATCCAGGCCGATACCAACGAAGCGGTCACCTCGATGGAACAGACCACCGCCGAAGTGGTGTCCGGTGCACGCCTGGCCGAGGACGCCGGCACCGCGCTGACCGAAATCGAGCGCGTGTCCAACGCCCTGAACACCCTCATCAAGAACATCTCCATCGCCGCCCAGCAGCAGTCGGCTGCGGCCTCGGACATCACCCGCACCATGGGCGTGATCCGGCAGATCACCGGCCAGACCTCGCAGGGTGCCGGGCAGACCGCCGAATCGATCGGCCACCTCGCGCAGCTGGCGGCCGACCTGCGTCGTTCGGTCGCCGACTTCAAGCTGCCGGCGTGACGCGGGCAGGGCGGCGAGCAAGGAACCAGTCGATGAAGCATTTCCATTCCCCACGCCAGAACTCGCGCGGCCTCCGCGCGGCGGCGAACGGAGCGCGTCCATGAGCAGTCTGCGCGATGCGATGAGCCACGCAGCGCTGGGCTGGGTCAAGCCCGAGCTGGACGAGACCCTGCGCCAGGTGCGCAACGAGGTCGAGTACTACGCGGAAGACCCGACCGATGCCAGCCGCATGCGCATCTGCGCCGGCTTCCTGCACCAGGTGCAGGGCACCCTGCGCATGGTCGAGCTGTACGCCCCGGCGATGGTGGCCGAGGAGCTGGAGCAGCTGGCCAATGCCATCGGTGCCGGTGGCGTGGCCGATCGCGATGAAGCCTGCGCGACCCTGATGCGCGGCAGCGTGCTGCTGCCCGATTACCTGGAGCGCCTGCAGAACGGTCACCGCGACATTCCGATCGTGCTGATGCCGCTGCTCAACGAAATCCGTGCCGCGCGGGGCGAAGAAGGGGTGCATGACAGCGTGCTGCTGGCGTTCGCGCCGGACAGCGTCAGCGCCACCGAGGCCGAGCTGGACCATGCCCGTGGCAGCCTGAGCGGGCGCAACCGCGAGCTGCTGGATACCGTGGGCAGCGCGGTGAAGGAAGAACTGCTGCGCATCAAGGATGCGCTGGACCTGCACCTGCGTACTGGCGGTGCGCCCGAACAGCTGCAGACCCAGGCCAACGAACTTGGCGCCGTGGCCGATACGCTGGGCATGATGGGCCTGGGCGTGGCCCGTGGCGTGGTCGTGCAGCAGCGCGATGCGCTGCGTGGCGTGGTCGAAGGCCGCCAGCAGATCGACGAGAACCTGCTGCTGGATATCGCCGGCGCATTGCTCTACGTGGACGCGTCGCTGGACGACCAGGTCGCCCATCTGGGTGCCGGTGGCAGTGGCGAAGATGATCCGAGCGCGGTCGAGAACCGGCGCACGGTGGAGGTGCTGGCACATGAGGCCATCGCCAACTTCGCCGCCGCCCGCGAGCATTTCGTCGCCTTCATCGAAACCAGCTGGAACCATGCTGAGCTGCAGGACGTGCCGCGCCTGCTGGGCGATGTGTCCGGCGCGCTGCGCATGCTGGATCTGGGCATGGCTGCCGATTACCTGCGCGGTGTGCAGCAGTACATCGAAGCCGAGCTGATCGGTCGCCAGCGCGTGCCCAGTGGCCGCCAGCTGGACACCCTGGCCGACGCCATGGCCAGCCTGGAGTATTACCTCGAAGCCCTGCGCGACCGTCGGCCGGGGCGCGAGGACATCCTCGACATCACCCGCAGCAGCCTTGAAGCGCTGCGCTATTGGCCGTTGCCGGAGCGCAACGCGGCGGAACCTGTTGCAGCCGCGCCGATTGCGTTTGCGTCGCTGCTGATCGAGCGCGAGCCGGTCACGCTGCAGGCCGAGCCGCTGCAGCCGGAGCACATCGAGATTCCGGTGCAGCCGGCCGCGCCTGCCGCCGGCACGGTGCCGGTGCCGCTGCCGGACTTTACCTTCGACCCGCCACCGGCCGCGCCTGCACCGGACGTGGTGGACAACAGCCTGATGTTTGGCGCGCTGGGGACGGTTGCGTCCGCACCGCTGTCGCTGCATGACGACGCGGATGCACCGCTGGTGTTTGCGGCTTCGAGCGCGCCTGCGCCCGAGGTGCCGCAGTGGGATCTCGCGCCGTTCCATCCGGAAGCCGATCCGCTCGCGTCTGCCGACGAGCGCAGCCCGACCTTTGCCAGCTTCGATCCGGTCAGTTTCGAACAGGCCGACGCGGGGCAGGGCGCTGCAACACACTGGACGCTGTCGGAGGCAACGCCTCCGGCACCGGCGGATGAAGTCGCGCTGGACGCCGACGAAGGCGCAGTTGCGACGACAAGCATCGACGCCGATGCGTATGCCGCGCCGGTGTTTGATCCGGTGGCCGCCGAGCACGAGGCTGCTCCGGCGAGTGACGACGTGGTGTTCCGCTTCGACGCCGACGCGCTGGACAACGCTGACGATGTGCTGTCGCTGCATGCGATGGAGACGCTGTCGCTGGACGACGATGCCCCGCTGCACCCGTCGCTGGAGATCGCCGATGCCGGCGCGCCAACGATGGAGGACGAAAATCCTGTTGCCGTCGAAATGGGCACCGCTCCTGCGGATGCACCGATTGACACGCCGGCACCCGGTGCCGACGCGCCGACGCCTGTGGCGGATGCACCTGCGGTGTCGGTGATCGACATCGACACCATCGCGCCGATCGATTTCAGCGAAGCCGACGCGCAGTTCTTCGCCGAGCTGAGCGCGGCTGCTGCGGACTTCAATCCGCAGGCAACGGCGGCACCGACCGTCGTCGAAGCGCCAGTCGCGGTGGATGCCGAGGAGGGCTTTGAAGCGGGCTTCGATGATGACGCCGAGAACATCGACGAGGACATCCGTGAGGTGTTCCTGGAAGAGTTCGATGACGAACTGGCCAACCTCGGTACCTTGCTGCCGGCATGGCGCATGCAGCCGGACAACATGGACCGGCTGCGGCCGATCCGCCGCATCTTCCACACCCTCAAGGGCAGTGGCCGCCTGGTCGGTGCCCGCACCCTGGGTGAGTTCGCGTGGAAGATCGAGGGCATGCTCAATCGCGTGCTGGACGGTAGCCGTCCGGCCTCGCCGGCCGTGCTGGCCATGGTCGACAACGCGCACGCGGCGTTGCCGCAGCTGAACGCAGCGCTTCGCCACGGCCAGCGCATCAGCGTGGACCTGCAGGCGATGCAGGCCATCGCCGACCGTGTCGGCGCTGGTGAGGAAACCTACTACGTACCGTTGCCGGTTGCGGTCGCACCTGCGACACCGGTGGTGGAGGCCGGGAGCGAAGGCGAGGACGACATCAGCCGCATCCTCGAGGCCGAAGCCATCGCGTCGGTGCAGGCCGAAGCCGAGCCGGTGCCCGAGGCCGTGGGCACGCCAGCCAATATCGACAGCGTGCTGCGCGAGATCCTCGAAGCCGAAGTGGAAGTCCACCAGGCCACCCTGCAGGACTGGCTGCGTTCGGCGCAGCAGGCACCGCAGCCGGTCAGCGACGCGCTGCTGCGCGCGGTGCACACCATGAACGGCGCCTTCGCGATGACCGAAGTGCCGGAAATCACTGCCGTCACTGGCGGTGCCGAGTCCTACATCAAGCGTGCACTGGCTGCAGACGTGGTGCCTGGTGACGAAGGCGTTGCCGCACTGGGGGCGACCGCGCAGGCGATCACCGCGACCATGGAAGCGCTGCAGGCCGAGCAGCCGCGCATTGTTCCGCAGGAAGCGCTGGTGCAGCGCCTGCAGGCGCTGGCCGGCGAACTGCCGGAAGCGCGCTGGCCGATGGTCGGGCTGGAGGACGAGGACGACGAGCTGCCGCTGGAGACCGATCCGGAGTTCGATGCCGCTGTCGACACGCCGGATGCCTCCGCGTTCGAGCCGACCGGGTCTGGGATCGAGCCTGCCGAGCCGGTGCTGGAACCGATTGCAGCTGGCGCGCAGGTGCCGGAAACCACGGACGTGATCGACACCGGTCTCGACGTCGGTGAACTGACCGGCAGCGATGATCTTTCGCGCTACTTCGATGCCGGATGGCCGTCGGTGCCGGGCGAGGGCGAAGCCGTCACCGTGGATGCCGGATCGCTTGAATCGATCCAGCCGGTTGAAAGTGAGCCGGTTGTTGCGCCGGCCGAAGTGGAGGCTGCACCGACGCCGGCCGCCGAAGCCGAACTGACTGCCGCGGACGACCTGTCGCCGTACCTCGACGCCAGCGCATTGCCGGTGGACGACCGCGACACGGATGAGCTGGCTGCGCCTGCGGAAACTGACGCGATCGACCTGAATACGCAGCAGCCCGCAGGCCCGGGCGATGTCGACGGCAACGACTTCGACGACACTGCTGCACTGCCACTCGACAGCGAGCTGTCGAGCCTGCAGGATGAAATGGCTGCGCCGGGTTTTGCAGAACCGGTCACGCTGGCAGCCGCGCTCGAGGCCGGCCTGCACGTGATCGACGAAGAGCAGACCCTGGACGACGACGGGCAATGGCCCGTGCTCGGCCTCCAGGCCAGCGAACTCGCGCCGGGCGAGGCGGAAGCCTTTGCCGAGGATGCGGACGTCGGCGGGGAGGCGGCGATCGGTGAAGGAGAGAGCGCCGATCAGCCGTCCCCGGCGACGGTGAATGAGGAGGTCGCAGCGGACGCACTGCAGGCCTCCGGCGGGCCGGTACGCTTCTTCGAACTCGAAGACGCACCGGGGCAGGGCACGGTCCATGTCGATGCCGAGCCTGTCGAGTCCGAAGCCGCCGCCAACCTGCCGGCCCACGATGGAGCCGCCGCTCTGGAAGACAGCGCCGATGGCGTTGATGCGCTCGATTTCAGCGTGTACGACCGCGAACTGGTCGATATCTTCGTCGAGGAAGGCAAGGACCTGCTGGATCATTGCGATGGCCTGATCAGCGAACTGCGCGATGCGCCGCAGGACCGCGAGGTACTGGCCGGCCTGCAGCGTGATCTGCACACCCTGAAGGGTGGCGCACGCATGGCTGGCATCAACGCCATCGGCGACCTTGGCCACAGCATCGAATCGCTGCTGGAGGCCGTGGCCGCGGGCCGTACCGAGATCGAGCGCCGCGACGTGCAGTTGCTGGAGCGTGGGTTCGATCGCCTGCACCAGCTGCTCACCCGCACCGGCGCGCACCGCGTGGTGGAGCCGGCGCAGGATCTGGTCGAAGCCTTTGAAGTCCGCACCACCACCGATATCGCAGCGGCCGTGGCGGCCGCGCACGGGGCCAGTGTGGTCGAGGCGGCTCCGGCGCAGACCATCAGCCCATCGACTGCCCTGGTCGATATCCCGCTGTCGGCACCGCTGCCGGCCGAGGGCGTGGTCGATGAAGATCCGCTGGCGCGTCCGCAGCAGGAGCAGGTGCGCGTGCGCGCCGATCTGCTCGACCGCCTGGTCAACCATGCCGGTGAAGTGGCGATCTACCGCTCGCGCCTGGAACAGCAGCTGGGTGCCTTCCGTGGCGCCATGGGCGAACTGGAACGCACCAATGCGCGACTGCGCGACCAGCTGCGCCGCCTCGACCTGGAAACCGAGGCGCAGATCGTCGCCCGCTACCAGCGCGAACAGGACCAGGCCGACCAGAAGTTCGATCCGCTGGAACTGGACCGCTTCTCCACCCTGCAGCAGCTCAGCCGTGCGCTGAACGAGTCGGCGGCCGACCTGGGGGGCCTGCAGGGCGTGCTGGACGATCTGTCGCGCCAGTACGATTCGCTGCTGCAGCAGCAGTCACGCGTCAGCTCCGAGCTGCAGGATGGCCTGATGCGTGCGCGCATGGTGCCGTTCGATGGTCTGGTGCCGCGCCTGCGCCGCGTGGTCCGCCAGTCCGGCATGGATACCGGCAAGCAGGTCCACCTGACCCTGGAAGGCACCCACGGCGAACTGGACCGCAACGTCCTCGACCGCATGGTCGCGCCGCTGGAACACATGCTGCGCAACTCCGTGGCCCATGGCCTGGAAGCGCCGGAACAGCGTCGCGCCGCCGGCAAGCCGGAGGAAGGCGAGATCGCCATCCGCCTGCACCGCGAAGGCTCGGAAATCGTGCTGGAAGTGGCCGATGACGGCGCTGGCCTGGATCGCGAAGCGATCCGCCGCCGTGCCATCGACCGGGGCCTGCTGGCGGCCGACGCACAACCGAACGAGCAGGAGCTGGACAACCTGATCTTCGCTTCCGGCTTCACGACCGCCGACCAGGTCAGCCAGCTGGCCGGCCGTGGCGTGGGCATGGACGTGGTGCGCAACGAAGTGCGCCAGCTCGGTGGCTCGGTCGACATCCAGTCGGTGCGGGGCCAGGGCGTGCGCTTCACCCTGCGCCTGCCGCAGACGCTGGCGGTCACCCAGGCGGTGTTCGTACAGATCGGCGAGACCACCTTTGCAGTGCCGGTCGCCTCGGTCAGTGGTATCGGCCGTCTGTCGCGCGAGCGTTTCGAAGCCGCCGACAGCAGCTACCGCTACAGCGGCGAGGACTATCCGCTGTACGACCTCGGCAGCCTGGTAGGCCAGGCCCCGGCGCGTGCCGATGGCCAGGACCAGGTGCCGCTGCTGCTGGTCCGCGCCGGTGATCTGCGTGCCGCCGTGGCGATCGACCAGGTGCTGGGCAACCGCGAAATCGTGGTCAAGCCGGTCGGCCTGCAGATCGCATCGGTGCCGGGCATCTACGGCGCCACCATCACCGGCGATGGTCGCGTGGTGGTGATCCTGGACGTGGCGCCGCTGGTGCGCCGCTTCCTCGCCAACCCGACCTTGCCCGTGCTGGCCAATGCGCCGCGCCAGGAGCGCCAGGTGCCGCTGGTGATGGTGGTCGACGACTCGCTGACCATGCGCAAGGTCACCGGCCGCATCCTCGAACGCCACAACTTCGAGGTCAGCGTCGCCCGCGATGGCGTGGAAGCGCTGGAACGCCTGGAAGAGCGCGTGCCCGACCTGATGCTGCTGGATATCGAGATGCCGCGCATGGATGGCTACGAGCTCGCCACCGCGATGCGTGCCGACCCGCGCTACAAGGATGTGCCGATCGTGATGATCACTTCGCGCAGCGGCGACAAACACCGCCAGCGCGCCTTCGAGATCGGCGTCCAGCGTTACCTGGGCAAGCCGTACCAGGAACTGGACCTGATGCGTAACGTGTACGACCTGCTGGGGATCGCCCGTGTCCGTGAGTGAAACCCAAGCGGCTCCGGCCGTGGCCCTGCTGGCCCGCCCCGGTGCGGCGCGTGAGCGCCTGCGCGAGGCGCTGTCGCATGCGGATGTGCAGCTGGTGCTGGAAGACGACCCGAACAGCCTGGAGCCGCAGCTGCTGCAGGACGCCCGTCCGCAGATCGTGGTGATCGCCCTCGAGGCGGCCATCGAGGATGCACTTGAGCGCCTGGAAAGCGTGCTGTCCGCCCCGGGCCTGACCCTGGTCTTCGACGAGGCCGAGCTGGCCGCGCGCCGCGATGGCTGGGAAGCCCAGCGCTGGGGCCGCCACTTGGCCGCCAAGCTGCACGGCCACCAGCAGGTACTGCCGCCAGGGGCCGAGGACGAGCCCAGCCTGCAGCTGGAACCGGGCCACCCGGCACCGGCACCGGCACCGCAGGAAGAGGCGCTGCAACCGCATCTGGACCAGGCGCTGAGCTGGGCCGACGAGGTGCCGGCCGACAGCCTGTATTCCCCCCCTGCACAACTGCACGAGCCGATCGCACTGGAGCAGGCACTGGCCGCGCTGCAGCCGATCGTGTCGGAGCCGCTGGAGGCAGCAGTACCGCCGTCGCTGGCTGAGCCCGTTGCTGCAGCACCGGCCGTGCCGCCGATCTCCTTCGACCACACCGCGTGGTCGCTGGTCGAGGACGCGGTGGACGCGCCGGCCACCGTCAGCAACATTGCCGACGACGCGCCGTTGCCTTCTTTCGATACCGACCACCTCAGCCTGGTCGATCTGGACGCTGCTGCGCCTGTGGGTGCACGTGCCGGATCGTTGCTGGTGCTGGCCGGCATCGGTGGCCCGGATGCGCTGCGTCGCCTGCTCGGCGCGTTGCCGTCTTCGCTGAGCGTGCCGGTCCTGGTGCACATGCGCCTGGATGGCGGTCGTTACGGCAATCTCGTCAAGCAGATGGCACGCGTATCGCCGCTGCCGGTGCAACTGGCCGAAGCCGGCCAGCGCGCCACACCCGGTGAAGTGCACGTGCTGGCCGATGATATCGGCGTACGTGCGGCCAGCGATGGCCTGCATTTCATCAGCGACGCGCAGGGGATCGCGATTGCCGCGCTGCCGGCTGACCACACCGCGCTGGTACTGCTCAGTGGTGCCGATCTGGCCCACGTCGGACCGGCGTTGGACCTGGCGGCCGCCGGTGCCTGGGTGGCCGGGCAGGTGGGTGAGGGCTGCTATGACCCGGCTGCGGCCACGGCCGTGGTTGCGGCCGGCAGGGTCGCCGGAGAACCGCAGGAACTGGCGCAGGCCATTGCCGCGCGCTGGGGCGTGGAAGACGACAACGGAGAGGCACCATGAGCTACGCCAGCAATGATGAGATCCGCGGCGTCCTGATCCAGGCCGGCAATGAGCGCGTGCTGCTGCCCAATGCCACGGTGGCCGAAATGATGTCGCGCGTGCCGGTGCAGCCAGTCTCCGATGCCCCGCGCTGGTTGGTCGGCGAGATCGGCTGGCATGGCTGGCAGGTGCCGTTGGTGTCGTTCGCACGGCTGTCCGGTCTGGGCGAAGAAGCCGTGAGCGGCCACAACAAGGTAGTGGTGCTGAAGGCCCTGAGCGGCAACGCGCAGCGCCCCTACTATGCGCTGCTGACGCAGAATTTCCCGCAGTTGATCTCGGTGCCGCGCGACGGCCTGCTGGCCGACGCCTCCGAGGAAACCCTGCCGCAGATCGTGCACATGCGCGTGCTGCTGGGCGAAAAGAGTGCGCTGCTGCCGAACCTGGATGCGCTGGAAGCCGCGCTGGAATCGCTGGCGGCCTGATCGGACATCCGCCGGTCGGATTCCCGGTAGTGCCGGCCGCTGGCCGGCAGCCTCATGATCCCGTGGATGCCGGCCTGCGGCCGGCACTACCACGAATCAGCCTCAGCCCAGATCGCCCAACCGCGCCTGCAGTGCTGCAATCGCGGCCAGGCCGGCGGTTTCGGTGCGCAGAATGCGCGGGCCCAGCTGCAGGCCCTGGAACCCCGCCGCCGCCAGTTGATCCCGGTCGCGCGGCGACCAGCCGCCTTCCGGACCGATCGCGATCACGATGCCCCCGACGGGGGCGGCGTCCAGCGTCGACAGCCGGTGCGCGCCTTGCGGGTCCAGGGTCAACCGAAGCGTATCCACTGGCAGCGCCGCTGCCGCCTGCGCAAGCGACAGCGGCGGGCCCACCTGCGGAATGCGCGCGCGCCCGGACTGGCCACAGGCTGAGGTCACCACGTTGTTCCAGTGCGCCACGCGCTTCTCCGCCCGTGCTGCATCGAGCTTCACCTCGGTACGCTCGGCGTTGACCGGAATGATCGCCGCCACGCCCAGTTCGGTGGCCTTCTGCAGGATCAGGTCCATCTTCTCGCCGCGGGCGATGCCCTGCAGCAGAGTGATCGCCAGCGGCGATTCAGTGTCGATGGCCTGCACGGCGTCGATGCGGACCTGTACCTCGCGCTTGCCGGCCACAGTCAGGGTGGCGCTGTAGTCGTGGCCGTCACCGTTGAACAGTACGCAGGTATCGCCCTCGCGCAGGCGCATCACCCGCACCAGGTGGTTGGCCGTCTCTTCCGGCAGGGTCACGGTCTGGCCGCTGTGCAGCGCCAGGTCGATGGGACAGCGGGTCACGCGCATGCAATCGCCTCGTCAATCGCTGCCAGCGTGGTATGTGCCAGCAGCTCCAGTTGTTCGTCATCCACGCAGTAGGGTGGCATCCAGTACAGCACGTCGCCCAGTGGTCGCAGCACCACACCGCGCTTCAGCGCGGCCTTGTAGGCGTGCAGGCCGAGCCGCAGCGCCGGGTCGAACGGGGTGCGCTTGTTGCCGTCGCGCGACAGCTCGAACGCCACCACCATGCCCGCCTGGCGCACGTCGGCCACGTGCGGATGGTCGCTGAACGGTGCAGTCAGCGTGCCCATCACCGAGGCGATGCCGCGGTTGCGGGCGATCACATCGTCGTCGCGGAAGATGTCCAGCGTCGCCAGCGCGGCCGCGCAGGCCAGCGGGTTGCCGGTGTAGCTGTGCGAGTGCAGGAACGCGCGCTCGCGCGAGTCGTCGAGGAAGGCGTCGTACAGTGCCTGCGTCGCCAGCACGGCGGCCAGTGGCAGGAAGCCGCCGGTCAGGCCCTTGGACAGGCACATCAGGTCCGGCATCACCCCGGCCTGCTCGCAGGCGAACAGGGTGCCGGTGCGGCCGAAGCCGGTGGCGATCTCGTCGGCGATCATGAACGCGCCGTGGGCATCGCACAGTTCGCGCACGCGCTGCAGGTACACCGGGTCATGCATGCGCATGCCGCCCGCGCACTGCAGGCGAGGTTCCAGGATCACCGCGCAGATCTCGCCCGGATGCTGGTCGAACAGCGTGGCCAGTCCATCCGCCGCCTGCCGCGCGCGATCGGCTGCGCTTTGGCCGGGCTCGGCCAGGTAAGCGTCGGGCGAGGGCGCGAACAGTCCTTCGGCCAGCAGCGGCGCGTAGACGCGGCGATACAGCGGGATGTCACCCAGCGCCAGCGCGCCCAGGGTTTCGCCGTGGTAGCCATTTTCGAGTGCGATGAAGCGCGTGCGCCGCGGCTCGCCACGGTTCTGGAAATACTGGAAGGCCATCTTCAGCGCCACTTCCACGCCGGCGGAACCGTTGTCGGCGTAGAACACCTTGGCCAGCGGTTCGCGGCCAGGCTGGCGCGGGGCCAGCGCCAGCAGGCGTTCGGCCAGGGTGATGGCCGGCTCATGGCCGAATCCGGCCAGCATCACCTGTTCCAGCTGCGTGGCCTGGGCGGCGATGGCGCCACCGATGCGCGGTTCGGCATGGCCGAACAGGTTGGTCCACCAGCTGCTGACCGCATCCAGATAGCGGTTGCCGTCGTGGTCGATCAGCCAGGCACCTTCGCCGCGGGCGATCGGTACCAGCGGCAGGGTGTCCGGGTGTTCACGCATCTGCGTGCACGGGTGCCACAGCACCTGCAGGTCGCGCTGCCGCCAGTGCTGGGCCAGCGGGGAAGGGGTTGGGTCTGCTAGCATTTCGGGCTCATGAACATGTTGCTGCCTGCACATTCTATCGGCCCCGGCGCAGGCGCCGGCCGCCGCGGAGATTCCGCATGAACGATGACCGTGCCGGCCGTCGCTTGCCGATCATCCATCGGATCACCGATGAGGAGAACGGCCCCTTCCAGCGCCAGCACCTGGACCTGGAGTTCTCCAACGGCGAACGCCGCCGCTTCGAGCGCCTGGTCAGCCGGGGTCATGGCGCGGTGGTGGTGGTGCCGATGCTCGATGACGAGACCGTACTGCTGGTACGTGAATACGCGGCCGGCATGCACCGCTACGAGCTGGGCCTGGTCAAGGGCCGGATCGATGCCGGCGAGACGCCGGAGCAGGCGGCCGACCGCGAACTGAAGGAAGAGGCCGGTTACGGCGCGCGCCGGGTGGACGTGCTGCGCGCGATGACCCTGGCCCCGACCTACATGAGCCACCAGTCGTGGTTGGTGGTGGCGCGCGACCTGTACCCGGAAAAGCTGGCCGGCGACGAGCCGGAAGAACTGGAAGTCGTACCGTGGAGGCTGGCCGAGCTGGACCAGCTGATGCTGCGCGAAGACTTCTCCGAGGGACGCTCGCTGGCAGCGCTGTTCATCGCCCGCCAGTGGCTGCAGGGAACGCGATGATCAAACTGACCACGGACCTGCGCGAGACCGCCATCGCCATTGCCCAGGAAGCCGGACAGGCCATCATGCAGGTCTATGCCGATGGCTTCGATGTGCAGATCAAGGATGACAACAGCCCGGTCACCGCCGCCGACCTGGCCGCCAACCAGGTGATCGAGCAGGGCCTGCAGCAGTTGACCCCGGATCTGCCGATCCTGTCCGAGGAATCGGCGCAGGTCCCCTGGGAACAGCGCCGCCACTGGGGCGCCTACTGGCTGGTCGATCCGCTCGATGGCACCCGTGAGTTCGTCAAGCGCAACGGCGAGTTCAGCGTCAATATCGCGCTGATCTACCAGGGCGCGCCGGCCTTCGGCGTGGTGCTGGCCCCGGTGACCGGCATCGTCTGGCATGCCATGCGCGGCGAGCTGGCGTATCGGCGCCAGGGCCTGCACGACACTGTGCTGCGTACCCGCACACCGGCCACCGCACCGTTGCGGGTTGCCGCCAGCCGCTCGCACCGGTCGCCGGAAACCGAAGCGCTGCTGGCGCGCATGGGCCGCATCGAGACCATCGCGCAGGGCTCGTCGCTGAAATTCTGCCGGATCGCCGAAGGTGGCCTGGATGTCTATCCGCGGCTGGGCCCGACCTCTGAATGGGATACCGCCGCCGGCCAGTGCGTACTGCACGCCGCCGGCGGTGCGGTACTGTCGGCAGCGACCGGCAAGCCGTTCCGCTACAACCGCCGCGAGACCCTGTTGAACGGCGATTTCATTGCCCTTGGTGATACCAGCCTGCCGTGGCGCGACTGGTTGTCCGATTGACCCTGGAGGCCGCATGAGCGCGCATGACACCCCTACCAGCGGCAGCGCCGCCGCCCATGAACTGGAACGCCTGCTGGCGATCATGGCGCGCCTGCGCGATCCGCAGGGTGGCTGCCCCTGGGACCTGGAGCAGACCTTCGCGACCATCGCGCCGTACACCATCGAGGAAGCCTACGAGGTGGCCGATGCGATCGACCGCGGCGACCTGGATGATCTCTGCGACGAACTGGGCGACCTGCTGCTGCAGGTGGTGTTCCATGCGCGCATGGCCGAGGAGCAGGGCGCCTTTGCCTTCGCCGAAGTCGCACGCGCGATCAGCGACAAGATGCAGCGCCGCCATCCGCACGTGTTCGCCGACGTCAGCGTTGACGATGCCGACGGCGTGACGCGTAACTGGGAGGCGATCAAGCGCGCCGAGCGCGCGGCCAAGGGCGAGCAGGATACCTCCGCGCTGGCCGGCATCTCGCGCGGGCTGCCGGAATGGCAGCGGGCGGTGAAGCTGCAGTCGCGCGCGGCCAAGGTCGGCTTCGACTGGCCGGGCCCGTTGCCGGTGCTGGACAAGGCCGCCGAGGAACTGCAGGAGCTGCGCGAGGAGTTCGAGCGCGGCGACATCGCCGGCAACAAGGCGCGCCTGCAGGAAGAGCTGGGCGACCTGCTGTTCGTCTGCGCCAACCTGGCCCGCCACGCCGATATCGATCTGGGCGCGGCGCTGCGCGGGGCCAACCACAAGTTCGAACGCCGCTTCCGTGCGATGGAAGCGCAGGCCGACGCCCAGGGTGGGGCGCTGGCGTCGATGGACCTGGATGCGCAGGAAGCGCTGTGGCAGCACGCCAAGGCGGCGGAGAAGGCGTGAAGACGCTTGCGCTGTTCCTGCTGACCGCGCTGGCCGAAATCGTCGGCTGCTACCTGCCGTGGTTGTGGCTGCGCAAGGGTGGCAGCATCTGGCTGCTGCTGCCGGCGGCGGCCAGCCTGGCCCTGTTCGCGTGGCTGCTGACCCTGCATCCGACCGCCAGTGGCCGCGTCTATGCCGCCTACGGTGGCGTTTATATCGGTACCGCGCTGTTCTGGCTGTGGCTGGTCGACGGCATCCGCCCCAGCCGCTGGGACCTGCTCGGTGCAGCCCTGTGCCTGGCCGGCATGGCGGTGATCATGTTCGGGCCGCGCACGCCCTCGGTGTAGCGTCGAGCCATGCTCGACTGCTTCTGCCAGTATCCGTCGAGCCTAGGCAGCCGAGCATGGCTCGGCTCTCCAAGGGCAAGGATGCTCGCGCAGCGCTGCCGCCTCCGAAGGTGCATGATGTAGGCAGTGATGGCCCGGAGCACACACATGTCCCGCTTCGCCAGCTTCCGTGAGTTCTACCCGTTCTATCTGGACGAGCACCGCCACCCGGTCTCGCGGCGCCTGCATTTCATCGGCAGCTGCGGCGTGCTGTTGCTGGTCGCCGTTGCCGCGCTGCGCGGCCAGCCGATGTTTCTGCTCGGTGCTCTGTTCTGTGGTTACGGATTCGCCTGGGTCGGCCATTTTTTCTTCGAGAAGAACCGCCCGGCCACCTTCCAGCACCCGCTGTATTCATTCATGGGCGACTGGGTGATGTTCGCCGACATCCTGCGTGGGCGGGTGCCCTGGTAGCCTCGCTGTGCCCGCCGTCCTCACGCGCTATGCTGGGGCCTGGGCGACATAGATATAGATAAGGAAAGCGCGATGTTCCCGACCATGTTCTTTACCGTGGTACTGGCCTTCGTGGCCGTGGTGATCCTGTTCAAGGCGGTGCGGATGGTGCCGCAGGGGTATGAATGGACCGTTGAGCGCTTCGGCCGCTACACCCACACCATGACGCCGGGCCTGCACTTCCTGATCCCGATCGTCTACGGGGTCGGGCGCAAGGTGAACATGATGGAACAGGTGCTGGACGTGCCCAGCCAGGAAGTGATCACCAAGGACAACGCGGCCGTGCGCGTGGATGGCGTGGTGTTCTTCCAGGTCCTGGATGCGGCCAAGGCCGCCTACGAGGTGGCCAACCTGGAAGTGGCGATGATCGCCCTGGTGCAGACCAACATCCGTACCGTGATCGGTTCGATGGACCTGGATGAATCGCTCAGCCAGCGCGAGGTGATCAATGCCCAGCTGCTGAGCGTGGTCGACCATGCCACCAATCCCTGGGGTGTGAAGGTCAATCGTATCGAGATCCGCGACATCCAGCCGCCACGCGATCTGCTGGATGCGATGGCGCGGCAGATGAAGGCCGAGCGCGAGAAGCGTGCGCAGATCCTCGAAGCGGAAGGTTCACGGCAGTCGGAGATCCTGCGCGCCGATGGCGAGAAGCAGGCCACCGTGCTGGAGGCTGAAGGCCGCCGCGAAGCCGCGTTCCGCGATGCCGAGGCGCGCGAACGCCTGGCCGAGGCCGAAGCGATGGCGACCAAGGTGGTGTCGGCAGCGATCGCCGAGGGTGACGTGCAGGCGATCAACTACTTTGTCGCGCAGAAGTACGTGGAAGCGTTCAAGGAACTGGCCAGTTCGCCGAACCAGAAGCTGGTGCTGATGCCGATGGAGGCCAGTGGCGTGATCGGTTCGATCGCAGGCGTGGCCGAACTGGCAAAACAGGCGCTGGCCAGCCAGGACAACAAGGCCGCCGGCAAGCGGCCGCCGCCGCTCGGAGGCTGACATGCGCTGGGAAGTCGTCGGTTGGGGTGCGTTGGCGCTGCTGCTGTTCGCGGCCGAAGCGCTGGCGCCGGGTGCGTTCATGCTGTGGATCGGCATTGGTGCGGCGGCGGTGTTCGTACTGGTTGCGGTGTTCAGTGACATTCCGCTGTTGTGGCAGGTGATTGCTTTCGTCCTGCTGAGCGTGGTCTCGATCCAGTGCTACCGGCGCTGGGGGCGATCGCGGGCACGGCCCAGCGATGCGCCGCTGCTCAACCGCCGCACGGAGCAGTTGATCGGCCGGGAGGTCGCACTGCAGCAGGCCATCGTCGGCGGCCAGGGACGGGTCAGCATCGATGATGCGTCCTGGCAGGTGAGTGGACCGGATCTGCAGGCCGGTAGCCTGGTACGGGTGGTGGCGGTGCAGGGCAGCACGCTACGGGTCGAGGCTGCAGACCGTCCCCTGTAGAGCCGAGCCCACGCTCGGCTCCTGCACGAAGAGCAGCCGAACATGGGCTCGGCTCTACAGCTCTCCCGCTGCGCTGCGGCACGCCTGCGGGCGACCGATCTGGGATAATGGGGATTCTTGTTTCCTCTGCTGCCGGACCCGGTCATGACCCAGAAGACGCTGCTCAACGATACCCACCGCGCCCTTGGCGCCAAGATGGTCGATTTCGGGGGTTGGGACATGCCCATCCACTACGGCTCGCAGCTCGACGAGCACCACCTGGTGCGTCGCGAGTCCGGTGTATTCGACGTCAGCCACATGACCGTGGTCGACCTGCACGGTGACCAGGTCAAGCCGTTCCTGCGCCGCCTGCTGGCCAACTCGGTCGACAAGCTGAAGGTGACCGGCAAGGCACTGTATTCGTGCATGCTGAATCCGCGCGGCGGCGTCATCGATGACCTGATCGTCTACTACCTGGGCGACGATTTCTTCCGCATGGTGGTCAATGCCTCCACCCGCGAGAAGGACCTGGCCTGGCTGCGTGAGCAGGCTGCGCCGTTCGGCGTTTCGGTCGAACAGCGCCCGGACCTGGCCATCCTCGCCGTGCAGGGCCCGCAGGCACGCGACATCGTCATCGGCCTGGCCCGCGAAAGCGATCGCGCAGCGCTGGCCAAGCTGGGCCGTTTCGCCGCCCTGCAGGTGCAGTCGGACGACGCTGTCGAGCTGTTTGTCGCTCGCACCGGGTACACCGGTGAGGACGGTTTCGAGATCCTGCTGCCGCAGGATGCCGTGGTCGCGTTCTGGAACCGCCTGCTGGCGGCTGGCGTGAAGCCGGCCGGCCTCGGCGCGCGCGACACCTTGCGCCTCGAAGCTGGCATGAACCTGTACGGCCAGGACATGGACGAAGAGATCAGCCCGTACGAAGCGGCACTGGCCTGGACCGTGTCGCTGGACGAAGGCCGCGACTTCATCGGCCGCGACGTGCTGGAAGCGCAGAAGGCTGCCGGCACCGCACGCCAGATGATCGGCCTGGTGATGGACGAGAAGGGCGTGCTGCGCCACGGCCAGGCGGTGACCACCGCGGGCGGCCAGGGCGAGATCCTGTCCGGCACCTTCTCGCCGACCCTGGCCAAGGGCATCGCCTTTGCCCGCGTGCCGGCCGGTGAGCTTGGCGAGGTCACCGTCGACATCCGCGGCCGGCAGGTGCCGGTGCGCGTGGTCAAGTTCCCGTTCGTGCGCGAAGGCCAGGCCCAGCCCGGCGTGCTCGCCGACGCCTGATCCGAAACTGCCGATCGTCACTGACAGCAGTGGCGGCCGGTTGGTTACACTAGCCCCGTTTTTTCCACCCCCTGCATATCTCTGGAGCAGTCCCATGAGCGAGATCCCCGGCGACCTCAAGTTCCTCAAGTCCCATGAGTGGGCCCGTGTCGAAGGCAATGGCCGCGTCACCGTCGGTATTTCCGACCACGCCCAGGGCCTGCTGGGTGACCTGGTCTACGTCGAACTGCCGGAAGTCGGCGCCGACGCAAAGGCTGGCGAGCAGATCGCCGTTGTCGAGTCGGTGAAGGCCGCCTCGGACGTCTACAGCCCGATCAGCGGCAAGGTCGTCGAGGTCAACTCGGCGCTGTCCGACAAGCCGGAAACCATCAATGAAGATGCCTACGGCGAAGGCTGGATGTTCGTGGTCGAACTGACCAACGCTGAAGAGGTCAACGAACTGCTGGATCCGGACGCGTATGCCGAAGCCCTGGAAAACGACGACCACTGAGTCGTCACTTCCGGGTTCTGGAACGGCCACCTTCGGGTGGCCGTTTTTGTTTTGGCGAGTGCGTCGGACTCATGACGGCGGGTTCGCTCTGCACCCTCGGCGTGGCATCAGCCGACAGACGAACGGTGCCGATCAGCGTGCGCAGTTTTGCGCAAATCCGCGTTTCCGCCCCGCGCCGAAGCGATCGAATGTGAAAACTTTTCGCCCCCCGTTGCGGCCCCGTTGTGCTGGCGTCGGCGACGGTGCGGGTGACCATCGGCGATGCACGTGCGCTGTTGTCCGGAACATGTGCCTATCTGCGCAGAGTGCTTATTTCAAGTGTTTTTTGTTCAGAGAGCGCATCGACTTCGTCGTATGCGGCGCGCGTGCGCGCCGCTTCAATGGTCGTTGCAGGGCGCGCACGGCGGTGGCGAGGGCGGCGTCCGGGATGGCGCGGATGTGAAAATTTTTCGCGGGGGTTGTTGACAGTAAAAAAAACCGTGATTAGGTTTCGCCTCAGCAGACCTTGCCTGCCCAACCGAGTGCGCAGAATCAATCGTCCGATGCGAAGCAGCCCCTTCAAGACCACCGCGACCCTGATGACGGTGGACATGGCCCCGCTTCCCCCGGAGAAATGCAAGGCAACTCCCGTTCCGATGCCCGCTCCGCCGATCGAGGCGGGCATTGCCGCATCCGTAACGGCGCGCCTGACGCGCCGGCGGTCCCCGCACGCAGCATCCGCGGGTTTGATCCACCTGGGCGTTTCAACTCCCTATCACTGACGAGGAGCCATCCCATGGCAACCAAGAAAGCTGCGAAGAAGAAGCCCGCCGCCAAGAAAGCGGTGAAGAAGGTCGCGAAGAAGGCCGCTGCCAAGAAGGCAGTGAAGAAGGTCGCGAAGAAGGCGACCGCCAAGAAGGCAGTGAAGAAGGCTGCGAAGAAGGTCGCCAAGAAGACCACTGCGAAGAAGGCAGTGAAGAAGGCGGCGAAGAAGGTAGCCAAGAAGTCCACCGCCAAGAAGGCCGTCAAGAAGACCGCGAAGAAGGCCGTCAAGAAGGTAGCCAAGAAGGCCACCAAGAAGACTGCCAAGAAGGCAACGGCCCGCAAGCCGGCCAAGAAGGTCGCGAAGAAGGCCACTGCCAAGAAGGCCGTCAAGAAGACCGCCAAGAAGGCAGTGAAGAAGACCGCGAAGAAGGCCACCAAGAAGGCTGCCCCGAAGAAGGCAGCGAAGAAGGTTGCCAAGCGCAAGCCGGCCGCCCGCAAGAAGAAGGCCGCTCCGGTCGCTCTGCCGGCCACCCCGGCGCCGCTGATCTAAGTACTTCCCGATAGCCGCATCCTGAAACCCCCTTCCCCGGCTGCCCAGCGGGGAGGGGGTTTTTTTATGGGGCCGTTTGTAGGGTCGAGCCATGCTCGACTGCTTTTCTGGCGGTCGACGCTAGCGCTGCGGCGCTGGTGGGAAACGTTCCACCAGGAAGTCGATGAAGCTGCGCAGACGGGTCGAGCGGTAGCGGTCGTGGGCGTAGACCAGGTGCATCGGTCGACCGGCCTGGCCATGTTCGGGGAACAGCGGCACCAGCCGACCTGCCTCGACATCCGCGGACAGCAGCAATGCCGATTGCAGGACGATGCCCATGCCATGCAATGCGGCCAAGCGCAGCGCCTCACCATTGTTGACCTGCAGCCGGCCGTCGGGCGTACGGACGAGTTCGCCAGCGTCGGCCTGCAGCCACTGCGCGAGTGCCGTCGGTTCGAAGGACAGGCACTGGTGCCGGGCAAGTGCCTGCAGGTTGGTGGGCGTGCCATGCCGGGCGAGGTACCCGGGGGAGGCGCACATCATCAACCGGTAGGGCGCGAGTGCGCGCGCGACCAGCGTGCTGCTGTCGGCCAGCGTGCCGATGCGCAGCGCCGCTTCGAATCCTTCTTCGGCGAGGTCGACGACGCGGTCGGTCAGCGTTGCTTCGACCCGGACGCCAGGGTGGCGCGCCATGTAGTCGGCCAGTGCTGGCACCAGCGCATGCGTGCCGAAGATCACCGGTGCGCTGATGCGCAGCGTGCCTGCCGGTGCCAACTGCTGATGTTGGGCCTGGGCATCGGTTTCGTCCACCAGACGCAGGATCTCCCTGCAACGGGCGTAGTAGTCCTCGCCGAAGGGCGTCATGTGCTGGCGCCGCGTGGTTCGGCTCAGCAGCTGCATGCCCAGGCGTGCTTCCAGTGCACGCAGGTGCTTGCCGGCCATCGTCGCGGAGATATCCAGTGCCGTAGCGGCGGCACTGAGACTGCCTTTGTCCACGATCAGCACGTAGACCTGCATGCTTTCCAGCAGGTTCATCTGACACTCCGGGTGTTGAATGCTGAAACCTGCGCGGAGTTTATCAATCAGGGGTGATCAAACAGCATGCACAGCACGCGCCGGATGTGCCGGCTGGCTGATTGGGAGAACAACATGGATCTGGGGCTTGAAGGGCGTACCGCGCTGGTCACCGGGGCGGGCAGTGGCATCGGTGCCGGTGTGGCCAGGCTGCTGGCGGCACAGGGCGCACGCATCGCGATCAGCGCCCGCCGCATCGAGCCGCTGCAGGCACTGGCGGCGGAGATCGAATCTGCAGGCGGACAGGCACCGATCATCGTGTTGGGCGATGTCACGGATGCCGGAGATGTACGCCGTATTGCCGAAACCGCCCTGGCGGCGCTGCAGCGCGTCGACATCCTGGTCAACACGGCGGGTGGATCGCGGCCGACCACAGTGGATGCCGGTGACGATGTCTGGGAAGAGGCGATCGCATTGAACTTCTCTGCGGCGCGGCGCCTGACCCAGGCCCTGCTGCCGGCGATGCAGGCGCAGGGCTGGGGACGGGTGATCAACTTCAGCGGTTCGATGGAACCACGCGCGGTGAACGCGGCTACCGCGGCGAAGGCGGCGTTGCATCTGTGGAGCAAAGGGCTGTCGTCGGCGCTGGCCTCACAGGGCATCACGGTCAATGCAATCGCGCCGGGACGGATCAACAGCGCACAGATCCGGGAGCGCCTGCATCCCACCGAGGAAAGCCGGCGTGAGTTCATCGAACGCAACATTCCGATCGGGCGTTTTGGTGATCCGGAGGAGGTGGCGCCGCTGGTGGCCTTCCTGGCCTCGCCCTTGGCCGCCTACATTACCGGCGCGGTGATTCCGGTGGATGGCGGCATGCACTACTTCGCGCATTAGCCTTCCGTTTGTAGAGGCGAGCCATGCTCGACGGCTTTGCCCGAACAGTCGAGCACGGCTCGACTCTACAAGAGCCAACAAAAAGGGCGACCCGCAGGCCGCCCTTCGCACACACGGTCGAGTCCGACAGATCAGCGCGGCGAAGCCACCGCGCGATTGCCCGAGGCACCCTTGCCCTTGCGCTTGTCCTGCTGCGCGGGACCCGCGCCCTCGGCCATCAGGTTGTCGCTGCCGAAGTCGGTGTCCACGTCCAGCCAGCGCTGCGTCGGCAGGCCCAGGGCGGAATCGAGCACGGTCGGCAGCAGGCCGCTGGGCAGGCCGCTTTCGCCGTTCCACATGATGGCGATGCCGAGATCGCGTTCCGGTACCAGCGCGACCAGGCCGCGGTAGCCCTGCACGGCACCGGCATGGAACACCACGTCGTGACCGGCGTAATCGAAGGTGCGCCAGCCCAGGGCGTAGCCGGCCGAGTGCAGGCGCTCGCGGCGCCAGCCCGAACGCATCTCGCCGGGGGTGTTGATCAGGCTGGAGTGCAGGGTGGCCAGCAACGGTGCCGGCAGCACATCGGGGCGATGGCCGGTGTGGGCCAGCAGCCACTGCGCCATGTCGCTGGCGCTGGCGTTGACGCCGGCTGCCGGGGCAACACGGTAGTAGGTCGGCTTCGGTGTCAGCGACACCCAGCCGTTGCGGCTGCGCACGTGCGGGCGCGCCCAGCGCGAGCTGGCCTGGATGCCGGCCAGGCCGAGGCTGGCGTCGTTCATGCCCAGCGGCTTGAAGATGCGGCGCTCGACCGACTGCTCGTAGAAGCTGCCGGAGGCGGCATAGACGACGTCGCCGATCAGGCTGAAGGCCACGTTCTGGTAGGCGTAGCAGTCGCCCGGCAGGCACTTCAGGCTGGTGTTGGCCAGCTTCTGGGTCAGCGAGTAGTACTCGGCATTGCCTTCGATGTCGCGGTCGTAGGCGTTGTAGGGCAGGCCGACGCGATGGCTGAGCACGTCGGCCACGGTCAGGCGATCGGTGGCTTCGGGCGAGTTGAGGCGGAAGCCGGGCACGTAGTCGGTGACCTTGCTGTCCCAGCGCAGGGTGCCGTCGTTGACCAGCAGGCCGGCCATGGTGCCGGCGAAGGCCTTGGACAGCGACGCCAGGCGGAACACGGTGTGGGCATCGACCGGCAGCGGGTTGTTGACGTCGGTGACGCCATAGCCGCGCGCACTGAGCACGCGGCCGCCCTGCACGATCGCCACCGCCATGCCGGGCACGCGCTCACCATAGGTGAGCTGCTGCGCCATTGATTCGATGTTGGCGACGTTGAAGCCAGCCGCCGGGGCCTGCACCTGCGGCACCAGGCCGGTGCGGTAGGCGGCTGGCTGGGTGTGGGCGACGGTGGGAGCCGTAGCGGATTCGATGTTGGTCGGCATCGGCGGCAATGCCGGCGGTGTCTGCGCGGTGGTGGACAAGGCAACGGGCATCAACATGCCCAGCAAACCGGTGGCCGCCGAACGGATCGGACGACGCAGGCTGTTCTTTTTCATCGGTTGGACCCGTGCGCGACTGCTGATGGCGATTCTAGCGCCGCTTTTCCCTTGTGCACAAACAAAGCGAAGATGAATGCGCATCTCGTTGAAAAAGTTGGAATTTTGACGCTCTCAAGGCGTGTATCGGAACGTGTCATCCGGACTCCTCATGACACTGCGTTGCAGCCTTCAAACGGCCTCCTGCTAGCGATGTTGCAGTGCATTGGCTAACGTACGCGCTTCACCGCCCCCCGGAGCCTGCCATGCCGCTGTCCAACCGCCGTCTTCTGGCGAGGGACGCCGCGTGAGCGCGGTACAGGGCAGGGGGCCGCTGCGGGGCCTGATGGTGGCGCTGCGCGAGTCGCCGGCGTTGTGGTGGTCGTTCCTGTATTTCTTCTGCCTGCTCAGCGGCTACTACGTGCTGCGCCCGGTGCGGGAGGCGATGGCCGCCTCGGCCGACCTGGAAACGGTGTTCCCGCCGATGCTCATTGCCTGGTTCGCCAGCCATGGCATCGCGCTCAAGGACTTCGTGCTGCAGTTCCTGTTCTCCTGCGTGTTCGTGATCATGCTGGTGCTGCAGCCGGTGTACGGCTGGCTGGTCAGCCGCTTCCCGCGGCGGGTGTTCCTGCCGGCGGTGTATGGGTTCTTCATCGTCACCTTGCTGGGTTTCTACATACTGTTCGACAGCGGTGTGCCGGGCCGCGGCATGGCGTTCTTTTTCTGGATCACCGTCTTCAACCTGTTCGCGGTGGCGGTGTTCTGGAGCTTCATGGCCGATGTGTTTTCCAACGCGCAGGCACGTGCTTTCTACGGTTACATCGGCGCGGCCGGCACCATCGGTGCTTTTCTCGGTCCGATCATCACCGGTGCGCTGGTACAGCGCGTGGGCATCGCCAACCTGATGCTGGTTTCGGCCGGATTCCTCGCCATCTGCCTGTTGAGCATCTGGCGGCTACGGCACTGGGCGGTGCTGCGCGAGCAGGAGCAGCAGTTGGTATCCGGCGAGCAGCCGATGGGTGGCAGCGTGCTGGACGGCTTGAAACTGATCGTGCGTGAGCCGTTGCTGCGCTGGCTGGCGATCATGGTGGTGTTCGGTGTGGGCGTGGGCACCCTGTTGTACAACCAGCAGGCCAGCATCGTGCGTGCGGCGTTCAACGATGCAGGCGCTGCCACGGCCTTCTTCTCGCGTATCGACCTGGCGGTGAACGCACTGGCGCTGCTGATGCAGCTCGGCCTGACCCGCTGGCTGCTGTCGCGTCACGGCATCGCGCCGGCCCTGTTGATCCCTGGCTTTGCGATCCTGATCGGCTTCTCGGTGCTTGCCGCTTCACCCATGCCGTTGATGGTCGCAGTGGTGCAGGTGATGACCCGCGCCAGCGAGTTCGCATTGGCCAAGCCGGCACGCGAAACCATCTATACCCGCGTGGACCGGCAGTGGCGCTACAAGGCCGGTGCGGCCATCGATACCGTGGTGTACCGCGGCGCGGACCTGAGCTTTGCGTGGGTGCACAAGGGCTTGTCGCTGTTCGGTTCACACGTGGTGTTCATCGGTGGCGTGGTGGTTGCCGCGTGCATGACCGCCGCCGCATTCGGTGTGCTACGCGAAGAAAAGAAGCTTCCGCGCGACCGCTGAGCCGCGCGGGGTCGGATCCCTCTTCCACGGAGAGGGCTCTGACCCCATCACCCCATCCATCCAAGGAACCGCCATGTACTGGATCGCACTCGCCCTGACCCTGCTGGTCGCCCTGCTGCACGTCTATTTCCTGGTGCTGGAGATGTTCCTGTGGACCCGCCCGCTGGGCCTGAAGACCTTCCGCAACACGCCGGAGAAGGCAGAGGCCACGCGCGTGCTGGCGGCCAACCAGGGCCTGTACAACGGCTTCCTGGCGGCGGGCATCGTGGTGGGGCTGGTGATCGATCAGCCGGTGCTGGTGACGTTCTCGCTGGCCTGCGTGGTGGCGGCGGGGTGCTATGGCGCGTACAGCGTGAGCCGTCGCATTTTCATGATCCAGGCGCTGCCGGCGATCCTGGCGTTGGTGTTTCGCGCGGTGGCGTAGTTTCCAGCCAACGGCGCAGCCCCTCGTGGGATGGTCGCGTAGAGCGGGTCATGTGTTCGGTGTGGCGGGCGGGCCGTGCAGGGGACGCTGCAAGTACGTCCATGTAAGCTCGATGGCGCCATCCATGGCGCCAACGCCCCTGCACGGCCCACCCGCCACACCCCTGACAGTTTCCGTGCGCGGCCAGCCCACGGAGAAGAAAAAGAAGATCAACAGCAACAGCAAAAAGCGGCCGGTGGGCCGCTTTTGCTGTTGCTCTTCTTTTTTCTCTTCCGTGGGCTGGACGCCGCAGAGATCTGTCAGAGGCTGGGGGCGGTGGGTTCGCGGGGGTGTCCGCGGCATGGATGCCGCGGCCAAGCCCCCAGGGACGGGTTCACGGCGTCCCCCACGAACCCACCGCCCCCAGCCAAACCCAGGCTTTCCGTGACCAACCGTCCACCCCACGAGGGGCTGCGCCGTTCGCGGGAACGCTACTTCGCCGGCGACATCCACATGTCGATCACCGCGCTGAACACCTCCGTGCCCGCACGGTCGCGCACGCTCACCGTCACCGGCAGCGCATAGCCCTCGGCAGCGGCCACGATCGGCTGCGCCGGAAGCGCTACCGCCTGCAACGTGCCACGCGCCTTGGCCAGGTACTGCACCTGCATCCCCTTTGGAATCCAGCGCATGCCCTTCGGCAGCGATGCATCGACCATCAGCCCGGCGGTCAGTTCGGCCAGGTTGCACATCGCGATCGCGTGCACCGTACCGATGTGGTTGCGCACCTTGCGGCGGTCGGCCAGCGTGCCTTCGCAGCGGCCGTGTTCCAGGCGCGTGATGCGCGGTGCGATGCTGGCGAAGTAGGGCGCCTTGAAGCACACCGCGCGTGAGAACAGCCAGTTGCCGGCAGGCCAGCGCTGCAGGCGGTGGTAGAGCGAGAGCAGGGGCGTGGACATGAGGGGTATTCCGGTCGGCGGACAAAGCGACGGCGGGCCGAAGCCCGCCGTCGAGGCAACGCGTGTCGCGGGCGATCAGGCCGCCTGCGAATGCGGGTCCTTGTGCTGGCGGTCGTAGTAGCTGGCCGCGCGCAGTTCGTGGGTGTCGAAGTCGTCCACGGTGATGGTGTCCAGGGTCAGCGTACGCAGTTCTTCCAGCAGGCTGCGCTCGTCCTGGGTGATCACGCCTTCGGCCACGGCTTCGTCCAGCTGCGCCTTGAAATCCAGTGCTTCGATGCCCTTGCTCTTCAGCGCCTTCAGGAACTTGCGCTCCACCGGCTCGGCCATGATCGCCTTGCTCAGGTAGCTGTTGATGCGGCCGCCCGGGTTGTTCTCGCACGGGGTCAGGAACACGCCACTGGCCAGACGGTCGCGGGCTTCGTTCGGCGCCATCAGCAGAGCGGCGACGCGACGGCTCAGGCGGTCGCCCGGGGCCTCGGCGCGACGGCCCAGCGGGAAGATCAGCGCCCACATCAGCCAACCGATCGGACGGATCGGGAAGTTGCGCAGCGCGGCCGACAGCGATTCCTCGATCTTGTGCACGCTGTCATGGAAGGCCCAAGCCAGCAGCGGCTGGTCGGCCTGCGGTGCGCCTTCGTCGTGGTAGCGCTTGAGCATGGCGCTGGTCATGTAGACGTGGCTCAGCACGTCGCCCAGGCGGCCGGACAGCGATTCCTTGAACTTCAGCTTGCCACCGAGGGTCATCATCGAGATGTCGGCCATCAGCGCCAGGTTGGCCGAGTAACGATCCAGCTTGCGGAAGTAGCGGCGGGTGTAGGCGTCACCCGGGGCAGCACCGAAGCGCGCACCGGTCAGGCCGAACCAGAACGAACGCACGGCGTTGGAGAGGCCATAGCGGATGTGGCCGAACAGGCTGCGGTCGAACTCCTGCAGGCCGGCACGGGTATCCGGATCCTGCGCGGCCTTCATCTCCTTCAGCACCCACGGGTGGCAGAGGATCGCACCCTGGCCGAAGATCAGCAGGCTGCGGGTCATGATGTTGGCGCCTTCCACGGTGATCGCGATCGGCGCGGCCTGCCAGCTGCGTCCGGCGAAGTTGCGCGGCCCCAGGATGATGCCCTTGCCGCCGATCACGTCCATCATGTCCGAGATCACTTCGCGGCTCATGTTGGTGCAGTGGTACTTGGCGATCGCCGACGGCACCGACGGCACGTCACCACGGTCAACCGCGGCGGCGGTGGCCTGCGACAGTGCGCTGATCTTGTACGCCTTGCCGCCGATGCGGGCCAGCGCTTCTTCCACGCCTTCGAAGCGGCCGACCGACAGGCCGAACTGCTTGCGGATGCGCGCATAGGCGCCGGTCACCGCGGCACCGGCCTTGGCACCGCCGCTGGCGGTGGACGGCAGGGTGATCGAGCGGCCCACGGCCAGGCACTCGTTGAGCATGTTCCAGCCCTTGCCGGCCATGGCGGCGCCACCGATCAGCTGGGTCAGCGGAATGAACACGTCCTTGCCGCGGATCGGGCCGTTCTGGAACGTCGAGTTCAGCGGGAAGTGGCGACGGCCGATTTCAACGCCGGCGGTGTCGCGCGGCAGCAGGCCCAGGGTGATGCCGATGTCGCGGGTATCGCCGATCAGGCCATCCGGGTCGTACATGCGGAAGGCCAGGCCGATCAGCGAAGCGACCGGGGCCAGGGTGATGTAGCGCTTGTCGAAGGTCAGCTTGACGCCGAGCACCTGCTCGCCGTTCCACTCGCCCTTGCAGACGATGCCGTAATCCGGAATCGAGGTGGCGTCGGAGCCGGCGAACGGACCGGTCAGGCCGAAGCAGGGCACTTCGCGGCCATCGGCCAGGCGCGGCAGGTACTGGTCCTTCTGTTCCTGGGTGCCGTAATGCACCAGCAGTTCACCCGGGCCCAGCGAGTTGGGCACGCCGACGGTGGAGCTGACCACCGAAGACACCGAGGCCAGCTTCTGGATGACCTTGTGGTGGGCCAGCGCGGAGAAGCCCAGACCGCCGTATTCCTTCGGGATGATCATGCCGAAGAACTTGTTCTTCTTGATGAAGGCCCACAGTTCCGGCGGCAGGTCCGCGTGGACGTGGGTGATTTCCCAGTCGTTGACCATCGTGCACAGCTCTTCCACCGGGCCATCCAGGAAGGCCTGTTCTTCGGCGGTCAGCTGCGGCTTGGGATAGTTGAGCAGGATGCTCCAGTCCGGATCACCGGTGAACAGTTCGCCCTCGAAACCGACCGAACCGGTTTCCAGCGCGATGCGCTCGGTCTGCGACAGCGGCGGCAGCACCTTGCGGAACACCTTCATCATCGGGCCGGTCAGCAGCGGCTTGCGGATGAACGGCAGCAGCAGCGGCACGGCGATCACCGCCAGTACGGCGGCCGCGACGATCGTGGCGGTCTGGTTGACGTAGGGAATGAACCAGCAGGCGGCCAGCAGGGCCACGCTGATCAGCGTCCAGGTAACCAGCCGCATGCGGTGGTAGGCGACGAACGCGCCTGCCAGCAGCAGGGCGAGGAAGGGAAGAACGATGCTCATGAGCGTGCTCCGGTGACGTGCTCGTTTGTGGCGGACGAAGCCGCAGCGTCCGCTGCGGGCAACACGTCCAGATATTCCAACACAGTAGCGGTAAAGGCGTCGTTGTCATCGCCGGCGACCATGTGCGTGGCCTGCGGCAGCTGTACATGGCGCGCGTGCGGCGCCAACGCCAGGAATTCGGCCACGGTCTGCGGCGTGACCAGGTCACTGCGGCCGCCGCTGACCAGCAGCAGCGGGCACTTGACCTGGCGTGCGGCCTCGGCCAGTGCATCCTGGTGCTGCTCGCTGTCGCGGGCCAGCTCGGCCACCAGGCGCGGGTCCCAGTGCCAGCGCCAACGCCCGTGGCCGTCTTCGCGCAGCAACGCACGCAGCGACTGCTCGGATTTGCGCGGGCGGTGCGGCATGTAGGCCGAGATCACGTCGGCGGCCTGGGTCAGCGAGGCGAAGCCGTCGGGGTGGGCGGTCATGAAGGCCAGGATGCGTTCGACACCGGCGGTATCCCAGCGCGGGGTGATGTCGACCAGCACCATCGCCGAGAACAGGCCCGGCCAGCGCGACTCGGCCAGCAGGCCGAACAGGCCGCCCATCGATGCCGCGACCAGCACCGGCGGGCGCGGCTGTTCACCGGCCAGCACGATCAGGTCATCGGCGAACTGTTCGCCGTGATAGGGCAGGTCGGCGGCATTCCAGTCCGAATCGCCGTGGCCACGTGCGTCGTAAGCCAGGGTCTGCAGGCCCGCTGCGGACAGGGCGCGGGCGGTGGCAATCCAAGCGTGGCGGGTCTGGCCGAAGCCATGTGCGAACAGGACGCGGCCGCGCCGGCCGTGGTCGCTGGCGGTCGCCGCCAGGCGCGCGCCATGGGCAGCATCCAGGCGCAGATCATGGAACGCAGCGGGAGTAGGGGACGTAACCATACTTGCTAGTATGGATCGCTTGAATGGGAAGTCAATACTGTATCGTATGGTGCGGTGCGGCAGGCCTTCTGGAGGTGACTTTGACGGTTTCGACAGCAACCGCGTACTGCAACGAACCCCGGCGTATGGTTAAATCAGCGCATGAATCAACCTGACGCTTCCGCCGGCGAACCGCGCGCCGGCCGCAACAGCCGCCTGAGTGCCGAAGACTGGGCCCAGGCGGCCCTCGACCTGATTGCTGAACAAGGCGTAGGCGCCGTCGCGGTGGAGCCGCTGGCACGGCGGCTGGGCGTGACCAAGGGCAGTTTCTACTGGCATTTCCCTTCGCGCGACGCACTGCTGCAGGCGGCACTGGAACGCTGGGAACTGTTTGAACAGGAACAAGTGTTCGGCAGCCTGGAAGACGTACCGGATCCGCGTGTGCGCCTGCGCCAGCTGTTCCAGATGGTGGCGCATGAGGTGCAGCCGCACATCATCTACAGCGAACTGTTGAAGGCGCTGGATCATCCGATGGTGCGCCCGGTGATCGATCGCGTATCGCAGCGCCGCCTCGACTATCTGATCGCCTCGTTCCGCCAGGCCGGGCTCAGTTCGACCGACGCGCGGCATCGCGCGCGCCTGGCCTACGCGGCCTATGTCGGCTTCCTGCAGCTGTCGCTGCAGCTGCAGCAGCCCAAGCAGGCGCGCGAGGATTTCGAGGCCTACGTCGAGCACCTGATCGAGACACTGATCCCGAACGGCTGAAGTTGAAAGCCTGCGGCCAATAGCCGGCTGCCCGTCGCTTGACAGCAAGTGCTGGATGATTGAATGTTCAGGATGCCTTCACGGATCTCGGGCGAGGACAGGGATGTTCCACGGAATCAATCAGCAGGCATTGCCGGCCTTCCAATCGTTGCCCGGCACCATGGCATACGCAGAGATACAGCGACGCCTTGAGGCCTTCCGGATCGCCTTGAACGCACCTCGGATGCGCTTTTCCGCGCATCCGTTGTTGTTTGATCGCAACGACTACGAGCAACTGGTAGACGGCTTGCAGCTGGTTGCATCCGGCCTGCAGCGCGTGGTCGACGAAGCATTGCGTCGGCATGCGCGTAGTGACCTTATGCAGCTGATGGGGGTCGACGCTGCATGGGCACCCTTGGTGGACTGGGAGCAGCTTCGCAGCGGCCAACATCGCGTGATGCGTGCCGATCTGTTGCCTTGCGCAGATGGCATGCGGATATGCGAGCTCAATTTCTCCGCAGCGGTGGGTGGCTTCGAATTGTTCGAACACTATCGAGCGTTCGCCGACGTGCTTGGCTGGGACGCAGAGGGTAGTCAGGCGGTACCGGTAAACAATCTTGCCAGCATGTACGCGCGAAGCATCGTGCGTGAGGGCTACCTTAGCCTCCATCTGCTCGACTGGAGCACGCATTCGGCAATGGGTTATCCCAGTGGCGATCTCAGCCGGCAGTGGTTGCGGCGTTCTCTGCCTGGACTGGACATTTCGGTGCATGATGAACGTAGCTGGCGCGATGCGCGGCGCTCGGGCATGGATATGAGCAGGACACTGGTCCATCGTCGCTTTACCTATGACGACGTGCTTTCTGATCACGATGTGTACCTGGACATCCTCGACAGCGGTGCGAGGTTCTCCAATGGCCTTGAAGCCGAACTGCTGATGAGCAAGGCATGGCTGGCATTGCTGTGGGATGAGGGCTACCGGCAGGTACTGACGCCGATGGAATGGGAGGCAGTACAGCGCTGGGTGGTGCCCACGCATTTCGTCACTGTCGACGATGTAGCCGCATTGAACGAATCCGACAGCAACATCGTGTTCAAGAAAAAGTACGGCTACGGCGGGCAGGATGTCGTTCCCTCCGGTAGCGCCGCCGCTGCCCTGTTGGCGCGCCGGTTGAGCACATCTGGAGCTGGCGACTGGGTCCAGCAGCCGATGCTCGATGTTCCGGAACTGGTCCATCTGGACGATCGCGACCTTGGCTTGGCGCCTCACCGTACAGTGGTGGGCGTGTACCTGCATGAGGGCGCGGCCAGCGGTTGCGTCGTGCGCTCAGCGGTTGGCAATCGGGTTGTCAATGCCAGCAGTGGCGCCAGCATCGGCTGGGCACCGGTACTGAACCCCGATGAGCGCGGCGCATTCCTGGAGAAATTTTCTGCCCTGGCTTGATTGATTGCTTTCCCAAACGAAAGGAGGACGCTGCATGAGTATGGTATTGGAAGCCTCTCGACTTTCCCGCTATGCGGATGAGTTGAAAACGACCGGCAGTACGTTGATCCCGATGGGCGTTGTGTTTGATGCTTCGACATTGAAGGAGCTTGAAAGGCTCCAGTCATTGCTGCCTGAAGAAGCCGTGACGCAGGGCGACGCGGGCGACACGCATGACATCTACGTGCGTCGCATCATGGTTGATCGGCAAGGCGAGGTTCCGCAGGTGGTCAATCGCCCGCACGCAGACCAGATCCTGGACATTCTCAACCGGGAGGAGTGCCGGAACGCGATTGCAGAACTGTTCCAGTCACAGGATGCCTTCCATATCCGTCGGGCACAGATGAACCGCATGACGGCGGGTTCCTTCATCGGCCTGCATCTGGATGCTGCCAGCAATCCGGACTATGACTACTCGATGATCATCCAGTTGGGGCACGATTTCGCAGGCGGTGATTTCGTCGTCCACGACGATGCCGGTGCGCGCCATGCCTATGCGGCGACCTACGGCACGGTGCTGCTTACGACCTGCAAGTTGCGGCACGAGGTCGCACGGGTGACGGCCGGCGAGCGCAATGCGCTGGTCTATTTCTATTCGCGGCACGATGGCGCCAATCGTCGCCACGACGCCTGACGTTGCCCGTCATCCGGCGTCTGTTGCCGGAACTACATCATGAAGTGAGCGTCGAGAGGCTGGAGGTGCGTGTGAGCACTGCGAATGGATTGCCTTCAAAATCCATTTCCTCGACGATGCTGTAGCCGACGGCGTTGGCCAACGCCAGCGCCGATCGGTTGCGGAGATCGGTAATCGCTGAAGTGGCTTCGATCCGAGCAACGCGATCCATCCATTCCAGCACGCCGGCAGTGGCCTCCTGGGCGATGCCGCGTCCCCAGCCACGACGTGACAACGTGCAGCCGAACTCAGGCAGGCCGGCGGCCTCTCCAGGCAGGTCACGCAGGGTAAGCGCGAAGCCGAGCTCTCCGTAGAATCTTCCATCGTTGCGATGACGGATGGTCCAGTAGCCATATCCAAGCATTGCCCAGTGGCCTGCATATCGCAGTATGCGAAGCCAGGTCTCGTGCCGGCTGAAAGGGTGGTCGCGGATCATGCGCAGGACCGCCGGGTCTGACCACATGCTGGTGCATTCATCGAGGTCATCCCGGCAGTGGGGCTGCAGAATGAGGCGTTCCGTAACTATTCGACGTTCCATGTGAATTGCTCCAGCGAATGGAGGGGATTTGTTCACGGAGACGCTGGCAGCAGGTCGAATGCCAGACTGATGCGCGGCCGCGTTCCGTGGTAAGGCGTTGTGTGATGGAGGAACCAGGAGGGAAAAATCAGCATTTCGCCGCTGCGGGCCACATGACGATGAGCATGCGGTTCGCCTGCTGTGTCGATGTCCCTGGGGGCGTGGCCAAACACGAGATCGCCGTCTCCCTCTGCAGAGTTGCCGGCATCGAGGTAAAGCACCCCGCTGATGCGTCCGGCAGGATGCAGGTGTGGATCCTGGTGTCCTCCATCGCCATGCAGCACCGTTGCCCAGGCCTGCAGCGTCCATCGTGAGGGCAGGCTCAGTCGCCAGGCGTCGGTGGGGGCGTCGAACAGGCTGCCGTGCAACTGCAGCAGATGATCGTGGAGTGCGTTGCTCACCTGCTGGCCGAACCCGTGGAATGGACTTGGCGGTGTCAGGTCGAGCATCGCGCTTTGAAGGCCGCCAAGAGTGGTTTTGCCCGCAGGCTCCCAGCGCAATGACGGCAACTGCAGCACTGCGTTGATCAACGCATCGGTGTCCAGATCAGTCCTGATCCGCCGCAGCAGGAGCGGGTAGTCCATCAACATGCGGGCTTCCGGTAGCTTCAGGGCGCATGCGGACAGATAGCGCCCGGCCCAGCAGCGCTGATCGTCGGGATGTTCTGAAAGAAGGGTCAGAAAACGTGCGTGGGCCGACGCCGCATCACCGCCGCGCAGCAGCGCCGTGGCCTGGTCTGCGGCCAGATCGATGTTACCGGGAGAAATCTGCGCAAGCCGTTGGAACAGATCCAGTGCCAGGGCATGCTGACCGGCTCCGCTGAGGGCGTTGGCCAGGCTGTGCTGGATGCGAGTGTCAGCAGGCGACTGAGTTGCAGCCCGTTGCAGCCAAGGCAATGCAGCCGCGTGGTTGCCGCGCCGCAACAGAACAACACCGATGTTGGCGACAGCCGACGTTTCATCTGGCGCGATCTTCACGATGCGCTGGAAGTCTTCCTCTGCTGCGGTGAGATCGTCATCACGGGCCAGCAGCGCTGCGCGACGTCGCAGTGCTGGCAGAAAGCGCGGCTCAAGGCTGATTACCCGATCAAGCTGTTGCTTCGCTCGTTTCCAGTCGCCGATTTCGATCAGAAGCAGAGCCAGCTGGAATGCCAGTCTGGGATGGGTTTGCGCAAGCTGGTCATCCTGCAGGCGGAGCAGCGCGCGGTCCTTCTCGCCGGATAGAAACAACATGGCGATCTCGCGCTCAAGTCCCACATCAGGGATATGGTCCAGTGTCTCCATGGGTGTTCACTCCCCCAGCAGGCCTTGATAAAGCGCTTGAAGATCGGTAGCCGCTCGTGCTGCCGAATGCAACGCGCTGTCTTTGTTTCGGACGGTGACCCGCTGGCGGAGTTCTGCGAGCACAGCCGGGTTGCGGAGCAGCGTCACGGCGCGCTTCACATAATCATGCCGTCCGTTGCAGATCAGGTCAGGCATTCCCAGTTGCCTGTTCACACTGCTCCCCAGCCGTGCAAGCGGTAGCTCCCCGGGGCAGGTCAGCAGTGGCAACCCTGCCAATGCTGCATCAATCGCGGTCGCACCGGCCTGGTAGTTGAATGCATCAAGGAACAGATCGCATGATGCCATACACTCCAGGTATTGCTCGGCCGGCATGGGTGATAGCAGGCGAAGTCGGTCGCGTTCACCCCCGAGAAGGTCCCACGACTGCAGAAAACCGCGGTGTGCCTGTGGTGCCAAGCAGACCAGCAAGAGCGCATCGGGTACCTCGCGCAGGATTTGCGTCCAGCATTGCAGCAGCGACCTGCTCAGTTTGTGGCTGCTGTTGAAGCTGGCTGCTACCGGTGATGCGTGGGGTAGCTTCCAGCGCGCACGGTCTCGCCCAGGCGGAGAGCGGGACTCTGCTGCGGGAAATACGCTGCCAGCCAGGCGAAGTACCCGGTCGGAGAATGGCCACGGGGTGTCCGCCGGTGCCAGGCTGTGGTCGAGGATGACGCCATCAAGCCACGGCGATTGTTGTCCGGAGAGGTAGCCCAGCCATCCCAGTTGCATGCGCGCCGGTCGATACGCCAGGGCTCCGGACCGACTTCCGTACGTTGGGCCATTGAGATCTATGAGAATATCCAGATCCGCTTCGTGCAGGCGCCTCGCCAGTTCAGCGTCGCTCAGCGCGCCAACGTGCTCGATGTGTTCTGCGTCGTTGATGGACGCCGGCTGGCGGCCGGAATCGTACACATGCACTTCGAAGCGGCTTCGATCATGGGCTGCGAAGAATCCGTGCAACAGGGTGCCCACGGTGTGGTGGCGCAGGTCATTGGAAAGGTAGCCGATTCTTGGACGGCCGCCCCGACGGGTAGTCGCCCGTACCAACGGTTGCCGGCCGGCCTGGATCGATTCGGCCGCATGATCCAGCAGCTGCCGGTGCAGGTCGTTGCTCAATGGCAGCGTCGCGAAGGTGAATGGTTGCGGTATGTCGTCGGCTGTGGGCGCGGCCACACGCAACTGTGCGATGAGCCGCGCAACGATCCGGTCCATCGCATCGAATTCGCACAGCTGTGCATGGACATGCGCGAGCCAGCACATTACCTCCACACGTGCTGGCTGCAGCGTGTGAAGCTGCGCCAGTGCGTCACGTGCGGATTCCCATCGGCCGAGGTGCTGAAGGCACTGAGCGATGTTGATGAGCTCCATGGGAAGTTGGGCGGCTACAACTTCATAACTGGTGATCGCCTCCTCGTACCTGCCCGCTTCCTGCAGGGCGAGACCCAGCAGGTGATGGGCCTCAAGAAGGGTGGGATCCAGCGCGAGCGCGCGTTGGAGGCTGCCGACAGCAGCCATTTGTTGGCCTGTGCGTTGCTGCAGGTCACCAAGCAGCATCCATTGCCACGCTTGTGGCTCTGCCGTCGTGATCGCCTGGCGTGCGGGTTCAAGCGCCTCTTCTGCACGATGGCTGTCGCGCAGACAGATCGCAAGAGGGGCGCGTGCCGGTTGCCAGGCGATGGATGCGGGATGGATCTGCTGGAACAGTACTGTGGCCTCTTCTGCGTGGCCGAGTTGCATCATGCAAAGCGCTGTGTCGTAGCGAAGAACATCGTCAGACGGATCCAGCAGCAGTGCTCGCTTGTAGTGTGGGAGGGCGTCATCCAGCCGAGCCGCATGGTGATACCGGCGCGCCTCTGCGGCCTCATTCACGCACTGCCTCCAGGGCCCAGCCCATGTTCACCCCGCGATACATCAGAGGTTCAAATCCTGAATGCATGCCATGGGCATGCAATGCTTCCGCCAGACACTTCATCTCGTCCTCGCTTCGGGTCGCCCGCATGAGCTCCTGCAGGCGGGCGGCTTCCTCTGCAAGCACGGCACGACCACTCTGAAGGCGCCGCAGCGCGGTCGATGGATCCTGCGCGGCGGGGCCCAACGCGTCTTGCAGAATGCCCACGCTCCTGCCCAGGACCGGCAGATCCCGCTCCGCCAGGGTACGCTCGACAAGTGCGCCTGCTGCCTCGTTGAAGGCTAGGCGGGATCGCTCCGCAGCTTCGTTCCCCGAAAGGGAGGAGGGGCCGCGGGCCCTGGCCAAGTACAGTTCCTTGATCACCTGTTCAGCCCGATCGAAGATGCCATCGTTCCGAAGTACATCGGTGATGGCCTGGGCTTGGCGCGCTGAGATGCGCGCGATTTCGCTGTTCGTGCTGTGCAGGATCCACGCGATTCGCCCTCCCGGCCCGATCAGCCGGGAAAACTCCTGAAGTGCTGGGTCCTGCGCTGCATATTCGAATGCATACTGAGATGCCAGAAGGTCCACGCTACCGTCTGCCAGTGGAATGGCGTGCATCGGCGTACGAGGCAGGAAGGTGATTTCGGAGAAAATCTCCGTGCCATTGGCGACATTCGAGCGAGGGTCGACATCGGCCAGGTCGGTGCCCACCACTTGAAGATCGGGGCGGAACCGATGGATCAAGAGGGCGATGGCGCCGTTGCCGGTGCCCACGTCAAGCACCCGCGCGCCTTGTGGTAGAACCGCGGCGTTGCGCTCCCAGAAGAGACGCAGCTCGCCATCGTAGTTTCCTTCGATGCCGTGACTGCACGAATGAAGCACGCCGGTGCGCCAGAGCTGGGTCCAGTGCGCTGCCTGCGAGAGGGAGTGGGGATCTGCGCTCATTGTGGCGCTTCCGTCATGCATTGTCGGCGGGGCCCGGTGCACAGGTTATGCCCCTCATGGGGAGTTGACGCAGTTGCAAGACTGCCCAAAAGCAGCGACCCGCACAAGCGGGTCGCTGCGTTACTGCTGACAGGCGTGGATCAGAAGTTCTGTTCGTAACGCATGTACGGGGTACGGCCCCAGATGTTGTACAGGCTGTTGTCGTAATACGGGAAGGAGTTCAGTGCATCGTTGAACGGCGGCAGCTTGTTGCCGACATTGCGGACGCCCAGAGTCACCTTGCCCTTCCACGGCGCATTCCAGGTCAACTGCAGATCATTGGTGATCCAGCTCGGCAGGCGCGTGTCTTCCGAACCGCTCTTGCCGATGTAGTTGGTGATCGCCGCAATGCTGACGTCGCCGTAGCTCCAGCCCAGGGTGAACTGCGCGCGATCCTTCGGATAGCCGCCGGTGCCCAGCAGTTCAACCTTGTCATTGATGATCGAGGTTTCGGTGAATTCGATCTGGTGGGCCCAGTTCAGCCTTGCCATCAGGTCCCCGTAGGTGCCCAGGCTCTGGCGGAAGTTCAACTCGGCGTCGATACCACGGACCTTCTTCGAAGCACCGTTGTCGATCGGCAGCTTGATCTGGAACGGGATGCCCGGCAGTACTGCGCCATTCGGTGCAGTGATGTCCGGACCACGATCAACGCCATAGCCGGGCTGGCCTGCGTCGCCGTAGCGCCATGCCAGCGGACGCGGCACCGAAGTGATCACGTTGTCGATCTGCACATCGTAGTAGTCGACTGCCATCGACAGTGCTTCGGTCGGGCTGAACACGAAGCCGACATTCCAGTTCTTCGATTCCTCCGGCTTCAGATTGCGGTTCGAGGAAACCAGCCACTGGTACTGGCTGCTGGTGCTGCAGGGATCAACCGGGTACGGCTGGTAACCGGTATTGCCGGTCGAAGCGCGGACGGCGGACAAGGCCTTGCATGCCAGTTCGTCGCCGCCGTTGTGGCCGATGGCACTCAGGACCGGGCTGTTCAGGTTGGTCGTGGAGTTGGAGCCGTACATGTCATCCAGGGTCGGAGCACGGAAGCCCTTACCCCAAGAGCCACGAACCAGCAGCGAGTCGATCGGACGGAACTCCAGCGATACGCGCGGCGAGAACTTGCTGCCCAGATCGTTGTAGCTGTCATAGCGGCCCGCCACAGTGGCGGTCAGGCTGCTGAACAGCGGGATCAGGGTTTCGAAGTAGCCTGCGTAGTAGGAGCGCTCACCACCCGTACCTGCACCTGCCGAGCCGAACACGTTGCCTGCGGCGCTCTGTGCGTCGTAGGCCATGGACAGGCGGTCATCGCGGTACTCGAAGCCGGTCACGAAGCTGACGGCGCCGGCCGGCATCTGGAACAGGTCGAAGGAGATGTTGCCGTCGGCCGAGACCGTGCGCTGTTCCGATTCCACGTACACGGTGTGTGCGATCTTCGGAGCCGCAGCGGCCACGCTCGGATGGGTGGGATCGAACGGGTTGTACTCGCCCGAATCAACCATGTCCTGCAGGATGCTGCCGATGCCGTAGTTGTAGTTCACCGAGCTCTGGCGGACACGGCCATGGCCAACACCGACTTCCCAGTCGGCGCCGCCGAACAGGTCCAGCGTACCGCGCAGGCCGAAGTTGAAATCGCGATAGGTATCGCGACGGACGGCATCACGGGTACCCAGCGGGGTGAACCGGTAGGACAGGACGCCGTCCTCGCCAAACGGATTGAATGGATTGTTGGCTGCGATGGTCAGCGGACGGCCGCCGCCGGCGTTGTCGACCGGGGCCGACGCATAAACGCCAACGCTCTTGGTATCCGACGCAATTGCACGGAAGAAGAACGAGGTGTTGTCGGTCAGCTGGTAGTTGCCGTTCAGCAGCAGCGAGTCACGCGACATCGAGGCTTCGTTGGCCGAGGTCGCGCCGTGGTCGAAGCCGCAGCGGGTCGGGCTGATGCGGACGCTGTTCTCGAAGGTGTCGCAGTTGGCGACGCTGGCGCTGCCGGTGCGGGCGCCGGAGAAGGTCGCGCTCGAGTTGTACGGGCTGAGGCCCCAGGTCAGCCCTGCATCAGTGACGTATTTCTTGATGTCACGGTTGTACATCAACTCGCGTTCCTGATGGTCGATCACGAACGTCAGGTTGCCACGGTCGGAGCTGATGCCACCGGACAGGCTGCCGGTGCGACCGGCCGGGCCGATTTCAGGATTTTCATAGCCGACGCTGAAGCCCAGGCCTTCATAATCCTTACGCAGGATCACGTTGACCACGCCGCCGATGGCATCCGAACCGTACACTGCACCTGCGCCTTCGCGCAGGATTTCAATGCGCTCGACGGCGGCCGTCGGAATCAGGTTGATGTTCTGCGCACCGCCACCGAGGGTCGGCGAAGACGTCATGCGACGGCCGTCCAGCAGGACCAGCGTGTACTCAGAGCCGAGGCCGCGCAGGCTGATGGTGGCTGCGGAACCGGTTGCCGAGCCCGACGACTCACGGGTGGAACCGAACGAGTTGTAGATGTTGTTGCGGAGGAAGTCCGCGACCGAGATTTCGCCGGAAGTTTCGATGTCCTGGCGGGAAATCACGCTGACCGGGCTGGGGCCTTCAACATCCGTGCGCTTGATGCGCGAACCGGTTACTTCGATACGGTCGAGCTGGGTCGTACCCGCCTGCCCCGACTTCCCTTCCTGGGCACTGGCGGTAGCCGCCGTACCGGCACTTGCGATCAACGCGAGGACAACTGCATCGCGCAGCTTGCAGGTCTTGCTGTTCATTGGCTCTCTCTCCAAGGATTCTTGGTGGTGCTGCTGAGTGCTTCACGCGGGAGGCGAAAGGCGCCACCAAAACACGTGAAGCTGAGCCGATACTAACTGCCCTTTTCCAATAATTAAAGGGCTGTTAATGACTTGTATGAAATAGATGAAGGCAGGCCTCGGACTCGCGCCGTGCCGCAGCCGCAATGCCTAGTGTGACGGGCGTTCAGCGCGTTGACCCAAGGACTTGCAGCTGTTGGGCTTGGCGGCCATGCGGGGCCGCATGCTGCGCCGCAACTGGAGTTACAGGTCCTGTTCGTAACGCACGTACGGCACGGTGCCGTCGTCGTTGCTTTCATTGCGCGGGGAGAACGGATTCTTGCCGCGGCTGATCACGTTCTCGGCGCCTACGGTGAGCTGGCCGGACCACGGGGTGCGCCAGGTCAGGCCAATACCGAGGCCTTCCCACTTGCCGGGCTTGCCCGGTACGTCGACGACGCGGCCGATGATGCTGCCGGTGAAGTTGCCGTAGCCGGCGCCGATGCTCAGGCTCTTGCTGTCCCAGCGATCGACCAGGGCTGGCGAGGCATCGGCCAGCGGCACCAGACGGGCCTTGGCGTAGGTGCCGGCGATGGAAACGAAGCCTTCGCGGCCGATGTTCTTCTGCGCGAACACGGTCAGATCGTTCTGTTCGGCGCGCAGCGAAGGGGTCTTGTTGGGGCCTGCCAGCCACGCCGGCAGGGTTTCGCGGCCGGTACCGGCGGTGATGCCCAGACGGCTGTTGCCGCGGTTCAGCGCGGCGGTGCCGGTGAAACGACGGCTGTTGAGGTCATCCTCGTCGCCGAGGCTGGCCAGCATGCAATGGCTGGCCAGGCCGCTGATGCTGGTCCCGCTGCTGCTGTTGCAGAGCAGGCCCAGCGAGTCGCCCGAGGACAGGCCGAAGGCCGCGTCCAGCGAATTGCGGCCGAAGTGCCAGCGGGCGCCAGCTGCCTGTTCGCCGGTCGGCTCCAGGTACAGCAGGGCCTCGACCTTGCCGCTGCCCTTGTTCCACACCGGAAGCACGGTGCGGGTGTCCTTGCTCTGCGCATGCACGCCCGTGATCGCGCCAAGGGCGATCATCAAAGCCAGCGGTAGACGCAGGAAGGTACGCATCGGACCAGTTCAGACAGGGACGGACAACGGAAGTTCCCGTGGAGACGGGAACTTGATCCTAGGGTGTTTATGAATTCTTAACAAGCCTTGATCCCCCCAGATGCAAGACAAGCTGTTTACTGAAGCCGTTCAGGTGCCGGTACAGTCCCCTCGGCACCGTGGAACAGTATGCCGAACTCCGTCAAAGCAAAGTGATACTCCCGCCCGCAGAATTCGCAACGGACCTCGACGGCGCCGGTATCTGCGGCCGCGGCGCGGGCCTCGTCCTCGCCCAGCGACTGCAGCATCGACGCGACCCGTTCGCGGGAGCAGGAGCAGGCGAAGGACAGTGGCTTGTCGCCCATCAGCTCCGGCTTCTCTTCGTGGAACAGGCGGTGCAGCAGCTGCTCGGCCGGGGTCGCCAGCAGCTCGGCCTTGCCCAGGGTCTCGAACAGGGCGCTGGCGCGCGCCCAGCCGTCCTCGTCACCTTCGTCGCCCGGCAGCTTCTGCAGCAGCAGGCCGGCGGCGCCGTTGCGGTCGGCGGCCAGCAGCAGGCGGGTCGGCAGCTGTTCGGACTGGCGGAAATAATCCTCGAAGGCCTCGTCGAGCTCCGGCGCGGTCAGACCGACCAGGCTCTGGTAGCGCTGCGGCTCGCGCGGGTCCAGGCCCGGGTTCTCGATGGTGATCGCGAGCAGGGCGTCATCACCCAGGCTGGACAGGTCGCGCGGCGCATCGGCGCCCTCGCTGAGCTGGGCGATGCCGCGCAGGGTGCCGGCGGCGGTGCACTCGGCGAACAGGGTGCGCAGGGCGGTGCTGCTGCGCAGCTGGATCGACAAGCGGCCATCGATCTTGGTGTGGCCGGTGAACAGCGCCGAGGCCACGCAGGCCTCGCCGAGCAGTTCGGCGGCGGTATCCGGGTATTCGGCGTGGGACAGGATTTCCTGCCAGGTGGCCTGCAGGCGCACATGGACACCTCGGACGCCGGCGTCGGGGAGCAGGAAGCGGATCAGGGAATCGGGGTTGGCGGTCATCGGCTCACATCGCGCGTAAACGGGGACGGTTGCCGGATAATGCGCCGACAACCAGACAGAAGAAGGATGCACCAGTAATGGGGGCAGGGGGAGAGCAGCACAAGGTAGAGGCCGGGGCGGATGTCCCGCGCCGCAGGCGCTGGCGCTGGAAACGGCTGCTGTGGCTGCCGGTGCTGCTGGCCGCCTTCAGTTGCCTGCAGGTGCTGGTACTGCGGTTCATCGACCCGCCGCTGTCCACGGTCATGCTGTGGCGCTATGGCGAGGCGCTGGGCGAGGCTGACTGGTCGTATCGTCTGCATTACCAGTGGCGCGACCTGGACCAGATGGCACCGAGCCTGCCGATTTCGCTGGTGGCCGCCGAGGACCAGCGCTTCCCCGACCACAACGGCTTCGATCTGCAGGCGATCGAGAAGGCCCGCGACCACAACGCCAAGGGGGGGCGCCTGCGTGGCGCCAGCACGATCAGCCAGCAGGTGGCCAAGAACCTGTTCCTCTGGCAGGGCCGCAGCTGGATCCGCAAGGGCCTGGAGGTCTGGTACACGGTGCTGATCGAAGCGTTGTGGCCGAAGGAACGCATCCTGGAGATGTACGCCAACATCGCCGAGTTCGGCGACGGCGTCTATGGCGCGCAGGCGGCGGCGCAGAAATTCTGGGGCAAGGACGCGGCCAGGCTGAGCCCGGCCGAGAGCGCGCGGTTGGCGGCGGTGCTGCCGGCACCGCGGCGCTACAACGCGGCGGCACCGGGGCCGTATGTGCAGCGCCGTGCGGCATGGATCCAGCGCCAGGCACGGCAGCTGGGCGGTGCGGCGTACCTGTCGGAGGATTGAGCGCGCGGGTTGTCGGGTCGGCAGGCAACGTACAATCCGTGCATGACCCGCGAACGACTCACTTTAGTCATTGCCGCCTACAACGAAGCCCAGGCGCTGCCCTGCCTGCATCCACGCCTGTGCGCGGTGCTGGACGGCATGCCCGATATCGAGGGCCACATCCTCTATGTGGACGACGGCAGCCACGACGGCACCTGGGAAGTGATCGCAGGATTGGCTCAGGCCGACACGCGCGTGTCGGCGTTGAAGCTGTCGCGCAACTTCGGCAAGGAAGCCGCGCTGACTGCGGGCCTGGACCTGGTGCGCGACGGAGCGGCGATGATCCTCGATGCTGACGGGCAGGATCCACCGGAACTCGTGCCGCAGTTCGTCGAGCGATGGCGCGAAGGCTACGACAACGTCTATGGCACGCGCTTGGTGCGTGATGGCGAGAACTGGATCAAGCGGGCCACGGCCGCGATGTTCTACCGGGTGATCGGTCGCCTGTCGCGCACGCCGATCCCTGCCGATACCGGCGATTTCCGCCTGCTTTCGGCACGCGCACTGAGTGCGCTGCGCGAGATGCGCGAGCGCCACCGCTTCATGAAGGGCCTCTTCAGCTGGGTCGGTTTCAAGCGGATTGCGGTGCCCTATCACCGCCATGCACGCGTGGCCGGCACCAGCAAGTTCAGCCTGTGGCGACTGTGGAACTTCGCGCTGGAGGGCATTACCGGGTTCTCGACCGTTCCCCTGCGGGCGGCGACCTACATGGGGCTGGCAACGGCGGCGGTGGCTTTCGTATTCGGCGTGTGGGTGATCGCCAAGGCGGCCCTGTACGGTGACCGGGTGGCGGGTTGGCCGACGATGATGGCGGTGATCCTGTTCCTGGGCGGGGTGCAGCTGATCGCGCTGGGCCTGATCGGCGAGTACCTGGGGCGGCTGTACGAAGAGTCCAAGCAGCGGCCGTTGTACCTGGTTGACGCGTGGCTAGCATCCGCCGTGGCAGACTCGGCCCTGCAACCCACCCTCGGAGGGAAGGCAGATGACCACGGTACGGCAACTGTTGGACGGCAAGTCTCCTGAAGTTCACGCGGTCGCGCCGGACGCGGCGGTGATCGATGCGATCCGGTTGATGGCGGAAAAGGGCATTGGCGCGGTGCTGGTGATGGACGGGCCGCGGTTGGTCGGGATCCTGTCCGAGCGCGATTACGCGCGCAAGATCGTGCTGCGTGATCGTTCGTCGCGGGATACGGCAGTGGCGGAGATCATGACGGCGCAGGTGGTGACGGTCTCGCCGGGCGAGCAGGTGGAGCATTGCCTGCAGCTGGTGACCGACTACCGCATCCGCCACCTGCCGGTGGTTGAGGGCGCGCAGGTGCTGGGGGTGATTTCCATCGGTGACCTGGTGAAGTCGGTGATCGATGCGCAGCGGCGCGAGCTGGATCAGCTGCAGCAGTACATCGTGGCGGGGTGAGTTGTTCGCTGGCGGGCCTGCGGCCCGCCGGCCCGCTTTTCGAAGCTCAAAGCCAAAGCCAAAGCAGCGCCTATCTGATACGTCGGGAGGCGGAGGGCATGGGCGTGCAGGACACGCCGCAAGTACGTCCCTGTAGGCTCGATGGCGCCATCCATGGCGCCAACGGTCCTGCACGGCCATGCCTTCCGCCTCTGGACACGTTCCTGCGAGCGCGGTGCGCACATGCGCGGTGCCTCGCCTTTGGTAGCTGCCAACCTTGGTTGGCAACAGCTTTTGACTTTGCTTTCTTCTTTTGACTTTGAATTTCCGCTCTCGTTCCGCGCGCTGGAAACTGTCCGGAGCCGGAGCAAGGCGGCAGGCAGGACCGTGAGGCGCATGGATGCGCCGACCGAGCCTACAGGGACGTATTTACGGCGTGTCCTGCCTGTCGCCTTGCTCCGGCTCTACGCGCGGAAAAACGGGGCGCCGCGAACATCCGCTCCTACTTCGCATATTGCCCACCGCAGTCGGCGTCCTTGCCCGGCCCCAGTTCAATGGTTGCCAACAGCGCCGCCGGCGGGGCGATGCTGCCCAGTGCCAGGGCCACCGCGCCGCGGATGCCCAGCGCCTTGAAGTCCGGGCGGAATGACGGGTCCTTGAAGGTGCCGGCGATGTGCAACGGCGAGCGCAGTACCAGGATGCTCTTGTCCTTTGGTCGTGGCTTCAGCAGCAGGTCCAGGGTCTCGTCGCGCAGGCTGACCGTGCCCTCGCCGATGATGATCGTGTCGGTGGTGTCCACCGCCAGTGCCTGGCTGGTCATCAGGCCGTCGCGCACGCCGAAGTCGGCGAAGGCGCAACGCAGGGGAATCTGCTTGTCGCCGGTCACCAGGAATTTCAGTGATTCGGTGATATCCAGCCCTGCCAGTTCCATCACCAGGTTGCCGGCGTGACCACGACCCATCGCCAGGCCGACCTTGCCGCTGCTGCTGCCGAGCATTGCGGCGATCGAGTTGCCGCGACCGCTCAGGTCCACTTCGCCGCCGATGCCGCCCTTGGCCTGTTCGGCCAGTTTGGCGTCGGGGAACAACTGGCCCAGCTGCACGCCGCGCACACTGGCCTTCAGCGCGGTACTGATCTGCGGCTGGCGCGCGTCCATGCGGATCGTGCTGCGGATATCGCCTCCGGCCACGCCGAAGTTCAGCGGGTCCAGCCGCAGTACGCCGTCATCCAGCAACAGGTGCGCATCCATGTCATCCAATGGCAGCGATGGCGCGTTGATGCGGTGGGCCTTCCAGCGCACGTCGGCATCCATCGCACGCAGCTTGCCGAGGTTGTAGGGCGTATCGGGCAGCACCCGCGCGCGCGCGGCGATGCGCGCGGCCTCGATCTTCTGTTCCGCGTTCGCGGTTTCGCCACCGCCGGTCTTCGGTGGGGCGCCGACGAAACCGGCCAGATCATCGAAGTCCAAGCGCTTGGATTCCAGCGTAGCGGTCAACCGCGGGCGTGCGCCACCCACTTCGAACTGCAGATTGCCGCCGAGGTCGCTGTCACCGACCTTGCCGGTGAAAGCGTCGTAGCGCCAGACGTTGTGGTCGCGCTTGAGGCGGCCATTCAACGCGTAGGGCGGGGAGGGCGGAATGGCAATGCCAAGCAGCGGGTAGAGGTCGGCCAGGTCCTGCCCGCTGAGCGCGAACTGCAGGTCGAACACGCGCAGCTGGAAGGGGTTGGTCAACGTACCGCTGGCTATGGCGTGGGTGGCGCCGGCCCGGCCGTCGAGGTGGATGCGGAACGGGTGGTCGCTGTCGGTCAGCTGCAGTGGAGATTCGGTGCCGCCGCGAAGGGTGAACGGATTGCCCTGCCAGTGCCCCTTACCCTGCACCAGCAGGGGTGGTGCGGCGTCGGCCTGCTTGGGTTGGCCGCTGCGCACGTCCACGCGGATGTCGGTACGGCCCAGCGCATCGAGGAACTGCAGGCGGCCGTCGTCGATGCGCAGGCGCTTGAGCTGGAGAGTTGTACCGCCGGAGCTGTCACCGAGGAAATCCCAGTTGCCGGGTTCACCCTTGCGCGGCGCGGTTTCCAGCAGCACGTCCGGCCGGGTCAGGCGTACTTCAGGCAGCTGTACGCTGCCGCGCAGCAGGGGCCAGACCCGCACATCGATCTCGACGCGGTCGGCGCTGGCCATATCGGGTTGTTTCGCCCAGCTGGCATTGGCGAAGGTGATCGCATCGGCGCGGATCGTACTGGTGCGGCCGAGGTCGACATCAAGGTTCCCGATGTGCAGCACACGGCCGGTACGCGCCTGCACGGCACGCTCGACCGGTCCCTTGAACCAGTTCCAGTCCCACAGGGCGATCAGCACCAGGATCGCCGCCAGCAGGAAGACCAGGGCGGTCAGCCAGCGTCGGCCACGTGGGCCGGGTCGACGGAGGCGCCAGCGCGAGGTGCGCGGCGCGGCGGGGGAGGCGGCGGCATTCACGCGGCCATGGTTGCTCCCTCATCGTGGACGGGGCGCGAAGCGTCCATGTGCGCGGTGTGCACGCACCGCGCACGGACTGGGATCTACAGCACCTGCATGGTGACCGCGACGAAGTGGCAGACGCTGCCGCCGATCACGAACAGGTGCCAGATCGCGTGCGAGTAAGGGATCGATTCGCGGTGATAGAAGTAGGTGCCCAGCGTGTACGACAGGCCACCGGCCAGCAGCCAGCCCAGCGTCCAGCCGTCGATCGAGGCCAGCATTGGCTTGATCGCCACGATTACCAGCCAGCCCATGGCCACGTAGATGGCAGTCGAGAGGCGCTTGAAGCGGCCGGTGTAGAACAGCTTGAACACCACGCCGGCCAGGGCCAGGGTCCAGATTGCGGCGAACAGGCCCCAGCCCCACGGGCCGCGCAGGCCGATCAGGGTGAATGGGGTGTAGGTGCCGGCGATCAGCACGTAGATCGCGCAGTGGTCGAACACCTTGAGGCGTCCCTTGGCGACCGGGTGCTGGATGGCGTGGTAGAGGGTGGAGGCGGTGTACAGCAGCAGCAGCGCGATGCCGAACACGATGGCGCCGGCCAGCTGCCAGCCATCGCTGTAGATGGCGGCCAGGGTGATCAGCACCGCACCGGCGCCGAGGGCAAACACGGCACCGAGGCCGTGGGTCAGGGCGCTGGCGATTTCTTCGCGGATCGAAGCAACGGAAGTCGTGGACATGGCGTAGGCATCGTTCGCGGGGAGGGGGACCCGCACCCCCCTATCATCGCCGCGATGGGCGGTGTGTGCACGCCCGTCACCGTATGGTCGGTGAATTCCTGTGTTGCGGGGATGAACCGCCTGCGACGGCCGGGGTCAGAGCCCTTTCCTGCCGGAAAGGGATCCGACCCCGTGGCATCAGCCCACCGAAACGGTATGCGCCGCTTCGCGGGTAGCCGAGAAGCGCACGTCCGGCGAGCGTTCCTGGGCCAGCTGCAGGTTGACCCGGGTCGGTGCCAGGTAGACCAGGTGGCCGGCCGCATCCAGCGCCAGGTTCAGCGCATTCTTCTCGCGGAACTCTTCCAGCTTCTTCTCGTTGCTGCAGTGGACCCAACGCGCAGTGGTCACGCTGACCGGCTCGAAGGTGGCTTCCACGCCGTACTCGTCCTTCAGGCGGTAGGCGGCCACGTCGAACTGCAGCACGCCGACCGCACCCAGGATCAGGTCGTTGCTGGTCAGCGGGCGGAAGAACTGGGTCGCACCTTCCTCGGACAGCTGGGCCAGGCCCTTCTGCAGCTGCTTGAGCTTGAGCGGATCACGCAGGCGTGCGCGGCGGAACAGTTCCGGGGCGAAGTTGGGGATGCCGGTGAAGGTGACCGCTTCGCCTTCGGTGAAGGTATCGCCGATGGAAATGGTGCCGTGGTTGTGGATGCCGATCACATCGCCCGGCCACGCCTCGGCGGCGATCTCGCGGTCGCTGGCCATGAAGGTCAGCGCGTTGGCCAGCTTCATTTCCTTGCCGGTGCGCACGTGGAAGGTCTTCATGCCGGCGCTGAAGCGGCCCGAGCAGACGCGCATGAACGCCACGCGGTCACGGTGCTGCGGGTCCATGTTGGCCTGGATCTTGAACACGAAGCCGGTCAGCTTGTTCTCTTCCGGGGCGATCTCTCGGCCGGTGGTGGAGCGTGCCTGCGGCGACGGCGCATGCTCGACGAAGAAGTCCAGCAACGGCTGCACGCCGAAGTTGTTCACGCCCGAGCCGAAGAACACCGGGGTCTGCTTGCCGGCGCGGTAGGCCTGCAGGTCGAACGGGTGGCTGGCGCCCTGCACCAGCTCCAGCTCGTCGCGCAGGTCGGCCAGCATCTGCGCACCGATCTTCTCGGCCAGGCCGGGCGCATCGATGGACGGGAAGATGGTCGAGTCCTGGCGGGTGAAGTTGCGGCCCGGTTCGTACAGGTGCACTTCGCCGGTCAGCAGGTGGACCACGCCCTTCAGGCGCTGGCCCATGCCGATCGGCCAGGTCACCGGCGCGCACTGGATGCCCAGCACGGTTTCCACTTCATCCAGCAGCTCGATCGGGTCCTTGCCCTCGCGGTCGAGCTTGTTGATGAAGGTCATGATCGGGGTGTCGCGCAGGCGGCAGACTTCCATCAGCTTGATGGTGCGCTCTTCCACGCCCTTGGCCACGTCGATCACCATCAGCGCGGAGTCCACCGCGGTCAGCACGCGGTAGGTGTCCTCGCCGAAGTCGGCGTGGCCGGGGGTGTCGAGCAGGTTGACGATCTTGCCTTCGTACGGGAACTGCATCACCGAGGAGGTGACGGAGATGCCGCGTTCCTTTTCCAGCGCCATCCAGTCGGAAGTGGCGTGGCGGGCGGCCTTGCGGCCCTTGACCGAACCGGCCATCTGGATCGCGCCTCCGAACAGCAGCAGCTTTTCGGTCAGCGTGGTCTTGCCGGCGTCAGGGTGGGAGATGATGGCGAAGGTGCGGCGACGCGACGCTTCGTTGGCGACTTCGGACATGGCAGTGGCGCCCGCCCGGGGCGCTTTTCAAAGAGATAAGCGCTCGATTATACCGGCCAGGGCCGGTCAGCGCCCGGTACCGCCGTCGGCCTCGCCCTGGCGGGCGAACTGCAACTGGCCCTGCTCGGCAAAGATGCGCACCGGTACCGAGCGCAGGCCCATGCCGCGGTTGACCTGCACCACGAAGTGCAGGTGCGGCGCGCTGCTGTAGCCGCTGTTGCCGGACAGGCCGATCGGCTGCCCGGCGCCCACTGCCTGGCCACGGCGCACGCGCATGCCGCCGGCCTGCAGGTGGCCGTACAGGGCCATGCTGCCGTCGCTGTGCAGCACGCGGATGAAATTGGCGCGGGCACCATCGCGTTCGCGGTCCTGGCCGTTGCCACGGAAGCCATCCTGGATCTGCATCACCGTGCCCTCGCGCGCGGCCAGCACCAGGGTGCCCTCCGGCAGCGCGAAGTCGACCGCATCGCGGTTTTCCTCGTCATCGTGGCTGAATCGGCCCTGTGGCGCCTGGTCCACGCGTGGGCGGGTCGTATCGAACGGCAGGCGGTAGGCGACATCCTCGGCCTGTGCGGCCGGGTTGCCCGGCACCGACTGCAGGCGCAGATCCAGCGTGCGGCCATCGAGCGGGGCGGGCAGGTGGCCGACCACCAGGCTGCTGTCGCCCTGTATCAGCGACTGCACCGGCAGGCCTTCGACCGGGCGTCCGGGCGCGGCGCGCAGTTCGACCTGCAGCGGACCGGCCAGTGCGTTGTCGACCCGGGCCTGCCAGTGCTCGCCGAGCGGCTGCAGGCGCAGCTGGGCCATCGGCGCAGCGCTCTGCGCGGCCTCGCCACGGGGGGGCGGAGCGGCCGGGGCGGCCTTGGGCACCAGTCCCCAGCCCTGGCGCCAGTCACCGGCGCTGGCCGTCGTGCTCACCAGCAGGGACAACAGCAGGCAGGTCAGGGGCAGGCGCAGCATCAGTGGTTCCAGTGGGTAGGGACCGCCGGGACTGTAGCCGATCCTGAACAGGACGGCCGCGACCGCCTTCGCATAGTTGCGTTGAAAATATTCATCGCTTTATCCGTATGAAGGGATTGACAGTGCCGGAAAGGGCTGGCATCGTGGCTCCACCATCGAGACCGGCAGAGGGACAGGCCCTTTGAAGCCGGGGCAGCCCGCAGGCGCGCAAGCGTCTGCGTAGGTGCCAAATCCTGCGGGGACCGTGGCGTCCACCGAAAGATGGTTCGAACCATGCACCCCACGTGCATCTCGAACGCGGGCCCCGCGAAGGCTCGATGGCCGATTCCCCAACCGGATCCCGCCATGAGCTTCGCCGCCAGTACCGCGCTTCGCCCCGAACCCTTTGTCCCCGTCAGCGTGCCGGTCGAAGACCGCGTGCATGCCGAGCGCGGTGAGTTCGCCGCGGTGCTGTCGATGCGTCACGCCGGCCCCAGCCCGGTGCGCCTGCGCTATGAGTGGGTCGGCCCGGCCAATGCGCCGGTGGTGGTGCTGGCCGGCGGCATTTCCGCCCATCGCCATGTGGCGTCCAATGCACAGTTCAGCGAGAAGGGCTGGGCCGAAGACTTGGTCGGCAGCGGGCGCGCGCTGGATCCGCAGCAGCTGCGTGTACTGGCCTTCGACTTCATCGGCGCCGACGGTGCACTGGATGTGCCGATCGATACCGCCGACCAGGCCGATGCACTGGCGCTGCTGCTGGACCATCTCGGCATCCGCACGCTGAAGGCGTTCGTGGGCTACTCCTACGGGGCGCTGGTCGGCCAGCAGTTCGCGATCCGCCACCGTGCACGCGTGCACCAGCTGGTGCTGGCCAGTGGCGCGCATCGCCCGCATCCGTATGCCGCCGCCTGGCGCGCATTGCAGCGCCGCGCGGTCGCGCTGGGCCAGCTGCAGTGCGGCGAAGACCACGGCCTGGCCCTGGCCCGGCAGTTCGCCATGCTCAGCTACCGCACCCCGGAAGAGTTCGGCGAGCGCTTCGATGCCGCGCCGGAAGTGATCAATGGCCGCGTGCGCGTGGCCGCCGAAGATTATCTCGATGCGGCCGGTGCGCAGTACGTCGCGCGCACGCCGGTGACCGCTTACCTGCGCCTGTCTGAATCGATCGACCTGCACCGCGTCGACCCCACCGCGATCCTGCCGCCGACCGTGGTGGTGGCCGTGGAGGGCGACCGCCTGGTGCCGCTGGCCGACCTGGTCGGCCTGGTCGAAGGGCTGGGCCCGCGCGGCAGCCTGCGCGTGCTGCGCTCGCCCTATGGCCACGATGCCTTCCTCAAAGAAACCGATCGCATCGACGCGATCCTCGTCACCGCCTTCCGCACCTCTGGAGAGTCCGCATGAGCCTGCACGCCAACGAGCCGTCCTGTAGTCGCACCACTGCCGCCGTCCGTGCCGGCATCGATCGGGACACCGCACATGGCGCGGTCACGCCGCCGATCGTGCTGTCGTCGAACTTCAGCTTTGAAGGTTTCGGCAACAAGCGCCACTACGACTACACGCGCAGTGGCAACCCGACCCGCGACCTGCTGGGTGAAGCGCTGGCCGAACTGGAAGGTGGCGCCGGCGGCGTCATCACCGCCACCGGCATGGGCGCGATCAACCTGGTGTTGAACGCGCTGCTGCAGCCGGGCGACACCCTGGTGGTTCCGCACGATGCGTACGGCGGCAGCTGGCGCCTGTTCAACGCGTTGGCGAAGAAGGGCCACTTCGAGCTGGTCACCGCCGACCTGACCGATCCGCGCGCGCTGGCACAGGCGCTGGCCACGCAGCCGAAGCTGGTGCTGGTGGAAACCCCGTCCAACCCGCTGCTGCGCATCACCGACCTGCGCTTCGTCATCGAGGCCGCGCACAAGGCCGGTGCGCTCGTGGTGGTCGACAACACCTTCCTGTCGCCGGCGCTGCAGCAGCCGCTGTCGTTCGGTGCGGACCTGGTGCTGCATTCCACCACCAAGTACATCAATGGCCACAGCGATGTGGTGGGTGGTGCGGTGGTCGCGCGCGATCCGGCACTGCACGAGCAGCTGGTGTGGTGGGGCAACGCACTGGGCCTGACCGGTTCGCCGTTCGATGCGTTCCTGACCCTGCGCGGCCTGCGCACGCTGGATGCGCGCCTGCGCGTGCACCAGGAAAACACCGCGTCGATCGTCGCCCTGCTGGACCAGCATCCGGCGGTCGGCGCGGTGTACTACCCGGGCCTGGCCGATCACCCGGGCCACGCCATCGCCGCGCGCCAGCAGAATGGCTTCGGCGCGATGCTGTCATTCGAACTGGCGCACTGCGCCGGCGATGATCCGCATGCGGCGGTGCGTGCGTTCGTCGATGGCCTGCGCTGTTTCACCCTGGCCGAATCGCTGGGTGGCGTCGAAAGCCTGATCGCGCACCCGGCCACCATGACCCATGCAGCGATGACCGCCGAAGCGCGCGCGGCCGCCGGCATCAGCGAGGGCCTGCTGCGCCTGTCGGTCGGCATCGAGGCCGAGCGTGACCTGCTGGCTGATCTCGGCGCAGCGCTGCAGCGCGCCGAAGCCGTGATCGATGCGGCTGCGCGCCGCAAACAGGTGGTGGATGCATGAGCGCGCTCGCCGCTGACATTCCTGCGCTGGGCGCGGGGCGCCTGGCGCTGCTCGGCACTGGCACGGTCGGCTCAGCCTTCGTGCAGCGCTACCAGGCGTTGCAGGCACGTGGCCTGGAACTGCCCAGCGTGCAGTGGCTGGCCAATTCACGCACCGCGCTGGAGATTGATCGCGACCTGGCGCTGCCCTTGGAACTGGCACGTCGTGCACCCCGCGATGGCCAGAGTTCGCCGCCGTGGGCGAGCGCCGAAGGGCTGGAACGGGGTGACGTGGTGGTCGACGCCACCGCCAGCGAAGACGTCGCCGCACGCCACGTGCAGTGGCTTGCGCGCGGCGTGCACGTGGTGACCGCCAACAAGCTGGGCCGTGGTGCGCAGCTGGCCCGCGCGCAGGCCATTGCTGAAAGCTGTGCCGACAGTGGCGCACGCTATGGCGACAGCGCGACGGTGGGCGCGGGCCTGCCGCTGTTGAGCAGCCTGCGTGCGCTGGTGGCCGGTGGCGATCACATCCATGCCATCGAAGGCGTGCTGTCCGGTTCGCTGGCATGGCTGTTCCATCGCTATGACGGCCAGTCGCCGTTTTCGGTGGCGGTGCGGGAAGCACTGGCGGCGGGCTACACCGAGCCGGATCCACGCCTGGACCTGTCCGGCGAAGATGTACGCCGCAAGCTGCTGATCCTGGCGCGCAGCAGCGGCCTGGCATTGGATGCGTCGCAGGTACAGGTGGATTCGCTGGTGCCTGACGCGCTGGCGGCATTGCCGCTGGAAGATGCGGTGGCCGCACTGGAGCAACTGGATGCGCCGTTGCAGGCGCGTTGGCAGCAGGCGCGTGACAACGGTCGTGTGCTGCGTTTCGTCGGCCGCGTTGATGGCGAAGGGGCGCAGGTGGGCCTGCGCGAGCTGCCGGCCGATCATCCGCTGGCACAGGGCGCGGGCACCGACAACCGCGTGGCCATCCACAGTGATCGCTACCGCCGCCAACCGTTGTTGATCCAGGGACCGGGCGCGGGCGCGGAAGTCACCGCAGCCGCGCTGCTGGATGATGTACTGCGGATCGTAGGTTGACCGCATCGCTTGTGTAGAGCCGAGCCCATGCTCGGCTGCTCCTGGCGGAATCGCCTCCTGCTGGATGAGCCGAGCATGGGCTCGGCTCTACACAAGCAGCCGTCGGTCAGCGGGACTTCAAGGCCTTCAACAATGCGCTGTTGAACTGCTTGGGGTTCTGCACCTGTGGTGAATGGCCCAGTTCGGGGAACTCGACCAGCGTCGCGCCGGGAATCGCCTCGGCCGCTGCTCTGCCCAGCGCCGGATAATTGCCCAGCGTCGCCTTCACCTCCGGCGGCGCCAGGTCACGGCCGATCGCGGTGCGGTCCTTCTGGCCGATGAACAGCGTGGTCGGTACCTGCAGGTTCTTCAGTTCGTAGACCACCGGCTGGTTGAACACCATGTCCGAGGCCAGTGCCTGGCTCCACGCAACGGCCTGCTTGCCCGGGCCTTCATACATGCCTGATTGCATGCGTGCCCATGGTTCGTACGCCGGCTTCCACGTGCCGTCGTAGTACACGTCCAGCTGGTAGCGGCGGATGCTGTCATAGCTGGTTTTCAGTTCGCCGGCATACCATGCATCGACGCTGCGCCATGGCACGCCCAGCGCCTTCCAGTCCTCCAGCCCGATCGGATTGACCAGTGACAGGCTGTGCAGGTCCTGCGGGTACATCAACGCGTAGCGCACCGCCAGCATGCCGCCCATCGAGTGGCCGACCAGGTGCACCGGCATGTCCTCCAGCTGCAGCTGCTGCAGCAGGGCGTGGGTATTGGCCGCCAGCTGCGCGAACGTGTACTGGTAACGCTCGGGCTTGCTGGATTTGCAGAAGCCCACCTGGTCCGGGGCGATCACCCGGTAGCCGGCGTTCAGCAGCGGCGCGATGGTCTGCTGCCAGGTGGCTGCGCAGAAATTCTTGCCGTGCAGCAGCACCACCACGCCGATGGCGCGGCGTTTGGGCAGGACATCCAGATAGGCCATTTCCAGTGGCTGCCGCTGCGACTCCAGCGCGAAGATCTTCACCGGATAGCCGTAGTCGAAACCTTCCAGCCGCGGACCATAGGTCGGCGCGGCAAGCGCGGACAGCGGCAGGCAGGCAAGCAGGGCAGCAGCGATCACGCGCATGGGGGCAATCCGGGGCAGGGGAGCCCCGAGCCTAACCGGAACATGGTGACGGTGTCGTCCGATGTAGAGCCGAGCCCATGCTCGGCTGCTCCTACCCGATCAGCCGAGCATGGACTCGGCTCTACAACTCAGCACTCGATGACGTTCACCGCCAGGCCACCGCGGCTGGTTTCCTTGTACTTGTCCTGCATGTCGCGGCCGGTATCGCGCATGGTCTTGATGACCTTGTCCAGCGACACCTTGTGCTTGCCGTCGCCACGCATCGCCATGCGGGAGGCATTGATCGCCTTCACCGCGCCCATCGCGTTGCGCTCGATGCAGGGGATCTGCACCAGGCCGCCGATCGGGTCGCAGGTCAGGCCAAGGTTGTGTTCCATGCCGATTTCCGCGGCGTTCTCGATCTGGCTCGGGTTGCCACCCAGCGCCGCAACCAGGCCCCCGGCCGCCATCGAGCAGGCCACGCCCACTTCGCCCTGGCAGCCCACTTCGGCACCGGAAATCGAAGCATTTTCCTTGTACAGGATGCCGATCGCCGCCGAGGTCAGCAGGAAATCGAACACACGCTGCTCGTTCGCGCCCGGGCAGAAACGGTCGAAGTAATGCAGCACCGCCGGCAGTACGCCGGCTGCACCGTTGGTCGGCGCGGTCACCACGCGGCCACCGGCAGCGTTTTCCTCGTTCACTGCCAGTGCGTACAGGTTGACCCAGTCCAGCGTGGTCAGCGGGTCGCGCATCGCCGCTTCCGGCTTCGACGACAGCTCGCGGTACAGCGCCGGTGCACGACGGCCGACCTTCAGGCCACCCGGCAGCACGCCTTCCTCGCGGATGCCTCGCGCGACGCACGACTGCATCGCGCTCCAGATCTCGCGCAGGTTGGCGCGGATCTCGTCTTCGCTGCGCCAGCACTTCTCGTTCTCGAACATCAGCTGGGCGATGCTCAGGCCGCTGCGTGCGGTCTGCGCCAGCAGCTCGTCGCCGCTCTTGAACGGGTAGGGCAGCGGGGTCTCGTCGGGCACGATGCGGTCATCGGCCGCGTCGTCCTGGTTGACCACGAAGCCGCCTCCGACCGAGTAGTAATCGCGGGTGGCGATCACTTCATCGTCGGCGTTGTACGCGGTGAAACGCATGCCGTTGGTGTGGTACGGCAGCTTCTGGCGCTTGTTCATGCCGAGGTCGCGCTTCTCGTCGAAGGCGATCTCGTGCTGGCCCATCAGCTGGATGCGCTTGCTGCTGCGGATGCGCTCCAGGGTGGCCGGGATGATGTCCGGGTCGATCAGGTTCGGCCGCTGGCCCTCCAGGCCCAGCAGGATTGCCTTGTCGGTGCCATGGCCGCGGCCGGTCAGCGCCAGCGAGCCATAGACATCGGCGCGGATGCGCGCGACCTCGTGCAGGCGGCCCGGATCGAGCAGCCAGCGATGGATGAATCGCTCGGCGGCCTTCATCGGCCCGACGGTGTGCGAGGAACTCGGACCAATGCCGATCTTGAAAACGTCGAACGTGCTGACAGCCATGGATGCCAAACTGCGGGTACCGGACAAGCCGCTATTCTAACGGCTTGCCGGGCCATCCGATGGCTGCGGCGCAGCATTTCCGCCATGGGAGCCCGACCGGTGTTGACCCTGATCCAACGTGACGATTGCCACCTGTGCGACATGGCCCTGGCCGAACTGGCCAAGGCGCGGGCCCCGGAGTTCGAATCGGTGTTCCTGGATGACCAGCCGGCGCTGGAAGCACGCTACGGCGCGCGGGTGCCGGTGCTGCGTGACGAGCGCGGCGAGCGTGAGCTGGACTGGCCGTTCGATGCCGCCACGGTGCAGGCCTGGCTGGCCGTCGATCGGTAGTGCCGGCCGCTGGCCGGCAACTGCCCGGATCGGTGAGGTTGCCGGCCAGTGGCCGGCACTACCGGAGATGATGGCCGGGGCGGTGCCCCGGCCTGTTGCTTATTTCGCGTTGAACTTCACGATCGTGCTGATCGCGGTGTCGTCCGGGATGGTCTTGGTATCGGCCCAGTCACCGCCGCCGACACCGAAGTCCAGGCGCTTGACCGTGGCCTTGCCGGTCAGCACCGGCTGGGTGCCCGGCTTCCAGGTGAAAGTAAGGGTGACCGGCTTGCTGACGCCGCGCAGCTCCAGCGTGCCATCGGCGGCGAACTGGTCATTGCCCACCGCGCGGAAGCCCTTGGCGGTGTAGCGCGCAGTGGCGAACTTGCCGACGTTGAAGAAGTCGGCGCCCTGCAGGGTCGAGTCGCGGTCGCTGTTGCCGCTCTTGGCACCGGCCAGCGGAATCACCACGTCCAGCGAACCGGCGGCCGGATTGGCCGGGTCGAAGCTGAGCTTGGTGGCAAAGCCCGGGAAGCTGCCGGTGAACACTTCACCGTCGTACTTGGTGGCGAACACCAGGATCGAACCGGCGCCGGGAGCCTGCGCGTAGTCGGCGGCGAGCGCCGGAGCAGTGGCCAGCATGCCGGCCAGGGCGGCGGCCACGGCGGCCGGGGTGGTCAGTTTCAGGTTCATCGGTCAGTCCTTCTGAGGGGAGGCGAGCCAGCCGCGCGGCAACATGCGGGACAACGTCGCATCGCGCTGGAACAGGTGGTGGTAGAGGGCAGCACCGGCATGGGCCAGCACCACCGCGATCAACAGCCAGAAGCCGTATTCGTGGAGGGCATGGGACACCGCGACGACCTGCGGATCCGGGCCACTCAGCTTGGGCACGTCGACCAGGCCGAACCAGCGGAACGGGCGCAGGCCACTGGCCGAGTCGTACAGCCAGCCCGACAGCGGGATGGCGAACATCAGCACATACAACAGCACGTGGGTGGCGCTGGCGATGCGCTCCTGCCAGCTGGGCACGCCCGGCACCGGCTTGGGGGCGCCGGCGTACAGGCGCCAGCCGAGGCGGAACAGCACCAGCGCCAGTACGGTAATGCCGATCGACTTGTGTGCGGTGTAGACCCAGAAGTACTTGGGGGTCTTGGGCAGTTCGCCCATGGTCAGGCCGACCACGCCCAGGGCGAGGATCAGCAGTGCGATCAACCAATGCAGGATCTGGCTGACACTCCCCCAGGCGGCGGGGGTGTTCTTGGCGGTCATGAAAGGTCCTCTAGCGGGCCGTCTTGGGGTCGGAGTGCGGAACGGGAGCGGGAGTTCCCGGGGCGTCGCTGCGGTCGAGGGTGGCTTCAGCCTCGATCCTCAGCTGTACTGCATCACCGATGACGCCCGGCCAGGCGGTGATGCCGAACGCGCGCCGGCTCAGCGTGGTGCTGGCGGAAAAACCGGCGGTGCGTCGGAACGGGGGGAGGGGGTAGCGCTTGATGGCATTGAGGGTCACGTCCAGGGTGACTTCCTGGCTGACGCCGCGCAGGGTCAGGGTACCGATCACGTGCGCACGCTTGGCATCGATCGGTTCGACCCGGCTGGAGACGAAGCGTGCGCTGGGGAAACGCTCGCCGTCGAGCAGGCTGCGGGCCAGCGTGGCCTGGTTCCATTTGGCGTCACCAAGGTCCAATCGCGACACGGGTACCTCGACGTCCAGCGTGGCTTCGCGCCAGTTGTCGGGATCGAACTGCAGGCGGCCTTCACTGCCGGAGACCGTACCCATGGCCTGCGAGTAGCCCGCGTGGTCGATGGTGAACAACACCCGTGTATGCACCGGATCGAGGCGATAGGTGTCTGCGTCCGCCCAGGCGGGGGCGGTGGCGAGCAGCATGGGCAGCAGGGCCAGGCAGGGACGCATCGATGGCGGGCTCCGGAAGGGGACGCTGTGATCATACGCACAGGCCCCTGCCAACGATGCGCACATGGCTGCAACAGTTCGTGGTGGGGCCACCCGTGGAAACAGGCTGTTGCAGCCATGAACCCGGCCCTGTGTGACAATCGGGCCAGGACAGGGGGTTCAGGATGACGAGTGGCTGGCGCCGGTGGTGCCGAGGCATCGTGGGCATGGGGCTGTTGCTGATGGCGTTGAGCTCGGCAGCTGCGGCCCCGGACATGGCAGAAACACCGCGCCTGCGCCGTTTCGGTGCAGCCGAAGGCATGCCCTCGCGCATGGTGCTGGCGTTGGCCGAGGACCGCCAGGGGCACATCTGGGCGGCCACCGACGGTGGCCTGGTGCGCTATGACGGCGATACCCTGCGGGTCTGGGAACATGATCCGGAACAGCCGGGCTCGCTGCCCGGCAATGAGATCGAGACCCTGCTGGTCGATCCGCTGGACCGCGTCTGGGTGGGTATCAATGGCAAGGGTGTGGCACGCCTGGATGCGGACCGCGAGCGATTCAGGACCTTCGATGCCGTCAATGGTCCGTGCCTGGGCCAGTTCTGGACGCTGGCCTACGCCGAGGATGCGCTTTGGATCGGCACCAGCAGCCAGGGTGTCTGCCGATTCGGGGAGGATGGCAGCCTGCGCTTCTTCAAGCACGACCCCGCGCGCCTGGACGGCCTGCCCAGCAACACCATCTACAGCAGCCTGGTTGATGCGCAGGGGCGCCTGTGGATCGGCACCGAGCGTGGGGTGGCACGCTGGAACGGCCGCGGATTCGAATCTGTGGCACCACGCGAGCTGGGCGTGTTGAGCGTGCTGCGGATGAGTCGCGATCCGGATGGCTCGATCTGGATCGGCAGCCAGAACGACGGTCTGTACCGCATCGATGCGCAGGACCGGGTCAGCCGCCCGCGCTGGGTCGACAGTGCCCGCCTGCGTTCGGCACTGGTGCTGGCCGATCGCCAGGGGGGCTACTGGGCGGGTACATCAGACGGTCTGCTGCGTGGCGATGCCAGCGCACTGCGGCGGCTCGAGGGCGACCGCGGCAGCGGCTTCCTCACGGCGCAGAGTGGCGTGCTTGATCTGCTGCAGGACCATGAGGGCGGATTGTGGGTGGCGCTGCTGACCCAGGGCCTGGCCTACCTGCCGCCGGACTGGCGCCGCTTTTCGATCTGGAACCAGCTCGATGGCAAGCCACTGGACAGCCAGTACCTGTTGAGCGCTGCCAGTGACGGCCAGAATTATTACGTGGGATCGGCGCACGGCGTGTACCAGCTGGATACGCGCGGCACGCTGCGCCTGCTGGCCAGCGATCGTGAGATCGGCAGCGGTGCGGTGTGGTCGGTGCTGCCGCGCCCGGATGGGCGCCTGTGGCTGGGGCGTGCTGGTCGCATCACTGTGTATGACCCGACGACACGCGCACTGCAGGATTGGCACATCGATGGTGGCGCCGACCTGCGCCAGCGCATCGATCTGATGCGCCAGGCGCCTGATGGCACGGTCTGGCTTTCAGTCATGAACCTGGGCCTGCAGCAGCGTAGTGCCGACGGCCGCGTGCTGCGCAGCTATCCGCTGGACGATTTCCGCAAGGCGGCCGATTCACCGATCGAGCAGATCCGTTTCGACGCCCAGGGCAAGGTCTGGGTGATGGGCGACATGGGCATCTGGCGCGAGCATGCCGGGCGCTTCGAGGCGGTGCCGGGTGTCTCGCGTGGTTTGATCTACGATCTGGTGTGGGTTGATCCGCAACAACTGTGGCTGGCCCGCCAAGGGGCACTCGAGCGCTACCAGTGGGATGGCATGAGCCTGCGCCTGATCCAGCGCATCGATGGAAGTGCCGGCGTACCACCGGTCAGCATGGGGGGCCTGGCATTGGCCGACAACGGACGCCTGTGGGCGACCACGCCGCGTGGTCTGCTGCGTTGGGACCCCAAGGCACGGCGCCTGCAGCAGTTCAACGAACGCGATGGCCTGTCCGACGCCGAATTCACCAGCCGACCGCCAGCGGTGAATGCTGATGGCCGCGTGCTGGCAGTCGCCCAGACCGGCCTGGTCGCCTTCGATGTGAATGCCGCCGACGTCGTGCTGCCCGAATCGTCGCTGGTGATTGCCGACGTGCGCGTGCGCCGCGACGATGCGCGTGGCTGGCAGCCACTGCCGAACGCCGGCACATTGCTGCTGGGGCCGGATGATCGCGATCTGCAGATCGACGCTCGACTGTTGTCATATGCCAATCCCCAGGGCAACCGCTACCGCTTCCGGGTACGCGGTTACGACCAGAACTGGGTGGAGCAGGGCGGCAACGGCCAGCGTACGCTTTCGCGTTTGCCCACCGGAAGCTATGTCATCGAAGTGCAGGCAGCCACTGCCAGTGGTGCATGGACACCCTCACAGAAGCTGCAGGTGAAGGTGCTGCCGCCCTGGTGGCGCAGCGGCATGGCGATCTTCGGCTACATCCTGATCGGCTCGCTGCTGCTGCTCACCCTGGTGTGGTCGATCCGGGCGCGCCTGCGTCGCCGCCAGCAATGGCAGTTGACCGTGCACAAGCAGGAACTGGCCGAACAGGCCTCGCAGGCCAAAAGCCGGTTCCTGGCCACGCTGGGCCATGAGGTGCGCACGCCGATGACCGGGGTGCTGGGCATGAGCGAGCTGCTGCTGGCCACGCCGCTGGACCCGGTGCAACGCAGCTATGCCGGTTCGATCCAGCAGGCTGGAAGCCATCTGCTGCGGCTGGTGAATGATGCGCTGGACCTCGCGCGCATCGAAGCCGGTCGACTGGAGCTGGATCTGCGTCCGTTCGACCTGGCCGGCCTGCTCGACCAGGTACAGACGCTGATGCAGCCGATGGCGAAGCAGCGCAAGCTGGATTTCCAGCGTGGCGACGATCCGCCGGGCCCGATCAGTGTCAGCGGCGACGAGATGCGCGTGCGGCAGATCCTGCTCAACCTGCTGGGCAATGCGATCAAGTTCACCGAGCGTGGCCATGTCGGCCTGGCGGTGCGCCTGGAGGAGAACGGCGGTGGCCTTTGCTTCGAGGTGCACGACAGTGGCCCGGGCATCAATGCCGAGCAGCAGGACCGCCTGTTCCACCGCTTCGAACAGGCCGATGGCCCACGCACAGCATCGCGCTACGGCGGCAGCGGGCTGGGCCTGGCGATCTGCCAGGAGCTGGCCGTGGCGATGGGCGGGCGCATCGAAGTGGACAGCCAACCGGGCAAGGGCGCGCGCTTCCGGGTACGGTTGCCGCTGCCCTGGACCCGGCAGGCGGCCGTCGCAGCGGGCGATGCTCCGGCGCAGCCGGTATTGCCGCCGTTGCGCATCCTGCTGGTCGAGGACGATGCCACCGTGGCCGAGGTCATCGCAGGCCTGTTGCGCAGCCGTGGCCATGACGTGGTGCACGTTCTGCATGGTCTGGGCGCGCTGTCGGAGATCGCCACCGACGGCTTTGATGTCGGCCTGCTCGACCTCGACCTGCCGGCGCTGGACGGAACCGCCATCGCCCGCCAGCTGCGTGCCCTGGGGTATGAGCTGCCGTTGGTGGCGGTGACCGCGCGCTCCGATGCCTATGCCGAATCGCAGGTGCTGGCTGCCGGTTTCGATGGCTTCCTGCGCAAACCGGTCACCGGCGACATGCTGGTGGCGGCGATCGCCCAGGCCCGTACAAAACGACAGACCGCAACGTGAAAGCGTCGGCGCCGGGCGTGAACGGCGCGACTTTCGGTTTACCATGCCGACGCCCGCAGCGCGGGAATCATCAGGGCAGCGTGAGGAGGCAATCGGTGGCGTATCTGCGGGCGGCGATGCTGCTGCTGGTCCTCCTGTGCTGCCTGTCACCCGCTGCAGCGCAGCCGGTGCCGCCAAGCCCGCGCCAGGTGACGGTGTTCGACGGCCTGCCGTCCAATACAGTCAATCGCATGGCCGAAGATCGCTACGGCTACCTGTGGATCGCCACCAACGATGGCCTGGCCCGCTACGACGGGCGCAACTACCGGATCTGGCGCTCGGAAGACGGGTTGCGCGACAACCGCATCTGGACGGTGCTGGTCGATGCGCGCAACCAGCTCTGGATCGGTACCGAGAATGCCGGTCTGGTGCGGATGTCGGCCGATCGCCGCCAACTGCATTTCTACGACCGCAGCAGCCAGCCGTTGATGGGCACCAACACGGTCTGGAGCCTGGCGACTACGCCCGACGGTTCGATCTGGTTCGGAACCCACGAGGGTGGGTTGTACCGCCTGGACAACCAGGATCGGTTGCAGCGCTTCCTGCCGGAAGCCAACAATCCGCGCAGCCTGCCTGCGGCATCGGTTCCGTATCTGGCTACCCTGGCCGACGGCAGCCTGTGGATCGGCACCAAGCACGGCGTTGCGCGCTGGACCGGCACCGATTTCGAACGCATTGGCACCGACGTCATTCCCAGTCTCCTGATCAATGGCCTGACCACCGAGCCCGACGGCAGCCTGTGGATCAGTACGATGGCCGGCGCCATCGTGCGCCGCCCCGATGGTCGCTTCGAGGCGCCGCCGTGGAAGCTGCCCGAAGGCGAGCAGGTGCTGGGCATGATGCTGCGCGATGAACAGGGCGGGTACTGGCTGGACACCCGCACAGGCCTCGGCCGCGCGGTCGACGGCCAGTACCGGACCGTACCGCTGTACAGCGCGGTGGCACGTGGACCGGTACGGCCGAACTGGACCGGTGCCTACGAGGACCGTGAAGGCGGCATCTGGCTGGCCAGCACCAACGCCGGGCTGTGGCATCTGCTGCCCCGCTGGTGGCAGTTCTCGGTGCTGTCGCGGCTGGAGGACGATGCCCGCTCGCTGCGCAACGCCTACGTGCTGGGCACCAGCCCATCCCGGAATGGCGGCATCTGGACGGTGGGTAGCCATGGTGCGCTGGACCGCTTCGACCCGAAGACCGGCAAGATCGAACAGCACCGCACCTGGGTCAACGGCATGCACTGGCTGAGCTCGGTGCGCGAGGACCGCCGTGGACAGGTCTGGATCGGTTCGAACGATGCCCTGCTGCGCTATGACCCGGAGCAGCGCGATCTACGTCGCTGGGGCCGCGACGCCGGCGCCGACGCAACCATGGAAGGCATCATCGAGTCGATGACGACCTGTGATGGCGACAGCCTCTGGCTGATGCTGTCGTCCGGCCTGCAGCAGCGCGACCTCGACGGGCGCCTGCGCCGTCAGCTGGACAACGGCCAGCGCGGCCTGCAGCAGGGGCAGCTCAACCTCGACGTGGAATGCGGGCCGCAGGACCACATCTGGCTGGCCAGCAGCCGCGGCCTGCTGCAGTGGTTGCCGGAAAGCGAACGATTCCAGCCGGTGCCGGGTGCGCCGGCGACGGCGATCCACGCACTGCACGTGGGTGCCGATGGCCAGGTATGGCTGTCCGAGGATGGTCGCCTGTCGCGCTACCGCTGGAGCCAGGGCCGGCTGGAACGGCAGGCCGTGGTCGGCGCCGAGCAGGGCTATCCGGCGATCTCCGCGTCCGGGCTGGTGGTTGACGCGCAAGGGGTGGTCTGGGCCACCAGCGCGCGCGGCCTGGTACGGATCGGCGCCGATGGCCAGAGCGTGCGCCTGTACGGTGTGCACGATGGCCTGCCCAGCCAGGAGTTCCGCGAGCACACGCTGGTGATGTCGGAGGACGGCCACCTGGTGGCCGGTACACCGGCCGGTGTGGTGGTGTTCGACCCCGAGCAGGTACGGCCGTCGGTGCGGCGTGCACCGCTGGTGATCGAGCGGGTCGAGGTGCGTCGCAATGACCAGGTGCTCGACCTGACCCACGACACGCCGTTGCAGATTGCCGATGGTGATCGTGACCTGCGCATCGTCGCGCGCCTGCTGTCGTTCGCTGATTCGGCGTCCAACAGCTACCGCTACCGGCTGGCCGGCTACGACCCCGATTGGGTGGAAGTGGGACCGGCCGGTGAGCGTCTTTTCTCGCGCCTGCCACCGGGCAGTTACCGCCTGGAAGTGCAGGCGCGTTCGGCCGATCACGTCTGGTCGCGGGTGCAGAGCCTGGAGTTCCGCGTACAGCCGCCGTGGTGGCGTAGTCTGTCCGGGTTGCTGGTGCTGGCCTCGATCGCGCTGCTGCTGACCAGCTGGTTCGCCTGGCTGTATCGCCGCCGCCTGCAGCGCCGCCACGCCTATCAGCTGGCGCTGCACAAGCAGGAACTGGCTGAGCAGGCCTCGGCGGCGAAGACCCGTTTCCTGGCCAACCTCGGCCACGAAATCCGTACCCCGATGACCGGCGTGCTCGGCATGAGCGAGCTGCTGCTGGCTTCGCACCTGGATCCGCAGCAGCGCGGCTACACGCAGTCGATCCGCCACGCTGGCGAACATCTGCTGCACCTGGTCAACGATGCGCTGGACCTGGCACGCATCGAGTCCGGCCGCCTGGAGCTGCAGTCCAAGCCGTTCGCGCTGAGCTGCCTGCTGCAGGATCTGACGGCGTTGATGGGCCCGTTGGCCGCACAGAAGGGCCTGCGCTTCACCCTCGACAACCAGTTGCCCCCAGGCCTGCAGGCCACCGGCGACTCGATGCGGGTACGCCAGATCCTGCTCAACCTGCTCTCGAATGCGGTCAAGTTCACCAGCCGTGGCACCATTACCCTGCATGCACGCAGTGATGGCGAGCTGCGCGCGTTGCATTTCGAGGTGCGCGACACAGGTCCGGGCATCAGCCAGGAACAGCAGCAGCGACTGTTCCGCCGCTTCGAGCAGGCCGATGGTGCCCGCACTGCCGCGCAGTACGGTGGCAGTGGTCTGGGCCTGGCGATCTGCCGCGAACTGGCGCAGGCGATGCAGGGACGAATCCAGGTGGAGAGCCAGCTGGGCCGCGGCACCTGCTTCGGCGTGACCCTGCCGTTGCCGTTGGTGGTCGATGCCAGTGCCGAGGCCGAGGGCGAAGCGCATCGCGAGGACGTAGCCAACATGCCGCCGTTGCGGGTGCTGCTGGTCGAGGACGATGCCACCGTGGCCGACGTGGTGCGAGGCCTGTTGAGTGCGCGCGGGCATGAGGTGGTGCATGCAGGCCATGCACTGGCGGCGCTGCGCGAGATCAGCGCGGGTGATTTCGATGTCGGCCTGCTGGATCTGGACCTGCCGGGCCTGAGTGGTTTCGAACTGGCGCAGCACCTGCGCAACCAGGGCTACATGCTGCCGCTGCTGGCGGTGACCGCGCGCACTGATCCGGACCTTCAGCAGCAGGTGGAAGCGGCCGGCATCGGCGGCTTCCTGCGTAAGCCGGTGACCGGCGAACTGCTGGTCGAAGCAATTGCCAGGGTGATGGGAAGGTAGGGTTTATTGCGGGGCTTGCAGCCCTGCACCTGCAGAATCAACGTCAACGTCAAAAGCGTGCAATCCGCGGGATGGCGGGGTGGGTCCGGTGGCGGGAGACGCCGTAAACCCGTCCCTGGGGGCTTGGCCGCGGCTTGCTCGTGTGCGCTGTCCTGCGCACACGGCAAGACCGGGGCTGGGCATCCTGCCCAACCCGCCCGAGGCATGCCTCGGACCCATGCCGCGGACACTCCCGCCACCGGACCCACCCCGCCTTCGAAAGCTTTCCGCGATCTGTCGGAGCACGGGGTCGGATCCCGTTGCTGCGCAACGGGCTCTGACCCCAATCTGGAATTCGATATCTGACAGATGTGTCGACCAAGGTCGACACCTACCAACAACCGCGCGTTCCAACAGTCGCCGTTACCCACAGCCGCGTGAACCTGTCAGAGGTGGGGCGGTGTGGGCTTGCAGGACCGTTGGCGCCATGGATGGCGCCATCGAGCCCCCATGGACCGGTTTACGGCGTGTCCTGCAAGCCCACACCGCCGCGCCATCCCACGGAATGCTCGCTGTCGTTTCGGCTTCGGCCTCTGCGGGTGCAGGGTGCAACCCTGCCGAACCGCCTCACTCCGCGACGTGCTCGACCTGCCGTGGTTCGGGCTTGGTGTCCGGCAGCTGCCAGAAGATCATCGTCGAGGTCAGGGTGATCGCGCCCACGCACAGGAAGGTGGCGTGCAGCGCGGCGGTCGCGCTGTTGCTGTCCAGGTGATTGCCGAATGCGGCCAGCAGGCTGCCGGCGGCCGCGGCGCCGAAACCGGCGGCCAGCATCATCACCATCGACAGCAGGCTGTTGCCGGAACTGGCGAACTCGCGGTCCAGATCCCGCAGCGTCACGGTGTTCATCACGGTGAACTGCAGTGAATTGACCGCGCCGAAGAACGCCAGCTGCAGCAGGCGCCAGGCCAGATGCTGGCCGGGTGTCATCAGGATGAAGCTGGCCATCGCCAGGCCCACCAGCACGGTGTTGACCATCAGCACGCGGCGGTAGCCGTAGCGCTCGACCAGCTTCACCGCCAGCTTCTTCGACACCATGCCGGCCGCCGCCACCGGCACCATCATCAGGCCGGCATTCATCGGGCCCAGGCCGAGGCCGACCTGCAGCAGCAGCGGGATCAGCATCGGCATGGCGCTGCTGCCGATGCGCGAGAACAGGTTGCCGAGGATGCCGATGCGGTAGCTGGGCACGCGGAACAGGGCCAGCGAGAACAAGGGTGCGGTGGAGTTGGCGGCATGCAGCCAGTAACCGACCAGCGCGGCCAGGCCAGCCACGGTCATCAGCATCACCAGCGCATGTGGCGTTCCGAGCCCGGAGATGCCGTCCAGTGCCAACGACAGCACCACCATCGCGAAGGCCAGCATGATGTAGCCGCGCAGGTCGAAACGGGTGCGATGGCTGGCGTAGTGGTCGGGCATGATCTTCATCGCAGCGATGAAACCGATCACGCCGATTGGCAGGTTGATCAGGAACACCCAGTGCCACGACGCGATCTCGACCAGCCAGCCGCCCAGTGTCGGGCCGATCAACGGGCCGACCAGGGCCGGGATGGCGATGAAGCTCATCGCGCGCAGGAAATCCTCACGCGGTACCGAACGCATCACCGCCAGGCGACCGACCGGCAGCAGCATCGCACCGCCGATGCCCTGCAGCACGCGCGCACCGACCAGCTGGTGCAGGTGCTGGGCCAGCGCGCAGGCCAGCGAGCCGAGGGTGAACAGGATGATCGCCACCAGGAAGGTACGGCGGGTGCCGTAGCGGTCGGCGATCCAGCCGGAGGCGGGAATGAAGGTGGCCACTGCCAGCGCGTAGCTGAACACCACCGACTGCATCTGCAGCGGGCTCTCGCCCAGGCTGGCCGCCATCGCCGGCAAGGCCGTGTTGACGATGGTCGAGTCCAGCATCTGCATGAAGATCGCCAACGAAACCAGCCACAGCAGGGGGCGCTGGCGGTTGTAGGTCGATGGCGATGTGGACATGGGGTGCGGCCGGTGCAGCGTGGGGGACGCCATGATCGCGCACTGCGGGTCACGGCGCGATCAACATCGCGCCGCAACCGCATGGGCATTGTTCAGCGCTGGCTGTGCGCGTGCACCGCGTCGACCAGCACCTGCACGTGCGCCGGGTCCATGTCCGGCGACATGCCGTGGCCGAGGTTGAACACATGGCCCTCGCGCGAACCACCGTTGCCGGCGGCATAGGTGTCGAGCACGCGTGCTGCAGCGGCGGCGATCGCATCCGGCGAGGCGTACAACGTGGTCGGGTCGAGGTTGCCCTGCAGGGCGACGCGGCCACCGGTGCGGCGCATCGCCTCGTCCAGGTCCAGCGTCCAGTCCAGGCCCAGCGCATCGGCACCGGTCTGCGACAGCGCTTCCAGGTGCAGGCCGGTGCCCTTGCCGAACAGGATCAGCGGCGTGCGCTCGTTGCCTTCGCCGCGCTCCAGGCCCTCGGCGATGCGCTGCAGGTAGCGCAGCGAGAACTCGCGGTACATCGACGGCGACAGCACGCCGCCCCAGGTATCGAACACCTGCAGGGCCTGTGCGCCGGCCGCGCGCTGCGCGCCGAGATAGGCGATCACCGCCTCGGTGGTGACCTCCAGCAGGCGGTGCAGGGCCTGCGGATGGTTCAGTGCCATCGCCTTGATCCGCGCGAAGTCCTTGCTGCCGCCGCCTTCCACCATGTAGCAGGCCAGCGTCCACGGGCTGCCGGAGAAACCGATCAGCGGCACCTGGCCGTCCAGCTCACGGCGGATCAGGCGCACCGCGTCCATCACGTAGCCCAGGTCCTGTTCCATGTCCGGCACCGCCAGCTTGGCGATGGCCGCTTCATCACGCACCGGGTGGCGGAACTTCGGGCCTTCGCCTTCGACGAAGTACAGCTCCAGCCCCATCGCATCGGGAATGGTGAGGATGTCCGAGAACAGGATGGCCGCATCCAGCGGGAAGCGGCGCAGCGGCTGCAGGGTGACCTCGCAGGCAATCTCCGGATTCTTGGCCATGGCCAGGAAGCTGCCGGCCTTGGCCCGGGTCGCGCGGTACTCCGGCAGGTAGCGGCCGGCCTGGCGCATCAGCCAGACGGGGGTGCAGTCCACCGGTTCGCGGCGCAGGGCGCGCAGCAGGCGATCGTTGCGGAGAGGGCTGGTCACGATGGGCATTCCTTGGGCGAATGAGGCAGCGGCGTCAGTCGCCGTGCGAAAGGATCTGGAAGCCGCGATGCAGTTCGGCATCGCGGGCCTTCTCGAAGGCGTGGCGGGCTTCGTCGGCCTGCAGGAACAGCTCGCGCCGCAGCTGCGAGCGGCTGCCGACGCGGCCGCTCTCGCGCAGCAGTTCCCAGCCGCCGAACAGATCCGGCTGCAGGCTCAGGCGCAGGAAGCGCGGTGCCTGCGCACCGGCGTCGGGATGTTGCAGGTAGACGTGCATGGCGCCGATTGTAGCGGGGCCAGGGTGACCCCGGCCGCAACGCGGTCGTACCGGCCGTTGGCCGGCAACGTCATGAGCGGGGAAGCCGGCCAGCGGCCGGCGCTACCGGGCCGACAGCACCTTCAGCACCGCCGCTTCATCCACGTCCGGCACCACTTCGGCGCGGCCCATGCCGCGCCACAGCACCAGGCGCAGGCGGCCGGCCACGTTCTTCTTGTCCAGCCGCATGCGGCCGAGCAAGGCCTGCGGGTCCAGTCCTGCGGGGATCGTCACCGGCAGACCCAGACGCTCCAGCAGTGCCTGCAGGCGCACGCGGTCGGCATCGTCGGCCAGGCCGAGGTCGGTGGACAGCTTTGCCGCCAGGACCATGCCCACCGCCACCGCCTCGCCATGGTTCAGCGCATCACGGCCCGGGGCGGAATAGCCCTGTTCGGTCTCGATGGCGTGGCCGAAGGTGTGTCCCAGGTTGAGCAGGGCACGCTCCCCCTTCTCGAACGGATCGCGTTCGACGATGGCGGCTTTGTGCCGGCAGCTGCGTGCAATTGCCTCGGCCAGCACCGCATCCTCGCCGGCCAGCAGCGCATCGGCGTGCTGCTGCAGCCATTCGAAGAACACCGCATCGCCCAGCGCGCCGTACTTCACCACTTCGGCCAGGCCGGCGCGCAGCTCGCGCGGCGGCAGGGTGGTCAGTACGCGGGTATCGGCGATCACCGCGCGCGGCGGATGGAACGCGCCGACCAGGTTCTTGCCGGCCGGAATGTCGACCGCGGTCTTGCCGCCCACCGATGAATCAACCATCGCCAACAGGGTGGTCGGCAGTTGCACGCAGTCCACGCCGCGCATCCAGCAGGCGGCGGCGAAACCGGCGAGGTCACCGACCACGCCGCCGCCGAGGGCGAACACGCAGGCGTCGCGGGTGGCGCCGAGCGCGGCCAGCGCTTCGATCGCGCGGCCGAATTCGGCCAGGGTCTTGGAGGCTTCGCCGGCGGCCAGCACGTGCTCGCCGACGATCAGGTCGGGGCGTGCGGCCAACAGTGTCTGCTTCACGGCGGCCAGGTAGCGCGGAGCCACTTCGCTGTCGCTGAGCAGCAGCACGTGGCGGCCGCGGACATGCGAGGCCAGCGCAGCGCCGTCGGCCTGGGCACCGGCGCCGATGGTGATGGAGTAAGGGCGGTCGCCGCCAACGGCGACCTGCAGCAGGGCGGGGGGAGTCATGCGGTCAGGTCCTGGCGCTGCCATTGCGTGGCCAGCTTGACCACCAGGTGGGCGGTCGCGTCGGCAGCGGTATACGGGTCGGTATCGAGGGTGAGGTCGGCCAGTTCGCGGTACAGCGGGTCGCGGTGAGCAGCCAGATCGTGCAGCACCTGCTCGCGGTCCGGGCGTTGCAGCAGCGGCCGGCCCTTGTCGCGGGCCAGGCGTTCCAGCTGCGCGGCCACGCTGACCCGCAGGTAGACCACGAAGCCACGCCGGGCGATCAGTGCACGGTTGCCGGGATCCAGCACCGCGCCGCCACCGGTGGAGACCAGCTGGTTACGGCCTTCCAGCACGCGCGCAAGCGCCTCGCGTTCATGGCTGCGGAAGCCGGCTTCGCCGGAGTGCTCGAAGAGGGTCGGAATGCTGGCGCCGGCGGCATCGACGATGGCCTGGTCGACATCGACGAAGTCCAGCGTGAAGCGCTCGGCCAGGCGGCGGCCGATGCAGGTTTTGCCGGCGCCCATCGGGCCGATCAGGATCAGGTTCGGAGCAGGATTCATGCCCTCTGATGCTAACACCTCCGTGCCCCGGCCTTTACGTTCTTCACGTCAGGGTAGGCGTTCCTGCGGGGTCTCCCGCGCCAGCCGGAGTACAGGCCATGACGGTCGCCAAGGTCATCGAAATCACCGCCTCCTCGCCGAAGAGCGTGGAAGACGCCGTGCGCAGCGGGCTGAAGAAGGTCTCCGAGACGGTCAAGGGCATCCAGGGCGCCTGGGTGAACGAGACCAAGGTGGTCACCAATGGCAGCGGCGAGATCACCGAATGGCGGGTCAACCTGCGGGTGACGTTCCTGGTGGAATAGGCGCGCTCAGCGCACGTCCTGTACCTGGCGCTGGCCGTCCAGCACCACCACGTGGTCGGCCAAGGCGGGCAGGGCGTGCAGTGCCTGCCGGCTGACCCGCTCGTAGTACTGCACGAAGCGCTCCAGCTGTGGCCGGCTCATGCCGTGCCGGCCCGGCTGCGCGGCCTGCAGGTTCTGTTCCTGCTGCCAGCGCCAGCGCGGTACCACCGAAAAATCCGGTGGCTGCAGGAACCACAGGCGGTCGCAGCGCTGCCACAGCGCCGGGTAGTCTCGGGCCAGCGCCTGGTTGCACCAGCGACGCCATCGGCCATCGGCGTCGGCCTCGCGTTCCAGCGCGTTCAGCGGGCTGTCCAGCGCGTCGTCGTCCTGCGCGGGCGTGCCCAGGAACCAGCCTTCGAATACCAGCAGGTCCAGCGTTTGTTGCAGCTGCGGCCATTGCGCTTCGGGCAGGCGTTCGTCGGCCAGCTTGTCGAAGCGCGGCATGGCGAAGGGCTGGCGTGCGGCCACCGCGTCCAGCACGGCATGGGCCAGCGGCAGGTCGTGGGTGCCGGGCGGGCCGCGAGTGATCAGCAGCGGATGCACCTGGCGGGCCAGTCGCTGGCGCTGTGCACGGGTGAGGTAGACGTCATCGATCGACAGCGTGGCCGCGTTCAGGCCGCGTGCCTGGGCGCGCGCCACCACCTGCGCGGCCAGCGTCGATTTGCCGCTCCCCTGCAGGCCGCTGATCGCCAATACTGGAACCGCTGCACCGCTGCCCAGCGCATCATCCAGCGCCTGTTCGGCCAATGTTTCGGGGAATCCTTTCACCTGGGGCATATACGCAGCAGCGGCCATGCAGCCACAATAGCCCAATCCGTGTGAGAAGAACGCAATCATGAGCGACCTGTACGCCGAAGCCCTGTCCACGTTTGCCGGCCTGTTCGAGGAGGCCAAACAGAGCCGCGAGGTCGAGCCGAACGCGATGACCGTGGCTACCGCCGATACGCAGGGCCGTCCCTCGGCGCGCACCGTGCTGCTGAAGGCCTTCGACGAGCGTGGCTTCGTCTTCTACACCCACCTGGACAGCCACAAGGGCCAGGAGCTGCAGGCCAATCCGCAGGCCGCGCTGCTGTTCCTGTGGCGCAGCCTGCGCGAGGCCGGCATCCAGGTGCGCATCGAAGGCCGTGTCGAGCAGGTTGCCGACGCCGAGGCCGATGCCTATTTCGCCAGCCGCCCGCGCATGAGCCAGATCGGCGCCTGGGCCTCGCAGCAGTCGAAGACGTTGGCGACGCGCGAGGAATTCGACGCGCGCGTGGCCGAGATCGAAACCCGCTTCGAGGGCAAGGACGTGCCGCGCCCGGACGGCTGGAGCGGCCTGCGCGTGGTGCCTGACCGCATCGAGTTCTGGTACGGCGCGCAGTTCCGCCTGCACGAACGCTGGTGCTATGAAGCCGGTGCCGAAGGGCGCTGGAGCAAGCGCCTGCTGTACCCGTGATCGACAGCGCGCCCACGATCCGCCAGGCCACGCCGGCCGATGCGGCCGCGTGGGCGCAGTTGCGGCTGGGCCTGTGGCCCGATGCCGATGATCCGCTGGAGGAACTGGCGGAGTCGCTGGCCGATGCCGAAGGCGCGGTATTCCTCGCTTGTCTGGCCGGTGGCGAAGCGGTGGGCTTTGCCGAAGTACGCCTGCGTCATGACTACGTGAATGGCACCGAGTCTTCGCCAGTCGGCTTCCTGGAAGGCTGGTACGTGCAGCCGCCGTGGCAGGGCCACGCCGTGGGCCGCGCTCTGCTGGCGGCAGTGCAGGCGTGGACGCGCGCAGCCGGCTGCAGCGAGCTGGCCTCTGACAGTCGCATGGAAGACGTACAGGCGCACGCCGCGCATCGCGCGTGTGGCTTCGAGGAAACCGAGCGCGTCGTGTATTTCCGCATGGCGTTGGATGCCGAGCTGCCCCGGTAGCCGCCAACCTTGGTTGGCGATGCTCCCGTAGTGTCGAGCCATGCTCGACTGCTGTTGCTCCGGTACGAAAAGCAGTCGAGCATGGATCGACGCTACAGGAGCAGATTGTCGCGAACCGACGGGTTCGCTTCATCTGCGAGCAGGCCAGTGACCTGCACACTCGGCTGGATGCCCTCGACTTCCGGAATTGCCATGCCCTCCTGGCGTTGCCTGTTTGCCGTGCCTCCACCGCGCCGCGGCGTGGAAGCCTTCCTGCTGCTGCTTGCCCGCATCGTCGCCGGGGTGATGTTCTGCGTGTCCGGCTGGAACAAGGTGTTCGCCGACGCGGGGCGCGAGCGCATGGTGCATACGCTGGTTGATGCGGGCATTCCGTTCCCGGTGTTCAGTGCGCCGGTACTCGGCGCGATTGAATGGATCGCCGGCGGCCTGCTGGTGCTGGGTCTGTTGAGTCGCCCCTCGGCCCTGCTGCTGGCGGGTATCTGTGCGGTGGCCGCAATGACCGATGGCATCGCGCGCATTCCTGCGGGATTGAGCCTGCCCGATTGGCTGAGCTGGTTCTTCTACCTGAGCGAAGTGCCGCTGGGGGTGTTGCTGCTTTGGATTGCGGCGGTGGGGAGTGGACGGTTCGCCATCGAGGCGCGCTGGGTACGGTGAGTGCTCATCGTCCGCGCGCAGCCGGAGTGCGCCTGTAGCATTTGGTGTGTTCCGGTAGATCCACGCCATGCGTGGATGAGATGCTTGACGGAAGAGCGGTGCGAACCAAGGTTCGCACCCACCAGGCAACGAGTGGTTACAATCCCTCCGCGCGCAGCCAGCGCCATAGCGTGGTGCGTGACACGCCCAGCGACTGCGCCATGCCCTCGCGATCATTGCGATGTTCCTGCAACAGCGTTTCCAACTGCGCACGCGGCGGGCGCTTGCCGTTGCTTTCCAGTGGTAGCGCAGCGGCGCCCTCATTCACCAGTTCGGGTGCCAGCTGCAGCAGTCGCGCAGCATCAATCAGCCCTTCACCGGGCTGCCAGTGGATGCGCAGCCGATCCACCAGATTACGCAGCTCACGCACGTTGCCTGGCCAACTGGCGGCGGTCAGCACCGCCAGCGCATCCTCATCCAGTGGCGCATCGATGCCACGCAGCAGGCGGAAGAAGTGCTGCGCCAACAGTGGGATGTCACTGCGTCGCGCACGCAGCGAGGGCAGGGCGATGCGCAGCGCGGCCAGACGGTAATACAGGTCGCGGCGGAAGCTGCCGGCCGCCGCGCGCTGCTCCAGCGACTGCAGGGTGGCGGCGACCACGCGCAGGTCCACCGGTGTCGGTTCGGTGGCGCCCACGCGCAGTACTTCACGTTCTTCCAGAACCCGCAGCAGGCGGGTCTGCAGCGGCAGCGGCAGTTCGCCGATTTCGTCCAGGAACAGGGTGCCGCCATCTGCCGCCTCGACCAGGCCGACACGGCCGCCACGGCGTGCGCCGGTGAAGGCGCCATCGCTGTAGCCGAACAGCTCCGCCTCCAGCAGCGATTCGCTGATCGCGCCGCAGTTCAACGCGACGAAGCGGCCTCGACGGCCGCTGGCCGCGTGCAGCTGGCGCGCAACCAGTTCCTTGCCGGTGCCGGTTTCGCCGTTGACCAGTACGGTGCTGTCATGTGGGGCGTAGAGCGCGATCTGCGCGCGCACCTGCGCCATCGCCTCGCTGTCGCCGAGCAGTTCATGCGCGTCGGCGCGCGCTGCCGGGCGTCGGCGTGGGGTAGGCCGATTGCCGCTGGAGCGGGCCAGGGTCTGGGTCAGTTCCAGCGCATGCTCGAAGGCCTGCCGCACCGAGTCGGCCGAATACAGCAGCACCCCGGGCAGGCCGGCCTGTTCGGCGTGGTCGATGGCCATGCCGGTGCCGACGATCACTTCGATGCCGTTGGCGCGCAGGTCGGCGATGCAGTCGCGCGCGTCCTCGCGGGTGACGAAGCGCCGATGCTCGATATCCAGGCCGAAACTCTGCTGGAAGTTGCTGAACACCGGCACGTCGCTGGCGTGGGTGACCAGGCCGATGCGGCCGGCGATGCGTCGCGCTCGCGCCAGCGCCTCCATCAGGTCGAAGCCGTTGGCCTGGATCGGCACCAGCGGCAGATCCAGCCGGCCACGCAGCCAGGCGGCGTTGGAGCCGCCAGCAATCACCACATCGCAGTGCTCGCGGCGCAGGCGTTGCCCGATCACCTCCACCGCTTCCTCGAAGCCGAGGTTGATCTGTTCGATGCGCGCGCGGCGGTCGAACTCGGGAATGACGTCGCCGAGCAGGCCGGTCAGTCGCGAGACGCTGACCGTCCAGATCACCGGTCGGCCGGGGTCGGCATCGGCATGGCGCAGGGGCGAGCGGGGCAGGTACATGGCGACGGGTTCAGACGGGGTGTTTCATGATACATCTGTTTCAATGTTTCATTTGTTTCGCGGCTGCGTGTCGGTCATCCCCGTGAAATCAACTGCTTGCAGCTTGGCATGGTGCTTGCGCCTACCCATCCGTTCTTCAACCTGGATTGCCGCATGACTGCTTCCGCCCCTTTCTCCGCCGGTGCCCGTTTCCGTGAGGCGCTGGCTGCCGAATCGCCGCTGCAGGTGATCGGCGCGATCAACGCCAACCACGCCCTGCTGGCCAAGCGCGCCGGCTTTCGCGCCATCTACCTGTCGGGCGGCGGCGTTGCCGCGGGCTCGCTGGGCCTGCCGGACCTGGGCATCAACACCCTGGAAGACGTGTTGGTGGACGTGCGCCGCATCACCGATGTCTGCGACCTGCCGCTGATGGTCGACATCGATACCGGTTTCGGCCCGAGCGCGTTCAACATCGCGCGCACCGTGAAGTCGCTGATCAAGGCCGGCGCAGCCGCCTGCCACATCGAGGACCAGGTCGGCGCCAAGCGCTGCGGCCACCGCCCGGGCAAGGAGATCGTCTCGCAGGGTGAAATGGTCGACCGGGTGAAGGCGGCCGCCGATGCCAAGACCGATCCGGACTTCTTCCTGATCGCGCGCACCGACGCCATCCAGGTGGACGGCGTGGACAAGGCCATCGAGCGCGCCATCGCCTGTGTCGAGGCCGGTGCCGATGGCATCTTTGCCGAGGCCGCCTACGACCTGGAGACCTACCGCCGCTTCGTCGACGCGGTGAAGGTGCCGGTGCTGGCCAACATCACCGAATTCGGTGCCACCCCGCTGTTCAGCCGTGATGAACTGGCCTCGGCCGGCGTCGCCATCCAGCTGTTCCCGCTGTCGGCGTTCCGTGCCGCCAACAAGGCCGCCGAGAACGTCTACCAGGCGGTGCGCCGTGATGGCCACCAGCGCAATGTGGTCGAGACCATGCAGACCCGCGAAGAACTCTACGACCGCATCGGCTACCACGCGTTCGAGCAGCAGCTCGATGCACTGTTCGCCGCCAAGAAATAAGCAGTACCCTGCACCATCAAGTTTTCGGAGGGAAACATGAACGATACGACCGCAACCCCGACCTTCAAGCCGAAGAAGTCCGTCGCCCTGTCCGGCACCGCCGCCGGCAACACCGCGCTGTGCAGCGTGGGCCGCAGTGGCAACGATCTGCACTACCGTGGCTACGACATCCTGGACCTGGCCAACACCAGCGAGTTCGAGGAAATCGCCTATCTGCTGGTGCACGGCAAGCTGCCGACCCGCGCCGAGCTGGTTTCGTACAAGGCCAAGCTGAAGTCGCTGCGTGGCATCCCGGCCGCGGTGAAGGCGGCGCTGGAAGAACTGCCGCCGTCGGCGCACCCGATGGACGTGATGCGCACCGGCGTGTCCGTGCTCGGCTGCGTGGCGCCGGAGAAGGACGACCACAACCATCCGGGCGCGCGCGACATCGCCGACAAGCTGATGGCCTGCCTTGGTTCGATGCTGCTGTACTGGTACCACTGGAGCCACAACGGCCGCGCCATCGACGTGGAAACCGACGACGACTCGATCGGTGGCCACTTCCTGCACCTGCTGCACGGCGAGAAGCCGCAGGAATCGTGGGTGAAGGCGATGCACACCTCGCTGATCCTGTACGCCGAGCACGAGTTCAACGCCTCGACCTTCACCTGCCGCGTCATCGCCGGTACCGGCAGCGACATGTACAGCGCGATCTGCGGTGGCATCGGCGCGCTGCGCGGCCCGAAGCACGGCGGCGCCAACGAAGTGGCGTTCGAAGTGCAGAAGCGCTACGACAACCCGGATGAGGCCGAGGAAGACATCAAGGCCCGCGTCGAGCGCAAGGAAGTGGTGATCGGTTTCGGCCACCCGGTCTACACCGTCTCCGATCCGCGCAACAAGGTGATCAAGGACGTGGCCCGCGAGCTGTCCGAAGAACAGTCCAGCATGAAGATGTACGACATCGCCGAGCGCCTGGAATCGGTGATGTGGGACATCAAGAAGATGTTCCCGAACCTGGACTGGTTCAGTGCCGTCAGCTACCACATGATGGGCGTGCCGACCGCGATGTTCACCCCGCTGTTCGTGATCGCCCGCACCGCCGGCTGGAGCGCGCACATCGTCGAGCAGCGCATCGACGGCAAGATCATCCGCCCGAGCGCCAACTACATCGGTCCGGAAGACCGCGACTTCGTCGCCATCGACAAGCGCGTCTGATCCCCCTGCTGTACCCATCCGGCCGGCCCCGTGCCGGCCGGATGCTTTCGCCGCCGCACCGCCGGCACCCGGCCCGCCTCAAGCACTCCGCCAGCCCATGAATACCGATTACCGCAAGAACCTCCCCGGCAGCACGCTGGATTATTTCGACGCGCGCGCCGCTGTCGATGCAATCCAGCCCGGCGCCTATGCCACCCTGCCATACACCTCGCGCGTGCTGGCCGAGAACCTGGTGCGCCGCTGCGATCCGGCTACGCTTGGCGATTCGCTGAAGCAGCTGATCGAGCGCCGCCGCGACCTCGACTTCCCGTGGTTCCCGGCACGCGTGGTCTGCCACGACATCCTCGGCCAGACCGCACTGGTCGACCTGGCCGGCCTGCGTGATGCGATCGCCGACAAGGGCGGTGACCCGGCCAAGGTCAATCCGGTGGTGCCGGTGCAGCTGATCGTCGATCACTCGCTGGCGGTGGAGTGCGGTGGTTTCGATCCGCAGGCGTTCGAGAAGAACCGCGCCATCGAAGATCGCCGCAACGAAGACCGTTTCCACTTCATCGACTGGACCAAGCTGGCGTTCGAGAACGTGGACGTGATTCCGCCGGGCAACGGCATCATGCACCAGATCAACCTGGAGAAGATGTCGCCGGTGGTCTACGTGCAGGACGGCGTGGCCTTCCCGGATACCTGCGTGGGCACCGACAGCCATACCCCGCACGTGGACGCGCTGGGCGTGATCGCGATTGGTGTTGGCGGCCTGGAAGCCGAGAACGTGATGCTGGGCCGCGCCTCATGGATGCGCCTGCCGGACATCATCGGTGTCGAGCTGACCGGCAGGCCGCAGCCGGGCATCACCGCCACCGATGTGGTGCTGGCCCTGACCGAGTTCCTGCGCAAGGAACGCGTGGTGGGTGCGTATCTTGAATTCTTCGGCGAGGGTGCCGCGGCACTGACCATCGGTGACCGCGCCACCATTTCCAACATGTGCCCGGAGTACGGCGCGACTGCCGCGATGTTCTACATCGACGGGCAGACCATCGATTACCTGCGCCTGACCGGCCGCGAGGAATCGCAGGTGGCGTTGGTCGAAAACTACGCACGCACCACCGGCCTGTGGGCCGATGACCTGGCCACCGCGCAGTACGAGCGTGTGCTGCGCTTCGACCTGTCCAGCGTGGTGCGCAACATGGCCGGTCCGTCGAACCCGCACAAGCGCGTGGCCACCGCCGAACTGGCCGAGCGCGGCATTGCCGACGCAGCCAAGCTGGAAGCGGGCAAGGCCGAACAGTCGCAGGGGCTGATGCCCGATGGCGCGGTGATCATCGCCGCCATCACCAGCTGCACCAACACCTCCAATCCGCGCAACGTGATCGCCGCCGCGCTGCTGGCGCGCAAGGCCAACGAACGTGGCCTGCTGCGCAAGCCGTGGGTGAAGTCCTCGCTGGCGCCGGGCTCCAAGGCGGTGCAGCTGTACCTGGAAGAATCCGGCCTGCTGCCGGACCTGGAGAAGCTGGGCTTCGGCATCGTCGCCTTCGCCTGCACCACCTGCAACGGCATGAGCGGTGCGCTGGACCCGAAGATCCAGCAGGAAATCATCGACCGCGACCTGTATTCCACCGCCGTGCTGTCGGGCAACCGCAACTTCGACGGCCGCATCCACCCGTACGCGAAGCAGGCCTTCCTGGCCTCGCCGCCGCTGGTGATCGCCTATGCCATCGCTGGCACCGTGCGCTTCGATATCGAGAAGGACGTGCTGGGCGTGGACACCGACGGCAACGAGGTGCGCCTGAAGGACATCTGGCCGAGCGACGCCGAGATCGACGCGGTGGTGAAGGCCGCGGTGAAGCCGGAGCAGTTCCGCCGTGTCTACAACCCGATGTTCAACGTGCGCGTGGAGCACGGTGCGGCGGTCAGCCCGCTGTACGACTGGCGCCCGCAGAGCACCTACATCCGCCGGCCGCCATACTGGGAGGGTGCACTGGCGGGTGAGCGCACGCTGTCTGGCATGCGCGCGCTGGCGGTGCTGCCGGACAACATCACCACCGACCATCTGTCGCCGTCCAACGCGATCCTGGCGTCCAGTGCCGCCGGTGAATACCTGGCGAAGATGGGCCTGCCGGAAGAGGACTTCAATTCGTACGCCACCCACCGCGGCGACCACCTGACCGCGCAGCGCGCCACGTTCGCCAATCCGAAGCTGTTCAACGAGATGGTGCGCAACGACGACGGCAGCGTGAAGCAGGGTTCGCTGGCGCGCGTGGAGCCGGAAGGCAAGGTCATGCGCATGTGGGAAGCGATCGAAACCTACATGGACCGCAAACAGCCGCTGATCATCATCGCCGGTGCCGACTACGGCCAGGGCAGCTCGCGTGACTGGGCCGCCAAGGGCGTGCGCCTGGCTGGCGTGGAGGCGATCGTGGCCGAAGGCTTCGAGCGCATCCACCGCACCAACCTGATCGGCATGGGCGTGCTGCCGCTGGAGTTCAAGCCGGGCACCACCCGCCTGACCCTGGGCATCGACGGCACCGAGACCTTCGACGTGGTCGGCGAGCGCACCCCGCGCGCCGACCTGACCCTGGTCATCCACCGCCGCGACGGCCAGGACGTGATCGTGCCGGTCACCTGCCGCCTGGACAGCGACGAGGAAGTGGCGATCTACGAAGCCGGTGGCGTGCTGCAGCGCTTCGCCCAGGACTTCCTGGAAGGCGCCAAGGTGGCGTGATGCCGGGCTGAATGCCTGCCCCCGGAGGCCGGGGGCGGGCTTGTCCGACACCAGGGCAGGGCGCACACTGACTTGGCAAAAACTGCCAAAGGAGGGTTTCATGGCCACCATGAACATTTCGCTGACCGATCCGCTCAAGCAGTTCGTGGACGAAGAAGTGCGCGAAGGCGGCTACTCCAGTACGTCGGACTACGTGCGTGACCTGATCCGCCAGCGTCAGCGCAGCAAGGCTGAAGCGCTGCTCAAGCAGTTGATTGCCGAGGGGCTGGCGTCGGGACCTTCGGCGCCTCTGCCGCCGGATCACTTCGACAAGCTGCGTGAGCGTGCACGGAACCGCAAGTGAAGCCCTCGCACTGGTCCCCCGCAGCGGTTCGAGATCTTGACCAGGCAGCAGGCTGGTATGCAGATCAAGGCGGAGAAGTGCTGGAAATCGGCTTCATCGATGCGGTGGAATCCGTTGTAAAGCTGATCGAGGCGCACCCGGGTGCTGGTTCCGCACTGCATGCGGATTTGTTGCCCTGCCTCGCCGCCCCGTTGCGCTTTCATCCGGTTCGTCGCTTCAACGGCTACCTGGTCTACTACGTGGAGCTACCTGGGCACGTTTCCATCGTGCGCATCTGGAATGCTTCGCGGGGCATGGAAGCACTGTTCGAAGACGAGGAGCTCAACCCCGATATTGGTTCGTCGCATCCAGGATACTGATCCATGACCTTCCTCCCGCAACTCCGTATTCCCGCCACCTACATGCGCGGCGGCACCAGCAAGGGCGTGTTCTTCCGCCTGCAGGACCTGCCCGAGGCCGCGCAGGTGCCTGGCGCCGCACGCGATGCGCTGCTGATGCGCGTGATCGGTTCGCCCGATCCGTATGGCAAGCAGACCGACGGCATGGGCGGCGCCACCTCCAGCACCAGCAAGTGCGTGATCATCTCCACCGCCTCGGTGCCTGACCACGACGTGGACTACCTGTACGGCCAGGTGTCGATCGACACCGCCTTCGTCGACTGGAGCGGCAACTGCGGCAACCTCAGCACTGCGGTGGGTCCGTTCGCGATTGCCAATGGTCTGATCGATCCGGCCCGCGTGCCGCGTGACGGCCTGTGCACCGTGCGCATCTGGCAGGCCAACATCGGCAAGACCATCATCGCGCACGTGCCGATGCGCGATGGCGAAGTACAGGAGATCGGCGATTTCGAGCTGGATGGCGTGACCTTCCCGGCCGCCGAGATCCAGCTGGAATTCATCGATCCGTCCGATGACGGCGATGCGGGCGCGATGTTCCCGACCGGCAATCTGGTCGATACCCTGGAAGTGCCCGGCGTGGGTAGCTTCGAGGTGACGATGATCACCGCCGGCATCCCGACCATCTTCCTCAACGCCGCCGACCTGGGCTACACCGGCACCGAGCTGCAGCCGGCGATCAACGAGGACAAGGCCGCACTGCAGAAATTCGAGACCATCCGCGCACATGGCGCGCTGCGCATGGGTCTGATCAAAAACCTGGAAGATGCGGCGACCCGCCAGCACACGCCGAAGGTGGCCTTCGTGGCGCCGGCGCAGGACTATGTGTCGTCCAGCGGCAAGGCCATTGCGGCCTCGGCCATCGACCTGCACGCACGTGCGCTGTCGATGGGCAAGCTGCACCACGCGATGATGGGCACGGCCGCCGTGGCGATCGGTACTGCGGCGGCGATTCCGGGCACCCTGGTCAACCGTGCCGCCGGTGGTGGCGAACGCGAAGCGGTGACCTTCGGTCATCCCTCCGGCACGCTGCGCGTGGGTGCGCAGGCCGGTCTCGTTGACGGCCAGTGGACGGTGACCAAGGCCATCATGAGCCGCAGCGCCCGCGTGCTGATGGAAGGCAAGGTGCGGGTGCCGGCCGAGTGATGCGTTGGTAAACGCCAACCAAGGTTGGCGACTACCGGGCCGCAGAGACCGATTGCTTTGGTAGATGCCAACCTTGGTTGGCATGGTGCACGGGCAACCGTGCACCGCAACGAGGAGATCGACGATGTCCGACAGCCACACCCCCTCCAACGAGCGTGCAGCGTGGGATGCGCTGTTGGTGGACATCGTCGATTACGTGCGCGACGCACGCATCGACTCACCGCTGGCGTTCCAGACCGCGCATCACTGCCTGCTCGACACGCTGGGCTGTGGCCTGGAGGCGCTGTCTTTCCCGGCCTGCAGCAAGCTGCTCGGTCCACTGGTGCCGGGCATCAGCGTGGTCAACGGTGCGCGTGTGCCGGGTACGCACTACGTGCTGGACCCGGTGCAGGCCGCCTTCAACCTCGGCGCGATGGTGCGCTGGCTGGATTTCAACGACACCTGGCTGGCGGCCGAATGGGGCCATCCGTCGGACAACCTGGGCGGCATCCTTGCCGTCTGCGATTGGCTGGGTCGCAACGCGCAGGCCCTGCGCCGCCCGCCGCCGACCGTGCACGACGTGCTGCTGGCGATGATCAAGGCGCACGAGATCCAGGGTGTACTGGCCCTGCAGAATTCCTTCAATCGGGTCGGGCTGGACCATGTGGTGCTGGTCAAGGTCGCCACCACCGCTGTGGTGGCGCAGCTGCTCGGGCTGGATCGCGAACGCATGCTCAATGCGCTGTCGCTGGCCTGGGTCGATGGCCAGGCGCTGCGAACCTACCGGCATGCGCCCAACACCGGCTCGCGCAAGAGCTGGGCGGCCGGCGACGCGACCAGCCGTGGCGTGCGCCTGGCGCTGATGGCGGCCAGCGGCGAGATGGGCTACCCCAGCGTGCTCAGCGCACCGACCTGGGGCTTCGAAGCGGTGTCCATGCATGGCCAGAGGCTGACGCTGGGGCGACCGCTGGGCAGCTATGTGATGGAGAACGTGCTGTTCAAGATCAGCTACCCGGCCGAGTTCCACGGCCAGACCGCAGTGGAGGCGGCGATCGCGCTGCACCAGCAGTTGCGCACGATGGGGCGGCGGGTCGAGGACATCGCGCACATCGCGATCCGGACCCAGGACGCCTGCATCCGCATCATCGACAAGCAGGGGCCGCTGCACAACCCGGCGGACCGCGACCACTGCGTGCAGTACATGATCGCCATCGCGCTGCTGCATGGGCGGCTGGTGGCCGAGGACTACGAGGACGACGTCGCCGCCGATCCGCGCATCGACGCATTGCGCGCAAAGATGGCCTGCCACGAGGATCCGCAGCTCAGCGCCGACTACCTGGACCCGGGCAAGCGCAGCATCGCCAACGGCCTCAGCATGCGCTTCAACGATGGCAGTGAACTGCCGGAAGTGCTGGTGGAGTACCCGCTCGGCCACGCGCGTCGCCGCGAAGAGGGTATTCCGCTGCTGATGGACAAGTTCCGCCGTCACCTGGCCCACCGTTTCCCGACCGCCCAGCAGCAGCGCATCCTGGCCGCCTCGCTGGACCCGGTGGCGCTGGCGGCGATGCCGGTGACCGACTACGTGGATCTGTACCTGCCGGGGTAGGGGGCTTCGCCGGATCTGGCGCTGCGCCTGCTTGCCGGGCACGTAGCTGCACCTGCTTTGGTAGGTGCCAACCTTGGTTGGCACGGCCGACGCCAACCACGGTTGGCGACTACCGATCCCGCCGGCCGGCGGCCGGTGCTACCCGCGCCCGGAGCAATTGCCGAATTCGCGTCAACACCTTGACGCAGCCCGCCTATAATGGCCACCTCGATCAAGGAGTGACGACATGAGCGGTCCGGCACGGCGGAAGCGGTGGGGATGGGCGGCGGCTGTACTGGCAGGAGGCCTGTTGCTGGGCCTGGCCGGCTGCCGCAACGACAGCGGGCAGCTGCCCAAGACCAGCGGTGAAGCGATCACCACCAAGGCCGAGCAGGTGAAGGAATTCACCCTGCTGCGCGCCTACCCGGACCAGAAGAATGACGGCCTGTCGCTGGCGCTGGAGTTCTCGCGCCCGCTGGTCGGCACCCAGGATTTCGACAAGCTGGTGCGCTTCGAAGAGAAGGTCGGCACCGACGACAGCAGCTGGACGCTGTCCGATGACGGCCTGACCCTGCGTTACCCGTTCGTCGAGGCTGGCAAGGAGTTCAGCCTGGTGGTCTCGGCCGACCTGCTCGCCGCCGATGGCAGCCGCCTGGGCAAGGAACTGAAGCAGAAGGTGTTCAGCGGCGAGCTGAAGCCGGTGGTCGGTTTCGCGTCACAGGGCAGCGTGCTGCCGGCCAAGGACAGCCGAGGCCTGCCGGTGGTCTCGGTGAACGTGCCCGAGGTCGACGTCGAGTTCCTGCGCGTGCGCGAGAAGGACCTGCCGACCTTCTTCAGCCAGTACCAGCGCGGCGGCCGCCGTGGCAGCTGGGAGCTGAGCAGCGACTACGAGCGCAGCCCGATCAACAAGCTGGCCGAGCCGGTCTACGTCAACCGCTTCATCCTGGGGGGCAAGAAGAACGAGCGGGTGCTGACCTACCTGCCGACCCAGGACATCAAGGAACTGCAGGAGCCGGGCCTGTACTTCGCCCTGCTCAAGCGCACCGGTGACTATGAAGGCGAGTTTGACACCGCGTTCTTCTCGGTCAGCGACATCGGCCTGCATACCCGTGCCTACAAGGACAAGCTGTTCGTACATACCGCCGGCCTCAAGGACGGTGCGCCGCTGAAGAACATCGACCTGCGCGTGCTGGATGCCAAGGGCGAGGTGGTGCTCAAGGGCAGCACCGACGGCAATGGCAATGCGCTGCTGAACTACACCCTGGATGCCACCCACGTGCTGGTCGCCAGCAGCGGCAAGGACACCAGCTTCCTGCCGTTCAACCAGCCGGCGCTGGACCTGAGCGAATTCGCCGTGGCCGGCCGTGACAACGCCTGGTTCGACGTCTATGCCTGGTCCGGGCGCGACCTGTATCGCCCGGGCGAAACCGTGCGCCTGTCCGCGCTGCTGCGCGACAACGACGGCAAGCCGGTCAAGGCTCAGCCGGTGTTCCTGCGCCTGAAGCAGCCCGATGGCAAGACCTTCCGCGAGACTCGCCTGCAGCCGGGCGAGCAGGGCTACATCAACTTCGAGCAGGTGATCCCCGCCGAGGCGCCGACCGGGCGCTGGCAGGTCGAGTTCCGCACCGATCCGGCCAGCAAGGAAGCGATCCAGGGCATGACCCTGCGCATCGAAGAGTTCCTGCCCGAGCGCATGAAGCTTGACCTGGACAGCGCGCAGAAGACGCTGAAGCCGGGTGAGGACCTGCGCCTGCAGGCCAATGGCGCCTATCTGTATGGCGCGCCGGCCGATGGCAACCGTTTCACCGCGCGCATGGCGGTGGCCGCCGAGCAGAAGCCGGTGGACGGCCTGCCGGGCTATTTCTTCGGTGACCCGACCCTGCAGCTGCCGCGCGAGGCCAAGGACGTGATCGATACCACGCTGCCGGCCAATGGCCAGCTGCGTGAGGACGTTGCGTTGCCGGAAGAGGCGGCCAAGGCCAAGGCACCGATCGCCGTGGTGCTGTCCGGCAGCCTGTATGAAACCGGTGGCCGCACGGTCACCCGTACCCTGAAGCGGGTGATGTGGCCGGCCAATGCGCTGGTCGGCGTGCGCCCGCTGTTCAACCCCGAGGACGGCGCCGATTCCAACGGCAATGCGCGCTTCGAACTGATGCGTGTGGATGCCGCCGGTGCGCCGCAGCCGGCCAAGGGTTTGAAGATCACCCTGGTGCGCGAACTGCGCGACTACCACTGGACTTTCAACGACAACCGCTGGGACTACGACTACACCCGCCGCTTCGAGAACAAGGAAACCCGCACCGTCGATGCCGGCAGCAGCGCGGTCGCCTTCGACTTCCCGGTGGAGTGGGGTGAGTACCGGGTGGACGTGTTCGATCCGTCCACCGGCCTGACCAGCCGCTACCCGTTCCGCGCCGGCTGGAGCTGGGGCGACGACAACCGCGGCCTGGACGCGCGCCCGGACAAGGTCAAGCTGGGCCTGGACAAGACCGGCTACAAGGCCGGTGACACCCTGGAAGTGACGGTGACCCCGCCGCATGCCGGCAAGGGCATCCTGATGGTCGAGACCGACCGCATGCTGTACGTGCAGGACATCGAGGCCAAGCCGGGTTCGACCTTCAAGATTCCGGTCACCGCCGACTGGGAACGCCACGACGTCTATATCACCGCGCTGGTGTTCCGTGGCGGCAGTGCGCCGAGCAAGATCACCCCGGCCCGTGCCGTGGGCGTGGTGCACGTGCCGATGGACCGCAAGGGCCGCACCGTGGCCGTCGGCCTGGCTGCGCCCAAGCAGATGCGCCCGGAGCAGGACCTGCCGGTGACGGTCAGCGCACCGCAGCTGGCCGGCAAGATGGCGCACGTCACCGTCTCGGCGGTGGACGTGGGCATCCTCAACATCACCCGCTTCCCGGTGCCCGATGCCGGTGCGCACTTCTTCGCCCAGCGTCGCCTCGGCATCGATGCCTACGACATCTACAGCCGGGTGATCGAGAGCTTTGATGGCGGTGCCGGCAAGCTGAAGTTCGGTGGCGACATGGCGCTGCAGGCGTTGCCGCAGGCCAAGCGCCCGACCGCGCGCGTGCAGACCGTGGACCTGTTCTCCGGCCCGGTGCAGCTCGACGCCAAGGGCATCGCCCGGATCCGCCTGAAGGTGCCGGACTTCAACGGTACCCTGCGCGTGTCGGCGTTGGTCTACAGCGATGACCAGTACGGCAAGCGCGATGTGGAAACCATCGTGCGCGCGCCGATCCTGGCCGAAGCCAGCATGCCACGCGTACTCGCCCCGGGCGACCGCAGCACGGTGACCCTGGACGTGCAGAACTTCACCGGCAAGCCGGGCCAGTTCACCGTGAAGGTGGAAAGCGAAGGCCCGTTGAACCTGGGCGAGGGCAGCCGCAGCGTGCAGTTGAATGCCGATGCCAAGACCACGCTGAGCTTCCCGCTGTCGGCGCGCGAGGGCCACAGCGTGGCCAAGGTGCGGGTGCGGGCGGACGGCAACGGCTTCAAGGCCGATCGCCGCTACGACCTGCCGGTGCGTGCGGCGTGGCCGCAGGTATTGCGTTCGCAGGTGCGTACGCTGGATCCGCTGGCCGCGGTCAGCCTCGACAACAGCCTGACCGATGGCCTGATGTCCGAGTCGGTGAATGCTCGCCTGCTGGTCAGTCCGCTGCCGCCGATTCCGTTCGCCAGTGCACTGCAGGGCGCGCTGAACTACCCGTATGGCTGTGCCGAGCAGACCACCAGCAAGGGCTACGCTGCGTTGATCCTGGACCAGGCGACGTCGTCAATGCTCGGTGCCGACGGGCTGGATGCCAAGACCCGTCGCGAGCGCATGGAAGGTGCGTTTGGCCGCCTGGCGTCGATGCAGGTGGCCAATGGCAACTTCTCGATGTGGGGTGACGACGGCTACGTGAACCCGTGGCTGACCCCGTACATCACCGAGTTCCTGCTCGACGCGAAGGACGCCGGTTTCGCGGTGCCCGACAACGTGCTGCAGAAGGCGCTCAACCGTCTCAGCGAGGATCTGCTGTCCGGCGGCAACCAGTTCTACGGCCAGGACGACCGCGAGAAGCTGAAGTTCGCCAACCAGGCCTATTCGGGCTACGTGCTGGCCCGGGTCAACCGCGCTCCGCTGGGGACGCTGCGCACGCTGTATGACAACGAGCGCAGCAAGGCGGTCGGCGGCCTGTCGCTGGTCCATCTGGGCGTGGCGCTGTCGCTGCAGGGCGATGCCAAGCGTGGCCAGGCGGCATTGGCCGCCGCCTTCGCCAAGTCCAGCAGCGAACGCCCGTCGTACTTCGGCGACTACGGCAGTGCGATCCGTGATGACGCGCTGATGATCGCGCTGACCCACGAAAACAAGCTGGCCAAGCCAGCCTGGGATGCACGTGCGGTTGACCTCGGCCGTGGCCTGGATGCGCGCCGCAATGCCGGCTGGATGTGGCTGAGCACGCAGGAACAGGTAGCGATTGCCCGCCTTGGCAAGGCACTGGCCGCCAACCAGAAGGCGCTGGTGGCCGGTGAACTGGTGATCGGCGGCACGACCGAAGCGATCGGCGAGCGCAAGCTGTTCGGCCGCAACTTCAGCGCCAGCGAGCTGGCCAGCGGCGTGCGCTTCACTCCGCAGGGGCAGCCGCCGATGTTCGCCAGCATCGACGTGGCCGGTATCCCGCGCAGCGCGCCGGCACCGGATAACAGCGTGCTGGGCGTCGAGCGCAGCTACTACGGCACCGATGGCAAACCGTGGTCGCCGCGTCCGCTGAAGGAGGGCGAAGCCCTGATCGTGCGGGTCACCGTTACCGCCGACACCACGATGCCCGATGCATTGCTGACCGACCTGTTGCCGGCCGGCCTGGAGATCGAGAACTTCAATCTGGGCGACGCCAAGCAGTGGGCCGATGTGGTGGTTGATGGCATCACCATCAGCGACCGCGGTGAAGCCGCCGACACCAAGCATGAGGAGTTCCGCGACGACCGCTATGTGGCCGCGCTGAAGCTCTCGCGTGGCAGCAAGGCCAACGTGTTCTATCTGGTGCGTGCGGTGACCCCGGGTACCTACTCGGTGCCGCCGCCGCTGGTGGAGGACATGTACCGGCCGCAGCTGCGCGGCGTCGGCCGCAGCAACCCGACCACGATCACGGTGGTACAGCCGTGACCGCGCGGACGGGCCGCGACGGCGCGGCCCGTCCTGCTGGCAACCCGCAATGAAGAACACGATGACGACCCGGCTGGCGGCCCTGCGCCGCGGGCTGCGGCCGCTGTGGCCGTGGCTGCGCTGGGGCACGGCGGGTCTGTTGGCACTGCTGCTGGTGCTGGATTTCGCCTTCCCGCCGCCGCTGCCGAAGCAGCGCGATACCAGCACCCTGGTGGTGGCTGCAGACGGCACACCGCTGCGTGCGTTCGCCGACGCCGAGGGCGTGTGGCGCTATCCGGCATCGATCGACAGCGTCTCGCCGCTGTACCTGCAGGCGCTGCTGACCTACGAAGACCGCTGGTTCTGGCGCCATCCGGGCATCAATCCGCTGGCGATCCTGCGTGCCAGCGGCCAGCTGCTGCGCGGCGGTCGCATCGTGTCCGGTGGCTCGACCCTGACCATGCAGGTCGCGCGCATCCTCGACCCGCATACGCGCACGCCCTGGGGAAAGCTCAAGCAGATGCTGCGCGCGGTACAGCTGGAAGTGCATCTGAGCAAGCCGCAGATCCTGGCCCTGTATCTGGAGCGCGCGCCGTACGGCGGCACCATTGAAGGCGTGGAAGCCGCCAGCTGGGCCTATCTGGGCAAGCCGGCGGCGCAACTGTCGCATGCCGAGGCCGCGCTGCTGGCGGTGCTGCCGCAGGCGCCGAGCCGGCTGCGCCCGGACCGCCACCCGGAAGCGGCACAGAAGGCGCGCGACAAGGTGCTGTCACGCATGGCCGAGCTGGGCGCGTGGACAGCGGACGAGGTGGAGGACGCGCGCATCGAGAACGTGGTCGCGCGCTCGCTGCGGCCGCCGTTGCATGCCGCGCTGCTGGCGCAGCGCCTGCATTCGGCGCATCCAGGCCAGGCGCGCATCCAGAGCAGCATCGACATCGGCCTGCAGCGCACGCTGGAAGAACGCGTGGCCAGCTATTTCTCGACGCTGCCCGAGCGCACCTCGGCGGCGTTGCTGGTGGTCGACAACCAGACCCTGCAGGCGCGCGCCTATGTCGGCACGTTGTCCTTCGGTGACCGCCAGCGCCTCGGTCACGTCGACATGGTGCAGGCATGGCGCTCGCCGGGCTCCACGCTCAAGCCGTTCCTGTATGCGATGGCGCTGGACGATGGCCTGATCCATTCGGAAAGCCTGCTGGTCGATGCGCCGCAGAGTTTCGGCAGCTACCGGCCCGGCAACTTCGACATGGCCTTCAATGGGCCGATTGGTGCCTCCAGCGCATTGCGGCTGTCGCTCAACGTGCCCTCGGTGGACCTGCTGCAGCGGGTCGGTCCGGCGCGCTTCGCCGCACGCCTGTCGCACTCCGGCATCCAGCTGCGCTTCCCGCCGGGCAGCACGCCCAACCTGTCGCTGATCCTGGGCGGCACCGGTGCGCGGCTGGAAGATCTGGTGGGTGCGTTCGCAGCGCTCAACCGCAACGGCATCGCCGGGCGCGTGCGCTACACCGATGACGAACCGATGATCGAGCGGCGCCTGGCCTCGCCGGGCGCCAGCTGGATCGTGCGCGAGATGCTGGAATCGAACCCTCGCCCGGGCTACAGCGTCGGCACCTTCGATGTCGGTGGACGCCCGCGCGTGGCGTGGAAGACCGGCACCAGTTACGGGTACCGCGATGCGTGGGCAATCGGCAGCACGCGCCACTACACCGTGGGCGTGTGGGTGGGCCGGCCGGACGGCACACCGCTACCGGGCCAGTACGGCGCGGTGACCGCGCTGCCGCTGATGTTCGAAGTGGTGGACAGCCTGCCGCGCCAGCGCGGCGATTCGGCTGCTGCACCGATGCCGGCCAGTGTCAGCCAGGAAGACATCTGCTGGCCGACCGGTGAACGCGCCGAAGGCCTGCCGACGGCACTGTGCCAGCGGCGGATGTCGGCCTATCTGCTGGACGGCGCGGCACCACCGACCTTCCCCGAGCGCGAGGCGCGGCGCTGGCAACCGGGCCGGCAGCGTTACCTGGCTGATGCGCACACCGGTCTGCGTGTATCGGCCGATTGCCGCAATCCACATGAGGAAGTAGCGCGCGAGATCGCGCGCTGGCCGGCGTTGTTGTCGCCGTGGTTGCCCAAGGCCACGCGCGCTGCCTCGCAGTTGCCGGCGTTGTCGCCAGACTGCCGCGACGATGGGCGCGAAGCCAGTGTGGCGCTGCATGTGGACGGGCTCAACGACGGCGCCACGCTGGCGCGTGCACCCAATGCCGAACATGGCGTGCGCCTGCAGCTGCGCGCGCTGGGCAGCGAACAGGCGGTGGACTGGTTGCTGGATGGACGCTGGATCGCACAGACCCACGGCGCGCAGTTGATGCAGCGCGAATTCGCCGAGCCGGGCGCACACACCCTGACCGCGCTGGCGACCGACGGCGCGTGGACGCAGGTGCGGTTCAACGTTCTCCGGTAAATGTCCTGCGGTAGGTACCGGGCCCTTGTAGAGTCGAGCCATGCTCGACTGCTTTTCCCCAGTCGAGCATGGCTCGACTCTACAGAGAGCGTTGGGCCGCTATTCCCCGATCCACCCATCCAGCAGGTCGGCGAATTCGTCGGCGTGCTCCTCTTCCTGCGCGAGGATTTCTTCGAGGATGCGCTTGGTGGTGGTATCGCGGTCGCCGATGAAGTTGATCATCTCGCGGTAGCTGTCGATGGCGATGCGTTCGGCGACCAGGTTCTCACGGACCATGTCGCGCAGGTCGCTGCCTTCCTTGTATTCGGCATGCGAACGCGCGGTCAGCGTATCGGGGTTGAAGTCCGGCTCGCCGCCGAGCTGGACGATGCGCTCGGCCAGCTTGCCGGCGTGCGCCTGTTCCTGCTGTGCATGTTCGAGGAATTCGGCTTTCACCGCGTCGGCCAGCATGCCCTTGGCCATGAAATAGTGCCGGTAGTAGCGCAGCACGCATACGTACTCGGTGGCCAACGCATCGTTGAGCAGCTTGATCACCACCTTGCGGTCGGCGCTGTAGCTGTCGGTGATCGCACCGTCCTCGATGTTGCGTCGTGCACGCTCGCGCAGCGTCTTGCGATCGCTGATGCCGGGTACCTTGGCGGCAGATCTGGGAGCTTTGGCTGGCTTGCTGGACATGGCTGGCCGTTTCCTCTGCGGTGGAAGATCAGGTGGGCAGGTGGTCCAGCACGTACTCGGCCGAAGACACCTCGAACTGGCCGGGCTGTTCGATCCAGGCCGCGCGTACCACGCCATCCACCACGTACAGGGCGAAGCGGCGTGAGCGGATGCCCATGCCCGAGGCGCTGGCGTCGAGCTCCAGGCCGAGCGCGCGGGTCAGTTCGGCATTGCCGTCGGAGAGCATCAGCAGGCCGTCCGGCACGCTCTGGTCGGCGGCCCAGGCCTTCATCACGAACGGGTCGTTGACGGCCATGCAGTAGACGTCGATGCCGCGCTGGCGGAATGCCTGGAACTTCTCGACGTAGCCGGGCAGGTGGCGCGCCGAGCAGGTCGGGGTGAACGCGCCGGGCACGGCGAACAGCACCACCTTGCGTGCGTCGAACAGCGAGTGCGTATCGAGCGTTTCGATGCCCTCGCGGATGCGCTTGAGGGTCACTTCCGGAATGCGGTCGCCGACATGGATGGTCATGGGGAACTCCTTGCTGGGGCAGGCTAGTGGGCCGGATGGGACAGGGGCGTCAAGACATTGGAAACCCGGTGTGCAGGCCCCATCTTCAGGCTTTGTGGCAGGGGCTTCCAGCCACAGCGTGGCGCATGGGGATGGCAGCCGCATTGCGCAGGATCAGTCGGCCTCACCGGGGCCGCACGAGGGGCGGCGTAGCATCGCCGGCGCGTAGAATGAACCCGGGGCGGCGCCACCGGCGCGGCCGAAGCAGATCGAGGTAGCTGGATGGAATTCAAGGATTACTACGCCACCCTGGGGGTGGAACCGAGCGCGGGCGAGGCGGAGATCAAGACCGCCTACCGCCGGCTGGCACGCAAGTACCACCCGGACGTCAGCAAGGAGGCCGGGGCGGAAGACAAGTTCAAGGCGGTCAACGAGGCCTACGAGGCGCTGCGCGACCCCGAAAAGCGGGCGGCGTATGACCAGCTGCGCGCGCAGGGCTATCGCCCGGGCGAGGAGTTCAACGTACCGCCGAACTACGGCGGCGCCGGCGGCTTCAATTTCGAGGAAGTGTTCGGCGGTGGCGGCCCCAATGGCGGCTTCAGCGACTTCTTCGAGAGCCTGTTCGCGCGCCAGCGCGGTGGTGGAGCCGGTCCGGGGCCGGGCTTCAGCAGCCAGGGCCACGCGCCCAACCGCGACACCCGCGCCAAGCTGTCGGTTCCGCTGGAAGCGGCCTACAGCGGCGACAGCCTGCGCATCACCGTCAACGGCAAGCAGCTGGACGTGCGCGTGCCCAAGGGCATCCGCCCAGGCCAGGTGATCCGACTGGCCGGGCAGGGCAACCAGGGCGGCAACCTGCTGCTGGAAGTGGAGTACGCCGCCCACCCGCAGTTCGAGGTCGACGGCCGCAACATCCTCTACACGCTGCCCGTCACGCCGTGGCAGGCCGCGCTGGGCACCAGCATCAGCGTGCCGACCCTGGGCGGAGCAGTGGAGCTGAAGATCCCGGCCGATTCCGATGCCGGCCGCAAGCTGCGCCTGCGTGGCCGTGGCCTGCCGGGCAATCCGGAGGGCGACCAGATCGTCGAGATCGAGATCGTGGCCCCGGCCGCGACCGACGAGGCGCAGAAGAAGGCCTACCGGAACCTGGCCAAGGCCTTCGGCGAGACCATTTGAAGGTAGTGCCGGCCGCTGGCCGGCAACTTCATTGCCCGGGACGGTGATGCGTGGTTGCCGGCCAGCGGCCGGCACTACCGCGCGTGTCTCAGCCCTGCCCGGCGAACACCCGTTCCAGCACCTCGGACAGTTCGTCTTCCGAGAACGGCTTGGTGATGTAGGCCTTGGCGCCCTGGCGCATGCCCCACATGCGGTCGGTGTCCTGGTCCTTGGTGGTCACCAGGATCACCGGAATATGCCGGGTCGCCTCGTCGCGGGCGAGGGTACGGGTGGCCTGGAAGCCATTGAGGTTGGGCATCACCACGTCCATCAGGACCAGGTCGGGCAGCTCGGCCTTGGCGGTTTCGACCCCGGCGGCGCCATCGGTGGCGGTCAGGATCTGGTGCCCGAGCTTCTCGACGATGCGCTGTATCCCCAACAGCTGCGACGGTGAGTCGTCGACGATCAGAATGCGTGCCATGTTGTTCCCCATGTAATGCCCGCAGTGTAGTGCGGGCACATTACTGGCGGGAGGGGCGCATCTGCCGTCCGTCGCCTGCCTGCGACGTTCAGTCGATCCGCACCACGGTACGGCCCAGCGAACCACCCACCAGCATCCGTTCGAATACGGCAGGAAGGCCATCAAGGCCGACTTCGGCGGTGCAGATGCGGTCCAGCTGCTGCGGCTTCCAGTCACTGCCCAGCCGCGTCCACACTTCTTCGCGCAGCCCGCGCGGTGCATTGGCCGAGGACACGCCCAGCAGTGACACGCCGCGCAGGATGAACGGCATCACCGTCATATCCAGCGTCGGACTGGCGGCCAGACCGGCACTGACCACGCTGCCGTAGGGCACCGTCTGTGCCAGCAGGCTGGCAAGCATGTCGCCTCCGGCATTGTCGAGGCCCCCGCCGAAGCGGGCCGACTGCAGTGGGCCGGTGTCGGACAGTGCCTCGCGCGGCAGTACTTCGCTGGCGCCGATGTCGTGCAGGAAACCGGTCTGTTCGGGTTTGCCGCTGACCGCGTGCACCGTGTAGCCGGCGCGGCTGAAGATCGACAGCGCCAGCGCGCCCACACCACCGCTGGCGCCGGTGACCGCCAGTGGGCCGAGCTCCGATGTCTGCCGGTTGTCCTGCAGGCGCAGCAGCGCCAGCGCCGCCGTGAAGCCGGCGGTGCCCAGCACCATTGCCTCGCGGGCACTCAGCCCGGCCGGCAGCGCGATCACCGCGCTCGATTCCAGCCGCACATACTGGCTGTAGCCGCCGTCGCGGGTTTCGCTGAGGCCGCAGCCGGTGGCCAGTACCGCATCGCCTTCACGCCAGGCCGGGTCGGTGGATGCCACCACGGTGCCGGCCACATCGATTCCGCCGACCAGCGGGAAGCGGCGCAGGATCCTGCCCTTGCCGGTGCCCGCCAGCGCGTCCTTGTAGTTGACCGAAGACCAGTGGGCGCGGATCAGTACCTGGCCGGGGTTGAGGTCGTCGACATTGAGCTGGGCCAGGCCGCTGCGGTAGCCGGCGTCGTCGTTTTCGATGCGGAAGGCGGTGAACGGGGTGGTGGGGGCCATCGGCGTTGCCTGACTTCGAGGAAAACGCCACCTTACCCCGTTGCCCCCCTTTCGATCCTGCCGATCCGCCCCATCTTGTATGATCGGTGATGGTTTCACGGCTGGTGGTGCGGGAAGGGCCCGCGCCGCAGCCCAAATCTTGATGGAGCGTGCATGGCCTGGAATACACCCGGCGGCAACAAGGGCGGACAAGGCCCCGAGGACAATCGACGCGGGCCGTTCGGGTCGCGCGGCGGTGGCAATGGTGGTGGCTGGGGCGGACTGCCCGGGCCGCTGAAGGACCTGTTCGACGGCGGCATCATGCGTTGGGTGGTGGCGGCTGTCGTGTTGCTGGTGCTGTTCTCCAGCTTCCAGCTGATCGGCGAACAGCAGCGTGGCGTGGTGCTGCGCTTCGGCCAGTTCTCGCGCATCCTGCAGCCCGGCCCGAACTTCAAGCTGCCGTGGCCGATCGAATCGGTCACCAAGGTCAATGCCACCGAGATCAAGACCTTCTCGATCCAGGTGCCGGTGCTGACCCGCGACGAGAACATCGTCAACGTCTCGCTGAACGTCCAGTACCGCATCGACGACCCGCAGCAGTACCTGTTCGGCACGGTCGATGCCAACCAGGTGCTGGAGCAGTCGGCGCAGAGCGCGGTGCGCGAGGAAGTCGGCCGTGCCGACCTCAACGCGGTGCTGAACAACCGTGGCCCGCTGGCCGTGGCCGCCGAGGAGCGCCTGCAGGCACTGCTGAAGGCGTTCAAGACCGGCCTGACCGTGACCGGCCTGACCCTGCAGGACGCCCGTCCGCCGGAAGAAGTGAAGCCGGCCTTCGACGAGGTCAACGGTGCCCAGCAGGTCAAGGAACGCCTGATCAACGAAGCCCAGGCCTACGCCGCCAAGGTCGTGCCGGAAGCCCGAGGCCAGGCCTCGCGCGCCCGTACCACCGCCGAAGGCTACAAGCAGGCCGTGGTCTCCAAGGCCGAGGGTGACGCGCAGCGCTTCAGCCTGTTGCAGGCCCAGTACAAGGACGCCCCGGAAGTGACCCGCAAGCGCCTGTGGCTGGAGACCGTGCAGCAGGTGCTGAGCGAGAACCGCAAGGTGATCGGTGGCGATGGCCGCCAGCTGATCTACGTGCCGATGACCGGCGATACCCGTCCCACCACCTCGGCGCCGCCGGGAGTGACCAATCCTGAGGTGGTGATGCCGTCGCTGCCGGGTGCAGCGGCGGAAGCTTCCCGTGATCCGGGCCGGCCGGTGGGCCGCCCGACCGGGCGACCGAGCGGCCGTGAGGAGGGCAGCCGATGAAGAGTCCTATCTGGATCGCCGTGATCGTGGCGGTGGTGCTGGGCCTGCTTGGCTCGGTGTACGTGGTCCGCGAGGACCAGACCGCCATGGTGCTGAACCTGGGCAAGGTGGTGCGTTCGGACATCAAGCCGGGCCTGCACTTCAAGGTGCCGGTGGTGGAAACGGTGAAGGTCTTCGACCGCCGCTTCCAGGTGCTCGACACCGCCCCGGCGCGTTACTTCACCGCCGAGCAGAAGGACGTCAGCGTCGACTTCTTCGCCATCGGCTACATCTCCAACGTGGGTGACTACTTCCGTGCCACCGGCGGCGATCCGCGTATCGCCAATGCCCGCCTGGCGCCGATCATCACCGACTCGCTGCGCAACCAGATCAACTCGCGCACCCTGCAGCAGCTGGTGTCCGGCGACCGCAGCGAGCTGATCGCCGAGCAGCTGAAGGGGATCAACGAAGCGGTGGCCGGCCTCGGCATGCAGATGATCGACCTGCGCATCAAGCAGGTGGACCTGCCGACCGACAGTCAGGTGATCAATGACGTGTACGAGCGCATGCGTGCGCAGCGCAAGCAGGAAGCGGCCAAGCTGCGTGCGGAGGGCGAGGAGCAGTCGCTGACCATCCGCGCCCAGGCTGACCGTGACAGCACCGTGCTGATCGCCGAAGCCGAGCGTGATGCACAGCGCCTGCGCGGTGAAGGCGATGCCGATGCGGCGCGCATCTACGGCAAGGCCGGCTCGGCCGACCCGTCGTTCTATGCGTTCTACCGCAGCCTGGAGGCCTACCGTGGCTCCATGAGCGACGGCAACGGCGTGATCGTGCTCGACAAGAACGACCCGTTCCTGCAGTACCTGAAGAACGACCGCTGAGGTCGCAGGGCAGTACCCCACGGGGCCCGGCCAGATGCCGGGCCCCGTGCTTTTTCCGGAGTCCCCCATGAAAGATCTGTTCGCCGCCGTCTGCCTGGTGGCGGTGCTGGAAGGCCTGTTCCTGTTCGTCGCCCCGTTCGCCTGGAAGCGCATGGCCGAGCGCCTGCTGGACCTGCCCAGCCCGGCCCTGCGCAGCTTCGGCGGGCTGGTGCTGCTGGCCGGCCTGAGCCTGCTGTGGTGGGCCCGGCATTGAAAGGGTCGTGCCTGACCGGCCGGTACATGCGTGGCGCGGCTCTGGTAGATGCCAACCTTGGTTGGCATTGCCGGCCAGCGGCCGGCACGACCGGGCGGGGCGCCTGACCGGCCGGTGAAGCCGTCCGTCGGAAAGGTGGCACCCGACCCCGGAAACCCGGATAATGCACAAAAGCCGGACGGGCCTCCCCGTTCGGCTTTTTCCGTGTCTGGGCCTTCCATCGCCGGCTGCTCCCCGTTTGGAGCCGCCTTCCAGGTGCTGGCCAGCCCCGCCACGGTTCAACCGTCCGCGGCCCCGATGGCCGCAACAAATCGAGGAGCCCGTCATGGGTCAGTCTGTCGTAGTGTTGGGTGCCCAGTGGGGCGATGAAGGCAAGGGCAAGATCGTCGATCTGCTCACTGAGGAAATCGGCGCCGTCGTGCGCTTCCAGGGCGGCCACAATGCCGGCCACACCCTGGTCATCAACGGTAAGAAGACCGTCCTGCACCTGATCCCGTCGGGCATCCTGCGTGACGATGCGCTGTGCCTGATCGGCAACGGCGTGGTGATCTCGCCGGCCGCGCTGCAGAAGGAAATCGCCGAGCTGGAAGCCTCCGGCGTGGAAGTGCGTTCGCGCCTGAAGATCTCCCCGGCCGCGCCGCTGATCATGCCGTACCACATCGCCCTGGACCAGGCGCGCGAGCGCGCTGCCGGCGGCAAGGCGATCGGCACCACCGGCCGTGGCATCGGCCCGGCCTACGAAGACAAGGTGGCACGTCGTGGTATCCGCATCGCCGACCTGCATTACCCGAAGCAGCTGGAAGAACTCCTGCGCACTGCGCTGGATTACCACAACTTCGTGCTGACCAAGTATCTGAACACCGATGCGGTCGATTTCCAGAAGACCTTCGACGAAGCGCTGGCCTTCGGCGAATACGTGCAGCCGATGAAGTCCGACGTGGCCGGCATCCTGCACGACCTGCGCAAGCAGGGTAAGCGGGTGCTGTTCGAAGGCGCGCAGGGTGCGCTGCTGGACATCGACCACGGCACCTACCCTTACGTCACCAGCTCCAACACCACTGTTGGTGGTGCGCTGGCCGGTTCCGGCGTCGGCGCCGATTCGATCGACTACGTGCTGGGCATCGCCAAGGCCTACGCCACCCGCGTCGGCGGCGGCCCGTTCCCGACCGAGCTGGACGACGAAGTCGGCCAGGGCATCCGTGACCGCGGTGCCGAGTACGGTGCCTCGACCGGCCGTCCGCGTCGTTGCGGCTGGATGGACATTGTCGCGCTGAAGCGTGCCGTGGCCATCAACGGCATCAGCGGCCTGTGCATCACCAAGCTGGACGTGCTGGATGGCATGGAAAAGCTGAAGGTCTGCATTGCGTACGAATACAACGGCAAGCGCACCGAATACGCGCCGCTGGACGCGCAGGGCTGGGAAGACTGCACCCCGGTGTACCTGGAGTTCCCGGGCTGGAGCGAGAACACCCACGGCATCACCAACTGGGACGAGCTGCCGCCGGCCGCACGTGCCTACCTGCGTTCGCTGGAAGAGCTGGCCGGTTGCCCGATCAGCATCGTCTCCACCGGCCCGGACCGCGACCACACCATGGTCCTGCAGGATCCGTTCGCCTGAGGTAGCGCCGGGCGCTGCCCGGCGTAGGTGACAGGAAGAGCCCCGCGAAAGCGGGGCTTTTTCGTTACTGTGTCGGCACGGCCAGCAGGGAAGTGACGTGATGACCCGGATGTCAGCGTGAAGGGCGTAACGGTGGTGCGGATCACCCTGTGGGTGCTGTGGAGCCTGTGGGCGCTTGCCTGCGCGGTGCTGGTGCTGGGCGCGATCGCCAACTACATGGCCTCACGCACGCAGGTGCTGCCTCTGGTGCTGAGCCCGGGTGCGACGGCCGAGGTCACGGTCTACCGCTTCATTGATGACCAATTGCGGCTGCGCCTGCGTTACGCGGATGACGGTACTGCCACGGCGATCGACCCTGAGGTGCGCCTGCGCGCGGAAACCCCGACAGATCAAACTGACTTCCGCGCCGAAACGCGTTCGGGCGTGCCGGGCTCCGGCATTACCCGCGCGCTGGAATCGGTTGAGCCTGGTGGATTTGCCGCCTCGTACTTCGGCTATGGCCGGGGGGATGCGCTGCCGCGCGGGCGTTCGTGGCTGCGGGTGACCGTTCTGGAGGTCGAGCCCGCGCTGGCGGGGCGCGTGGCCTCGGTGGAACTGCTGCCACCGATGGACGTGCTGAAGCTGACTGACCTGGACTACGTGTGGCTGTGGCCGTTCTTCTTCTGGAAGGTGGCGGCGTTGTTCCTGCTGATTCCGGGCGCTGCGCTGGCGGTGTTCACCTTCACCCTGCGGCGCTGGCAGAGCCGGGTGCCGTGACCGCCGTGCCATCACCTCTCTGAACCGTACCCGGCCGGATGGCATGGTCGCCATCAAGCCACGCCCGGCAGCGGCCGATAGGGGCGCATCCCCCCGTTTTGGATGTACCGATGAACTACTTGAGGAATGTCAGGGTTGCCTGGCGTCTTGGGCTGGGCTTTGGCCTGTTGCTGCTGCTGGTCGCCGCCGTGGTGGCCACCGGCGCCACCGCCAGTGTCGTGCAGAAGCGCGCGATGCAGCAGGTGGTCGACGTCAGCGTGGCCAAGGTGCGCCTGCTGTCGCAGATGCTCGATGCCAACAACCAGATGATGGTGGTGCGCCGCGAGATGCTGATCCGCCAGGGCGAAGACCGCGGCCACGACGAGCAGCGCATCGCCGATCTGGTGAAGCGCTACGAGGCCAGCTGGACCGCCTACCAGGCGCTGCCCAGCGACGCCGACGGCAAGGCCATTGCCGAAACCATCGCGGCCAAGCGTGCCATTGCGCGCCCGCTCAACAAGCAGACCAGCGAACTGATGGAGCAGGGCGACTACCCGGGCGCCGTGGCGCTGACCCTGGGGCCGGTGCAGGAAGCGGCCAATGGCTGGAACAAGGCGCTGTCCGATGGCGTGGACTTCGAAGAGAAGGAAAGCCGTGATGCCGCCGCCGAGGCGATTCGTCTGGGTGAGCGCAGTCTGCTGCAGCTGCTGGTGCTGGGCGGTGTCGCGCTGCTGGTGGGCATCGGTGCCTCGGTGATGATCGGCCGCAGCCTGACCGGCCCGCTGGCCCGCGCCGTGAACCTGGCCGAACGCCTGTCCAAGGGACAGTTGGACCAGGAGTTTCGTCTTGGTGGCCGCGATGAACTGACCCAGCTGGGCGAAGCCATGGCCAGTGTACGACAGAGTGTGCAGGCGGCGATCGGCGCACAGCTGCAGATGGCAGAGCAGCATGAGGCCGGCGCGATCCGCTATCGCATGGACGTCACGGCGTTCCCCGGCGACTTCGGCCGCATGGTGCAGGCCACCAACAGCCTGGTCGAATCGCACGTGCAGGTGGAGCTGCTGATGGCCGAGGTGATGCAGCGCTACGCCATCGGCGACCTCAGCCGTGACCTGCCGGATTACCCGGGCGAGAAGGGCACGCTGACCCGCACCCTGGCGGCAGTGAAGCAGAGCCTGATGGCAATCAACGCGCAGATCGATGAACTGGCCCGCGCCGCGCGCGCCGGTGATTTCAGCATGCGTGGCGACGCCGCTGCATTCCAGTTCCAGTTCAAGGCGATGGTCGAGCACCTCAACGGCATGATGGCCAGTTCACAGGCCAGCATCGCCGATGTCTCCGACGTGCTGCGCGCGATCTCGCACGGCGACCTGACCGCACGCATGGACGGCGAGTACGACGGCGTGTTCGCCCGTATGCGCGACGACGCCAACACCACCACGGCACAGCTGACCGGCATCGTGCGTGGCATCCAGGTGGCTGCCGACAGCATCAACAACGCGGCGCAGGAACTGGCCGCCGGCAACAACGACCTGTCGCGCCGTACCGAGCAGCAGGCGGCCAATCTGGAAGAAGCCGCCGCATCGATGGAGGAGCTGACTTCCACCGTGCGCCAGAACGCCGAGCTGGCGCGTCAGGCCGACAGTGAAGCGCATGCCGCCGGTGCCGCCGTACGCGAGACCGAACAGGCGATGGCACAGATGGCGTCGGTCATGGGTGAGATCGACCAGTCCTCGGCACGCATCTCGGAAATCTCCACGGTGATCGACGGCATCGCGTTCCAGACCAACATCCTGGCGCTGAATGCTGCAGTGGAAGCTGCGCGTGCAGGTGAGCAGGGCCGTGGTTTCGCCGTGGTCGCCAGCGAAGTGCGCACGCTCGCACAGCGTGCCGGTGTTGCCGCCAAGGAGATCAAGGAACTGATCGAAGACGCCGCTGCGAAGGTGAAGAGTGGCCTGGCGGTGACCGTTGAATCGGAAGCGGCGATCGCGCGCGTGGCGCAGGCAAGTTCGCGCACGACCCAGCTGATGAGCGACATCGCTGCGGCGAGCAAGGAGCAGGCCGCCGGCATCGAGCAGGTCAACCAGGTGGTGGTGCAGATGGACCAGGTGACCCAGCAGAACGCTGCGCTGGTGGAAGAAGCCACCGCGGCCAGTCGCGCGCTGGAAGAACAGGCGCATGCACTGACCACGTCGGTGTCGGTGTTCAAGGTGGAAGGCGACGCAGCTTCGGTTGTGCCGCGTCGCGCAGCCTGAGCTGCTGCGCGGTAAGCGTTGTGGTGCCGGTCACACCATGGGCGTCCATGGTGTGACCGGATGTCAGTCCACGACTTTGCTGATATGTCCGTTCTCAATCTTCCAGATCACGTCCTTGGCCGTACTCACGAACAGTGGCGCGCGTGCCCAGAGACTCCAGTAAACGTGGACCTCGGTCGGCGTTGGATCGAGTAGGTGGGTCACCATCATGGCACCCTTCCGCGGTGGACGCTGCAGCGTGATGCAGGAGAGGGTGTAAGGCCGGCTGGAAGTGATCTTTTCATCCGCGATTTCCACGCGATGGCTTCCCCCCAGAGGCACCGCTGCAGGATCGAATGTGCCGGGAAGCAGGTAGACACTCCAGGCATTTGCCGTGCCGTCCACGTTCGGTAGCACGACCGTGTTGTAGTTCTTCGAGCACGCTTGAAACTTGCTGCTCAATGCCAGTGCACGCGCAGCTGCCGCGCCGGCCTCATAAGGCGATAGTGGCTCGGGTGGCGACAGGGTCTGTACAGGACCGGCAAGCGTTCCCTTGTCGTCGGTGACTACCCGATACAGCACGCTACTGTCACCTCCAAGGATACTGACGACATAGCGGTTGTCGCGTTGTTCGGTGACCCATCCAGCAACGCGGTCATCCTTGCGCATTCCCTTCGCTACGAGTACGTCGGTTGCGCGTTCGGCGGCAAGATCATGTTCGAACAATGACCGGCCGAGAGATTCGATCCGCGCAATATCGGCGTCCGCAGTCGCGGTCGCAGCCTGACGGGATTCGTGGGGTGGGTCAGAGGCGGTGATCGCATGCGCAGCGGGTGCCATCGATAGCAGGGCTGCCAAAGCTGCGGAGCATTGGACATTCATGGATGATTCCCCTTTGCCGCGTCCAGCGGCTTGGAGAAGTATGGCTGATCTGCGGGCGTCAATCCCGATTGACGGGCTCAGCTGCTGGCGCGGGTACGTGCCGCTTTCTTCGCCGCCACCTTTCGCGCGGTCTTCCTCGCCGCACGGGTCTTCGCCGCTTTCTTCGCGGCAGCACTACGCGATGCAGGGGTGGTGGCCTTCTTCGCCACCGTCTTCTTTGTTGCCTTCTTCGTGGCCGTCTTGCGGGCCGGCGCCTTCTTCGTAGCAGTCTTCTTGGCAGCCACCTTCCTGGTGGTGACCTTCTTTGCCACCTTGCGTCCACTGCCACTGCCACTGCGCTTGCCGCCGCCGTCCTGCTTGTTCACAGTGGCCCAGGCGATGCGCTCTGCGGTGCTTTCGCTGGCACCGCGCTCGCGCTCGCTCTCTTCGATGTGCTCGGCCTGGCGCTTCTGCTTTTCGGTATAGGCGGACTTGTCACCGCGAGGCATGGCCGGTTCTCCGGTGGGGGCTGTCCCCCACGGTGGGCCTGGCGGCGTTAAGCGCAAGTCCCGCAAGGGTGATCGCACCGGCAAGGGGCCTCGGCTATGCTTGTGGCATGCGAGTCGAGCCCGCCGACATCGAAGCCCTGTTCGACGCCATCCCGGATGTGCTGTTCTTCATCAAGGACCTTCAGGGGCGTTACACCCACGTCAACCAGACCATGCTGCGGCGGCTGGGCCTGCGCGCGCGCAAGGACGTCATAGGGCGTACCGCGGCTGAAATCTACCCGACCGGCCTCAGTGCGGACTACGTCGACCAGGACGCCCGCGTGCTGTCCGGCGAGGTGATCGAGAACCTGATGGAGCTGCACCTGTTCGCCAACCGCGAACCGGGCTGGTGCCTGACCTGCAAGCGCCCGCTGGTGGTCGATGGGGCCATCGAGGGCCTGATCGGCATATCCCGCGACCTTGGCCAGAAGGACAGCCTGGGCACCCAGTACGAGCAGCTGCGGCTGGCCCTGGCCCACCTCAATGCGCACTATGCCGAGAACGTGCGCATGCAGACCCTGCTCGACATCACCGGTTTCTCGCTGTCGAAGCTGGAACGCAGTTTCCGCAAGGTGTTCCAGATGACCCCGCAGCAGGTGCTGACCCGGCTGCGGATCCAGATGGCCATGCACCTGCTGCACGGTGACGACAGCATCGCCTGCATCGGCCAGGCCTGCGGTTTCAGCGACCAGAGCGCCTTTACCCGCAAGTTCAAGGCTGAAACCGGTTTCTCGCCGCGCGCCTACCGCGCCCGTATCGGTGGGAACGTCGGAGAGCCGGCGCTGGCCTGAGCCGCCTGCTGCGCTGTGCCTATCCCCGTGGGCATGGGACAGGGTAAGGTGTCGCCCCTGTAGCCCGCCGCCAGCCCCGCCGATGCCCAACTCGATTCCGACCGCTTCGCCGTCCCGTCTCGGACATTCGCTCAAGCCCCGCCAGCTGATCATGATGGGCCTGGGCAGCGCTATCGGCGCCGGCCTCTTCCTCGGCTCGGGTGTGGGTGTGCAGGCGGCCGGTCCGGCGGTTCTGGTGTCGTATCTGGTCGCTGGTGCGCTGGTGATCATCGTGATGAACGCGCTGGGTGAGATGGCGGCGGCCAAGCCCACCAGCGGCGCGTTCTCGGTGTATGCAGCTGACGCCATGGGCGCTACCGCCGGTGCCACCGTGGGCTGGCTGTGGTGGGTGCAGCTGGTGATCGTGATCGCCGCCGAGGCGGTAGGCGCGGCCGGGCTTCTTGCCACGGTCTGGCCGGCGATACCGGTACCGATGGCGGCGCTGGCCTTCATGCTGTTCTTCACCGCGATCAATCTGCTCGGGGTGAAGAACTTCGGCGAGTTCGAATTCTGGTTCGCCATCCTCAAGGTGGCGGCGATCCTGGCCTTCATCGCCATCGGTGTGGCGCTGCTGATGGGCTGGCTGCCGCAGGTGACTTCGCCGGGCCTGAGCAACTTCACCGAGCATGGCGGCTTCGCGCCGAAGGGGCTGGCCGGGATCGGCGCGGCACTGCTGGTTGTCGTTTTTGCCTTTGGCGGTACCGAGATCGTGGCCGTGGCGGCGGCCGAAACCGAAGATCCCGAGCGCAGCATCGCCCGTGCCATCCGCACCGTGGCCTGGCGCATCCTGGTGTTCTACATCGGCTCGCTGAGCGTGATCATCGCCGTGGTGCCATGGACCAGCGAGGCACTGAAGTCGCCGTTCGCCGCCGTGCTGGACATCGCCCGCATCCCGGGCGCCGGTACCGCCATCACCCTGATTGCCGTGATCGCGCTGCTGTCGGCGCTCAATGCCAACCTCTACGGTGCCTCGCGCATGATGTATTCGCTGGCGCAGCGTCGTGAGGCGCCGGCCGTGTTGGGCTGGACCGATCCGCGCCAGGTGCCGGTGATCGCTGTGCTGGCCAGCGTGCTGTTCGGTTTCGCCGCCACGGTGATGGAGCTGCTGTTCCCGGACAGGGTGCTGCCGGTGCTGCTGAACATCGTCGGTTCCACCTGCCTGCTGGTGTGGACGCTGTCGCTGGTCTCGCAGCTGGTACTGCGTCGCCGCGCGGATCGCCTGGGTACCCGGCTGCCGTTCCGCATGGCCGGCTTCCCGTGGTTGACCTGCTGCGCGCTGGCGATTCTGGCACTGATCTTCGGCCTGCTGCTGAGCGAGTCGCACACCCGGCTGCAGTTCCTGTCGATGGTGGCGTTGACCGCCACGATCGCCGCCAGCAGCGCCATCGCACGGCGCATGCGCGAGGCGTGATCGCCGTTGTAGAGCCGACCCTACGGTCGGCTGCTGTCTGTGCAGTCTCCAGCCGAGCATGGGCTCGGCTCTACAGCAGGCATACATCCGCCGTGCCATCCTGATCGTGTGGGCCGTCAGCGGCCCGTCGACCAGGAGTACCGCATGCTGCGCAGCCGCCCCTTCCTGATGTTCACCGGCCAGGCCGAGGCCGCCTTGGCCCTGTACGCCGAAGCCTTTGCCGATTTCCGCCTGCTGGCCCTGCAACGCCATCCCGAGGGGGCCGGCGCCGGCGTGCCGGGGCAGGTCCGCCAGGCGATCTTCCTGCTCGGTGGCACCCACTACCTGTGCTTCGACAGCCTGGACGTGCACGATTTCACCTTCACCCCGTCGATCTCGTTGTTCGTCGAGTGTTCCGGTGCCGAGCAGTTCGAACGTGCCGCACGCGTGCTGGGTGAGGGCGGCCATTGGTTGATGCCGGTGGGCGACTATGACTTCAGCAACCGCTACGGCTGGGTGCAGGACCGCTTCGGCGTGTCGTGGCAGTTGAGCTTGGGGCAGATGCCGGACCCGTGATCAGATGTTTGTGGGTGTGGGCCCTGGTCCATACGCCCTTATGAAAACGGCCCGCTTGCGCGGGCCGTTTTCTTTACCGATGCAGCGAGGAATCACGCTTCGACTTCATCATCCTTGTAGGCATCGACCGGGATGCAGGCGCACATCACGTTCTTGTCGCCGTACACGTTGTCGACACGGGCCACCGGCGGCCAGTACTTGCTCTGCTTCAGGCTGGCCAGCGGGAAGGCGGCAAGTTCGCGCGGGTAGGCGTGGGTCCACTCGCTCGCGGTCACTGCGGTGGCAGTGTGCGGTGCGTTCTTCAGCGGGTTGTCCTCGCGGTCCAGGCGGCCGTCTTCGATCGCGGTGATTTCCTCGCGGATCTGGATCATCGCGTTGATGAAGCGATCCAGCTCGTGCAGCGACTCGCTCTCGGTCGGTTCGACCATCAGCGTGCCGGCCACCGGGAAGCTCAGGGTCGGGGCGTGGAAGCCGAAGTCGATCAGGCGCTTGGCCACGTCCTCGGCACCGATGCCGCTGGTCTTCTCCAGCGGGCGCACGTCCAGGATGCACTCATGCGCCACCAGGCCGTTGCGGCCGGTGTACAGGGTCTTGAAGTGCGGGGCCAGGCGCTTGGCGATGTAGTTGGCATTGAGCTGCGCGACCTGGGTGGCCTTGCGCAGGCCTTCGGTGCCCATCATCGCGATGTACATCCAGCTGATCGGCAGGATCGAGGCGCTGCCGAAGCTGGCTGCGCTGACCATGCCGACCGGGCCGTGGTCACCCAGCTTGCCCGGCAGGAACGGCGCCAGGTGCTCCTTGACCGCGCACGGGCCGACGCCCGGGCCGCCACCGCCGTGGGGGATGCAGAAGGTCTTGTGCAGGTTCAGGTGCGAAACGTCCGAACCCCACTTGCCCGGCTTGGCCACGCCGACCAGGGCGTTCATGTTGGCACCGTCGGTGTACACCTGGCCGCCGTGCTTGTGGATGATCTCGCAGATCTCCACCACCTCTTCCTCGAACACGCCGTGCGTGGACGGGTAGGTCATCATGATCGCGGCCAGGCGGTCGCTGTACTTTTCGGCATTGAGGCGGATGTCCTCGACATCGACGTTGCCGTTGGCATCGGTCTTGGTGACCACCACCTTCATGCCGCACATCTGTGCCGAGGCCGGGTTGGTGCCGTGCGCCGAGTCCGGAATCAGGCAGATGTCGCGATGTTCCTCACCGCGCGAGCGGTGGTAGGCGCGGATCGCCAGCAGGCCGGCGTACTCGCCCTGCGCGCCGGAGTTCGGCTGCAGGCTGACCGCATCGTAGCCGGTGCACTCGACCAGCATCGCTTCCAGCGTATCGATCAGTTCCTTGTAGCCCAGCGCCTGGTCGGCCGGCACCAGCGGGTGGATCTGCGAGAACTCCGGCCAGGTCACCGGGATCATCTCGGCGGTGGCGTTGAGCTTCATGGTGCACGAGCCCAGCGGGATCATCGTGCGGTCCATCGCCAGGTCCTTGTCGGCCAGCGAACGCAGGTAGCGCAGCAGTTCGTGCTCGCTGTGGTGGGTGTTGAACACCGGGTGGGTCAGGAATGCGGACTGGCGCAGCAGGCCGGCCGGCAGGGCATCGGCGGTGCTGGCATCCAGCGCGTCGACATCCAGTGCGGCACCGAATACGGCAGCCACGGCAACGATGTCGGCGCGGGTGGTGGTCTCGTCCAGGCTGATGCCGACCGAGTCGCTGTCGATCGCGCGCAGGTTGTAGCCGGCGGCGCGGGCCTTGGCGTGGATCTCATCGGCGTGCACGCCAGTGACATGCAGGGTGTCGAAGAAGTCGCCACCAACCTGCACGCCGGCCTTGCGCAGCGCCGCAGCCAGGATCGAGGCCAGGCGATGGGTGCGGCGGGCGATGCGGGTCAGGCCTTCCGGGCCGTGGTAGACGGCATACATCGACGCCATCACTGCCAGCAGCACCTGCGCGGTACAGATGTTGGAGGTGGCCTTCTCGCGGCGGATGTGCTGCTCGCGGGTCTGCAGGGTCAGGCGGTAGGCCGGGTTGCCCTGGGCATCGACCGAGACGCCGATCAGGCGGCCCGGCATCGAGCGCTTGTAGGCGTCGCGGCAGGCCATGAAGGCCGCGTGCGGGCCACCGAAGCCGAACGGCACGCCGAAACGCTGGCTGTTGCCGACCACGATGTCCGCACCCCATTCGCCCGGGGCGGCCAGCAGGGTCAGCGCCAGCAGGTCGGTGGCCACGGCCACCAGGCCGCCGCGTGCGTGCACGGCATCGACCAGCGCCTTGTAGTCGCCGACCTGGCCGAAGGTGTCCGGGTACTGCAGCAGCAGGCCGAAGGCTTCCGCTTCCAGCGCTTCGGCCGGGGTGCCGACGCGCAGCACGATGCCCATGGGCTCGGCGCGGGTGCGCAGCAGCTCCAGGGTCTGCGGGTGCACGGCGTCGTGCACGAAGAAGGTGTCCGACTTCGACTTGGCCGAACGCTTGGCCAGGGTCATCGCTTCAGCGGCGGCGGTGGCTTCGTCCAGCAGCGAGGCGTTGGCGATTTCCATGCCGGTGAGGTCGGCGCACAGGGTCTGGAAGTTGATCAGCGCTTCCATGCGGCCCTGCGAGATTTCCGCCTGGTACGGGGTGTAGGCGGTGTACCAGGCCGGGTTTTCCAGGATGTTGCGCAGGATCACGTTCGGCGTGTGGGTACCGTAGTAGCCCTGGCCGATGAAGCTGCGCAGCACGGTGTTCTTGTCGGCGATCGCACGGATCTTCGCCAGTGCCTGCACTTCGGTCATCGACTCCGGCAGCGCCAGCGGCGCCGGCGACTTGATCTTGGCCGGCACGATGGCATCGGTCATCGCATCCAGCGACGCGTGGCCGACGACGTCGAGCATCTGCGCGATCTCGGCATCGTTGGGACCGATGTGGCGCTCGACGAACGCGGAATGATGCTCGAGCTCACGCAGGGAAGGGGTGTTCTGGGACATGGCGAAGGATCCGTCAGGAAAGGGCACACGCACGGGCACAAGCCGCCGGTCGGCGGTCTGCGGGGCGCCCCTCTGTCCTTTTGCCTGAGAGTTTGGAAGCGCGGCGAACCGCAGCTTCGTGCCCCTTCGGCGCCGGATCGAACCGGTCTCTCCAGAGTTGTGTTACGGGTGGTATCGGGCCTGAGCGATTACGGGCGTTGCGCCTTCGGCAGCGGTGTTCCGCTTCTCCCACCGTGTTGCCCGCCGATTATAGCCCGTTGCGGGCGCGCCGGCCGCCTTCGGACCTGGCCGCCGCGCCTGAATGGCCGATGGCCCGTCCGTGCGTTTTGTGCACTGCTGCATGGCATCAGGCGCAATCCCCACCTATGATGGGCGGATACCCGAATTCATCTGGCGCCGTCCCTGCTGCAGGGGGACCGGCGCCCGCCGTGCGTGCCGCGCATGGCCCTCCCGGACGCCTTTCCCATGACCGCCGCTGTTGCTCCCTCCACCCGCCGCATGGCCCTGCTGCTCGCCGGCCTGGCCATGTTCGGTCCGTTCTCGATCGACACCATCTTCCCGGCGTTCCCGCAGCTGGCCCAGCGCCTGGCGGTGGACGAGGTGGCAGTGCAGCAGACCATCAGCGTATACCTGCTGTTCTACGGCCTGATGAGCCTGGCGCACGGCCCGCTGTCCGATGCCTGGGGCCGCAAGCGGGTGATCCTTGGCGGCCTGGTGGTGTTCGTCGGCGCTTCGGTTGGCTGCGCGCTGTCCACCGACCTGACCACGCTGCTGGCGTTCCGCGCGCTGCAGGGACTGTCCGCGGGCGTCGGCATGATCGTCGGCCGCGCGGTGATCCGCGACCTGTACCACGGCCACGACGCGCAGCGACTGATGAGCCAGGTGTCGATGCTGTTCGGCATCGCACCGGCGATCGCACCGATCATCGGTGGCTGGATCCTGCTCAGCGGCGCCGGCTGGCCACTGATCTTCTGGTTCCTGGTGGTGTTCGCACTGGTCCTGCTGGCGGCGACCGCACGCTACCTGCCGGAAACCCATCCGGTGGAGGCACGGGTGCCGTTGTCGCCGCGCGTGCTGATGCGCGATTACGTGCGCATTGGTTTCAACCCGCGGTTCCTGCGCCTGGCGCTGGCCGGCAGCATCGGTTTCGGCGGCATCTTCCTGTACATCTCCTCGGCGCCGGTGTTCGTGATGCAGCACCTGCATCTGGGCGAGGGTGGTTTTGCCTGGCTGTTCATCCCCACCATCGGCGGCATGACCACCGGCTCGTTCCTGTCGGGGCGCATGGCCGGGCACACCACGCCCACCCGCCAGGTCGCCATCGGTTTCGTCCTGTGCGCGCTGTCGGTGCTGCTGAACGTCGGCTACGTGGCGCTGGCCCCGCAGTTCGTGCTGCCGTGGGCGGTGCTGCCGATCTTCCTGGGCGGCATGGGCATGGCGCTGATTTTCCCGATCCTGGCGCTGGCGGTGCTGGACATGTACCCGCACCAGCGCGGCCTGGCCTCGTCGCTGCAGGCCTTCGTGCAGCTGATGATCAGCACCGTGGTGGCCGGCGTGGTGTCGCCGCTGCTCAGCGCCAGCCCGCTGCACCTGGCGTTGGGCCAGGCCGCCTTCTTCGGTGCTGGTTTCGTGTTCTGGTACTGGGAACACCAACGTGAACGCGCGGCGCAGGCAGTCTGCACGGGTCACTGAGCAGCGTGCAGGGGTAGGGCAGGCCGCGACGCCCGCAGCGCTTGCGACGGGAAACCACGGGACTAGGCTGGGCACTCCAGCCAGCCGGTGCACAGGTGCACGACAGCCAGCCAATCCGATGCCGTTGCATGAGGTTCCCCCATGGCTGCGCAGCAGACCTACCGCCTGTTCGAGGTGGCGCTGAAGGAGCGCCGCGTTCTCTCCCCTTCCCTGGACCGCATGGTGTTCACTGGTGCCGACGTGGCGCGGATGAAGACCGAAGGCCCGGACCAGCGGATCAAGGTGTTCTTCCCCTTGCCCGGCCAGGACCTGCCGCAGGTCCCCAGCGGCGAGGACTGGTACCCGCGCTACCGGGCGCTGCCGGATGATCAGCGCCCGCCGATGCGCACCTACACGATCCGCCAGCTACGCGCCGAGCAGGGCGAGGTCGACGTCGATTTCGTCATCCACGGCGTGACCGGGCCCGCTTCGCGCTGGGCCATGCATGCAAGGCCGGGAGACCGCGTGGTGCTGCTGGCCCCGGACGCCGACTGCGCCGAGAGCAGCGAGGGCTGGGAATGGAAGCCGCCGGCCGGCGTTGGCCAGGTGCTGCTGGTGGCTGACGAGACCGCGTTGCCGGCAGTGGCCGGGATTCTCGAGGAACTGGCGGCCATGGTGGATCCGCCGCGCACGCTGGCCCTGCTGGAGGTGGCGCAGGCCGGTGATGCGGTACCGCTGAAGGCGCCGGCCACGGCCGAGCTGGTGTGGTTGCCGCGCGGGCAGGCGACGTACGGGCAGCCCCTGCTGCAGGCAGTGCAGGCGCGCTTGGCGGCGTCGTCGAGCGTGGCTGCCGACGATGCGCTGGAAGAGATCGACGTCGACGCGCAGATCCTCTGGGAGCAGGCCGATGCCAGTGTGGGCGGACCGCTGTATGCCTGGGTGGCAGGCGAGGCAGGGGCCGTGATGGCGATCCGCCGCCATCTGGTCCGCGACTGTGGGCTGGACCGCCGCGCGATCACCTTCATGGGCTACTGGAGGCACGGCAAAGTACTGGACTGAGGCGACGTGAAGCGGCGCTGCGGGCGGGGTGCGCTATCCTTGCGCCCCCCTCGCAGCGGTACCGCACCATGTCCACCAGCTCCAAGACCCGCCGCGACCAGCGCCGTCGCCAGGAAAAGCAGGCCGCCAACAAGGCCGCTGCCCAGGCCTCGCCGGTGGAGCCGCATGCCGAGCTGCGCGATGCGCAGCGCACCCTGCTGGCCGGTGTCGTGCGCCGTGATGGCGAATGGGTGCTGGGCATGGATGGCCGCATCGCCGGGCACAGTGACTCGGCCGCGCAGGTGCTGGCGCTGATCATGCAGGCCGGTGAACTGCACGAGCGCAACGGTACGCCGGTGCGCCTGATGTATTCCGATGCGCTGCGCGATGCCGCGCAGGCCGAAGCGAAAGAGAAGGGCCAGACCTTCGAAGAATTCAAGGCCGAACTGGCTGCCGCGATGGCGGCGAAGAAGGACAGCTGACAGGCATTTCGGTAGAGCCGGCCGCTGGCCGGCTGCCCGTTGGGTCTTCATCGCGTGGTTGCCGGCCAGCGGCCGGCACTACCGGAAAGGGGCGGATCCTTGCGGATCCGCCCCTTTTTTCATTTCGCCGCCGGTGCCGCGTTGGCCTGCCAGCCGCACATCTGGCCTTCGTTCTGCTGCTTCAGCCACTCGTTGACCGGGGTGAAGTACTCGATCATCGGGCCGGCATCGAGCTTGTCGGTGCCGGTCAACTCCTTCAGCGTGGCCTGCCACGGCTGGCTGGCGCCCTTGCTCAGCATCGCCCAGTACTTCTGGCCGGCTTCCTTGTTGCCGTAGAAGGTGCACTCATGCAGCGGGCCCTTGTAGCCGGCCGCGTCGCACAGGCCCTTGTAGAACTGGAACTGCAGGATGCGCGCCAGGAAGTAACGCGTGTACGGGGTGTTGCCCGGAACGTGGTACTTCGCGCCCGGGTCGAAGAATTCTTCGCCACGGGTGCCGGCCGGCGCCACGCCCTGGTACTTTGCCTTCAGGTCCCACCACGCCTTGTTGTAGTTGTCGGCGGTGATCGAACCATCGAACACGCCCCAGCGCCAGCGGTCGATCATCAGCCCGAACGGCAGGAACGATACGCCCGACAGCGCCATGCGCATCTGGTTGTTGATGACTGCCTCGCGGCTCTCGGTCGGTGCATCGACCAGGCCGATCGAGCTGAGGTACTTGGGCGTCATCGCCAGCACGATGGTGTCGCCGATCGCTTCATGGAAGCCATCGTTGGCACCGCCCTGGAACAGCGGCGGCAGCGGGTTGTAGGCCAGGTCGTAATAGATGTGGCCCAGCTCGTGGTAGATGGTGGTGAAGTTCTCTTCGTTCGGCTTGATGCACATCTTGGTGCGCACGTCGCCTTCCATGTTCATGTCCCAGGCGCTGGCGTGGCAGACCACGTCGCGATCGTCGGGCTTGATGAACTGGGTCTTCTCCCAGTACGACTGCGGCAGCGACGGCATGCCCAACGACACGTAGAAGTCCTGCGCGCGCTCGGTCATCTGCTTGGCGGTACGCAGTTCGGCCTCGCGCTGCGCCTTGTACTGCGCGGCCACGTTGGCGTCCTTGCCGGCCTTGGCCAGCGCTGCGCTCAGGTTGGTCTGGTACTGCTTTTCCAGCGCTGCAGTGATGTCCAGGCTGCCGGCACCCGGGTACGGTTCCAGCTGGTCCCACAGGTTCGACCAGTCCTGCTGCCACATGTTGCCCAGCAGGTGCGCGGCGATCAGGCCGTTGCCCACTTCCGCCTTGTCCTTGCCGTAGGTCTTGTCCAGCTTGCCGCGCGCGTAGCAGTGCAGCTGCTCGTACATCGGCTTGACCTGTTCCCACAGGCGATCGGTTTCCGGGCCGATCTGTTCCGGCGGCATGTCATAGCCACTGCGCCACATCTGGCCGGCATCGGTGAAGCCCATGCCCTTGGCGCCTTCATTCACCAGGCCGACGAACTTCTGGTAGTCGCCGCGCATGCTCTTGGTGGTGCTGTGCCAGCCCTGCCAGGCATCGAGCTGCTTGTCGTAGTCGCGGCTGCGCGCGAGCACCTGCTCCAGCTCGCCCAGCTGGCGGCAGGAGTTCGGATCGTTGGCGTCGGTGCAGTACTTGCCGGCACCGTAGCTGCCTTCCATGCGGGTGGCGATCTGGGTCAGCTCGGCCAGTTTGGCCGGGTCGCGCGGTGCCGGCATCGAGGACATCAGTTTCAGCAGGTGGATCGCGCGCTTGCTGTCCTCGCTCATCGGCTTGCCGTCGAACGTGGCGGCCTGTTCGATCCAACGGTTGAGCTGGGTGAGCGAACGCTCGTTGGCCTTGGCCGCGATGCGTTCCGAATCACTGTTGATGTAGGTGGAGGACAGCCACTGCGCCGAGGTCATCTCCGGGTAGGCGGCCTTGAATTCGGCATTGATGCGGGCCACGAACTGGTCGGCGGTTTCGCCGGCCGGGGCGCTGCTGCTGGCGGTATCGGTGCCTGGGGCAGCTTCCTTCTTGCAGGCGACCAGGGCCAGCGTGGCGGCGGCGATTGCCGAGGCCAGCAGGAGATGACGGTGTTTCACGGGCGGTCCTTGGGTGGTGAACGACGGCCGAAGGCTAGTGGGCAGTTGCTGCCACCGCAAGTGGCGGAAGTCGGCCGGGCGGCGCCCGGCACCCGCAGAGGCCAGAGCACAAGCAACAGCAAACGCCGAAGCAACCGCAAAAGCAGGGTATCCGTGGGATGGCGCGGCGGTGTGGGCTTGCAGGACACGCCGTAAACCCATCCATGGGGGCTCGATGGCGCCATCCATGGCGCCAACGGTCCTGCAAGCCCACACCGCCCCACCTCTGACAGATCGCGGCGGCTGTTGGTGGGTGTCGACCTTGGTCGACACATCTGTCAGGTATCGACAAACAAGAATGGGGTCAGATCCGTTTTCCTCCGGAAAACGGATCTGACCCCACGGTCGTTCCAACAGATCGCGGAAAACTGTCGAAGGCGGGGCGGGTCCGGTGGCGGGAGTGTCCGCGGCATGGATGCCGCGGCCAAGCCCCCAGGGATGGGTTTACGGCGTCTCCCGCCACCGGACCCACCCCGCCATCCCACGGAATGCACGCTGTTGCTGTTGCTTCGGCCGTTGAAGTTGCCGTTGCCTCTGCAGGTGCAGGGCTGCAAGCCCTGCCGAACAACCCTCACCCTTCGCAGTTGGCGAACACGTCGCGGTCTCGCTCGTACAGCGAGGTCTTCACCTGCATCAGGCCCAGCACCGACGGGAACAGGTTGTCGTGGTCGGTGTAGGCCGCCGAACGCTTGCGCACGCACTGCAGGTCCAGCCCGCGGCTGCTGGCGAAGCCCGGCGAGAACCACATCGTCATCGGTACCCGGGTCTGCTCGGCCGGGGCGATGGCGTAGGGCACGCCATGCAGGAACAGGCCCTTCTCGCCCAGTGACTCGCCGTGGTCGGACAGGTAGATCATCGCTGTGTCGTAATCCTGCATGCCCTGCAGCGTGCCGATGGTCTTGGTCAGGAAGTGATCGGTGTACAGCACGGCGTTGTCGTAACTGTTGGTGATCTCCTCGCGCGAGCAGCGGCCGATGTCACGGGTGTCGCAGGTGGGGGTGAAGCGGCGGAACGCGGGCGGATAGCGCTCGAAGTAGGCCGGGCCGTGGTTGCCCAGCTGGTGCAGCACCACCACGCGGTCGCCGGGCTTCGCACGCACCTGGGTGGCCAGGTCCTGCAGCAGGATCTCGTCCATGCAACGGCCATCAGCACATAGCCCCGGGGTGGTCGCATCGGACAGCGACTGGAAATCCAGGCCCTCGCACACGCCCTTGCAGCCGGACTGGTTGTCACGCCACAGCGGTGCGATGCCAGCGCGGTTCAACACATGCAGCAACGACTGGTGCGCGCGGATCTTCTTTTCGTCGTATTCGTGGCGACCCCATGGCGAGAACAGGCACGGCAGCGAAACCTCGGTGCTGGTGCCGCACGAATGCATGTCCGGGAAATTGACCACACTGGCCTGGGCCAGTTCCGGGGTGGTGTTGCGGCCACCGTTGAGCCCCCAGTTCTGCGCGCGCACGGTCTCGCCCATGACGATCACCAGCAGGCGCGGCTTGCTGGCCGGCGCGCGCGGGGTGGCCTTGGCATCGGTGCCGATCGGCAGTTTCGGCGCGCGCTGCACCGGATTGTCGCCACGCAGTGCACGCGGCATGCCCAGCAGTACGTTGGCCGGCGTCGCGAGGTAACGCACTTCGCGCTGGTTGCGCATCAGTGCGGAGACGTCCTGGAACGAGATCAACGCGCCGCCGACGGCAGTCACCGCCGCCACCACCAGGAAGCCGAGGCGCCACAGCAGGCTGCGGCCCCAGCTGCGACGGCGCAGCTGCACGCGCCACAGCACGATCATCGGCAGCACCGCCAGCAGCAGTACCGGCCACAGCAGTGACACGGTCATCAGCTCGCGGCTTTCCTTGGGGTCGGTCGCCAGCACGTTGCGCAGCATGTCCGCATCCAGGTAGATGTGGTAGCGGCTCATGTAGTGCGCAGCGAAGGCGGTTACCAGCAACAGCAGGCTGATCACCACCTTGGCGTTCCAGCGCCAGACCAGGATGCCCAGCAGCACGCCGTGCGCACCCAGCAGCAACAGCAGCAGCGAGAGCGCGTAGCGCAGGCTGCCCGGATGGCTGGCCATTGCGCTGTGCCAGAACAGGCCGTTGCCGGCCACCGCGAAGAACAGGCTGGTCAGGGCGATCAGTGCTTCGGTGGACAGCTGCGGCCGCCAGCGGTGAAGACTCGCCAATGCGGGAAGGCGGGCGGGGCGTTGGACCGATGCACTCATGCGTTTGCCTCCTGGCGGTTGGGACGGTCCAGCTGACGGCGGATCAGGACATACAGGCCGAGCGAAAGCAGCCAACATATCAACGCAGTGGCAACGTCATGCGAAAGGAAATGCGCGCCCCGCAGCTGCTGGCTGATGCCGAACACCAGGCCAGTGCCAAGGCCGATCCACAGTCCGGCCCAGCGCCACGACGGGCGCCACAGCAGGGCGAAATAGTACAGAGACAACCATGCATAGCCAGCGCTGGCGTGACCGGCCGGGAAGCAGGCCTGCGGCGCCATGCCGGCCGGGCGCACGGTGAAAAGCCCGATGAAAGGCTGGTGGCCACCGTAGCGCAGCAGGTCCCACGGGCATTCCATCGGCACCAGCGACTTCAGCAGGGAGATCACGCCGGTACCCAGGGCCATGGCAATAACGACATAAAGCAGCGCCCACCGCAGGGTGCGATCGCGACCCTTGCGCCAGTGATGGAAGCACAACAGGATCGCCACGAGCGCTGCAGCCGTGCTCAGCCATTTGCCCACCTTGTGCACCACCGTGCGGGTAACCCAGGCGTCCTGCAACGCCCAATGGCCGCCTTCAAGACGGAACAGGTGGTCGGCTACCCATTGATCGCCGCCGAAACCCATCAGCAGCGTAAACAAGGGCAGACCGATTGCGACAGGCAGCCAGAGGTGAGTTACGGCGAATTTTGACGCCAGTGGCGATGTCGCAAGCGGCGCTACCGAATCAAGGGGACGGACGGGCATGCTGGGAAAGGGCGGGTCGGGAATCCGCGGCCATGCTCGTCACCTGGATGTCGGAGAAGGGTCGGACGCTCGTTCGTGCCGGGTTAATGCTTGCCCGGCACGGGTCAGCGTTCAGTCTTCTTCGGCGGTCGATCCTGTCCGCTCGGCGTGGCACTCCGGGTCCCAGGCCGTACCGGGAAGCAGTTGCCAACGATTGCGATTGGCAACACCGATATCGATCACCTTGGCTGGGTCCACGCAGGGACTCATCGCATCATCCAGTACCAGCAGCCAGCGCTTGTCCGGTGCCTCGGCCAGCCACGGGCCGGCGTCGTGCCATTGCTCTGCCCAGGGGCGCTTGAAGCCGAATTCGCGCACCGGCCGGTCTGCCTGCAGCAGGTTCTGCTCGCGCCAGGCGACCAGTGCCAACTCCGCGTCTGGGCCGATCCGCGCGCCTACCCGGCGCATCAGTGCCGACGCCGATGCGTAGGGGTCCAGTGCCGGGATCAGCACCAGACCGTAGAGCATCCAAAGCATGCCGTGGGTCAGCAGTACCAGCGTTGCGGCGCGGCGTACCCGCAGCCAGACGATCAACGTGGCCAGGGCGATGGCGAAGGTCAGCAGGCCGTCACCCAGCACCGGAAGCAGGGTGTCGGGCATGGCCCGGCGCTCCAGCTGGGCCACGGCCCACGGGTGCTCGGTCATCAGCATCACGCCGAGCACGCCCGTCGCCAGCATCAGTACCACGCTGTAGCCGAACAGGTAGCGGCGCACGCACAACCGACGCAGCAGGCCCGGCAGCAGCGGTGCTACGGCCAGCGCCATTGCCGGCAGCATCGGCAGCAGATACACCTCCCGCTTGCCCGGGCTGGCGCTGAAGAACACCAGCACCAGCACGGCCCAGCCCAGCAGCAACCACTGCCGGCGGTCGCCCCGGCGCAGGCGGCGCCACCAGGGCTTGAACAGCATCGGCAGCAGCAGGCTGCCCGGCAGCCACAGGGTCAGGATCACCTGCAGGTAGTACCAGACGGGCTGGCGGTGGTGCCAGGCATTGGCGTAGCGGGTGCCGGTCTGTTTGAACAACAGCTCATGCGCGTAGGCCTGCAGTTCGGCGCTGGGGGTGTGCAGCAGAGCCCACCCCAACGGCGCCAACCACACCCCCACGCCCAGCAGGAAGGCTGGAATCAGCCACAGCAGCGTTGCCGGGTGCGGCCCCTCGACGCGGTGCCCACGGCGGCGCTGGTACAGCCACCAGCCGAACCAGGGCAGCACCATCAGCAGCGGCAGGAAGCCCACGCCCTTGGTCACCGTGCCGACGCCTGCGGCGAAGCCGGCCAGCCACAGGGCGGGCAGGTTGCGGCGTTCACACAGGTGGCGCATCAGCCCCCACAGGGCCACGGTGGTCATCCCCACCAGCACCATGTCGATCTGCGCGCGCTTGGCCATCAGCCCGAACTGCAGGGTGCAGAACAGCGCCGCGAGGGCATAGACGGAATGCCGGGGCGACCACAGCCGGCGGGCCAGGTCCGAGATCAGCCACAGGCTGAGCAGGGCGCCCAGCAACGACGGCAGCAGGAACGACCACTGCCAGCTGCCGACGATCTCGTAGGCCGCGGCCTGCAGCCACATGAAGACCGGCGGCTTTTCCGCGTAGAGCTCCACGCCGCGGTGCGGCAGCAGCCATTGCCCGCTCTCGACCATGGTCCGCGCCGCCAGCACGAAGCGCGGTTCGTCCGGCGGCTGCGGCTGACGCAGGCCGATACCGGCCGCCAACGCAGCAATGATCAGCAGCCACAACAGGGGCAGGCGCCAACGGCGGGGCAGGGCTACGGGCACGGCAGGCTCCGGGAGCAAAACAGCCATTCTGAGGTGGCGGGGGTGGGAAAAGCGTCAGATGTGGCCAAGGCGACCGCATTCCGACATGGGCAGCGCTACCATGTTACGAACTTCCGTGGGTGTTTCGTGCATGCGTCTGTTGGTGATCGAGGACAACCGCCAGCTGGTGGCCAACCTGTTCGACTATTTCGAGTCGCGCGGGCATGTGCTGGACGTGGCTCCGGATGGCATCACCGGCCTGCACCTGGCCGGCAGCCATCCCTACGACGCGGTGATCCTGGACTGGATGCTGCCGCGCATGGAAGGCCCCGAGGTGCTGCGCCGGTTGCGCGCCGAGCATGCGTCGGAGGTGCCGGTGATCATGCTGACCGCGCGCGACGAACTGCCGGACAAGATCGCCGGCTTCCGCGCCGGCGCCGACGACTACCTGACCAAGCCCTTCGCGCTGCCCGAGCTGGAGGTGCGGCTGGAGGCCCTGTTGCTGCGCGCGCAGGGTCGCAACCCGCGCAAGCGCCTGCAGGTGGGCGACCTGGTGCTGGATCTGGCGACCCTCGAGGCCCAGCGCGGCAGCCAGGTGCTGCATCTGTACCCGGCCTGCCGCAAGCTGCTGGAAGTGCTGATGCGGGCCAGCCCGGGCGCGGTGACCCGCCAGCAGCTGGAGTTCGCGCTCTGGGGCGACGAGCCACCGGATGGCGACCTGCTGCGTTCGCATGTCTATGAGCTGCGCCGCAGTGTGGATGGGCCGTTCGCCGAGAAGCTGATCCATACCCTGCCGCGGGTTGGCTACCGCTTGGCGGTGGCCACGGCCAGCGATGCCGGCAAGGATGATGATGAAGGCGCGTAAGCCGGGGCCGCTGTACCGGCGGGTGGTGTGGTGGTTGCTGGGCTACCTGGCGCTGCTGTCGGTCGCGGTGTTCAGCGTTGGCAACTACGTGCACGAGCATGCCGAGCACGCCGCCTGGCGTGCGCTGCTCAATTCCGAACTGGACAGCATCGTCGAGCACACCGAGCACGAGCCGCACTACCGCTGGCAGGACTCGGACACGCTCAGCCTGTTCCGCTTCGACGAAGGCAACATGCCGGAAAGCGTGCGTACGCTGCACCCGGGGCTGCATGACGGGGTCCCGATCAAGGGGCGGCAGACTGCGGTGATGGTGCGTGATACCGGCTCGATGGGGCGGGTGGCACTGGCGCTGGACATTTCCGACTTCCACGACCTGGAACAGTTCGCCACGCGCTGGGTGATGCTGGCCGGCGTGATCATGATCTTCGTCACCGTGCTGATGGCTTCGTTCGGCATGGAGCGGATGGTGCGTCCGTTGAGCCTGCTGGCGCAGCGCATTGCCGGGTTGCGACCTGGGGTGCAGGGCCAGCGCATCGAGGTCGACCCGCGTGGCAGCTCCGAGCTGCATACCATCGCCGATGCGCTGAACGACTACCTGGACCGCAACGAGCAGTTCGTCGAGCGCGAGCGGGTCTTCATCAGCACCGCCACCCACGAGCTGCGCACGCCAATCGCGGTGATGACGGGTGCCGCCGAGCTGGCGCTGGAACAGCCGGGCCTGCCCGATCGCGCGCGCCAGCAGATGCAGCGGGTGCTGCGCACGGCGCAGAGCGTGGAGCAGCTGATCGAACTGCTGCTGGTGCTGGCCCGTGATCCGGCGCGACTGGCGGCTCGTGCCGAGCGCATTGCGCTGGACCAGCTGCTTCCGGAAATCGTCGACGACCATCGCCACCTGCTGGGCGACAAGGACCTGAGCATCGGCATCCAGGCCGCACCGGTGGACATCGTCGCGCCGCTGGCGGTGGTGCAGGCAGCGATCGGCAACCTGCTGCGCAACGCCATCGAGAACAGTGGCCGCGGCCATATCGAACTGCAGCTGAGCGCGTCGGCGGTGCTGACCCTGCAGGACCCGGGGCACGGCATGAGCCCGGAGGAGATTGCCGCCATCCACGCCCGCATGGCCCGTGGCGGGCGCGCCGATCGTGGCGGCGGCATCGGCCTGGACCTGATCGCACGGCTGTGCGAGCACCTGGGCTGGACCCTGCAGCTGCAGCCCTGCGAGCCGCGCGGAACGCGCGTCACTCTGGACTTCGGCGCCTCGCGCCCCGCCTGACCGGTCTCCCAGCCCTGCTCCGCGCTGCGGCATGACCCGGCGTGAAGACAGTGTTAATCTCGACCTGCGCCGCTTTATGCGGCGCTTTTTTTTCTCCGCTCTTTCGATCGACAGAGGATCCCATGCCGACCGAACCCGCTACTGCCCTGATCAGCAACGACATCGTTGGACTGGGCCTGATTGCCGCCACCCTGGCCCTGATCTTCTGGGCCGCCAGTGGTCCGACCCCGTTGCTGAAGAAAATCTTCGCCTGGGTGCCGGCACTGCTGCTGTGCTACTTCATCCCCGCCATCTACAACACCGCCGGTGTCATCGATGGCCACAACACCTCGCTGTACAACCCGGTCGCGCGCGACGTGCTGCTGCCGGCCGCGCTGGTCCTGCTGACCCTGTCGATCGACCTGAAAGGCATCGCCAAGCTCGGCCCGAAACTGCTGATCGTGTTCTGTGCCGGTACCGCCGGCATCATGCTCGGCGCCATCGTCTCGTTCCAGCTGATGAAGCTGATCCATCCGGAAACCGTGGCCGGTGATACCTGGGCCGGCATGGCCGCGCTGGCCGGCAGCTGGATCGGCGGCGGAGCCAACATGGTCGCCATGCGCGAAGTGTTCGGCACCGATGCCACCACCTTCGGCCAGTTCGCGGTGGTCGACGTGGCCTGCGCCAGCCTGTGGATGGCGATCCTGCTGTTCCTGGCCAACCGCGCGCAGCAGATCGATACCCGCAACGGTGCCGATACCCGTGCCATCGACGAGATGAAGGCACGCATCAGTGCCTATGAGGCACAGAACGCGCGCATTCCCAGCATGACCGACCTGATGGTGATCGTCGGCGTGGCACTGGGCGGTGTCGGTCTGGCCCACGCCATCGCGGCGCCGCTGTCGGGCTGGTTCAAGGCCAATGTCAGCTGGGCCAGCCAGTTCAGCCTGGACAGCCAGTTCGTCTGGGTCATCCTGCTGTCCACCGCGATGGGCCTGGGCCTGAGCTTCACCCGCGCACGCCGGCTGGAAGCGGCTGGTGCGTCGCGCTTGGGCACGGTGTTCCTGTATTTCCTGATCGCCTGCATCGGCATGCAGATGAACCTGCTGTCGCTGCTGGATCGGCCGTGGCTGTTCCTGCTCGGCGCGATCTGGATGGCCACGCACGTGCTGGTGCTGTGGGTGGTGGCCAAGCTGCTGCGCGCGCCGCTGTTCTTCTTTGCGATCGGTTCGCAGGGCAACATCGGTGCGGCCGCCTCGGCCCCGGTGGTGGCGGCGGCATTCCATCCGACGCTGGCCCCGGTGGGTGTGCTGCTGGGCACGGTGGGCTATGCCACCGGCACCGGCCTGGCCTACGTCACCGGCTTGATCCTGAAGTGGATGGCCAACGGCTGAGTCCCGGGTGGGGAACCCTCTCCGGCACCAGGGGCCCACATGGAGCCGAGCTCATGCTCGGCTCTTTTTTGCCTGCCGCACCCAGAACTGTGCGGCGCATACCGGAACGTATGGTGCCCGCGTCGTAGCGTAGGCAGCTCCTGTCGCTCGACTGCAGCGACGTTGCCGGGGGCTGGAATGACGCATCGACGGATGATTCGGGGAGCCACGCTGCTGGCACTGTTGCTGGCCAGTGCGGGAGCGGCTGCGCAAGGCGCGGCTGTTGCACGTGGCGCCCAGGTGCAGGCGGTGACCGAGGCCAGTGCGCGTGAGGTGGCGGCATTGATCGCGCAACCCGGCTTTGCGGACGTCGTGCGCGGCACGCTGGTGGCCTCACCAGAGCAGGGTGTGGCGCTGGATGCAGTGATGGAGCGTTTCGACCCGGGTGTCCGCACCCGGGCCAGTGCCTCCCTGGCCCGCAACGACCAGCAGCTGCGCCAGGCCAAGGGCCTGCCGGAGCAGGGTGAAGGACTGCTGCAGCTGCGCGCCTATGTGCCTGAGGGCCAATCATTGGCGGACATCGCTCCACGCCAGTTGTGGGTGGCCAGCCTGCCGCGCGGCAATGATCGCGACTGGACCACGTTGACCGCCTACGACGCGCAGGGCCGTGCGCATGTGCTGGATGCAAAGCGGGCTCCGGCATTCCCGGTGCTGATCGTTGATGTCGATACCCGCCGTTCGGTGCAGGAGGGCATGGCGCTGGTCAACGCCGGCCTGCGTGCACGCGGCCTGCAATCGCCGGAGCGCATCCAGCTGTCGGCCGATGGCACGCGGGCCGCGCTGGACATCACCCGGCTCGATCGCATCCGCCTGGCTGACGATCAGGAGCCATGGGCGCTGGGCGCGGCGGAGGTGTTCGCGGTGGTGTCCGGGCTGCAGATCGGCAAGGCCGAGCCGGAAATGGCGACGGTCGACATGCCGTACCTGGACTACGACAAGACCGATTACACACCGCAGCAGGCACTGATCCTGTGGGGGAACTACCGCTTCAACGCCGCCAACGTGCAGTTGTTCGAGGATGACGGTGACACCAACTACCAGGACCTGCTGGTGGCGCTGAGCAATGGTGTGAAGGCGGCACTGGGCGCGTTCGCACCGGAGTATGCGGTGATCGCCGATATTGCCGGTGCGATCCTGAAGGCGATGCCGACATCGTGGTTCTCCAACGACATCGATTACCTGGACAGCTTCTACCTGGTGCAGCGTGGTCAGGCGTACACCGATCGCATGGGCGCGGCGAACAACGCCAGGGTCACGCTGACGCCGATCACGCTGGTGGAGTAGTCCAGCCGGGCTTGCAGCCCTGCACCCGCTCGATGCAACGGCAACGGTCAAATCAAGAGCGGCATTCCGCGGGATGGCGGGCGTCCAGTAGATCCGCGCCATGCGTGGATGAAATCTGTCAGATGTCGACAAACAACATGGGGTCAGATCCGTTTTCCGAAGGAAAACGGGTCTGACCCCGGTTGTATCTCGCCGTCACCGGCAATCCACATCGGCCCGCCAGCCAAACAGAAACCCAGAGCCGGCGCTTTGGCCGTTGCAGTTGCTTCTGCGGGTGCCGGGCTGCAAGCCCGGCACCCAACCCTCAACAGCAGCGTCCGCCGTTGCGTCCGCCGTAGCGCGCTTCCTGGCGTTCGCGGAAGAACGTCTTGTAGTCCATCGGCTCCTGGTCCGGATGCTTTTCCAGCATGTGCCGGACGTAGTTGTCGTAGTCAGGAATGCCACAGCACAGCCGTGCGGTCTGCACCAGGCGCCGCCAGATGCGGCGGTGCGCCTGGTATTGGCCGGCGGGAACCAGTTGCGTGCTCATCACAGATCCACCATTTCATGCGGCTTCAGCGCCACGTACGGGGTCTCGCGGTCGCTGCGCTGCGGGTTGCGGCGTGCCGCCAGGATGGTCTTGATCGAATACACCAGCACCGCGCCCACCACCAGCAGGAACAGTGCGGTCAGGCCGGTGTTGACGTAGGCGTTGACCACGATCTGCTTCATCTGCGCCACCGACTTGGCGGGTGCGGTGATCGTATCGCTGGCGAGCGCAGCCTGGAACTTGTGAGCCTGCGCCAGGAAACCCTGTGCCGGGTTGCTGTCGAAGATCTTGATGAAGCCGGCATAGGTGGTGCAGATCAGCAGCCACACCGCCGGTACCGCGGTGACCCACGCATAGCGGTCACGCTTCATCTTGAACAGCACCACCGTGCCCAGCATCAGCGCGATGCCAGCCAGCATCTGGTTGGAGATGCCGAACAGCGGCCACAGCGTCTGGATGCCGCCGAACGGATCCACCACGCCGGTGTACAGCAGGTAGCCCCACAGCGCCACGCAACCCGCGGTGCCGATGATGTTGGCGGTCCACGATTCAGTCTTCTTCAGGGCCGGCACGAAGTTGCCCAGCAGGTCCTGCAGCATGAAGCGGCCCGCACGGGTACCGGCGTCCACCGCGGTGAGGATGAACAGCGCTTCGAACAGGATCGCGAAGTGGTACCAGAACGCCATCATCGCGTCGCTGCCACTGGGAATCGCTTCGTGCAGGATCTGCGCGATGCCTACCGCCAGTGTTGGCGCGCCACCTGCACGATGCAGGATGGTGGGTTCACCAATGGCCGCCGCGGTCGCGGTCAGCTGCTCGGGGGTGATGGTGAAGCCCCAGGTGTTGGTGATGTAGTGCGCGGCCGAGGCCGCATCGGCACCGATCACCGCCGCCGGGCTGTTCATCGCGAAATAGATGCCCGGATCGATGATCGAGGCCGCCACCAGCGCCATCACCGCGACGAACGATTCCATCAGCATGCCGCCGTAGCCGATGTAGCGCATGTGTGCTTCATTGGCCAGCAGCTTCGGCGTGGTGCCGGAGGAAATCAACGCATGGAAGCCGGAGACCGCACCGCAGGCGATGGTGATGAACAGGAACGGGAACATGCCGCCCTTCCACACCGGGCCATCACCGCTGGCGGCGAACTGGGTCAGCGCCGGCATCTTCAGTTCCGGCATCACCACCAGGATGCCGATGGCCAGCGCGATGATGGTGCCGATCTTGAGGAAGGTCGACAGGTAATCACGCGGGGCCAGCAGCAGCCACACCGGCAGCACCGAGGCGACGAAGCCGTAGCCGATCAGCATCCAGGTGATCTGGGTGCCGGTGAAGGTGAACGCCGGGCCCCAGACCGGGTCGGCGGCGACCTTGCCGCCGTACCAGATCGCAGCCAGCAGCAGGATCAGGCCAACCACGGAGATCTCGCCGATCTTGCCGGGGCGGATGTAGCGCATGTACACGCCCATCAGGATCGCGATGGGCATCGTCGCGATCACCGTGAACATGCCCCACGGGCTTTCGGCCAGCGCCTTGACCACCACCATCGCCAGCACCGCCAGGATGATGATCATGATCAGGAACGCACCGAACAGGGCGATGGTGCCGGGCACCTGGCCCATCTCTTCTCTTACCAGGTCACCCAGCGAGCGGCCATTGCGGCGGCTGGACAGGAACAGGACCATGAAGTCCTGCACCGCACCGGCCAACACCACGCCCACCACCAGCCACAGCAGGCCGGGCAGGTAGCCCATCTGCGCGGCCAGGACCGGGCCGACCAGCGGGCCGGCGCCGGCAATGGCGGCGAAGTGGTGGCCGAACAGCACGTGCTTGTTGGTCGGCACGTAGTCCAGGCCATCGTTGTTGATCACCGCCGGGGTGGCCCGGGTCGGATCCAGCTGCATCACCTTGTTGGCGATGAACAGGCTGTAGAAGCGATAGGCGACGAGGTACAGCGACACCGCCGCGACGACGATCCACAGGGCATTGATGTGTTCGCCGCGGCGCAGCGCCACGGTACCCAGACAGAACGCGCCGAGCAGAGCGAGTACCGCCCAGCCCAGTTTGGAAAACCCTTTCATGAGGTGCTCTCTCCCGGAAAGACAGACAAAGAGTCCTGCTTGCCCACGACAGGGTCAATTGGCACAGGACGAATCGGCGGTAGTACTTTGGTCGTACGGCGGCTGCGCTGACGTGCAGCGAACATCAGGGATGGAACAATCGGTTGCGGAGCCATCCATTGGCCTACGGCCGTGTGGCGTCCATCTTCAGTGGCACCCATCCAACAGGAGTCGCCATGAGCTTTCCCGAACCGGTCCGCGTACTGCGCACCATCCGTGGCATGCCCACCTCCGACGGTGCCGGCGTGCGCCTGACCCGCGTCATCGGCGGCCCGACGCTGCCCGACCTGGATCCGTTCCTGCTGCTTGATGAGTTCGGTACCGACCGCGCCGAGGACTACATCGCCGGCTTCCCGGAACACCCGCACCGTGGTTTCGAGACCGTCACCTACATGCTCGACGGGCGCATGCGGCATCGCGACAACCATGGCAACGAAGGCCTGCTGACCCCGGGCAGCGTGCAGTGGATGACCGCTGGCCGTGGCCTGATGCATTCGGAGATGCCCGAGCAGGAAAGCGGGCAGATGCGCGGGTTCCAGCTGTGGGTGAACCTGCCGGCGAAGGAGAAGATGACCGAGCCGAAGTACCAGGAATTCGCACCCGAGCGCATTCCCGTGGTGCACCCGGAGCCGGGCGTGGAGGTGAAGGTGATTGCCGGCAGCGTGGACGGCACCGATGGCCCGATCGTGCAGCCGGCCACCGATCCGCTCTACCTCGACATCACGCTGGCGCCCGACCGGGCCTGGACCTATGCGCTGCCGGAGGGGCACAACGCGTTCGCCTACGTGTTCGAAGGTGCGATGACCGTGGGTGAGCAGGACGCCGCGCGCGACGTTGCACGCCAGGAACTGGCGGTGCTGGGCGGCGGCGAACAGCTGCACCTTTCGGCCGGCAACGAAGGCGCGCGGTTGATCCTGGTGGCCGGCCGTCCGCTGCGCGAGCCGGTGATGCGGCATGGCCCGTTCGTGATGAACACGCGGCAGGAACTGATGCAGGCCTTCGTCGATTTCCAGGAAGGCAAGTTCTGAGGCGGTGCCGGTCGCTGGCCGGCAACTGCCTGCGGTCACGGCGGATCGAGGTGCCGGCCAGCGGCCGGCACTACCCTGTGATCGGGCCGCATTGCGGGGATGCTGCCAGGCAGGCATCCCCGTCATGGTCAGCGCCCGGCGGCCACGGCCGACGGCGTCAGGCTCATGCCCTGCGCCAGCTGCTGCAGCGAGCCCAGTTCCTGCGGGCTGTCCGGATACAGTGAAATCTGCGCGTAACGCCCTTTGTCGAGCTTGACCACGCTGATCCGGCGCTCGGCATAGCCCGGCGGCTGCTGGCCACCGAGGTCGGGCTGGTACCAGTACAGTGATTCACCGCCGAAGCTGCCCTTTTCCTGGCGCAATGAGCGGTTCAGTGGAATGGACGGGTCACGTGCGCTGAGCATCAGGCTCAACACTTCACGGCCATCTCCGGTACTGGCGCGGCAGACCAGGAAGTCCGTCTGCACCAATTGCTGCCATTGCAGGCCACTGCTGGCCGGCAGCGAAGGACATTCGGTGGGAGCCTGTGCAGCGGCGGCCTGGGCCACCGCGAACAGCAGGCTCGACAACACTACAGGCGCGAACTTCATGCATCCCCCAAGGTGGTGTGTCGTTTGGCGCTGCCGGATGGGCGGGCAGCGTTGGCATCCCATCCCCGGATGCCGCCCCGGCCGGCATGTGCACGGACGGTCAACTCAACCTTAACGGAACGTGAGCGATCGCACAAATCGCGGTTACACGCGTAACCATTGCGGCCGATGGTCGGCCGCAATGGTCCGCACGGGCCTCAGCGGTCGTTGCCGATCCACTTGTAGATGATGCCGCCGATCGCGCCGCCCAGCAGCGGGGCAACCCAGAACAGCCACAGCTGGCTGACCGCGCCGCTGCCGGCGAAGAAGGCCACCGCCGTGGAACGGGCCGGGTTCACCGAGGTGTTGGTGACCGGGATGCTGATCAGGTGGATCAGGGTCAGCGACAGGCCGATCGCCAGCGGGGCGAACCCGGCCGGTGCCTTGCCGTGGGTGGCGCCCATGATCACGATCAGGAACACGGCGGTCAGCACCACTTCGCACAGGAAGGCCGCGGCCACGCTGTAGCCGCCGGGGGACAGCGCGCCGTAGCCGTTGCTGGCGAATGCACCGGCCTGGCTGCCATCAATGGCGAAGCCGCTGGCGCCCGATGCGATCTGCAGCAGGATGAAGCCGGCCAGCAGGCCGCCGGCGACCTGGGCGATGATGTACGGGATCAGGTCCTTGGTCGGGAAACGACCACCGGCCCACAGCCCGACGCTGACCGCCGGATTGAAGTGCGCGCCGGAGATATGGCCGAACGCATAGGCGCCGGTCACCACGGTCAGGCCGAAGGCGAGCGCTACGCCGAGGAAACCGATACCCAGCGGATTGCCGTCGCCCCCGAACTTGGCGGCCAGCACCGCGCTGCCGCAGCCACCTAGAACCAGCCAGAAAGTGCCGAGGAATTCGGCGGACAAGCGTTTACCCATGCTCATGTGTTGCACTCCTTTGAAAGATGTCCGAACTGTGCGGTCGGTCACATTTCAGTGACCGGCGAGTGACGATAGCGTCAACGCCGGGTGCAGGGATACACCTTCGGGTGTGTGCAACACGCGATGTTCAGTACTGGGGCAGGGGAATGAACTCCTTGTCGTCGCCCGGAATGGTACCGAAGCGGCCGGCTTCCCAGTCGTGCTTGGCCTGCTCGATACGCTCCTTCGAGCTGGACACGAAGTTCCACCACAGGTGACGCGGGCCATCCAGCGGTTCGCCGCCAAACAGCATGGCCTTCACCGGCGTCTTCGCGCGAAGGCGGCCCACCGCACCGGCTTCCGGGATTACCAGATGCTGGGCGGGGATGTCGACGCCATCCAGCTGCGCGTCGCCTTCGAGGATGTACAGCGCGCGCTCGCGGTGGCCATTGTCGATATCGATTTCCGCATCCGGGTCGAGATCGATGGCCACGTTGAGGGTGTCGGCGAACACCTTCACCGGCGATTCCTCGCCATAGGCGCGGCCGGCGATCACCCGCACCCAGGCACCATTGCGGCGCTGCTCGGGCAGGGTGGCCGCGGCATGGTGGTAGAACGCCGGTTCGATTTCCTCATGCGATTTCGGCAGTGCCACCCAGGTCTGCATGCCGTGGATCGGGTTGTCATGGTCGCGGTCCGGTTGCGGCGTGCGCTCGGAATGGGCGATGCCGCGGCCGGCGGTCATCCAGTTGACGTCACCGGGACGGATCACCTGGTCCGACCCCAGCGTGTCGCGGTGGCCGATCGCGCCCGACCACAGATAGGTGACGGTGGCCAGGCCGATATGCGGATGCGGGCGCACGTCGATGGCGGTGCCGGGATGCATGAGTGCCGGGCCCATCTGGTCGACGAACACGAACGAGCCGATGCTGCGCGCCTGCAGGGTGGGGACGGCGCGACGGACTTCGAGTCCGCCGATGTCGTGCACGCGCGGGGCGATGATGGTGGTCATGCGGGCGTTCTCGCTGGCAGGGATCAGGTGGTCAGCATCGCATGCGGCTGTGACGGGGACATGCCCCGTATGGGTAACAGGTTGTTCCAGCCAACGGCGCAGCCCCTCGTGGCTGTGGGTTGGTCGCTGAAGGCAGAAGCAGAAGCCGCGCTTGGCCGGGCGGGTGGGTGGCGCAGGGGCCGCTGCAAGTACGTCCATGTAAGCTCGGTCGCCGCATCCATGCGGCTCACGCCCCTGCGCCACCCAACCGCCCGGCCTCTGACAGTTTCCGTGTGCATCCAGCCACGGAGAAGAAAAAAGAAAATCAAAGTCAAAATCAAACGCCGGTCGCTTCGCTCCTGGTGGCGACCAAGGTCGCCACCCACCAGTTCGCAGTAGCCATCAACCAGATTCGCAGTTCACCAACCGTCACCGGGAAACTGTCAGGGGTGGGGCGGTGTGGGCAGGCAGGACCGTTGGCGCCATGGATGGCGCCATCGAGCCCCCATGGATGGGTTTACGGCGTGTCCTGCCTGCCCACACCGCCCCGCCCAACAAACAGAAAAGCCAGAGCCGGCTGTTGCTCCGGCTCTGGCTCTGGCTGTTGATCCAGCGGGTGCCGGGCCGCAGGCCCGGCCGATCAACTCACACCACCGGTTCGCGCAGGGCCGGGTTGTCCCAGCCCGGGCGCGGTGCGAAACGGTCGCCGTGGCGCTGCTGCAGCGCCTTCAACCGCTCGACGATCGCATCGGCACCCACCGCACGGATGTGCTGGATCGGACCACCGCGGAACGGTGCAAAACCAGTACCGAAGATCACGCCGGCATCCAGCAGGTCCGCATCCGCCACCACGCCTTCGTGCAGGCAGGCCACTGCCTCGTTCAACAGCGGCAGGATCAGGCGGTCCTCCAGATCGGCCGGGGCCTGGTAGTCGCTGGCCACGTCCGGCTTCTTCGGCTTGCCGTTTTCCCAGGTGTAGATGCCCTGGCCATCCTTCTTGCCGCGCTTGTCCGGTTCCACCGTCTGCAGCGCGGCCGGAATCTGCAGGCCCAGGAACGGGGCCAGTTCGCGGCCGACGCCGGCGGCCACATCCAGGCCCACGGTATCGATCAGTTCGATCGGGCCCATCGGCATGCCGAACTTCACTGCGGCCTTGTCGATCACCGGGCCCGGAATGCCCTCGGCATACGCGGTGGCGGCTTCCAGCATGTACGGGAACAGCACGCGGTTGACCAGGAAGCCCGGGCTTCCGGCCACCGGCACCGGGAACTTGCCCAGTGCCTTGCAGAACGCGGCCAGGCGGCGTTCGGTCTCCGGCGCCATGCCGTCGTGGTGGATGATCTCCACCAGCGGCATCTGCGCCACCGGGTTGAAGTAGTGCAGGCCGGCGAACTGCGCCGGGCGCTGGATGTGGTCGCGCAGCTCCACCAGTGGAATCGACGAGGTGTTGGTGGTCAGCAGCGCGTCCAGCTTCATCTTCGGTTCCAGCGTCTGGTACAGCGCACGCTTGGCCTCCGGGTTCTCGATGATTGCCTCGATCACCAGGTCGGCCTCGGCCACGCCGTTGCCTTCCAGGTCGGCACGCAGGCGTGCGGCCACGGCGGGGCGCTTGCTCTCGTCGCGTATCTTCTTGGCGAACAGGGCCTGCGCGCGCTCCATGGCCGGGTCGATGAAGCGCTGCTCGCGGTCCTGCAGGGTCACGTCGAAGCCCTTGTAGGCGGCCCACGCAGCGATATCACCGCCCATCACGCCGGCGCCGACCACGTGCACGTGGCGGATGCCGGAATCACCACCGCCGAGGCCCTTCAGGCGCTCGGTCAGGAAGAAGATGCGGATCAGGTTACGCGCGGTCGGCGTGCTGGCCAGCTTCACCACCGCGCGACGTTCGGCATCCAGGCGCGCCTGGATCGGCTTGCCGCCGCTGCGCTGCCAGGTGCTGATCAGCGCGTAGGGCGCCGGATACTGGTCCTTCTTGGCCTTGCGTGCGACCTGCTTGACCATCTGCGGCGCCAGCAGCGTGCGGGCCAGCCAGGTGTTGGTGGCCCAGGCCGTCGCGCGCTGCTTGAACGGGCGGGTGGTGCCGGACAGCGCCAGCGCGACGGCGGTGTCGAGTACCACCGCCGGTGCCACCACCTTGTCGACCAGGCCGATCCCACGCGCGGCCGAGGCTGACAGGGTGCGGCCGGTCAGCATCATGTCCATCGCCGCCGGTGCACCCACCAGCTGCGGCAGGCGCGCGCTGCCACCCCAGCCCGGGAAGATGCCCAGCTGGGTCTCCGGCAGGCCGATGCGGGTGCTGCTGTCATTGGAGGCCACGCGGTAGCGGCAGGCCAGCGCCAGCTCGGTACCGCCGCCCAGGCAGTGGCCGTGGATGGCTGCCACGGTCGGGCAGGGCAGTTCAGCCAGCTTCTGGTAGGTGGCCTGGCCGCGACGGATGGCGTCGTTGACGGTGCCGCGGCGGTCGAACTCCTGGAACTCCTTCAGGTCCGCACCAGCGATGAAGCCGGCCTTCTTCAGCGACTGGATCACCACGCCCTTGGGCGGGTCCAGTGCAATGCGCTCGAGCAGGTCGCCCAGTTCCAGCAGCACGTCCTGCGACATGGCGTTGACGCTGCTGTCCTGACGATCCAGGGAGAGAACCACCACGCCGTCGTCGCGGATCTCGGGGTGCCAGTGGCTGAAGCGGAGACCATCGAAGCCTGAGAGCATGGACGTTCCATCCGGTTGTGTATGGAGAAGCGGCTATGATCCAGAGGTTGTTTCCCCCGCGTCAAATCCCAATAGCAGGGGAGTGGCGCCCCCGGATCCATGGCCGTGGACCGGGACGCTAACGGAACGGTGGTTAAAAGCTGGTGCGGCGCCGGGTGATCGGCGACTGAACTTTTCCCGGGATTGGCAGTCTCATTGCCCGACGTCGGTTGGGCTGACAGGAGTGCGGCCCCTCATGGCCGATGTTGATACACCTCAGGAGCTGGATCTGGAACTGGTCCGGCGCGTGCAGCACGGCGAGAGCGCCGCGTTCGATGTCCTGGTGCGCAAGTACCAGCATCGCGTGGTGGCCCTGGTCGGTCGCTACATCGCCGACTGGAGCGAATGTCAGGACGTCGCCCAGGACACTTTCATCCGTGCCTACCGCGCGATCGGGAGTTTCCGTGGCGACGCCCAGTTCTCAACCTGGTTGCATCGAATCGCCGTGAATACCGCCAAAAACTACCTGGCTTCACACAATCGACGGCCGCCGACCGATGACATCGACATCGGTGACGCCGAACAGTTCGACAGCGGGACGCGCCTGCGCGACACCGATACGCCCGAACGCGAGTTGATGCGCCAGGAGCTGGAACAGACGGTGATGAAGGCCGTCAACGCGCTTCCGGAAGAACTCCGGCTGGCGATCACCCTGCGCGAGGTGGAAGGCCTGAGCTACGAGGATATCGCGCAGAAAATGGGGTGCCCGATCGGCACCGTGCGTTCACGGATCTTCCGAGCGCGCGAGGCGATCGACACCGAACTCCGGCCGCTGTTGGACATCGGCAGCGCCACCCGTGAGAAGAGCCGCGTATGACCAGTAATCCGTTCAACGAATCGCAGAATCACCATTCGCCCGCCGGGCAGCGCCTGGACCAGCGCCACCGCGAACAGCTGTCGGCCCTGGTCGATGGCGAGCTGGGTGCCGATGAGGCCCGCTTCCTGCTGCGTCGCATGGAACATGATCCCGAACTGGCGGGCTGCCAGGAACGCTGGCAGCTGCTGGGCGATGTGATGCGCGGGCAGGCCTCGGCGCTGGCGCCGGCCGGCTTCAGCGCGACCGTGGCCGCTGCCATTGCCGCCGAACCGGCGCCACGGGCCGAGCCGCGTCGCCAGGTGCGCCGTACCGGCTGGCGAGCGTGGGGCGGTGGCGCTGCACTGGCCGCCTCGGTGGCAGCCGTGGCCCTGTTCATGGGCGGCGAGAAGCTGCAGGACGCCACGCCGGGCGAGCCGTTGGCACCGCAGGTGATCGCCAGCCAGGCCGAGCTTGCGCCGGCACCGGGCAACCCGGCCCCGGTCACCGAAGCCTCGGTGGATACTGCGGCGATGGCCGTGGCGGCGGCGCCTGCCGTGGCGATGGCCGCTGCCAGCCGCCGCCAGGACACCCGCCGTGCCAGCGCGACCCGCAGCCAGCAGGCTGCGCGAGCCGCCCAGCGCGACGATGTTCCGCAGCGTGCGGTGGCCGCCGCGCAGGCGCCGTTGACCCCGACCGTGCCGGCCAACACGGGCCGCAACCTGCCATTCGGTGAGGTCGGCGGGCTGCAGGCACGACCGTGGCCGCGCTCCAGCCTGGCACCTGCCGCCGCCGGCGCGCTCAATGCCAGCTTCCCGGCCCACGCCGGTGGCGCCGCGTTCTACCCGTTCGAGCCGCGCCTGCAGGACGACCTGCCGGTGCCGCCGCGTCCGCGCGACTGAGCCGGGCGCTTTCACGCCCCGCCGCCGGCGGGGCCCGTATTCCTCTTTCCATCCGATCCGGAGGTTGCCGTCCGATGACTCCCCGATTCCGCACGCAGGCCATTGGCCTGCTGGCCCTGACCCTGCCGCTGATGGCCTGCGCGCAGGCCCCGGCCCCGGCCGCGCAGACCGAGGCCGCCCCGGCCGCCGCACCGCGGGCGCCGGCACAGCCGCTGGTCAGTGGATTGCCCGACTTCACCCACCTGGTCGAACAGGTCGGCCCGGGCGTGGTCAACGTCGACACCACCATCGTGCGCAACAACCGGCAGGCCTCGCGAGGCCCGATGGGGGGCGACGATGACATGCCTGAATTCTTCCGCCGCTTCTTCGGCCCGGACTTCCCGATGCCGGGGCAGGGCCCGGGTGGCCAGGACGGTGGTCCCAGCATCAAGGGCCGCGGCATGGGCTCGGGCTTCATCATTTCACCCGACGGCTACGTGCTGACCAATTACCACGTGGTGGCCGATGCCAGCGAGGTGAAGGTCAAGCTTGGCGACAGCCGCGAGTTCAAGGCCAAGGTGGTGGGCAGCGACCAGCAGTACGACGTAGCCCTGCTGAAGATCGAAGGCAAGAACCTGCCGACCGTGCGCGTGGGTGATTCCAACACGCTGAAGCCGGGCCAGTGGGTCGTCGCGATCGGCTCGCCGTTCGGTCTCGATCATTCGGTCACCGCCGGTATCGTCAGCGCGCTGGGCCGCAGCACCGGCGGTGCAGACCAGCGCTATGTGCCGTTCATCCAGACCGATGTGGCGATCAACCAGGGCAACTCCGGCGGTCCGTTGCTGAACACCCGTGGCGAAGTGGTCGGCATCAACTCGCAGATATTCTCCGCCTCTGGCGGCTACATGGGCATCAGCTTCGCGATCCCGATCGACCTGGCGATGAGTGCGGTTGAACAGATCAAGAAGAGCGGCAAGGTCACCCGTGGCCAGCTCGGCGCGGTGGTCGAACCGATCGATTCGCTGAAGGCACAGGGCCTCGGGCTGCCGGACAGCCGTGGTGCGCTGGTCAACCAGATCGTGCCCGGCAGTGCTGCCGAGAAGGCCGGGGTGCAGATCGGCGACGTGGTCCGCTCGGTCAATGGCAGCCCGGTCAACAACTGGTCCGACCTGCCGCCGCTGATCGGCGCGATGGCACCGGGCAGCCGGGTCACTCTGGGCGTGATCCGCGACGGCAAGCCGCGTGACCTCAGCGCCACGCTGACCGCACTGAGCGAAGACGGTCAGGGCAATGCCCGCGCGGCGGCTGCGGCCAAGCCCGATGCGGCACCGCAGGCCGGCGCCAATGCCCTGCTGGGCCTGGATGTCAGCGACCTGACCGCACCGCAGCGCAAGCAGTTCGGCCTGGATGGCAACGAGGGCGTGCGCATCACCGGGGTCAAGGGCCAGGCGGCGCGGGATGCCGGACTGTCTCCGGGTATGGTGATCCTGCAGGTCGGCCGCATCCCGGTCGGCAGCGTGGATGGCCTGAACCGCGCGCTGTCCAGCTACAAGAAGGACGATGTGGTGATGCTGCTGGTGCGTACCGGCAACGGCAACAGCGCGTTCGTGGCGGTGAAGGCCGGCCAGTAAGGCCCGCCCGGGCCGTCCTGTCGGCCCCGCCGTGTTCCCCGAAGCCCCGCTCTGGCGGGGCTTCGGCCGTTCCGGGCCCGGGCCGATGAGGCCATTTTCGCGGCGGGGCGCCGGGCGTGCGATAATCGACCGTTACCCTGACGACGCCGCGCGCCGCCGCCACCTATGTCTTCTGATTCGATGCGGAACATCCGCAACTTCTCCATCATCGCCCATGTCGACCACGGCAAGTCCACGCTGGCCGACCGCATCATCCAGCTCTGTGGTGGCCTGCAGGCCCGCGAGATGGAAGCGCAGGTGCTCGACTCCAACCCGATCGAGCGCGAGCGTGGCATCACGATCAAGGCGCAGTCGGTGTCGCTGCCGTACCTGGCCAAGGACGGGCAGACCTACCACCTGAACTTCATCGACACCCCCGGCCACGTCGACTTCTCCTATGAAGTCAGCCGCTCGCTGGCCGCCTGCGAAGGCGCGCTGCTGGTGGTCGATGCCGCCCAGGGCGTGGAAGCGCAGTCGGTGGCCAACTGCTACACCGCCGTGGAGCAGGGCCTGGAAGTGGTGCCGGTGATCAACAAGATCGACCTGCCGACCGCGGACATCGAGCGCGCCAAGGCCGAGATCGAGGCCGTGATCGGCATCGATGCCTCCGACGCCGTGCCGGTCAGCGCCAAGACCGGGCTGAACGTGCAGGACGTGCTGGAAGCGATCGTGCATCGCATCCCGCCGCCGAAGCCGCGCGACACCGAGAAGCTGCAGGCGCTGATCATCGACTCCTGGTTCGACAACTACCTGGGCGTGGTCTCGCTGGTGCGCGTGATGCAGGGCGAGATCAAGGCCGGCGACAAGCTGCAGGTGATGTCGACCGGCCGCAACCACCAGGTCGACAACGTCGGTGTGTTCACCCCGAAGCGCAAGGTGCTGCCGGCACTGAAGGCTGGCGAAGTGGGCTGGGTCACCGCCAGCATCAAGGACGTGCACGGTGCGCCGGTCGGCGACACCCTGACCCTGGCCGGCGACCCGGCGCCGAAGCCGCTGCCGGGTTTCCAGGAAATGCAGCCGCGCGTGTTCGCCGGCCTGTTCCCGGTCGACGCCGAGGACTACCCGGACCTGCGCGAAGCGCTGGACAAGCTGCGCCTGAACGATGCCGCGCTGCGTTTCGAGCCGGAAAGCTCCGAGGCGATGGGCTTCGGCTTCCGCTGCGGCTTCCTCGGCATGCTGCACATGGAAATCGTGCAGGAGCGCCTGGAGCGCGAATACAACCTGGACCTGATCAGCACCGCGCCGACGGTGGTGTATGAAGTCCTGAAGACCGATGGCTCGATCATCAACATGGACAACCCGGCCAAGCTGCCGCCGGTGAACCAGGTCGAGGAGATCCGCGAGCCGATCATCCGTGCCAACGTGCTCACCCCCGAGGAGTACATCGGCAACATCATCAAGCTGTGCGAAGAGAAGCGCGGCAGCCAGATCGGCATCAACTACCTGGGCAGCCAGGTGCAGATCAGCTACGAGCTGCCGATGGCGGAAGTGGTGCTGGACTTCTTCGACAAGCTGAAGTCGGTCAGCCGCGGCTATGCCTCGCTGGACTACCACTTCGTGCGCTTCGACGCGGGCCCGTTCGTGCGCGTGGACGTGCTGATCAACGGCGACAAGGTCGATGCGCTGTCGCTGATCGTGCACCGCAGCCATGCCGATCGCCGCGGCCGCGAGCTGTGCGAGAAGATGAAGGACCTGATCCCGCGCCAGATGTTCGACGTGGCCATCCAGGCCGCCGTCGGCTCGCAGATCATCGCCCGTACCACGGTCAAGGCCATGCGCAAGAACGTGCTGGCCAAGTGCTATGGTGGCGACGTTTCGCGCAAGAAGAAGCTTCTGGAAAAGCAGAAGGAAGGCAAGAAGCGCATGAAGCAGGTCGGACGCGTGGAGATTCCGCAGGAAGCGTTCCTGGCCGTCCTGCAGATGGACAACAAGTAAGCCCGCACCGGCCCCGCGGGGCCGGTCGTCTGGTGACGTTGCAAAGGACCCTGAATGAAACTGTTTGAGATCCTCCTGGTCGTGCTGACCCTGGCCTCGGGCCTGATCCTGCTCGCGGACAAGCTGTATCTCGCCAAGCGTCGCGCCCAGCGCGCGGGCCTGCTCGATTCCGAGCCGGTGCTGGTGGATTACTCGCGTGCGTTCTTCCCGGTGCTGGCGATCGTGCTGATCGTGCGCAGTTTCATCGCCGAGCCGTACAAGATCCCGTCCAGCTCGATGATGCCGAACCTGCTGATCGGCGATTTCATCCTGGTCAACAAGTTCTCCTACGGCCTGCGCCTGCCGATCAGCAACACCAAGATCGTGCCGTTCGGCGAACCGTCGCGTGGCGACGTGGTGGTGTTCCACTTCCCCGGCCACAGCGACAACGACCCGGCCAAGGGCGAGAACTTCATCAAGCGCGTGATCGGCGTGCCGGGCGACACCGTGGTCTTCGAAGGCGACGGCGTGATCCTCAACGGTGAGCCGCTGAAGTACGACAACAAGGGTATCTACGCCGGCCACAAGGGCCAGGGCGAGGGCGCCAACCTGCTGGTCGAGCACCTGCCGGGCCGTACCCACACCGTGCTGGAGACCGATTACCCGCGTGGCCAGGGGCAATGGACCGTGCCGGCCGGCAAGTACCTGGTGATGGGCGACAACCGCGACAACAGCGACGATGGCCGTTTCTGGGGCCTGCTGCCGGAAGAGAACCTGCGCGGCAAGGCGTTCCTGATCTGGCTGAACTGCCAGGGCTGGTTCTGCAAGGATGGCTTCGAGCCGTCGCGGATCGGTTCGAGCATCAACTGATCGGGCATCAACTGAGCACTTTCACATCCAACGCGTATCTGGGGAGAACGCAATGAAGACGATGAACACGCAGCGCGGCATGACCCTGACCTCGTTCCTGACGGTCCTGATCGTGGTCGGGTTCTTCCTCTACATCGGCATGAAGCTGTTCCCGATGTACCAGGAGTACTACGCCGTGCGCTCGGCGATGAAGAGCCTGGCCAACGAGCCGGGCGTAGGCAGCATGGAGCCCTCACGGATCCAGGATCTGTTCTTCAAGCGCCTGTACATCAACTACTCGGAAAATGTGAAGCCGGCCAACGTGAAGTTCGATCGTCGCGACAATGGCTGGACCCTCAAGGTCAACTACGAAGTGCGTCGCCCGCTGATCGGCAACCTCGATGTGGTTGGCAAATTCGATTCTTCCCAGGACCTGACACGAAGCGGTGCCCAGTAAATTCATCCAACGTGGCGACCTGATCGGTCATCCTTTCCGCGATCCGGCCCTGCTCAAGCAGGCGCTGACCCATCGCAGTGCCGGCGCGCCGCACAACGAGCGCCTGGAGTTCCTCGGCGACAGCATCGTCAACATGATGGCGGCCGAGGCGTTGTACCGGCGCTGGCCCAAGGCTGACGAAGGGGCGATGACCCGTGCCCGTGCCGAGCTGGTGCGTGAAGGCGCGCTGGCGGTGATCGGGCGCACCCTGGAACTGGGCGAGCGGCTGACCCTGGGCCCGGGCGAAATGAAGTCCGGCGGTCATCGTCGCGACTCGATCCTGGCCGACGCGGTGGAAGCCGTGGTGGCCGCGATCTACCTGGATGCCGGCTTCGAGGCCTGCCGGGCGGTGGTACTGCCCTGGTTCAGCGCTTCGATCGAGGCACTGCCGGCCTCCGGCCGGCCCGAGAAGGACCCCAAGACCCGCCTGCAGGAATGGCTGCAGGCCCGACAGAAGGCGTTGCCGCAGTATGAACTGGTGTCAGAATCCGGTGACGACCATGCCAAACACTTCCGGGTACGCTGCATCGTAGCCGACCCGGCCGCCAGCACCGAGGGCGAAGGCGCCTCGCGGCGGCTTGCCGAACAACAGGCGGCTGCAGCCGTCCTAGAACAACTGGATTCCAAGTGAGCGAACAAACTCCCCATCATTGCGGCAGCGTGGCCGTCATCGGCCGCCCGAACGTGGGCAAGTCGACCCTGACCAATGCCCTGGTCGGCGCCAAGGTCAGCATCGTTTCCAACCGCCCGCAGACCACGCGCCATCGCCTGCTGGGCATCGCCACTTATCCGGAAGGCCAGCTGGTGCTGGTCGACACCCCCGGCCTGCACAAGGTGCAGAAGCGGGCGATGAACCGGGTGATGAACCGCGCCGCGCGCGGCTCGCTGGAAGGCGTCGATGCCGGCCTGCTGGTGATCGAAGCCGGGCGCTGGGACGAAGAGGACAGCCTGGCCTTCAACGTGCTGCGCGACGCCGGCATCCCGGTGGTGCTGGTGGTCAACAAGATCGATCGCCTGAAGGAAAAGGGCGCGCTGCTGCCGTTCCTGCAGCAGGTGACCGAAGGCCGCGATTTCGCCGCCGTGCACCCGATCTCGGCGCAGAAGCGCAACGGCCTGGAAGCGCTGGTGCGCGACGTGCTCAAGCTGCTGCCAGAAGCCCCGCCGATGTTCGGCGAGGACGAGATCACTGATCGCAGCCAGCGTTTCCTGGCCGGTGAACTGGTGCGCGAGCAGCTGATGCGCCAGCTCGGCGAGGAACTGCCGTACGCCACCACGGTGGAGATCGAGCGCTTCACCGAGGACGGCAACCTGCTGCGCATCGGTGCGGTGATCTGGGTCGAGCGCGAAGGCCAGAAGGCGATCGTGATCGGCAAGGGCGGCACCCGCCTGAAGGAAATCGGGGCCAAGTCGCGCCTGCAGATGGAGCGTCTGTTCGGCGCCAAGGTATTCCTCGAGACCTGGGTGCGCGTGCGTGAAGGCTGGTCCGACGACGAGGCCGCACTGAAGGCCTTCGGTTACGAGTAACCCGGAACGGTCGCTTCGATGCTGATCGAGGACGACACCGGCTTCGTGCTGCATGCACGGGCCTATCGCGAGACCAGCCTGCTGGTCGAAGTGTTGAGCGCGCAGCATGGCCGTATCGGCCTGCTCGCGCGTGGCGTGTCCACTGCCAAGGGCCAGGTGCTGCGCGCCGCCCTGCAACCGCTGCAGTGGATCCGCTTCAGTGCCCAGCAACGTGGCGAGCTTGCCCAGCTGCGCGGCGCCGAGGCACTGGACGCGGCCCCGCGCCTGGTCGGCCAGGCGATGCTGGCCGGCTTCTACCTGAGTGAGCTGACCCTGCGCCTGGCCCCGCGCCAGGACCCGCTGCCGGAGCTGTACCTGGCCTACGGCGAGGCACGCGCGCGGCTGGGAGTGGGGGCGGGCCTGGCCTGGACCCTGCGCCGGTTTGAACGCGAGCTGCTGTCCGCGCTGGGCCTGGGATTCGATCTGGACAGCGCCAGCGATGGCCAGCCGATCGATCCTGCGGCACGCTACGAACTGGATCCGCAGGAAGGCGCGCAACGCCTGCTCAGTGAGCGCGGTGGGGAGCGCCGGGCGGCCGCGACGGGTTCTGCGTTGCTGGCGCTGGCCGCCGACGAAGAGCCCGATGCTGCCGACCTGGCCAGCCTGCGCCTGCCGATGCGGCGGGTGTTGGCCCATCACCTGGGGCCGCGCGGCCTGAAGTCCTGGGAAATGCTCGAGCAGCTCGCGCCCCGCAGGTAGGGGGGGCTTCGGCAGGGCTTGCAGCCCTGCACGTGCCGAATCAACGTCAACGGCAGAAGCTGGCTGTCCGTGGGTGGGCGGGGTGGGTCCGGTTGCGGGAGTCGCCGTAAACCCGTCCCTGGGGGCTTGGCCGCGGCATCCATGCCGCGGACACTCCCGCAACCGGACCCACCCCGCCTTCGACAGTTTTCCGCGAGCTGTCGGAACGACATGGGGTCGGATCCGTTTTCCGAAGGAAAACGGATCCGACCCCAGTTTGAATTTCGATATCTGACAGAAATTCATCCACGCATGGCGTGGATCTACCAGCCGTCACCGGGAATCTGTCGGGGGTGGGGCGATGTGGGTTGGCAGGACCGTTGGCGCCATGGATGGCGCCATCGAGCCCCCAGGGACGGGTTTACGGCGTGTCCTGCCAATCCACACCGCCCCGCCCAACAAGCAGAAAGCCAGAGCCGATCTGGCTCTGGCCTTTGGTGTTGTTCTGGCTTGAAAGCCTCGGCAGGTGCAGGGCGCAGCCCTGCCGAACACCCCTCAATGCAGCAGGGCAGCCACCGCGTCGCGGAACCCCGCCTGGGCCTGCCCGGACTCCGGCGCATGATGCAACTGGCGCACCGCACGGGCCAAACGTGCCGCGCCCACGAAGCCGCAGCTTGCCTGCAACCGGTGCAATTGGCTGCGCAGCTGCCGCTCGTCGTGCTGGTCCACCGCCTGCTCGACCGCATCGCGTACGCCCGGCAGCTCGGCCAAGAACAGCTCGCGCAGGGCGATCAGGTGGTTGCGCTGACCGTTGAGCGCGGCCAATGCCGCAGTCTCGTCCCAGTCCTGCACCTGCAGCTCGACCGCCGCTGGCGCCTGTGCCATGACGATCCCCGCCGGGCTGTTGACCAGCGCGCGGCGCACGGCCTTCAACAGCTGGTCGCGGCCGAGGGGTTTGACCAGGGTGTCGCTGAACCCGGCTTCGCGCAGCCGGGCATGAATGGAGGTGTCGCCGTCGGCGGTATGCGCCAACGCGGGAGTATCAGGGTGTGAACGGCGCAATTGGCGCAGCAGCTGCGCGCCATTGCCGTCGGGTAGGTTGACGTCGATCAGCCACAGGTCATGCGCGCCGGGTTCCGCGCTCGCCAGCGCACTGGCCAGGGAATCTGCGGTATCCACGTCCGCCGGTAACGTTTCCAACGCCGCCTTGAAAAAACCGCGGCTGATGATGTCGTCCTCGACAAGCAGGAAGCGAGGCCGGCTGGCCCGCGGGGTCATCTGCATCAGGGCTGCCTCCATGTCAGCTGGCCCAATCATCAAGCACAGCGGCGGCGGGCGCAAGCGGGTCCCGATCCTGCCAGTCAGGATCTGCGACAATACGCCCCCATTTTTGCCCGCAGCCTGTTGCCACGTGGCCCGATCCCGCTCCCGCATCGACCGTACCCCGTTCCAGACCGAGATCCTCGACCTCAGCCATGATGGTCGCGGCGTCGCCCGCCGTGAAGGTGAGGGCGGCAAGGTCACCTTCATCAGCGGCGCCCTGCCGGGTGAGGTGGTCATGGCGGAACAGACCGCCCGCAGCCGACATTTCGACGAGGCACGCACAGTGGAGGTGCTGCAGGCCTCGCCGCAGCGCGTGACTCCGAAGTGTCCGCACTTCGGTACCTGCGCTGGCTGCGTGCTGCAGCACCTGGACGAAGACCAGCAGATTGTCGCCAAGCAGCGCGTGCTGATGGACAACCTGGAGCGGATCGGCCACGTGAAGCCGGGCACCGTGCTGGCGCCGCTGGTCGGCGAGAGCTGGGGTTACCGCCGCAAGGGCCGCTTCTCGGTGCGCCGGGTCGAGAAGAAGGACAAGACCCTGGTCGGCTTCCGTGAACAGGATCCGCGCTTCGTCGCCGACCTCAGCCAGTGCCTGACCGTGATCCCCGAGATCGGCACCAAGGTCGAGGCGCTGTCCACCTTCATCGAGTCGCTCGATGGCAAGCGTGACATTCCGCAGATCGAATTCATTGCCGGTGACCAGGCCGTGGTCCTGACCGTGCGCCATCTGCAGCCGCTGAGTGATGCCGACCGTGCGGCCTGGGCCGATTTCGGCCAGCAGCATGGCTTCGTGATCTACCTGCAGTCCGGTGGCGTGGACACCGTGCAGCCGCTGGACGGGCAGGGCGTGCCGCTGTCGTTCCGGCTGGCGCCGTGGGACGTCGAGCTGGCGTTCCGCCCGCTGGACTTCATCCAGGTCAACGCCAAGCTCAACGAGAAGATGATTGCCCACGCCCTGGACCTGCTTGAGCCGGGTGAGGACGAGCGTGTGCTGGATCTGTTCTGCGGCCTGGGCAATTTCACCCTGCCGCTGGCCCGCCGTGTGCGCGAAGTGGTCGGCGTGGAAGGTGATGCCGGCCTTGTCGCGCGTGCCCGTGAGAATGCCGAGCGCAATGGCCTGGCCAATGCCCAGTTCTTCAGTGCCGACCTGACCCAGGACCAGCGCAGCACCGCGTGGATGCGCCAGGGCTTCGACAAGCTGCTGCTGGACCCGCCGCGCTCGGGCGCGATCGAGGTGCTGCAGCAGCTGCCGCTGAAGCAGTTCAAGCGCATCGTCTATGTCAGCTGCCACCCGGGCTCGCTGGCGCGCGATGCCGGCTATCTGGTCAATGAGCAGGGCTTCACCCTGGTCAGCGCCGGTGCCATGGACATGTTCCCGCACACCGCGCACGTGGAAAGCATCGCGGTGTTCAAGAAGCGCTGAGCGTCTGTCATCACCCATGGCGCATAATCGCGCCATGGGCATTGAAATCGAACGCAAATTCCTGGTCATCAACGATGGCTGGCGATCCGCTGCGCACCGGGTGATCCCGATGGCGCAGGGCTACATCAACGACATGGGCGCGCTGGATCGCGGCACCCAGAACGCCTCGGTGCGCGTGCGTATCGAGGGCGACCATGCGGCGCTGAACCTGAAGTCGCGCACCATCGGCCACACCCGGCAGGAATTCGATTACCCGATTCCGGTGGAGGACGCGCGCGCGCTGCTGGCGCTGTGCGTGGGTGGCCTGATCGACAAGCGCCGCCATCTGGTCGAGCACGCCGGCCTGACCTGGGAAGTGGACGAGTTCCTCGGCGACAACGCCGGCCTGATCGTGGCCGAAGTCGAACTGGACAGCGCCGAGCAGGCGATCGACCTACCAGACTGGGCCGGCGCGGAAGTCACCGACGACGCCCGCTACTACAACGTCGCCCTCGCCAGCCACCCCTATTCACAGTGGTGAACCCCCAAAAAAAGGGGACGGAGGGGATTAAGTCGTCTTTACCCCGCCTGTGCTGAAAACGACTTAATCCCCTCCGTCCCCTTTTATCGTGGGGGAGGGGCCCCATGTCGTGTGGATGAGAATCGACATCTACTCCGACGTGGTCTGCCCCTGGTGCTGGATCGGCAAGCATCGTTTCCAGCAGGGTGTGCAGTTGCTGGGCGCCAATGCGCCTGAACTCGATATCCACTGGCAGCCGTTCCAGCTGGATCCGGACGCGGACGACACCCCGGTGCCGCTGCGCGAGGCTTATGTGCGCAAGTTCGGTGGCGTCGAGCGCACCGAGCAGATCCTCGGCCAGACCCAGACCACGGCGCGTGCGGAAGGCCTGCCGATGGACTTCAGCCGGGGCCAGGTGCGGGTGACCACGCTGCCGGCGCACCGGGTGCTGTGGCTGGCCGGCCAGCACGGCGTGCAGGACGCGGTCGGGGAGGCGCTGTTCCGCGCCCACTTCGAGCTTGGTCAGAACCTGGCGGACAGCGCGGTGCTGATCAAGGCGGGCGTGACGGGGGGGCTCGACGCAGGCGAAATCACCCAGATGCTGGCCTCCGACCGCGGCCTGGCCGAGGTTGAAGCGAAGCTGGCGCAGGCCCACGCATTGGGCGTTTCTTCGGTGCCGACCTTCGTCATCGATGGGAAGTGGGCCATTTCCGGGGCGCAGCCCCCCGAGGCCTTCGCCAACGCCCTGCGCCAGATCGCGGCCGAACAGGGTGCCCCGGCAGCTTCGGCTGACGGAGACGAGGCCTGCGGCCCGGACGGCTGCAAGGTCTGATCGCACCCGAAAAGGGGACGGAGGGGATTAAGCCGCAATCGGCCCCGTGGGCTGGATACGTCTTAATCCCCTCCGTCCCCTTTTTCTGACCACTGCGCCTGTCGGCCGGTTCTGCGACAATGCGGCACTGCGCCATGCGGGCGCGCGTTGTGGAGATCGACCATGCTGCTGATCGGCGTTGCCGGCACTGAACTGACTGCCCAGGAACGTGACTGGCTGCAGCACGATGCCGTGGCCGGGGTGGTGCTGTTCAAGCGCAACTTCGCTTCGCGCCAGCAGGTAACCGATCTGAGCGCGGCGATCCGCGCCGCCGCGCCGCGCCCGCAGCTGATCTGCGTGGACCAGGAAGGCGGTCGCGTGCAGCGTTTCCGCGAGGGCTACAGCGAGCTGCCGCCGCTGCAGGACATCGGGGCGCTGTACGCCACCGACCCGCAGCAGGCGCTGACGCTGGCCGAGCAGCACGCCTGGCTGATGGCCAGCGAAGTGCGCGCCAGTGGCCTGGACCTGAGCTTCGCGCCGGTGGTCGACCTTGGCCGTGGCAACCGCGCCATTGGCAACCGCGCCTTCAGTGAAGACCCGCAGGTGGTGGCCGCGTTCACCGCCGCCTACGTGCGCGGCATGCATGCGGTCGGCATGGCCGCCACGCTCAAGCATTTCCCCGGCCATGGCACCGTGCTGGAAGATACCCACGTGGATACCGCGATCGACCCGCGTGCGCTGGACGAGCTGCGCGCGCAGGACCTGGTCCCGTTCCAGGCCGGCATCGCCGCCGGTGCCGACGCGGTGATGATGGCGCACGTGATCTATCCGCAGGTGGCACCGGAACCGGCCGGCTATTCGCCGCGCTGGATCCAGGACATCCTGCGCGGCGAGCTCGGGTTCCGCGGCGTGGTGTTCTCCGATGACATCGGCATGGCCGCCTCGCACAGTGCGGGCGGTGTGCCGGCGCGCGTGCACGCGCATCTGGATGCCGGCTGCGACGTGGTGCTGGTCTGCCACCCGGAACTGGTCGATGAAGCCCTGCACGCGGTGCAGGGGCGCTCCCTCAATACTGCTGCGCTGCTGGGCCTGCTTGGCCGCGGCGCACTCGGCTGGGATGGCCTGCTGGCCGATGCCCGCCATGGCGACACCCAATCCCATTTGCTTGAAACCCTTGGAAGAACCGTCTGATGCCCAACCTCACCATTTCCCAGGCCCTGGCCCAGGCTGACCTGCTGGTCGACCGCCCCACCATCGACAAGGCCATCGCTGGTATCGCCGACGCCATCGCGCGCGATTACAAGGGCGAGGTGCCGCTGTTCCTGTCCATCATGCACGGTGCACTGCCGTTCGCCGGCCAGCTGGCGCTGGAGCTGGGCGCGCGCGGCCAGGACGTGCAGTTCGATTACCTGCACGCCACCCGCTACCGCGGTGAAACCACCGGCGGCGACCTGGTCTGGAAGCACAAGCCGGCCACCTCGCTGTTCGGCCGCCGCGTGCTGCTGGTCGACGATATCCTCGACGAGGGTTACACCCTGCAGGGCGTGCGCACCTGGTGCCTGGAACAAGGCGCGACCGACGTGCGCATCGCCGCGATGACGGTGAAGAAGCATGACCGCGCGCTGCCGGACGTGACTGCCGACTACGCCGGCATCGAACTGCCGGACCGTTACGTGTTCGGCTTCGGCATGGACGTCAACGAAACCCTGCGCTGCGTGCCGGCCATCTACGCGATGAAGGAATAACGGCGAAGCCGCCCGCAGCGCGTCTTCCTCTGCCGCCGGCATCCTCGGGTGCCGGCGTTCGTCTTTTCATGGAGTGCTTCGAATGCAACAGATCGCCCTGGCCGTGATCGGCGGTACCGGTGTCTACAACCTGGCCAAGCTTGACGACGTGCAGACCCACGAAATCGACACCCGCTTCGGCCGTCCGTCCGGCCCGGTGCGCGTGGGCACGCTGCTCGGCCATCGCGTGGCGTTCCTGGCGCGGCATGGCGAAGGCCATTCGCTGCCGCCGCACAAGATCAACTACCGCGCCAACCTGGCCGCGCTGCAGCAGCTGGGCGCGCAGCGGGTGCTGGCGTTGAACACGGTGGGTGGCATCACCGAGAACTTCGGTCCGCGCGTGCTGGCCTGCCCGGACCAGATCATCGACTACACCTGGGGCCGCATCAGCACGATCTGTGAAGAAGAAGGCACCGACGTGGTCCACGTCGATTTCGGCCATCCGTACACGCCGATGCTGCGCAGCAAGATCCTGGCGGCAGCCAAAGTGACCGGTGTCACGGTCCACGACGGTGGCTGCTATGGCGCAACGCAGGGGCCGCGCCTGGAAACCATCGCCGAAATCGCCCGCATGCGCCGCGACGGTTGCGATCTGGTGGGCATGACCGGCATGCCGGAAGCCGCGCTGGCGCGGGAGCTGGGGCTGGATTACGCCTGCCTGGCGATCATCGCCAACTGGGCCGCCGGCTGCGGTGATGGCGAGGAGATTACGATGGCCGAAGTACTGGCCAACGTGCAGGCGGCAAGCAACGGACTTCCGGAACTGGTGGGCGAATTGGCGCGGGGGTGATTGTCTTCCCCGAGCAAGCTTTGCATACTCAGCTTGTGCGCGGGTTCAGCGTACACCACCCATTCATTGCATAAGGTCTCGCATCACCATGCCGAACGGTACCGTCAAGTGGTTCAACGACGCCAAGGGATTTGGCTTCATCTCGCCGGAGGATGGCAGCGCCGACGTGTTCGCGCACTTCTCCGCCATCAACTCCAAGGGCTTCCGCAGCCTGCAGGAAGGCCAGCGTGTCACCTATGACGTGACCCAGGGCCCGAAGGGTGCCCAGGCTTCGAACATCACGCCGGCCGAGTGATCCACTCGACAGTGCGTTGAAAACCCCGCTCCGGCGGGGTTTTTTTTGCGCGGATTGCCCGCGACCCGCTCGCGATCCACCCGCGTCGGGCACAATGCGGCCATGACGGAACGACTGCGCATCGCCGTGATCGGCTACGGCACCGCTGGCCAGGCAGTGGCCATCCTGCTCACCCGTGACGGCCACGAGGTGGAGATCTTCGAACGCGTGCCCACGCCGGGGCCGGTGGGTGCCGGCTTCCTGCTGCAGCCCAGCGGCCTGCAGGTACTGTGGCAGATGGGCCTGCTTGATTCCGTGCGCGCACATGCCGCGCCGGTGCACCGCCTGTATGGCGACACGCCGTGCGAGCGCGCGGTGATGGACATGCGCTACGAGGGACTGGATGCGCGCCTGCACGGCCTGGGCATGCAGCGCGGGGCCTTGTTCTCGCTGTTGGACGAGGCGCGTGCAGGCGAGGGCCAGCTGCATGCCGGTACCACCATTACCGAGGTGGATGCCGAACACGGCCGTCTGCGCGACAGCGACGGGCGCACGCATGGCCCGTTCGACCTGGTGGTGGTCGCCGATGGCGCCGCGTCGACGCTGCGCGGCACGATCGCCGGCGGTGCCGGGCTGGACCGCGTGTATCCGTGGGGGGCGCTGTGGTGCCTGCTGCCGGCCGAGGACTGGCCGCACGTGCAGGAGCTGCGGCAGCGTTACGTGGCCGCGCGCAAGATGATCGGGCTGCTGCCCGTCGGCACGCGCCCCGGTGATGACACGCCGCGCCTGAGTTTCTTCTGGAGCCTGCCACGTTCCGACTTCGAGCGTTGGCAGAGCGATGGCATGCCAGCCTGGTTGGAGGAGCTGCACGCGCTGTGGCCGCAGGCCGCTGCACGCTTCGCCCATCTGCGCGACCCCGGCCAGATGGCGCGCGCGATCTATCGCGACGCAGTGATGACGCGTTGGCATCAGGGCCGCATGGTACTGGCCGGTGATGCCGCGCATGCGATGAGCCCGCAGCTGGGGCAGGGGGTGAACATGGCGCTGTTGGATGCGCTGGCGCTGCGCGATGCGGTGCGCACCTATGGCGGCAGCACGGTCGCGCTGCAGGCCTACCAGGCGCAGCGACGCGCTCATGTGGCGGTCTATCAGCGCTGGAGCCGCTGGCTGACGCCGTTGTTCCAGTCCGATCGTGATGCATGGGCGAAGGCACGTGATGTACTGCTCGGGCCGATGGGGCGCCTGCCGGGTGGTCGTGGCCACATGCTGCGCGTGCTCAGTGGCACGCAGCACGGCTGGTTCGGCTCGCTGGCACTGGATCCGGCCTTCATCGACGCGTTGGCGACGACCGCCGAACCGCCCCGCATCATCACCGCAACTGCCGGCGCGTGAAGCTCGCCGTCACGTGAATTAACGGTTGCCTCACTGCGGATATGCGAGAAGAGGGGAGCACGCGACAGCCGCGTCGCCCGTTTTCCTTTCCGTGATCAACATCGCGCGTGGCCCGGGTGGCGCCGCCGTTGCGGCCTGCTGCGGCCCGGATGAGCCGCTGAAGTTGAAGAGGAGGACGCCATGTTGTTCGCGGTCGAGGAGCTGGAATCGGAAATCTGCAAGCTGCGCGGTCTGCTGCAGATGCTGCACGAGGACCAGCCCGACGTACTGGAGGACGTATTCGAATTCCATGTCGGCAGCCTGATCAGTCATGCATCGCCCGAGCATCACGCACGCATCCGGGCCTGTGCGCAGGAAATGCTGGTGGCCATCCAGGCCCTGCCGCGGCGGCGTGACGATGACTCGCCCGACTTCCGCCTGATGCCGGTGCTGGGCGTCCGCCCGGCCTGATTCAACGCACGGGCAGTTCCACCAGGCCCCCCTCCACACACGCGATCATCCGCTCGCCGTGGGCAGGTGCAGGCACGATTCCAGCGGTGAACGTGGAGAACGCCGGCAGGATCATCGTGCGCTCGCGCAACCAGAATGCAGGGAAGCGTCGCCGCAACGGTGGCAAGGCGATCTGCGGATGCAGATGACCTGCGATCACGTGCAATGCCGCATCGGGCATCGGCTCATGGCGAAGCAGGAACGGCGGCAGTCGTACCTCATCGTGGATCTGTACCTGCAGCTGCGCATGCGGTAGCTGCCGGTCGTGATTGCCGCGCAGCACATGCACATCCAACGTGGCATTGCGTTCGCGCCATGCCAGCCACTGCTGGTACCACGCGGCGCGATGGACCGGCCCATGCAGGATGTCGCCCAGGATCCAGAGTTCGCGAGAGGTGTGCGCATCCAGCAGTGACTGCAGGCGCTGCAGGTCGCCGCGGGTGCCGCCACCGGGCAGCGCGATGCCGGAACGGCGGAACACATCGGCCTTGCCCAGGTGCAGGTCAGCGATCAGCAGTGCCTGCCGTGCGGGCCAGTACAGCGCACGCGAGCCAAGCAGCGTCAGCGGCTCGCTGGCCAGCAGCAGCGGCAGTTCATCGGCCATGGCGGCGTTCCAGCTGTAGTGCGGCGCGCTGCACGCGGGTGCGCCAGTCTTCGTTGCTGAACTGCCCGCGCAGCCGCTCTGCCCATAGTGGAAAGCCCAGCGGCGTGAGCGATGCAGGGCGCTGCACCGACAGCGATTGCGTGCCGATCCGTTCCAGTACCTGCTGCAGTCCGGGAAGGTCCAGGTTGTCGTGCAGGGCCTCGTGCTCGGCCAACGCCAGCAGCAGGTGGTCGCGATCATGCTCGCGCAGTACGTCGTACAGCAGGCCGGCCGAGGCCTGCAGCTGGCGCAGCGAACGCGGCATGCCACCGGGCAGGCTCGGAACCAGCAGGCCCGCTACGCGTGCGATGCCTCGGAACTGGCGTCGCGCCAGCTCGCCCAGGTTCACCGCCGCACGCAGATCGTCGAGCAGTTGATCAGCAGTGAACAGCACCCGCCACTGCTGCGCCTCCAGATCGACCGTCTGCGCCGGGGCCAGCACCAGGCCGTGGTCGTTCACTGCATAGCCGATGCTGTTGCGCTGCCGGCGCGTGAGCCGCAGCGCCAGCAGCGCGGCCAGTGCCTCGTGAACGTGGCGGCCGGCAAACGGATAGACGAACAGGAACTGGCCGTCGCGGCGCCGCACGTCTTCCACCAGCAGATGGTCCGGCCCGGGGCGTGCGGACACCTGTTCCTGCAGAGCCAACAGCGGAGCCAGCCAGCGTGATTCGGCGCTGTCGTCGGCACCGGACAGGACCCACTCCAGTTCGCGGCCGAGCGCCGTTGACAACGGCAGCTGGCCGCCCTGCCAGCGCGGCACGACGCCGTTGCCGCGTCCACGCGCCAGTCGCACGAAGGCGGTCATGTCACGCAGCTGCACCAGTTCCAGCAGGCGCCCGGCGAACTGGAAGCGATCGCCACGGCGCAGGCGGCTGGCGAACTGTTCTTCTACGGCGCCCAGGCTGCCGCCGCGCAGGAACTGCACGCGCACGCTGCCATCGCTGCTGATGGTGCCGATAGACAACCGGTGCCGCAGTGCCTGCCGGCGGTCGTGCATGCGGTAGTGGCCATCGGCATCACGCATGACCTTGTGGAAATCGGGATACTGGGCCAGCGCTTGGCCGCCCTGCACGATGAACGTGAGCACGGCCTGCCATTGATCGTCGCCCAGAGACGCGAAGGCATGGGTACGCCGTACCTGCGCCAGCAGCGCGGCGCTGTCGAAGCCGCCCGCCAGCGCGCGGCTGACCGCATGCTGGGCCAGCACATCCAGCGGCAGCGTCGGCGGCCTGCGCGCTTCGACCACGCCTTCGGCCAACGCACGGCGCACCGCGGCGTATTCGGCCAGTTCCAGTGCATGGCTGGGCACGCACAGGATGGAACCGCTGGCGCCCGGGCGGTGACGCGCACGTCCAGCGCGTTGGCGCAGGCGGGCCACGCCCTTCGGGCTGCCCAGCTGCAGTACCTGCTCAACCTCTGGGAAGTCCACGCCGAGGTCGAGGCTGGAGGTGGCAACGACGCAGCGCAGTGCGCCGGCGCGCAGTCCGTCTTCCACCTGCTGGCGCAGCGCCGGATCCAGCGAGCCGTGATGCAGCGCCAGCGTAGCCGGGTCTTCCGGCCAGACCGCCGCCAGTGCCTGGTGCCACAACTCGGCCTGTGCACGCGTATTGGTGAACAGCAGGCTGCTGCGCGCCTGCATCAGTTCTTCCAGCACGCGTGGCAGCTGCGCCAGGCCGAGATGCCCGGCCCATGGGAAACGTTCGCCAGGGTCCGGCAGCAGGCTGCGCACGCTGATCGCGCGCGGGCGCACGCCCTGCACGATCGCCGCGTCGGGCTGTCCGGGCAGCAGCACGTCGCGCGCCTCATCCAGATTGCCCAGCGTGGCCGACAGCCCCCACAGCTGCAATGCAGGTGCAGCATCGCGCAACACCGCAAGATTCAACTGCAGCAGGACGCCGCGCTTGTTGCCCAACAACTCGTGCCACTCGTCCACCACCACGCAACGCAGCTGGCGCATGCGCGGCAGCGTATCCGGGTAGCTCAGCAGCAGCGCCAGTGATTCCGGCGTGGTGACCAGTACGTCGATGCGCCCCTCGCGCGCCTGTCGTCGTTCGCGGTTGTTGGCATCACCACTGCGCAGGCCGACACGCCAGCCCAGTCCCAGCCCGTCGATCACCGCCTGCAGTGCGCGCGCGGTGTCGCTGGCCAACGCGCGCAGGGGCGTCACCCACAGCACCTGCAGCGGGCGTACCGCGCTGGCGCGGCGGGGTGACGGCGGTGGGTCGATCATGGCCTGCAGCAGCGGGCCACCGAACATGGCCAGTGTCTTGCCGCTGCCGGTCGGCGTGTGCAGCAACCCGGAGCCGCCGGCGAGATAGTGCCGCCACATCGCGCGCTGGAACGGCAGTGAGCGCCAGCCTTTCGACGCGAACCAGCCTTCCAGCCGGCGCAGTGCCTGGCTGCGGTTCATCGCGCCAGCGCCTGCAGGGTGGCCAGCTGGTCGGCCTCGCTGGCCGGCTTGTCGTGGCGCCAGCGCAGGATGCGTGGAAAGCGCACGGCGATGCCGGACTTGTGTCGGCTGCTGCGATTGACCGCCTCGAAGCCCAGTTCGAAGACCTGTTCGGCGCGTACGCTGCGCACCGGACCGAAGCGCTCGCGGGTGTTGGCGCGGATCCAGCGATCGAGCGCGAGGATCTCCTTGTCATCCAGGCCCGAGTAGGCCTTGGCCACCGGTACCAGCGTGTCGCCGTCCCAGACGCCGAAGGTGTAGTCGGTATACAGGGTGCTGCGTCGCCCATGGCCGGCCTGTGCATACAAGAGCACCGCATCGATCGTGAGCGGATCGACCTTCCATTTCCACCAGTCACCGCGGCGTCGCCCGGCCTGGTAGGGCGAGGCGCGCCGTTTCAGCATCAGTCCTTCCACGCCGCGTTCGCGTGCTGCGTCGCGCATCGCCGCCGCCTGCAGCCAGTCGTCGGCGGCAACGTCGGGTGACAGCTGGATCCGCGCATCATCCAGGGCGCCGATGACCGCGGCGAGCCGTGCACGCCGTTCCCGCAACGGACGCTCGCGCAGGTCCACGCCATCGAGTTCAAGCAGGTCATAGGCGAGCACGCGCACCGGCGTGTTGCGCAGGGTGGCCGCACCAGGCTTGCGGCGCTGGATGCGGGTCTGCAGCGCGGTGAAGGCGCGCGGCAGCTCGGTGCTCTCGTCCCAGGCCAGCAATTCGCCGTCCAGCACGCAGCCCTCCGGCAGCGCCATCGCTGCCTGCTCGATTTCGGGGAAGCGGCCATCCAGCCGTTCCTCGCCGCGTGACCACAGCGCGACTTCGCCATGCCGACGCAGCAGCTGCAGGCGGATGCCATCCCATTTCCATTCCAGCAGCCAGTCATCGATCGGGCCGAGGCGTTCGGCAGGGCCGCCTTCCAGGGGGGAGGCGAGGAAGAACGGGTAGGGCTGCTGGCGGTCGGATGGCAGCTCGTCCGGTGACAGCAGCTGAGCCAGCAGCCCGGGCGAGGGTACCCACTCGCCGAGCATGCGCTGGGCGATGCGTGCGATGTCCAGGCCGGACCATTCGGCCAGTGCCTGCTGCACCAGTCGCTGCGAGACGCCAACGCGCAGGGCGCCGGTCAGCAGCTTGTTGAACACCAGGCGTTCGCTGCTGCACAGCTGCTGCCAGCCGGTGACTATCGCCGCGTGGCGTACTGCTTCGGGTTGATTGGCCACGGCCAGCAGATGCTGTTCGATCCAATCAGCCAACGGGCGGTCGGCGGCCGGCTGGGATGGATCGTCCAGCAGCAGGGTCAGCGTTTCGGCCAGGTCGCCCACCTGCGCATAGCTGTCTTCCACCAACCACGGGGGCAAGCCGGATTCTTCGGCAATCCAGGCGCGCAGTTCGCCGCTGGCAGCGATCCTGCGGCGTGCGCCGCCCACCTTGCCACCGCTGAGCAGGTACAGCGCCCATGCAGCGTCGTGCGCGCGCGCCTGGCGGAAGTAGTCGACCAGTGCGGCACGCTTGTCCAGCGTGGCGGTGCTGCGGTCCAAGCGCTGGTAGAGCGCTGCGAAGGCCTTCATTCCTCGCTCCCGAAATCGGTACGGAAGGCTTCGGCCGCCACGCCGCGCTCACGCAGGAAGGGAATCAACGCATCGGTATTGCCATGGGTGGCGATCACCCGCTGCGCACCGGTCTGTTCAATGGTCTGCAGCAGCGCAGGCCAATCGGCGTGATCGGAAATGACGAAGCCACGATCGACGTTGCGGCGACGCCGGTTGCCGCGCAGCTGCATCCAGCCCGAGGCAAAGCCCAGCTGGTGGCGGCCGAAGCGGCGCATCCACGGTGTGCCGGCGGCCGAGGGTGGTGCGAGGATCAGCTGGCCGGCGGCATCGGGCTGACGGCCCTGTTCGGCGACGGTGAGCGTCTCCAGCATCGGCACGCCGGCCTGCCGGTAGACCGCGACGCCATTGGCGATGGCGCCGTGCAGCCACGCCGGGCGATCATCCAGCGGCAGCAGCTCGGCCAGCACCCGCTGCGCCTTGCCCAGTGCGTAGCACAGCAGGATCGCGGCCTCGCCGCGTTGTTCGCATTCGCGGCGCCACGCCACGATCTCCGCAGCGACCGCCGGGGTGTCCGGCCAGCGGTAGATCGGCAGGGCGAAGGTGGCTTCGGTGATGAAGGTATCGCAGGGCACTACTTCAAATGGCGCACAGGTTGGATCAGGCTGGCGCTTGTAGTCGCCGGAGGCCACCCAGACCTGCCGCCCGTCGTCGATGCGCACCTGCGAAGAGCCGAGGACGTGACCGGCCGGATGCAGGGATACCTGCACCTGGCCCAGGCGGAACGGTACGCCCTCCGCATGCGCCTGCAACGGCACATCGCCAAGACGCCAGCGCAGGATCGGCAGGCTGCCGTCGCTGCAGTGGTATTCGCCCATGCCTGGGCGCGCGTGATCGCCATGACCATGGGTGATGACCGCGCGCGCTACCGGTCGCCAGGGATCGATGTGGAAATCGCCGGCGGCGCAGTACAGCCCTTCCGGGCGCAGCACCACCAGATCGTCGTTGACTGCCATGCGATCACTGTGGCCTGCCGCTCGTGCACGGGGTGAGAACCGGCCTGAACGCGGGCTTGGCAGGCGATGCGGCACAATCGAACCGCACACCTCTTGCCGCCAGGATGGACCGGATGAGTGGACCCAGCTTCAGCAGCAACGCGCCCTATGAAACCCACGTGGTGCTCAACCAGCCGCCGCCGTTTGCCGGCCACCAGCTGTGGACCGACGACGTGGCGTTGATGGACGCCGTGCAACGCGAAGGGGCCGCCAGCTTCGCGCCACGGCTGGCGGTGTACGGCGCGCTGGCCGGCGATGAGCTGTACCGGATCGGCTTCGACGCCAACCGTGATCGCCCGCGCCTGCGCACGCATGACGCGCAGGGCCATCGCATCGATACGGTGGAGTTCCATCCGGCCTATCACCAGTTGATGGGAACGGCGAAATCGCACGGTGTCGCTGGATTGTCCTGGCACGAGCCGCAGCCCGGCGCACACGTCGCGCGTGCGGCGCTGAGCTACCTGCACCACCAGGCGGAGGCCGGTACCAGCTGCCCATTGACCATGACCCATGCCGCGGTGGCGGTGCTGCAGTCTCAACCGCATCTCGCAGCGTGGACACGCAAGGCCGCCGCACCGGTCTATGACCCGCGCGATGTACCGGTGGCGGACAAGGCCGGCATCACCCTGGGTATGGGCATGACCGAAAAGCAGGGCGGTTCCGATGTGCGGGCCAACAGCACGCGTGCCGAACCGATCGATGGCGAACGCTATCGGCTGGTCGGCCACAAGTGGTTTTTCTCCGCACCGATGTGCGACGGCTTCCTGGTGTTGGCACAAGCGCCGGGAGGCCTGACCTGCCTGTTGATGCCGCGCCGGCTGGCCGATGGTGACCGCAATGCGTTCCGGCTGATGCGGCTGAAGGACAAGCTCGGCGATTGGGCCAACGCCTCCAGCGAGGTCGAGTTCTGCGGCGCGCAGGCATGGCGCGTAGGCGAAGAGGGGCGCGGCGTGGCCACCATCATCGGCATGGTGATGATGACCCGCCTGGACTGCATGCTGGGTGCGGCGGCGGAAATGCGCATGGCATTGGCGCAGGCACTGCACCATGCACGCCATCGCCGCACCTTCGGCAAGCTGCTGGTCGAACACCCGTTGATGACCAACGTGCTCGCCGACCTGGCGCTGGAGTCGGAGGCGGCCACGGTGCTGTCGATGCGCATCGCACGCGCGGTGGATCATGCCGGTGTGGACGCCAACGAAGCTGCGTTGGCACGGGTGGGGACGGCGCTCGGGAAGTACTGGCTGTGCAAGCGTGCGCCGGCATTCGTCAATGAAGCGCAGGAATGCCTGGGTGGGGCGGGCTACGTGGAGGAGTCGATGCTGCCGCGGCTGTACCGGCAGGCACCGTTGAATTCGATCTGGGAGGGCAGCGGCAACATCCAGTGCCTGGACGTGCTGCGCGCGCTGGCCCGTGAGCCGGAAGCGCTGGCGGTGCTGCGCGATGAGCTGGCGGCGGTGGCTGACCGTGATGCGCGCTACGCAGCGGCATTGCAGCGCTGGGCATCGGCGCCGCCACCGGAAGAATCGCAGGCGCGGCTGTTCTGCGAGCGTACTGCGCTGCTGCTGCAGGCGGCAGTGCTGCTGCGTGCGCGCAGCCCGATGGCGGAGGCGTTCGTGCGTAGCCGGCTGGAAGGGGAGCACGGCCTGGCGTTCGGGACGCTGCCGGCGGGGTTGGAGCTGACGGCGATGCTGGCGCGGGCGCTGCCGTAGGAGGCGGCCAACGGCGGAGCCCCTCGTGGTGGGCGGCGCGGAGTCTGCGTCGTGAGCGGGCCGCGCGGGTGGGTTGCGCAGGGGGCGCTGCAAGTACGTCCATGTAAGCTCGATCGCCGCATCCATGCGGCTCACGCCCCTGCGCAACCCACCCGCGCGGCCGCGGACAATTTCCGTGGGCGCACACCACGGAATCAACAGAAAAGGCGAAAAGCGAAAAGCAGAAAAGCCGCGGCAGTGCCGCGGCTTTTCCTGTAGCGCCGAGGCCATGCTCGGCTGCCGGTAGGGCTTAGTGCTTGGCTTCTTCCTTGGCGGCGGTCGCCTTGGCGTCATTGGCGACATCGCGGGCCTTGTCGGCGACCTTCTGTGCGGCGTTGGCGGTGGCGTCGCTGGCATGTGCGGCGGCGTCGGTTGCCGCGTCCTTGGCCTTGTCGGCAGCGTTGGCAGTGGCGTCTGCAGCCTTGTCCAGCGCCTGCTGGGTATCGGCAGCGGCCTGCTCGGAGGCGGCTGCGGTCTTGTCGGCGGCGTCGCGGGTGGCTTCGGCGGCCTTGTCCACGGCGTCACGGGCGGCAGCGCCAGCGCTGTCGGCGGCCTGCTGCGCGTCCTGCTTGGCCTGTTCGGCTTCCGGGCCCTTGCAGGCGGCCAGGGCCAGCAGCAGGGAGGCGGCCAGCAGGGTGGTGGTGATCGGACGAATCTTCATGGCGGTCTCCGGTACTGCAATGGATGGGGACGCCAGCCTATTCATGCCGTTGTGAAGACGGGGTCGCGATGCAGCGACTCAGTCGCGCGCATTCGACAAAAGAAAAAGCCGCTGGCGAACCAGCGGCTTTTCCAGAACAGCGTGAAGAAAGAAGTTATTACTTCTTGGCTTCTTCAGCAGCGTCCTTGGCCTTCTCAGCGGTGCCTTCAGCAGCCTTGGCAGCGTCAGCAGCGGCGCCGGCAGCGGCGTCGGTGGCAGCAGCGCCAGCCTGGGCAGCAGCGTCAACCGAAGCGTCAGCAGCGGTGGCGGCGGTGTCAGCGGCCTGCTGGGCAGCGTCGGCGGTCTGGGCGCCAGCAGCGGCGGCCTGGTCGGCAGCAGCCTGGGCTTCGGTGGCGGCTTCGTTGGCCGAAGCAGCGGCGTCCTGGGCAGCTTCCTGCTTCGAGCAGGCGGCCAGGGCCAGAGCCAGGGACATCGCGACCAGCAGCTTGTTGATGCTCATTGTGTGAATCCTCGTCGTTAGAATTAGGCAACGCGCATGCTGCGCGCCGACAACATGATGACAAGCCAAGATTGGGTGTCAAGCGATCCCGCATTCATTTTTGCGAAACCATCGTTAAATCTTTTTAAATCAATTCGATGGCGATTGCGGTTGCTTCGCCGCCACCGATGCACAGGGTGGCAATGCCGCGCTTGCCACCGCGCGTGCGCAGGGCGTTGACCAGGGTCACCACCAGACGTGCACCGGAGGCGCCGATCGGATGGCCCAGTGCGCAGGCACCGCCATTCACGTTGAGCTTGTCATGCGGAATGCCCAGTTCGCGCATCGGCGCCATCGCCACCACGGCGAAGGCTTCGTTGATTTCGAACAGGTCGACCTGGTCCAGCGACCAGCCGGTCTTCTCCAGCAACGTGTGCAGTGCGCCGATCGGCGCGGTGGTGAACCATTCCGGTTCCTGCGAATGGGTGGCATGGCCGACGATGCGCGCCAGCGGGGTGATGCCGCGTGCGGCCGCATCTTCCTCGGTCAGCAGGACCACCGCGGCGGCGCCGTCGGAGATACTGGAGGAACTGGCGGCGGTGACGCTGCCGTCCTTCTTGAAGGCCGGGCGCAGGGTCGGGATCTTGGCAATGTCCGAGCGGCCGGGCTGCTCGTCGGTGGTGACTTCGACCTCACCCTTGCGGGTGGCGACCTTCACCGCGACGATTTCATCGGCGAATGCACCGTTGGCCTGCGCGGCCTGGGCACGCTTGACCGATTCGATGGCGTAGGCGTCCTGCTCTTCGCGGCTGAACTGGTATTTGTCCACGGCGCATTCGGCGAATTCACCCATCGCCTTGCCGTCATAAGCGTTGACCAGGCCATCGTGGGCCATGTGATCGACCGCCTGGAAGTTGCCGAAGCGGTTGCCGGTGCGCGAGTTCGGCAGCATGTGCGGCGCGTTGGACATCGATTCCATGCCGCCGGCGACCACGATGCTGGCCGAACCGGCCTTGATCAGGTCATGACCGAGCATGATGGTCTTCATGCCCGAGCCGCACACCTTGTTCAGCGTGGTGGCACCGGTCGACAGCGGGATGCCGGCAGCGATCGCCGCCTGGCGGGCGGGCGCCTGGCCGAGGTTGGCCGGCAGCACGCAGCCCATGAGGACTTCGGAAACGTCGCTGGCCGGGATGCCCGACTGTTCCAGGGCGGCAGCGATGGCGGCCGCGCCGAGGGTCGGGGTCGGCACGCCGTTGAACTGGCCGAGGAAGGAGCCGATGGCGGTGCGCTTGGCGGCGGCGATGACGATGTTGGACATGGCAATCTCGTTGATGCGTAAGCAATGTTCGGAAAGGAGACCGGGGGCCGTTGGATGTGCCCCGGTTTCCCGGCAGACTGCGTGGGGGTCGGCCCAAGTATAGAGGGTCGGGGAGGGCCGCCGCTGGGCGCGGCCGCACGCCTGCCGGGATGAAGGCAGGACAACGTTCATGGGAAGGAATCGATGGAACGCACGATGATGGTGAGGTCTGCCCTGGGAACCGCGCTGGCGGTGGCGCTGACGGCCTGTGGTGGCGGTGGGGGCGGCAGCAATGTGCGTGTCGATCCGCCGCCGACCACGCCTCCGCCGCCGACCACGCCGCCTCCCACCACGCCACCGCCGGCCAAGCCGCAGGAGCCGGCCTTCGATGCGCATCTGTCAGTCACCAACGCGCGCGCCGCACAGGCCGCCGGCCTGACCGGACAGGGTGTGCGCATCGGCATCGTCGATTCGGGCGTGCAGCGCAATGCGGTGGCCCTGAACGGCCGGGTGCTCGCCAACCTCAATTACATTGATCCGGCCAAAAACAACCTGGGCGTCGACGACGTGGTCGGGCATGGCACTACCGTCGCCAGCCTTGCTGCCGGTGCGGCGGTAGGGTCCTGGCCGGGCGGCATCGCGCCGGGCGCGCAGATCGTGTCGGCACGGATCATTTCCGACAAACCGCCGGCCGATGACGGCAGTGGCAAGGGCAATGCCTTCAGCGGCCCGCTGGGCGTGGCCCAGGTCCACCAGGACCTGATCAATTACAACGTGAAGGTGATGAACAACTCGTGGGGCGGCCTGTACTGGACCGACCTGCCGACCACCGCGCAGGTGGCCGCCGAGTACCGGCCGTTCGTGATCAACCACGGTGGGCTGGTGGTGTTCGCGGCCGGCAATGATGGCCGCAGCGAGCCGAGCAGCCTGGCCGCGCTGCCCAGCCAGCAGGGCGTGGCCGGCACGCTTCCGGCTGCTGATCTGGAGCGCGGTTGGCTGGTGGCCACGGCAGTGGATCCCTATACGCCCGGAGCACTGGCCAGCTATGCAAATGCCTGCGGCCAGGCTGCCCGCTACTGCCTGGCAGCGCCGGGCAGCGCGGTCTATCCGGATGCCAACGGTGGCAGCTACTACTGGAACTACGGCACATCCTTCGCTGCGCCGTTGGTTTCCGGTGCGGCGGCCCTGGTCTGGCAGCGCTTCCCGTATTTCAACAATGACCTGGTCCGGCAGACCCTGCTGGGCACCGCCAAGGATATCGGCGCGCCGGGCGTGGATCCGGTGTTCGGCTACGGCCTGCTCGACATCGGTCGTGCGATCAACGGTCCGGGTCGTTTCGACTGGGGTGATGTGGTCGCCAACGTGGATCTGGCCTCGACCGGCTCGGCGTGGCGCAACGATATCGTCGGCAGCGGCGGGCTGGTCAAGCAGGGCGGGGGCACCCTGGTGCTGGCCGGCAACAACAGCTACACCGGTGCCACCCGCATCGAACGCGGCATCCTGTCGCTGCAGAACGGTGGCGTGATCCGTTCCAACGTGACCATCCTCGGCCAGTCCGATCCGGATTCGACCGGCCTGCAGTTCAATGGCGGCACGCCCCGCGTGATCGGCAATGTGGTCAACGGCAGCAGCGTATTCCTCACCACCGGCAACACCACCGGCACCATCGAGGGCAACTACACCCAGCAGGCCGGCGCACAGTTGATGATCGCACTGGGCGCCAATGCGCTGCAGGTCACCGGCAATGCCGCCATCGACGGTGGCGTGCGCGTGCATGGCTTCGTTTCCGGCTACGTGCCACAGAACGGCAGCCGGCAGGACCTGATCCATGCGGCAGGCGGACTCAGCGGCACCTTCAGTACGCCGGCTACCTCCAGCGGCCTGCAGGGCCTGTCACTGCTGCAGAGCAGCTATGGCTATGACAGCAACAATGCGTGGTTGAACCTGACCCAGGTCAGCGTCACTGCAGCGGCCAGCGGGCTGGGGGCGTCCGCCCAGGCGGCAGCACAGCGCCTGGAGGGTGCATTCGCAGCGCTGGACAAAAACGCAGGCCTGCAGGGATCGGCCTTTGGTGCAGCGGCCGGTGCCCTGCAGTGGACCGGCGGTGGCCCGCAGGGCCTGGCCGCCAGCCTGCAGAGCCTGTCCGGTCAAGCGCATGCGCGAGCCGAAGCAGCGACCTTCGACAGTATCGACATGTCGCGGCGTGCGATCGCCGAGCGCTTTGATCGTGTACAGGCCGCACCGCGCCTGCGCGGGAGCTGGCAGAGCGCGCTGGGTGAGGCGGGGCAGGGCAGCTTCGCCGGCAACGCTGCCGACAGCCGGGGCTGGATGGCCGGCCAGGATCTGCCACTGGGCAGCAACGGCCTGATGGGCGTGGCGTTTGGCGAGACCCGCAGCACTGGTGGCAGCAGTTTCGGCGGTGATCGTGGGCGTGATCGCCAGGCGCAGGCACAGTTGTATGCCGGCTGGAATCTGGGACGTGGCTACGCGCTGGCCCAGGTGGGTAGCGGACAGTTCACCCGCGCGCTGGATCGTCAGCTGCTGCTCGGTGCGGGTGCCTATGGCGTCTCCGCGCGGTACGGCGGCCGTTTCAGCAGTGCCAGCGTGGAGGGCGGGTACCGGCTGGGGCGTGCGGGCGCATCGATGACGCCCTACGTCGGTGCCAGCACCACGCGTGTGGAGACCGACGCCTTCAATGAACTCGGCGGCTTTGGTTTCGGCCTGCGGGGCGATGCCAACCGCGTGCAGCGCAGCCAGATGCTGGCCGGTATCCGCGGCGAGCGCGGTTGGGGGCGTTGGACGCTGCGTGGGCATGCCGAATGGCAGCAACGGCTTGATGGTGCGGATGCGGACTGGCAGGCCAGCTTCGTCGGCGTCGATGCCTGGGCGCCGTTGGCGGGCTGGAACGCGCCGCGCGGCAGTGCGCTGATCGGCGTGGCGCTGGAATCGTGGTGGGGCCGCAATGGGCGCCTGAGCCTGGGCTTCGACCAGCGCGTTGGTGGCGAAGGTGCGCGGCAGGCCGCCTTGCGCTACAGCACCGGCTTCTGAAGGACGGCTCGCGCCGGGTCATGCCCGGCGCGACATCGGCAGGTTCAACCGCCGCGCAGGTTGCCCAGGCGCGGGGTGCTGCGGCCCAGCGGCATCTTCAGCTTGCCGATCGACAGGATGCGGCTTTCGGCGATGCGGTCGGCGGCACGCTGCGGCGCGATGTTCTCGCGCTGCGACAGTTCGAAGATGCGGGTGAGGTTGTGGTAGATGCTGCGGATCAGGCGCATTGCGCGTTCGCGGTTGTAACCATCGATCTCCAGCGACACGTTCATCACGCCACCGGCGTTGACTGCATAGTCCGGCGCATACAGGATGCCGCGCGCATGCAGCTCGTCGCCGATTTCCAGGCTCGACAGCTGGTTGTTGGCGGTGCCGCAGATGATCTTCGCCTTGATCCGCGGCAGCGTGTCGGCGTTGATCGCACCTTCCAGCGCGCACGGTGCGAACACGTCGGCGTTCACCTCGTGGATCTCATCCGGTTTGACCGCTTCGGCGCCGAAATCGCTGACCGCGCGATCAACCAGCGCGCTGTCCAGGTCGGTGACGTACAGCTTGGCACCGCGGTCGCGCAGCAGTTTCACCAGTTCCATGCCGATGTGGCCCAGGCCCTGCACGGCGATGCTGGTCTTGCCCACTTCCTCATGGCCGAACTTGAAGCGCATCGACGCCATCAGTGCCTGCAGCGCACCGTAGGCGGTGAACGGGGCGGGATCGCCGGAGCCACCATGGACCTGGTGCACGCCGGTCACGAACTGGCTTTCCAGGTAGATGTTCTCCATGTCGTTGACGTCGGTTCCGACGTCCTCGGCGGTGATGTAGCGCCCGCCCAGCGAATCGACATAGCGGCCGAAGGCACGGAACAGCACCTCGGTCTTGTCCACTTTGGGGTCGCCGATGATCACCGCCTTGCCGCCACCCACGTTGAGGCCGGCCAGTGCATTCTTGTAGGTCATCGTCCGGCTCAGCCGCAGCGCATCGGCCAGCGCCTCGTCGGTGCTGGCGTAGGGGCGCATGCGCACGCCGCCCAGGGCCGGGCCGAGGGTGGTGTTGTGGATGGCGATGATCGCCTTCAGGCCGGCGTCGTGGTTGTGGCAGAACACCACCTGTTCGTGGCCGGTGGTGGCGAGGGTTTCGAATAGCATGGCGTCTCCGATGGCGCGATCAGCGGCGAACTGCAGCGAACGGCCAGTGAACGGTAGGGTCCCAAAACAAAAAAAGCGACGTCGTCGGTGCAGGGGGACGGGTCGCGCGGCGCCATTCTAGTCCATTCCCCCGGCCGGTGCCGTCGACATCGGCGGCCTTCCGGTTAAAGAAGATGAAAGTTCGGCCGATGCTGCGACGACGGCGGGTGGCCGGATTCGTGTGAAGAGGCAGGGCATTCAGTGACGGCAAGGGCACCACAACGACAGGGCAGGCGGCGATGACGCCGGCCTGGTGGCGATCGCTGTGCGGCTGGCTGACATGCTCGACCGGAATGGCTCCGGCGCGCCTGGTCGCTGCCTCCCGCCAGGCGGTGGCCGCCGCAGCTGCCAGTCTGCAGGGCGATGCCCTGCCTCCCGGCGAAATCAGCGCGCACCTGCAGCGCGGGTTGCATGCGCTGGCCTTGTCCCCGCGGTTGGCTGGCGAATCGGCACCGGTAATGGATTCGCCGCTGGGGGAGGCGGTGGCGCGTGCGCTGCAGGACCGCGACTGGGCGGCCCGGCACCTGCCGCGCCGTCCTCAACTGCTGCCGCAGCTGATCCAGACCGTCAACGACGATGCCGCCTCGGCACGGGTGATGGCGGCAATCATCGGCCAGGATCCGGTGCTCACCGGCAACTTGTTGCGTATCGCCAACAGCCCGGCCTACAAGGTGCACGAGCGGCCGGTGGAAAGCCTGCAGCGGGCGGTGACCCTGGTCGGCACCGAGGGCGTGCGACAGATCATCAGCGCCGTACTGGTGCAGCCGGTGATGCAGGTGCAGTGCGAGGTGTTCCCACAGTTCAGCACGATCATCTGGGAGCACGCGCTGCTGGCCTCGCGCGCAGCCGCTGACCACGCACGCACGGTCACCTTTGGCGATGCCTTCGCCGCGCAGTGGCTGGGCCTGGTTCAGGGCCTGGGCGCAGCGCTGGTGATGCGCCAGCTGCTGCAGGAAGCGCAGGCTCGTGGCGAGACCGTGGAGCCGGCGCTGGCACTGCAGCTGTTGCAGCAGTGGTCGTTGCCGCTGGCGCAGCGGGTCGCCGCCGCCTGGGAGTTGCCTGAGCCGGTGCATCAGGCTTTGGCGGTGAATGCGCAAGGACCGTTGGCTGACAGCCTGCGCCTGGCCAGTGCGGCGGCCGCAGCGAGTCTGCTGTGCCGGCATGGCCATGCCAGCCAGAGCCGCATGCTGGCCCTGCTGGAACAGCTGCCTTCGGCGCCGCCGCATGCATTGCGCTGGATCTGGCGACGCCTGCATGGGCGCAGCGTGGAAACGCTGGATGAGGCCGCGCAGGACGAAGCTGGACCGGCCGCCTGAGCGCTACAGCTGCGATTCCACCGGCAGCCAGCTGATCACGCGCGCAGTCCAGCGCTTGCCGAGGCTGGCACCGGGTTCGGCTTCCACCCAGTGCGGCGGTGGCTGCCGCTGCAGCCAGCGCAGCTCATCATTGCGCCCCAGTGCCAGCCACCAACTGTGTTCCGGGCTGGCCAGGCGCAGGTACTCGTCGCGCAGCTGCGCGCCCAGCACCGGGTCGTCGAACAGCACGCCCATTTCGGTGTTGAGGTAGGCCGAGCGCGGATCGAGGTTGAACGAGCCGACGAAGCCACGGCGATCATCGACCACGAGTGCCTTGGTATGCAGGCTGGCGCCACTGCTGCCGAACAGGCTGGTATCCAGCTGGCCGTGTGCCTTCAGTTCGTACAGCTGTATGCCAGCCTTCAACAGCGGCACGCGGTAGCCCATGTAGCCGCCGTGCACTGCCGCTACGTCGTTGGCGGCCAGCGAGTTGGTGACCACGCCGACCTGCGCACCGCGCGCGGCCAGCGCCGACAGGCCTTCAACGCCTTCGCTGCCAGGGACGAAGTAGGGCGAGATCAGCAGTGCGCTGCGACGGGCGGTTGCCAGCTCGTCGCTGAGCGTGTTGACCAGCCAGTTGCGGCGATCATCGTCGCGGTGCTTCATCGGCGGATCGGAGGCGATGCGCACGTTCGTGCTCCAGTGCAGTGGCTCCGGGCTGGGCCGTTGCAGGCGGCGCGAGTCGGCCACGCGCTGCAGGTAGGGTTGGGCCTTGGCATGCATCGCATCCAGGTCCGACTGCTGCACGAGTTGCCGCAGCTGTTCATCGCTGTACGAGGCCAGCGCGGAAATCGGGATGGCCGCGCTGCTGTTCCAGTAGTCGTCGAAGATCCGGTTGGCCTGCTGCACGGCGGGGCCGGCCACCACCAGGTCCAGGTCCTGGAAGTTCACATCGTCGCGCGCGCTGAAGTACTCCTCGCCGATGTTGCGGCCACCGACGATCGCGATGCGGCCATCGGCGATCCAGCTCTTGTTGTGCATGCGGTGGTTCACGCTGAAGGCGCGCTGCACCAGTTCCAGCGTACGTGCGATGCCGCTGCGGTTGCGGAACGGGTTGTACAGGCGAATCTCGATGTTCGGGTGCGCATCGAGCGCCATCATCAGTGCGTCCTTGTCCTTGGCGTTCATGTCGTCGAGCAGGATGCGCACGCGCACGCCGCGCTCGGCGGCGTCATACAACGCCTTGGCCATCAGGTGGCCGATCAGGTCGTCGTGCCAGATGTAGTACTGCAGGTCCAGGCTGCGCCCGGCGTGCGCGGTGATCATCGCGCGCGCGGCGAACGCATCCATGCCATCGCTGAGGAACGCCACGCCGGACTGGCCGGGATGGGCCTCCTGCAATGGCACGATCTGCCGGTCGATGCGGGTCTGCGCCGGCTGCAGCGGCAGAACGTGCGAGGGCGCACCCTGTGCCTGCGGCGTGAGGTGGTCGGCCAGCAGCAGGCCGGACAGGACCAGCAGCAACAGCGCGGCGAGGATGATCGCAGCGACGCGCAGCAGGCGTCGCCACAAAGGCTTGGGCAGGCTCATGCCCCGATGGTAGAGCCACGCCGCGCGTGGATGAAAGCCGAAAGACCCATTGCTGTAGATCCACGCCATGCGTGGATGGGGTCAGAGCCCTTTCCCGCGGAAAGGGATCCGACCCCGAGGGTTTAAGGATCAGACCCCTTGTCGCAGGCAAGGGCTCTGACCCTGGACGGCCTCAGAAGCGCTCGTCGCTGCCCAGGTAGCGCCACTGCCCCGGCGGCAGCGGCCCCAGCGCCACGCGCCCGATGCGCAGGCGGCGCACGGCCGTGACCTGCAGGCCGGCGGCGGTGACCGCCACGCGCAGGCCTTTGGCAGTCAGCCCCTTGCCGGCGAAGCGCAGGCGCTGCTCGCTCTGCCAGCTGACCTTGGCGCCGCCCGATTCCTGCTGCAGCCGCGCCATCAGCCACGGGCCGCGCTCGGGACCGCCTTCGGCCACTTCGATCAGGTATTCCTGCTCGGTGCGGCCTAGATTGCGTTGCAGGTGAGCCAGCGTGGCCGGATCCTGGCTGACCACCACCAGACCGCTGTCGCTGGCCGGAAGCGAGGCGGCCAGCTGCAGGCCGTGGAAGTGACGCTGCAGTGGACGGATGTCGCTGGCATCAAGTTCGCTGCGGCTGTCACTGCTGACCAGGGCACACAGGGTTTCGGCGGCGACACCGGCCGGCTTGTGCAGCAGCATGCTGACCCGCTCGGCCTTTTCATCGCTGGCCTGGTCGGCCACCACGATCACCGCGTTGTCATCGACCGGGCGCTGCGGCTGTTCCACCACATCGCCGTTGACCGTGACCCAGCCGCCTTCGATGTAGCGCCGCGCTTCACCGCGCGGGATGCCGAGCAGGGCGGACAGGCGTTTGTCGAGACGGATCGGTTCCATGGCGGGCAGGTCGGGCAGGGGGCGCGCAGTGTAGCTGCTGCGGCCGGTCAGCGCTGGCCGCGGTTGGCCAGCTCGGTCAGGTACAGGCGGGTATCGAATTCCAGCTGCAGGTACTCCGGCTCCATGTGCTGGCACAGCTGGTAGAAGGCCTTGTTGTGGTCGGCTTCCTTCAGGTGGGCCAGCTCATGCACCACGATCATGCGCAGGAACGCCGCTGGCGCTTGGCGGAACACGGTGGCGATGCGGATCTCGCGGCTGGCCTTGAGGCGGCCGCCGTGCACGCGGGAGATGGCGGTATGGGTGCCCAGCGCGTGCTTGATCACTTCCAGCGTGTTGTCGTAGCAGACCTTGTTGAGCGGCACCGACTTGCGCAGGTAGCGGTCCTTCAGCTCCTGGGTGTAGTCGTACAGCTGGCGGTCGCTGCGCACCTCGTGCGGGTCGGGGTAGCGTTGTTGCAGCCAGGGGCCAAGCTTGCCCTGCGCCAGCAGTTCGCTGACCTGGGCGACCAGGGGTTCGGGATAGCCGGTGAGGTACTTCAGGACTGCCATGCAGGGGCGGCGGGGCGTCGGTAGAATGGGGACATCCAAGATTACACGCGGTACGCATCGACCATGGCAAAGCCCAACGCGCTGCAGGAACAATTGCTCAAGGCCGGCCTGGCCAAGAAGTCGCAGGCCAGCGCCGCCGCGAGCGCGCAGGCCAAGGCCCGCCAGGGCAAGGCCGAATCGACCTCGGCCGAGGTCCAGCGCGAGGCTGAACGGGCCCGCGCTGAGAAGGTCGAGCGCGACCGTGCGCTGGCCGCCGAGCGCAACGCCCAGGCCAGGCAGGCTGAACAGAAAGCGCAGGCCAAGCAGATCATCACCGCCCATGCCGTGCCCCACAAGGGCGACGACGAGTACCGCTTCAGCGATGGCGCGGCGATCCGCACCCTGCTGATCGACCCCAAGCTGCGCAAGGCGCTGTCGGTGGGCGTGCTGGTCATCGTTGCCCACGGCGAGGGCTACGCCCTGCTGCCGCGTGCCGCTGCCGAAAAGGTGCGTGAGCGCGCCCCGGAGGCGATCATCGTCGACCACGGCCAGCCGGGCTCGACCGCCGAGATCTCCACCGGCAATGCCGAGGACGACGCCTACTACGCGCAGTTCCAGGTGCCGGACGACCTGGTCTGGTAAGCAAAAAGGGGACGGAGGGGATTAAGCCGCAATCGGCCTGATCGGATCCGTCCACTTCCTGCTCGGCTTGCTGAAGGCTTGCCGGGCATGGCTCGGCTCAACCCAGGTCTGCTCCTTTGGGCGCGGGTGTATCGTCCCCATATCAGGCGACACACCTGCGGAGGATGGCCATGGCCACCGGTTGGGCGGGAGACAGCGCGGTCCAGGACCAGATCGACGCCACCGTCGACGATGCGATCGCCCGCGCGCGGCGCCAGCTGCGCGAGGGCCCGGGTCTGGAACACTGTGAGGAATGCGACGCGCCGATCCCGTTGGCGCGGCGTCAGGCCGTGCCCGGGGTACGGCTGTGCGTGGCGTGCCAGCAGGCGCATGACGATGAGGCGCAGGCGCATGCCGGCTACAACCGGCGTGGCAGCAAGGACAGCCAGTTGAGGTAAAGGTTGTTCGGCAGGGCTGCGCCCTGCACCCGCCGAGGCCTTCAAGCCAAGGCAACTTCAACGTCAAAAGCGGGCATTCCGTAGGTAGGCGGGACGGTGTGGGTAGGCAGGACACGCCGTAAACCCCCCTCCGGGGTCCGGCCCAGCCGCTGGCGGCTGGGCGTTCGGGCGCTTGCGAAGCAGTGCTTCGCAAGCAAAGCGCCCTCACCCATGGGGGCTCGATGGCGCCATCCATGGCGCCAACGGTCCTGCCTACCCACACCGTCCCGCCTCTGACAGATTCCCGCGGCTGTTGGTAGGTGTCGACCTTGGTCGACACATCTGTCAGATATCGAATGAGTCATCCACGCATGGCGTGGATCTACCGTGTCGACCTAGGTCGACACCCACCAGGGCAACGCGTCGTTCCGACAGCTCGCGGAAATCTGTCGAAGGCGGGGTGGGTCCGGTGGCGGGAGTGTCCGCGGCATGGATGCCGCGGCCAAGCCCCCATGGACGGGTTTACGGCGTCTCCCGCCACCGGATCCATCCCGCCAACCCACGGAATGCCGGCTTTTGTTTTCGCCTTTGCTGTTGCTGGTGCTGTTGCTCCAGCTCATAGCGGGTGCAGGGCGCAGCCCTGCCGAAAACCACCCTCAGCCGTCGCCCTGGATGCCGCCGGGGGCCTGCGCCGGGTCACGCCAGCGGCGCACCGTGCGCTGGAAGAACAGGTTGTTCGGCAGCTGCAGCACCGTGCCCTCGTGGCCGTCGCCGGTCTCCTGCAGCGTGGTGTAGATCAGGTTCACGTCGATCACCCGGCCCTTCAGGCCAGGTTTCTCGCCGTTCTCCAGGACCTCGATGTAGTCGTGCAGGCGGAACGGACGGGTGGTGAAGATCAGCAGCGTGCAGAAGATGTTGGACAGCACGCTCCACGCCGCGAAGAAGGCCACCGCGCCCACGGCGGCAAAACCGGTGAACGCGGTCCACAGCACCGACGGCTTCGCGCCGAGCAGGCTGAGGATGTACAGCAGGGCACTGAAATAGACCACGAAACTGGTGATCCGGCGCGCACCCATCACCATCTCCGGCGGCAGCGTGTAGTGCTCGGCGAAGCGGCGGATCAGGCGACGGGCGAGCACGCGCAGGAGCCATGCGACCAGCAGCACCAGTACGATCTGCAGGGCGACGCCGGCGTAGTTCAACCACGGGTGGGTCCAGGCGGGCAGGTGATCCTTCAGCGACAACATCATGGGGCGAAAACAGGCGGCGGGAACGGCCCCTGATGTTACCCGGCGCGTGCGGGGGATTCGACCGCCGGGTTCCAGGCCACGCACACTAGCTCCTGGCGGTGCTGCTGCAGGCAGGCGCGGCCATTGTCGGGACGCAGCTGCAGTGACAGGCCCAGCGCCTGCAGCAGGACACAGGCGGTGATCACCAGCAGGGCGGCGCAGGATGGGCTGGACATGGCAGGACTCCTGGACGGCAATTTCGCGAAGGACCTTTCATGGATGCAGCAGCCACCCAAAAGGTTGCATACCATCGATCATCGATCGGCTCTAAACCTTTTCCCGGGTCGCCGCATCCAAGCGATATGCTCGACACCACCATGCCCGCGCCGCCTGCCGCCAACGACGCCGTCGATGAACCCGCCCTGGTGCGGGCGGCGGCCGCCGGAGATACCGCTGCCTATGAACTGCTGTACCGGCGCCACGCGCCCCGTGTATTCGCTGTGCTGTGGCGGCTGTGTGGCGGCCAGCAGGCACGCGCCGAGGACGCGCTGCAGGAAGCGTTCCTGCAGGCGTGGAAGGCGCTGCCGGGCTTCCGTTTCGAGAGCAGCCTGTCGACCTGGCTGCACCGGCTGGGCGTCAACGCGGCACTGATGGAGCTGCGCGGACGTGCGGGCGGGCAGGATCACGACAGCCTCGACGAAGTGGACGGAGGGTTGCAGGAGCTGGCAGTGCACGATCGTTGCGCCGGCACCGAACGCGACCTCGAACGGGCACTGTCGACACTGCCGCCACGGGCACGTGCGGTACTGGTACTGCACGACATCGAAGGCTGGAAACACCAGGAAATCGCCGAACAGCTGCAGATGGCCGTCGGCAGTTCCAAGGCACAGTTGCATCGTGCGCGCGGCCTGTTGCGCGCACGGCTGGGAGACATGACATGAGTACACACGACCACGATTCCGACCACGATCTGCTGGCCCGGCTGCGCGCGCTGCCGACCGAACGCGGCGTACCCACCGATGGCTGGGCACGCCTGTCGGCGCAGCTGCCGCCGCGTGAACCGCAGGCGGCACCTGCGCCGGGCGACAACGTGGTGGCCCTGCCAGCGCGCTCGCGGCGTCGCTGGTGGCTGCCGGTCGGTGCGGCATTGGCGGCCAGCCTGGCGCTCTACGCGGTGGCACCGTGGCGGCATGTGCAGCCGGAGGTGCCGGTACCTTCAGCGCTGCAGCTGCAGGCGGCGGCGATGACCGAGCAGTACCAGCAGGCCGTCGCTTCGCTGCCCGATGGACGGGCGCCGGAATGGCAGCCGGCGCTGCACGAACTGGATGAAAGCGCAGCGCAGATCCGTGCCGCCTTGGCGCAGGACCCGCGTGCGCCGCACCTGCTTGGCCAGCTCAAGCGCACCTACGCGCTGCGGCTGGAACTGACCCGGCAGGCGGCCTATGCCGCCGAGTCCGGCTTGACGACCTGAGGAGACCCCCATGACCCGAACCCTGATTTCCTGCTGTGTCGCGCTGCTGCTGGCCCCTGCCGTGGCGCTGGCCGACACCCGCATCGACGAGCGCCACACCCTGGCCGCGGGCGGTCGCATCGAGCTGAGCAATGTGGCCGGCAAGGTGACCGTGCGTGGCTGGGACCGCAATGACGTGCAGCTCACCGGCACGCTCAGCGACGGCCTGCAGCTGCGTCAGGAGAAAAGTGCCAACCGTGTGCGCTGGGAGATCGAATACCCGCGCCGCAGCAGCAATGGTGGCGCGACGCTGGTACTGAACGTGCCGCGCTCGGTGGAGCTGCTGCTGAGCACGGTCAGCGCCAGCCAGGACATCAGTGGCATCGATGTGCGACGGCTGCAGGCCGACACGGTCAGCGGCAGCCTGAGCGCGGCTGGCCGCAGTGGCGACAGCAAGCTCAACACGGTCAGCGGCAGCGTCAGCGCACGCCTGCAGACGCCGAAGCTGGACGTGAACACGGTCAGTGGCCGGATCGAGGCTGGCGGCGGCGTGTCCGGTGATATCGGTGCGCAGACTGTGTCCGGCCGGGTCGAGGTGGACGCCGGGCGCGTGCAGCGGCTGGCGGTGGAGACCGTCTCGGGCAGCATCGATCTGGCAGCGGCCGGGTTGGCTCCCGGCGGCCGCATCAACGTCGAATCGGTCAGTGCCTCGGTCACGCTGAGCCTGCCGCGCACGGTGTCGGCACAGCTGTCGGTGAACAGCTTCAGCGGGTCGATCAACAGTGACGCCGGGCAGGTGGAGCGGCCGCGCTATGGGCCGGGCAGCCACCTCGATACGCGTCTGGGCGGCGGCGACGGTGACATCCGCATCCAGTCGCATTCGGGCAGTGTGCGGGTACGCCTGGACCGCTGAACGCGATCCGGCAGGCCGCGGCGGCAGCGCCGCCGCGGTCGATACTGGGTCAGCTGGCTTTCTTCAGTGCCCAGGTGGTGCCGAGGACTTCGATCTTGCCACCGGCCTTGCGGAACGCTGCCAGGTCCGAAGCGATCGAATCGCTGCTGACCACTGTGCTGGCGGCCGCGCCCTTGCGTTCGCTGCGGATGCTGTTGCTGGCCTTCGCGGGGGTCTTTGCCTTGCGGGGCATGGTTGCTCCTGTCAGGTGGAAGGGGAGGAAAGCGCCCAGGCATCGGCCTGGCGCAGGTAGTCCTGCCGCTCGCGGCGGCAGTCATCGCCGCCCATCGAAAACTGGCGGCAGATCGCCGGGCGCTGCGAATAGATCGTGCAGCGCAGGTGATAGGGATCGATCGCCGCGCACCAGCCTTCCTCGTTGCGCGCCATCACGGCACGGCCGTGGGTGTCGCGTGACAGGAACTGGCCGGGCACGTGGTCGCCGGGCTGCAGCAGCACGGGCAGCCGGCAACAGACCGCGTCACAACGGCGGCAGTCGATGGGTGCAGGTGCTGCGTCAGGTTGTAAGGCCACAGGGGCCTGGCGGGTGCCCAAAGCGGGTCTCGATGGCGGCTCAGGTGCTGCGCGGACCATGAACGAGCCAGGAAGGCATGGCCGCTAGGCCCGCGGGGCGGGCCAGGCTGCACTGTGGACACACACCGGCGTGGCCGGCGGAAGGTGCAGCGTGGTTCTAGCCGACCAAGAGTAACTTAGACCGCGTAACGTTTTGTTAATCCTGGCTGGCTGCCGCCAGCGCAAGGCCCTGGACCACGCCCAGCGAGGGCTCGCCGTGGACCATGCGGGCCCCCGGGAAGGCCTCGGCCACGGCCTGGCGCAGGTAGCCGGCACGGGACATGCCACCGGTCAGGAACACCGCGTCCGGGTCGCCGCCGATGTCGCTGCGGACCTGGGCCAGCAGCTCGCGGATCTGCTCCAGGTAGCCATGGGCGGCGGCGGCCAGGCCGTCGGCGCTGCTGTCGGCATGCAGGTCGCGGGCGATGTAGTCCAGCGTGCTGCGGTGTTCGCTGGCGGCGCTGAGGGCAATCTTGGCGCGTTCGACATCGCGGTACAGGCGGGCGGTGTTGCCGGTGTCCTGCAGGGCCTGCAGGCGCGCGCCCCACGGGTCGTCGACATGGTCGTACTTGTGCTGGCGGAAGTCGCGCTGGCGCGTCATGTCCTGCACGGTGGCGGCTTCCACGTAGTGGTGGGCGGGCACGCGGGTGATGCCGCGGCCGAACAGCGGCATGTAGCTGGACAGGCTCAGCGCCAGATCGATGTCGGTACCGCCACGGGCGATACCCCAGGCGCGGTGGATGCGCGGCGCAGCATCGCCACCAACCTCGGCGTGGGCGATATCGGTGGTACCGCCGCCGATGTCAACGATCACCGCCTGGTGCCGCTCGCGGCTTTCGGCGTGGTAATGCATGGCCGCCGCGGCCGGTTCCTCGAGGAAATCGATCTGGTCGAAACCGGCCTGGGTGGCGGCTTCGCGCAGGATGTCCAGTGCCTGATCGTTGCCGGCCGCGCCGATCGAGCTGCGGAACTGCACCGGGCGGCCGAGCAGGGCGGCACGCAGCGGCTGGCCAAGCTGGGCGCTGGCGGTCAGGCGGATGTGCTCGAGGATGTGCGCGGCGATGCCGGTGATGGTCTGCTTCGCGCGCGGGTGCAGGTTGTAGCCCAGCATCGACTTCGGGCTCTGCACCAGGTTGCCTTCGTGTTCCTCGAAATAGGCTTCCAGCGCGTCGTCGCCGTAGACCGCGTTCTGCAGCAGGTCGCTGGCGCTGCGCTCCTTGCCGGCGCGGGCTTCCATCCATTCCCGGCGCAGTGCGCGCAGGGCTTCGCGGCGCAGCGCCTGCGGCGTGCGTTCCTGGCCGGCGGCACGGGCCGCGCGCGCGGCGCTGTCGATCATCTGCTGCAGCTCGTGTTCCTGGCCGGCGTCGAGCTGGAAGTCGTCCGGGTCGGGCACCACGCCAGGGAAGTACACGCTGGTGCGGAACTGCTCGGCGTCGCCGAAGCGGATCGGCAGCAGTTTCCCCTCATGCACGATGGCGGCGGCGGAGTTGCTGGTACCGAAGTCGATGCCGAGGCGCATGGGGAGTTCCGGGGGGCGATCAGGGGCCGCGCACTCTGCTGCAGTTCGTCGCCGACTGCAAGTTCCTGCGGCCTTCTGTTCTGGGTGGGGGTTCCGGATCGGGTCATGCGAGCCGCCGGGCGCTGGCCGGAAAAGGGCAGCGAGCCAGGCGGTTACAATGGCGGCTGTTGATTCACTTTGAGGTACTTGCTGATGTCTTCTGCCCCCGCCTGCCCGCAGTGCACCCTGGAAAACACCTACGCCGATGGTGCGCTGTGGATCTGCGCCGACTGCGGTTTCGAATGGACCGCCGAGGAAAGCGCCGGTTCCACCCTGGTCGTGCGTGACAGCAACGGCAACACCCTGCAGGCCGGCGACACCGTCACCGTGATCAAGGACCTGAAGGTCAAGGGCTCCTCGATCCCGCTCAAGCAGGGCACCGTAATCCGCAACATCCGCCTGGTCGAGGATGACGCCGAGCACATCGAAGGCAACTCGGACAAGATCAAGGGCCTGGTCCTGAAGACCTGCTTCCTCAAGAAGGCCTGATCGCCTTCAGCGCTTGGCCTGCTGCTGCGCGCGCCAGCGGGCCAGGCTGTCCAGCTTGGCCTGGTAGCGCGCCTGCTCCGGCGCGCCCCCCAGTTCCTGCGCACGCAGCAGTTCGCGATCGGCGCGCTTGAGCTGGCCAGCCAGGAAATAGACCCGTGCCAGCCCGAAGTGGAACTGATGCGCGGTGTCATACAGGCGCACGGCCTGCCGGTAATAGCGGATCGCCTGGTCCAGCTGGCCGGCACGTTCGGCCTTGGCGCCGAACATGTACTGCGCGAACGGGTCTTCGCGCTGCACCGACTTCAACCGGCGCTCAAGTGACTGTGCCTGCGCGGTCAAGCCCAGGCTGCGGAACAGCGCGGAGGCATTGGTCAGTGCGGCATCCTGGCGGCCTTCCAGCTGCAGCGATCGGTCCAGCGCCTGCCGCGCCGCCTCGTTGTTGCCTTCGCGGTGGTCGAGCACGCCGAGGTTGTTCCACACCGGAGCGAACCCGCTGTCCTGGGCCAGGGACGCGTCGAAGAATGCACGCGCGCCGACGAAATCACCGTCGGCGAGGCGCTCCGCACCCCGGTTGTTGTAGAAGTGCGCCAACGCCCGCGCACGGCTGACGGGAACCGGGCCGCGGCGGTCATAGAGCACATTGCGGTCCAGATCGACGGTACCGAAACGCCCACCGACGTCGACACCGGCGTTGACGTGGCCGACGCTGTAGACCACGCCCGCGTCCTGGTCCTGGTACCAGGACACCACCTGCCCGACTTCCTGCACGCGGGCCTGGATGCCAGCCTCCCGCGCAAGCGTCACGAACAGCAGGGTGAAGGCCAGGCAGTTGGCGCGGCGGTGCTGCCAGATATCGCTGACGGTGTAGGTCGCATTGGCGTCGTACTGCAGGTCCAGCCCGTGCTGGTCGAAGATCATCTCCACGAGCGCCTGCAGCCGCTGGTCGCGGGAGTAGCTGCGCTGGATCACCTGCTTCTGGAGCATCGCACGCAGGTCCGCGGGAATGGCGAACACTTCTTCCGGGGTCGGCACACGTGCGGCCGACACGGTGATGGTCGGGGTCGTCACCACATCGGCGGGCGGTGCCTGGCCTGCGCCGAAGGCAGGAGCACAGAAGGCCAGCAGCGAAAGAGTGAGGCAATGGGCGGCAGAACGGTACATGACGGTTCCCGGCAGCGGCGGGCGCTCCCGCCTGTGGCGAGTGTATGCCCATGGATGTCCGGCTGCAGCGACCGTTGGTCGGCGCCGCGTTCATCCACAACCGGTGTGGACCAGCGCTCGACAAAGCTGTGGACAACTGGCTCCGGGCCCCGCCCGGCAAGCGTTGTGAGTGCGTGGTGAAAAAACCGCCAGCTTGCCCGGCGCCGGCACAGGCGGGATGATCCGGTCATGGACTTCTCACCGCTGACGCTTGCCCCGGCGCAGTGGCAGGCGCTGCAGGACAGCTATGCAACGCCGCCACGGGCCTACCACCACTTCGGCCATGTGCGCGCGGTGCTGCAGCACTGCCAGGAGGTCGCCGATGGCCCCGGCTGGAAGCAGCCGGCCGAGATCTATCTGGCCGTGCTCTATCACGATGCGATCTATCAGGCGGGGCGCAAGGACAACGAGGCGCGTTCGGCGCAGCTGGCTCTGCAGGCGATCGCACAGGCGCCAGAGCTTGCCACTGTCGACGCCGCTCGCGTGGAGCAATTGATCCTGCTGACCGCCCGCCACGGCGCGCTTGGTCCAGAGGATGTGGATGCCGAGGCGGCGCTGTTCCTGGACTGCGACATGGCCATCCTGGCCGCGCCGGAGCCGGTGTTCGCTGCCTATGACCGTGGCGTGGCCGAAGAATACAAAGGGGTGGTGCCGGGCTTCCTGTACCGTGCCGGCCGTCGCCGCTTCCTGCAGGGCCTGCTGCGCGCTCCGCGGATCTTCCTCAGCGAGTTCTTCCACCAGCGCCTGGACGCGGCCGCCCGTGACAACCTGCGACGTCAGCTGGGTGGTTGAGCCGGCCCGGTACACTGGTGGCCTGTTTCCAATGATTGCCGTTTCCGACCGTGTCCGTCCCTGATCCCGATCCCCGCCCGCTGCCACCGGAAGAACCCGGCCCCAACGAATGCTGCGGCAGTGGTTGCCCGCTGTGTGTGCTGGACCTGTATTCCGATGAGCTGCAGCGCTACCGCAAGGCGCTGGCCGAGTGGAAGACGCGGCATCCAGAGGCCGCACCATGAGCCGTGCACGCCCGGCGGCGGTGCTGGCGCTGGTGGCACTGGTGCTGTTCGTGGCCACCGCGCTGTGGACCCAGGTTGCGCGCAGTGATCTGGACTGGGTGCGGGCGACCTTGAGCCTGTACCTGCACGGGCCGTGGGGGCTGGCATTGCGCGCTGCCTACTGCCTGCTGGCGCTGGCCATTGCGGCGCTTGGCATTGCGCTGTATCGCGGCAGCATCGGCCCGCGGCGCAGTGCGGCCGCACCATTGCTGTTCACGGTTTCCGCGCTGGGCCTGGCGACGGTCGCCATCGGCGACAGCTGGCTGCCTGAAGCAACACCGCTGCTGGCACCGTTCATCCATGGGCTGGCAGCCAACACGGCGTTCCTGTGTGCCAGCGTCGGCATGCTGCTGCAGGCCTGGTATCTGCGCCGCGAACCGGGTTGGCAGTCCGCTGCGGGCCTGCTCTGGGGCTGGGCATGGCTGGCCTTTGTGCTGCTGTGGCTGCATGTGCTGTGGCGTGGTGGTCCACCGCGTGGGCTGGGACAGAAAGTGGTGATCGCGGTGATCGTTGGCTGGCTGCTGTATCTGGCGATGGCGCTGTACCGTCGCAGCCGTCGGGCCGCAGCCCACTGAATCCCCAACGGCCTGCGCCGGTACGTGCCGTGCACGCGGCGGCGGCGTATCGTGTGCGCATTCCATCGGGGATGCGATATGAAGCGTGCAGGGCTGGGCAGGGCAATGGGTGTGGTACTGGCGCTGGCCGCGCTGCCGGCAACGGCGGCCGTGACCCCGCAGCAGTTCAGCCATGGGCGGTTCGAGCAGATTCCGGTGCACATGCCATCCGGCACGCCGCAACGGGTGGTGATCTGGTTCCACGAACCCACGGCCGGTGGTGACACCAGCCGCCTGCCGATCGAGGCCCTGCGTGCCGATGGCGCGCTGGTCGCGGCAGTGGACATTGCGCACCTGCGCGGTGTGCTCAAGCGCGAGGGGGACCCGACCTGTTCGTTCGGTTCCGGTGACGTCGAGAATTTCTCACGTTGGCTGCAGGCCTCGCTGCATCTGCCCGGCTACCACCTGCCGCTGGTCGGCGGTGATGGCGAAGGTGCCGAGATGGCCTATTCGCTGGCAGCGCAGGCCGATACCCAGGTGTTTGCCGGTGTACTGACCACCGGCTTCTGCCCGGACCACAACCACCAGCGCATGGTCTGCGGCGATGGTGTGAAGCACGACAGGCTGCAGCCGGCCGAACTGAATTTTCCGTGGCTGAGCGCGGCCGGTGACCGCGGCTGCAAGGTCGGCCAGGCCAGCGCGTTCGTGCAGCAGGTCGCGATGGCACGCGAGTTCAAGCGCACTGCGCGCGGTGATGCGTCACCGGGCCTGGTGGCTGCGGCACGGGTGATCGGCGCGCAGGCCGGCGTCAGCCTGGCACCGCCGCCTGCTGCACTGAAGGGCCTGCCCGTGGTGGAAATGCCGGCGACCGGCAGCGGCGATACGCTGGCGGTGTTCGTCTCCGGTGACGGTGGCTGGGCTGGCCTGGACAAGAACGTGGCGTCGTCACTCAACGAGCATGGCGTGGCGGTCGTCGGCATCGATTCGCTGCGCTACTTCTGGAGCGAGCGCACACCGAAGGGCTTTGCGGGCGACCTGCAGAAGATCATCGACCACTACCGCCAGCAATGGCACCGCGACAAGGTGATGTTGATCGGTTTCTCGCAGGGCGCCGACGTGCTGCCGGCCACCATCAACCAGCTCGACGCTGGCACCCGTGAGGCGCTGGAGCGCATCGTGCTGCTGTCGGTGGGCAGGAAGGCCGACTTCGAATTCCATGTCAGCAACTGGCTGGGCGGTGGCGGTGACGGCCTGCCGATTGCACCGGAAGTGGCCAGGCTGCCGGCGGAAAAAACGCTGTGCGTGTACGGCGACAAGGATGAGGACGCGCTGTGCCCGGACCTGCCGGCCAATGACGGCGTGAGGAAGGTGAAGCTGCCGGGCGATCACCATTTTGGTGGCGACTACGACCGCCTCGCCGAAGTGATCCTGAAGGGCGGGGTGTAGCGTTTGGTAGACGCCGACCTTGGTCGGCGCTGGGGCTGAAGGCGCCGCGGGCTGAGCGTGTCGACCAGGGTCGACACCTACCAGGCGCATGTAGCGTCGAGCCACGCTCGACGGCTGCTGGTAGACGCCGACCTTGGTCGGCGCCGGGGCTGAAGGCACCGCGGGATGAGCGTGTCGACCAAGGTCGACACCTACCAGGCGCATGTAGCGTCGAGCCACGCTCGACGGCTGTTGGTAGACGCCGACCTTGGTCGGCGCCGGGGCTGAAGGCACCGCGGGATGAGCGTGTCGACCAAGGTCGACACCTACCAGGCGCATGTAGCGTCGAGCCACGCTCGACGGCTGTTGGTAGACGCCGACCTTGGTCGGCGCCGGGGCTGAAGGCACCGCGGGATGAGCGTGTCGACCAAGGTCGACACCTACCAGGCGCATGTAGCGTCGAGCCACGCTCGACGGCTGTTGGTAGACGCCGACCTTGGTCGGCGCCGGGGCTGAAGGCACCGCGGGATGAGCGTGTCGACCAAGGTCGACACCTACCAGGCGCATGTAGCGTCGAGCCACGCTCGACGGCTGTTGGTAGACGCCGACCTTGGTCGGCGCCGGGGCTGAAGGCACCGCGGGATGAGCGTGTCGACCAAGGTCGACACCTACCAGGCGCATGTAGCGTCGAGCCACGCTCGACGGCTGTTGGTAGACGCCGACCTTGGTCGGCGCCGGGGCTGAAGGCGCCGCGGGATGAGCGTGTCGACCAAGGTCGACACCTACCAGGTGCATGTAGCGTCGAGCCACGCCCGACGGCTGCTGGTAGACGCCGACCTTGGTCGGCGCCGGGGCTGAAGGTGCCGTGGAATGAGCGTGTCCACCAAGGTCGACACCTACCAGGCGCATGTAGCGTCGAGCCACGCTCGACGGCTGTTGGTAGACGCCGACCTTGGTCGGCGCCGGGGCTGAAGGCACCGCGGGATGAGCGTGTCGACCAAGGTCGACACCTACCGGGTGGCAGGTAGCGCCGGGTCATGCCCGGCGGATCGCGGCTTCAATTCCGCCGCGGATCCAGCGAGATCAGGCGCGTGGCATCCAGCAGCGCGGCCGGCAGATGCATGCCGCCGGGCGCGGCGAGATAGCGCGGCCGCCACTGCGGATCGAACTTCGATTTGAAGCGGCGCAGGCCACTGAACCCGTAGAAGCGTTCGCCGTGCCGCGCCAGCAGACCGGCCAGTCGGTTCCAGCGACCGGCCAGCCGATGCTGTGCCAGCCCGGACAACGGTGCCATGCCCAGCGAGAAACGCGCATAGCCCTGCGCGCGGCCCCACAGGAACAGTTCGATGAAGAGGAAGTCCATCGTGCCCTTCGGTGCTTCGTTGACGTGGCGCATCAGGTCGACCGACAGCTCGGCGCCGGCCGGTGCCTGCCACAGGTTGGCGAACGCCACGATCTGGCCCTCGGCCTCAACCAGCGCCACCGGGAAGCGCACCAGGTAACCCGGGTCGTAGCTGCCCAGCGAGAAGCCCTTCTCATCGCCGGCCTTGTCTTCCAGCCATGCATTGGAAATTGCGTGCAGGCGCGGCAGCAGGCTGGGAATTTCCTCCACCGGTGCCACGCGGAAGGACAGGCCACCGCGCTTGCCCCGGTTCCAGGCTTGGCGCAGATCGGCGCGTTCGCGGCCTTCCAGGCCGAAGTCATGCAGCGGCACCATCGCTTCCTCGCCCAGCTTGACCAGGCCCAGGCCCAGGTCGAGGTAGGTCTGCCAGTAGGTCTCGCCCACCTGGTAGAACACCGGGCGCAGGCCCAGCCGGTCGGCTTCCTCGCGGAAGCGCCAGATCAACGCGCGCGCCACGTCAGGCGGGCCGACCGGATCGCCCATCGCGATCAGCGAACCGCCGTAGCGCTGCATCATCACGAAGCCCTGTTTCGCGTCATCGCGCAGCACCGCCTTGTCGGCGGTCAGTACCAGGCAGGCCTGGGTATCGGTGGCACCGGCCAGTACCGGCGCCAGTGATTGCAGCGTGGCCTCGTCGGCGGCTGGCAGCGGGCTGCGCGTGCTGTGCAGCAGCCGCGCCAGGCCGAACATCACCAGCGCGATGGCGACCACCAGCAACGCACGCAGTGCGCGCGGTGCATTGCCCGACACCGCGAACTGCCACCACAGCTCGTTCTGGTATTCGACATGACTGTAGGTGAAGAACAGCAGCCAGGTGACCGCAACCAGCACCAGGCCGAGATTGCGCAGCCACGGCCACGACCAGGCTTCGTCCAGCAGGGCACCCTGGCGGTAGAACTCGCGGCGTGCGGCCCACAGTGCCATCGCCACCAGCACTGCGGAAACTGCGATCAGCCATTGGCCACCACGCAGCCACAACGGCAACGGGGTGACCACGCACACCACCATCGCCAGCATCCACGCCGCATGGCTGCGCCGGGCCAGGCCCTGGCCGATCAGCAGCAGCGCGACCCCGCTGAGGCTGCCGATCAGGTGCGAGGTTTCCAGGATCGGCAGCGAGGCGTTGACCAGGTGACGGCGCGGCGTCGGCAGCGTGCCGTCGATGACCAGCGCGGCGCCGATGCTGAACACCGCCAGCGCGATGATCTGCGGCAGCCACGGGCGCAGCGCGTTCCAGCCGGCGCGGGTTGCGCCGGCACTGGCCTGTAGCGGCTGACGCAGTGCAGGTGCGAGGGCGAGCAGGGTGGCCAGCACCAGCGGGAGTACGTAGTAGGTAACGCGGTAGATCAGCGCCGCCGCCAGTACCGCCGCCGGCGCCACCTGCGGCAACAGCTTCAGCAGGCTCCATTCGAACACGCCCAGGCCCGCGGGAACCGTCGAGACCAGGCCGGCCAGCACTGCCACCAGGTACAGGCCGACGAAGCCCGGCAGGCCGGTCGGCGTGGAGTCCGGCAGCAGCACATAGAACGCGGCACTGGCCAGCACCAGTTCGATCACGCTGAGCACGGTGACACCGATCATGGTGCGGCGGTCGGGCAGCCACAACGCATGACCGAACACGCTGAACTGCCGTCCATCGCGGCCGACCAGCAGCACCGTGGCGAGGTAGGCGAGCAACGCGACGATGCCGACGATACGTACCGCATTGGGATCCAGCGGCAGCGCCAAGGCTGCGGCAGCCGGTTCCATGCACAGCGCCACACTGATCAGCAGCCATGCACCGAACACGAAGCCGAGCGTGCTCATCAGCACCACCTGGCCGATCTGCGCCAGGTCCAGGCCGGCGCTGCGGTAGCCACGCAGGCGCACTGCGCCTCCGGTCAATGCCGCAAAGCCCACGGTCTGGCCCAGCGTATGCGCAAGGAAGGCGGTGATGCCGATGCGCGCCGGATGCACGCGGATGCCACTGCGTCGCAGGCCGATGGCATCGAAGCCGATCAGGCAGGCGTAGCTGGCCAGACCGAGCACCACGGTGAGCGCGATCTGGGTGGCACTGAGGTGGCGGAACGCCTGACGGATCGCGCGGTAGCCGTGCTCATCGAATTCACTGGCCAGGCCATGCAGGGCCAGCGAGAGGATCAGCAGGGGAACGACGATGGTGAGGACCCGCTTCCATGCCGGGGTGGAGGAAGCGGTGGCGGGGTCGGTGGCTGGTGTCATCGGCGCAAGGGTGCGTCAGGCGGGGCGAGTGCGGTGTCAACGCGGGCGTGGCGCATCGTGCGCCTGTCGCCGCCATTTGACCAGCAGGCGTGTCGGAGCCCGGTAGTGATCCTGCGCGAAGGCTCCCCCTGCACCCATCGTTGACCGGATTGGAGGACAATGCAGGCCTGATCACCCGCAGGAGCCACGCCCATGATGGAGCGTTACGACGTCGGACCGCGCATGTCCGAAATGACCGTGTACAACAAGGTCGCCTACCTCTCCGGCCAGATTCCGGAAGACACCAGCCAGGACATTACCGGGCAGACCCGGCAGGTGCTGGCCGAGATCGACAAGCTGCTGGCGCTGGTCGCCAGTGATCGCCAGCATGTGCTGCGCGCCGAAGTGTTCCTGGCCGACATCGCCGACTTCGACGGCATGAACAAGGCATGGGACGAGTGGGTGGTCGAGGGCGCGACCCCGGCCCGCGCAACCTTCGAAGCCAAGCTGGCCCACGCCGAGTGGAAGGTCGAGATCGTGGTGACGGCAGCGGTGCCGTAATCATTGAACGGGGTCAGATCCCTTTTCCGTTGGAAAAGGGATCTGACCCCTTCTGCAGACCCCGTTACAGGGGCAGCATCTCGATGCAATCCACCGGGCACGGTGGAATGCACAGCTCGCAACCGGTGCACAGATCGGCAATGACCGTGTGCATGTACTTGGCGCCGCCGACGATGGCATCCACCGGGCAGGCCTGGATGCACTTGGTGCAGCCGATGCAGTCGGCTTCCACGATCAGCGCCACCTGCGGCGCCTTGTGTTCGCCGCGCGAACGATCAAACGGAATGGCGGGCACGCCCAGTACCTGCGCCAGTGCGCGCGCGCCAGCGTCGCCGCCCGGTGGGCAGCGGTCCACGCCCACCTCGCCGCGCGCCATCGCCTGCGCGTACGGGCGGCAGCCGTCGTAGCCGCATTGCCCGCATTGGGTCTGCGGCAGCAAGCGGTCGAGGCGTTCGGTCAGGGGCGGGATCAGGCTCATGCGTGGCGAAGGCTGCGCGTTGGGGGTTACTTCAGGGGTTTGCCACGGAACCAGCGCTCGTGGGCCAGCGCCAGCATCGGCTTGTCTTCGGAACTGTCACCGTAGGCATGGATGCGCACGTAGCGCGACAGATCGAACTGGCGACGGATGTGCTCGACCTTGCGCGGGCCGCAGTCGCCTCCGGCATAACGACCGGTCAGGCGGCCGTCCTGGCTTTCCAGACGGTTGCAGATCAGCTGCAGGCCCAGCTGCTCGCACCACGGCCGCAGGTACAGGTCCAGCGAGCCGGACACGATCACCACGGTATGCTGCTGTTCCTTGTGCCAGCGGATCTGCTCCAGCATTTCCGGGCGCACAACCTCGGGCAGGAACTCACGCGAGAAGCCTGCCGCCAGCGTGGTGATGTCATCGCTGTGGCGGTCGCTGAAGGTCAGGCGGGTGACGCGTGCGCGGATGCGTTCGGCCGAGATCAGCTTCAGCTTGTATGCGGCCAGCCACGGGCCGACCTTCCACCACGCCTGCGCCAGCTGTTCGGCGGTGGCCACGCGGCGCAGGAAACGGCCATAGGTATCGCAGGTGGTCACGGTGTGGTCGAAGTCGAACAGCGCCAGTTCCATTCCGTTGCTTCCCATCGCGTTGCCCCCGTGGCCGGTGCTGCCGGCGGGCGTGGCGGTGGCCACGCCCGCTGCAGGCATCAGCGGACCGGCATGCCCGGCTGTGCGCCGCTGTCGGCGTCCAGCAGCGCCAGCGCGCCGCCGTCGAAACCGGCCGACAGGATCATGCCTTCGCTCAGGCCGAAGCGCATCTTGCGCGGGGCCAGGTTGGCGATGAACACCACGCTGCGGCCGACCAGGGCTTCCGGCTCGCCGTAGCTGCCACGGATGCCGGAGAAGATCTGGCGCTTGCCCAGTTCGCCGGCGTCCAGTTCGAAGCGCAGCAGCTTGTCCGAGCCTTCCACGAACTCGCACACCAGCACCTTGCCGATGCGCAGGTCGAGCTTGGCGAAATCGTCGATGCCGATGTAGGCCGGGGCGTCGGTGCTCTTGGCTTCTTCCTTGGCCGGTGCCGGTGCGGCCGGCTTGACCGCATCGGTCTTGGCGGCAGGGGCGGCAGCGGCGGCCGGCTGCAGGGTGTCCTTGGAGGCGTCGATCATGGCGTCAATCTTCTTCGGGTCGATACGGGTGAAAAGCGGGGTGTAGTCAGTGATGCGGTGGCCCAGCAGCGGCTGCACCAGGTCGGTCCAGTCGTTTGCCGGCGCGGCCAGGAAGGCCTCGGCCTGCGCGGCGGTGGCCGGCAGCACCGGCTTCAGTGCGGTGACCAGCACGCGGAACAGGTTCAGGCCCTGGCTGCATACGGCCTGCAGCTGTGCGTCGGCACCTTCCTGCTTGGCGATGACCCACGGCTTGACGTCGTCGATGTAGCGGTTGGCTTCGTCAGCCAGGGTCATGGTCAGGCGGATCGCCGCGGCCGGGTCATTGCGCTCGTAGGCTTCACGGATCGGCGCCAGGCCATCGACGAAGCGCTGGTATTGCGCCGCATCGGGCAGCTGCGCGGCCAACAGGCCGTCGAAGCGCTTGCTGATGAAGCCGGCGCAGCGGCTGGCCAGGTTGACGAACTTGCCGACCAGATCGGCGTTGACGCGGGCGATGAAGTCACCCAGGTTCAGGTCGAGATCGTCGACGCCGCCGCCGGACTTGGCGGCGTAGTAATAGCGCAGCGCTTCCGGCTCCAGGCCGGCATCGAGGAAGGTACGGGCCATCACGAAGGTGCCACGCGACTTGCTCATCTTGGCGCCGTCCACGGTCAGGTAGCCGTTGACGTGCAGGCGGGTCGGCGCGCGGTGGCCGGTACCGTGCAGCACCGCCGGCCAGAACAGGCCGTGGAAGTTGACGATGTCCTTGCCGATGAAGTGGTGCAGCTCGGTGCTGGTGCCGGCACGCAGGTGCGCTTCGAAGTCCTCGCCGAGCTTGCCGCACAGGGTCTGGAAGCTGGACAGGTAGCCGATCGGCGCATCCAGCCAGACGTAGAAGTACTTGCCCGGCTGGCCGGGAATCTGGAAACCGAAGTACGGCGCATCGCGCGAGATGTCCCACGCGCGCAGGCCACCTTCGGCATTGAGCCACTCACCGAGCTTGGCCTTCACGCCCGGCAGGGCGACATCGCCGGCCAGCCATTCGCGCAGGAACGCATCGAAGTGGCCCACCTCGAAGAAGAAGTGCTCCGAATCGCGCATTTCCGGCGTGGCACCGGAGATGACCGAACGCGGCTCCTTCAGGTCGGTCGGCGCATAGGTGGCGCCGCAGACTTCGCAGTTGTCGCCGTACTGGTCGGGGCTGCCGCAGTTCGGGCAGATGCCCTTGACGTAGCGGTCGGGCAGGAACATGCCCTTGGCCGGGTCGTAGAACTGGGCGACCGAACGGCGGCTGATATGGCCGGCCGCCTCCAGCTTCAGGTAGAACTGCTCGGTCAGCGCCTGGTTGGCTGCCGAGTTGGTCGAGTCGTAATGGTCGAAGGCCACGCCGAAGGCGGCGAAGTCACGTTCGTGGCTGGCCTGGATGTTGGCGATGAAGGCTTCCGGGGTGACCCCGGCCTTTTCCGCAGCCAGCATGATCGGCGTGCCGTGGGTGTCGTCGGCGCAGACGAACCAGGCCTTGCCGCCGCTCATTCGCCGCGCACGCACCCAGATGTCGGCCTGGATGTAGCCGACCAGGTGGCCCAGATGCAGCGGGCCGTTGGCGTAGGGCAGGGCGGTGGTGACGAGCGCGGTACGGGTCATGGTCGCGGGGTGAAGCCGAGGGGAACCGCAGAGTATCGCATGCCCGCAACGACGTGACCCGGCCGGGGCCGGGTCACGGGGATCAAGCGGGGACGGGGGCGCTTATTCGCGCTGCCAGGTCTGTGCGCGGCAGATGAAGGCGATGCAGCCGGACACGTCCAGCTTGGTGCCACCCGGCTGCAGCTCCATCTTCGACTTGTAGGTCTTGCCGTTGGCCGGGTCGAGGATGGTGCCGCCGGACCACTTGTTGGCGCCATCGGCCTTCAGGTTCCAGAGGATGGTCATGCCCTTCACCGGCTTGTTCTTGTTGGCGCCTTCACATCCATCGCAGACCGGGTTCGGGCCCTTGTCCGAGTGCAGGATGTCGACCACCTTGCCGGTCAGCGTGCCGTTGGCGGCCTCGGTGATCTCGACGATCGACTTCACCTTGCCGGTCTTGTCGTCGATGGTCTTCCAGCGGCCAGCGGCGCCGTCGGCGGCCTGGGCCGACAGGGCGGCCAGGCACAGCGGCAGTGCCAGCAGCAGGGTCTTGAAGGTGTTGCGCATGGTCCCCTCCCAGGGTTCATTCCGGCACGGTGCCGGTATGGGTCGACTGTATACCCATTCGGCGGGGTATGGGGAAGGGGGGCTTTGCAGGGCTGCGCCCTGCACCCACGGTAGTGCCGGCCGCTGGCCGGCAACCTCAACGGCAACGGCAAAAGCGACCATTCCGTGGGATGGCGGGGTGGGTCCGGTTGCGGGGGACGCCGTAAACCCGTCCCTGGGGGCTTGGCCGCGGCATCCATGCCGCGGACACCCCCGCAACCGGACCCACCCCGCCTTCGACAGGTCTCCGCAATCTGTCGGAATGGCACGGCCTGCTCTTGGTGGGTGTCGACCTTGGTCGACACGTAGATCCATGCCATGCATGGATAAATCACGATTGAAAAACGCTCAACCGACCTCGTACAGCTCCAGCGGCAGGTCGTCGGGGTCGGCGAAGAAGGTGAAGCGGCGGCCGGTGTATTCGTCCACGCGGATCGGTTCGCAGGCCACGCCATGTGCAGCCAGGCGTTGGATGAACGGCTCCAGCGCGGCCACTCGGAAGGCGAGGTGGCGCAGGCCCTGGGCTTCCGGGCGGCTGGGCCGGGGGGGCGGGGAAGGGAAGGAGAACAGTTCCAGCTGGCCGCCATCGGGCAGGGCCAGGTCCAGCTTCCAGGAGTCGCGCGCGCTGCGGTGGTTCTCGGCCAGCACGCGCAGGCCGAGGATGCGCACGTAGAAGTCCTTCGAGCGCGCGTAGTCACTGCAGATCAGTGCGGCGTGGTGGATGCCCAGCAGGCCGTCGGAACCGGTGTTCATTGCAGGGTGTCCAGCCAGCGCTGGGCGATCTTCTGCGCCAGCGGATAGGGTTCGGGGTCGTTGCGGTTGGTCAGCACGATCACGGTCAGGTGCTTCTCCGGATGGCGCACGATCACGTTGCGGAAGCCGATGCTTTCGCCACTGTGCCATTGCACCGGGCCATTCAGGCGCCAGCCGAAGCCGTAGTGCGGCACATCCGGTTCGGGTGTTGCCGTGGCCGGGCTGAACATCGCGCGGCGCGAGGCCTTCGACAGCAGGCGGTCGTCGTACAGCGCCGCATCCCAGCGGGCCAGGTCGTCCAGCGAGGAATAGATGCCGCCATCACCGAGCACGGCGCTGGTGGTGCTCTGGTCGGTGCGCTGCCAGTGACCGTCGATCTGGCTGTAGCCATAGGCGCGTGCGGCGACCGTGTCCACGCCATCCTGGTGGGCCACCGTATGCGCCATGCCCAGTGGGCGGAAGATGCGCTGCTGCAGGAAGCTCGCGAAATCCTGGCCGGAGGCGCGGCCGATGATCAGTGCCAGCAATGCATAGCCGCTGTTGCTGTAGCGATACTGCGTGCCAGGTGCGAAGTTCAGGCGATCTTCGTGCGACAGCAGGGTCAGCACATCGGCGTCATGTACCTGGCGGGTGTCGGCAGGGGCCATCAGGTCTTCGTAGTCGAGCAGGCCACCGGTGTGCGAGAGCAGCTGGCGGATCGTGATGGCCGCTGCAGCCGGCGGCAACTCGGGCAGCCAGTGGTGGGCGGTCTGGTCCAGTCCGAGCCGCCCGTCTTCCACCAGCAGCAGCACCGCCGCAGCGGTGAACTGCTTGCTGACCGAGGCCAGCCGGAAGTTGCTGGCCGCGGTGACCGTGGTGCCGTCCTCCACCACCGCCAGGCCGTAGCCGCGGCGGAATACCGGTTGCCCGTCGTGCAGTACCAGCACGGCGGCGCCGGGTACCTGGCCATCGTAGGCCTGCATCAGGCCGTCGATGCCCGCATCCGGTGGGGTCAGCACCGGAGCGGCGGAGGTGGCCAGCGGCAGCAGGCCCAGCACGACGGCGAACAGGGCGACGGCAGGACGCATGGCGGCTCCGGAAGGGTCAGGGTGACGGGGCGGGCGTAGCGCTGGCGGGCTGGGCCATCCAGCGTTCCATCTTGCGGTCCAGCACGTCCAGCGGCATCGAGCCGTCCTTCAGCAGTTCGGCGTGGAAGCGGCGCAGGTCGAAGGCGGTGCCCTGGCGTGCCTTGGCCTTGTCGCGCAGGGCAACAATGGTGGTCAGGCCAGCCACGTTGGACAGCGCTTGGCCGGGCTGGGCCATGATCCGCTCGACTTCGGCGTTGGCATCGTCGCTGCTCATGTCCACGGTCTTCTGCAGGTAGGCGACGGCCTGCTGCTTGCTCCAGCCCTGGGCGTTCACGCCGGTGTCGGCCACAACGCGGGCGGCGCGCAGCAGGCGCGAGTACAGGTAGCCGATGCGGTCGTAGGGATCGGTGTAGACGCCCAGGTCCTCGCCCAGCGTTTCCGCGTACAGGCCCCAGCCTTCGACGAAGGCGAGGTCGCCACCGAGGCGACGGAAACGCGGCAGCTTGGCCAGTTCCTGCTGCAGGCCCAGCTGCACGTGGTGGCCGGGGATCGCTTCATGCAGGTACTGCACCGGCACGTTCCAGCGCTTGCGGCTGGGCAGGTCGCGGGTGTTCACGTACAGCACGCCCGGTTGCCCGGCCGGTGACGGCTGATAGGCCGCGGCGGCGGCGGTCAACGCACGTTCCGGTTCCACCGCGCGCACTTCGAGGGTGGACTTGGGCAGGGTGTCCAGTACCTGCGGCAGGCGCGCATTGACCTGCTGCTGCACCTGGCGGTAACGGTTGATCAGCGCATTGGCGTCGCCGTACTGGAACTGGCGGTCATTGCGCATGCTGCGCAGCAGCTTGGATGGCGTACCACGCAGCTTGGCATCCTTCATCACCGTGGCGATCTGGGCCTGCAGTTCCTGCACGCGTTGTTCGCCCAGCGCGTGCAGCTGCGCAGCGGTCTGGTCGCTGGCGGTGGTCTGCACGATCAGGTTGGCGTACCAGGCCTGGCCATCGGGCAGCGCGCCGAGGCCACTGCTGGCACGCGTGGCGGGCAGGTATTCGGTGGCGATGAAGCCGCGCAGGGCGCGGTAGGCCGGCATGATGCGCAGTTCGATCATGCGCTTGTACTCGGCGCTGATGCGCGCCTTGTCCTCAGCCGGGATGGTGTTCGGCATGGTGCGGATCGGCGACCAGAAGATGCTCTCTTCGGCGGTCGGCTTGATCACCGCATCCAGCTGCGGCAGCACTTTTTCCATCAGGTCGCGCGGCTGTACCACGCCGGCCTTCATGCCCTGGCGCATGTTGTCGATGGCCTGGTCGAACAGCTCGGGAATGCCGAGCGAACGGCGCGACCAGGTGTCGTAGTCCTGCACGGTGTTGAACGGCTGCGCGCCGGCACCGGCACCGAGGATCGCCATGATGCTGCCGATGTTGTAGTACTGGCTGATCGGCATCATCCAGCTCGGGTAGCGCTCGGCGGCCAGCGAAGCGCGCGCGTCGCGCACGAAGATCTCGTAGCTGAGCAGGTCCTGGCCCTGCAGGCCGTCGCTGCCGAGTTTCTCGACCTTGCCCAGCCACTCGGTGGTGAAGTCGTGCGACTGCTGGCGCCAGGCGGCGGACAGGATGTTGGGCAGCTGGTCGTTGTAGCGGGGCTCGCCCTGGAAGGTCGCCTGCAGCGGATTCAGCCGCATCGAGGCATCCCAGTATTCGTCATACAGGCGCTCCAGCTGCACCTGCTTGGGTACGGCACGGGCCGGTGCGACCGGGCGTGGCGCGGCGCGGCGCGCCGAACTGCCACGGGCCGGCGCGGTGGCGCGGGCGGGCCTGGCCTTGGGCTTGGCGGCCTGGCGGGTCTGCGCGGCGGCAGGGCGGCTGGCCTTCTTCTTCGCTGCTTCGGCCGACGGCACGGCACTGAACAGGAACAACGCGGCAATGGCGGCGGCCAGGACGCGGGGGGAATACGGCATCAAGAAGCTTCCGTGGAACACAGACCGTGGAGCTTGCACGAACCGCGCGCGTACGGCCAGCGTGAAGGCGCAGTCAGCTTGGTGGCGCTGGGGCTTCAGTCAGCCGCCGCGGCGGCGCGCAACGCCGCCGCTCGATCGGCGCCCAGATAGCGGGTGATAGCCCGCCGCATCAGGTACAGCAACGGAATCAGGGCAATCGCAAAGCCCATCTTGTACACGTAGTTGACGCTGGCGACGGCAAGGAACAGCGAGGTCGGCCAGTGCTGCGGGCCGAGCACGAAGGCGATCCAGATCACCACGAAGCTGTCCACGACCTGCGATATCGCGGTCGAGCCGGTCGCGCGCAGCCACACGTGGCGTTCGCCGGTGGCCTGGCGGATGCGATGGAACACCGCCACGTCGATCAACTGGCCGAGCAGGAAGGCCACCAGCGAACCGGCAATGGTCCACATGCCCTGGCCGAACACCGCCGCGAACGCGGCCTGGTAGTCGGGCACGCCGTGGCCGTCCATCGAGGTGACCCACCAGCTGGCCGGCGCCAGCGAGATGGCGGCGAAGGCGAACAGGAAGCCGTAGCCGATCAGCACCACCGCCAGCCACGAGATGAAGCGCACGCCGCGCTTGCCGAAGAACTCGTTGATGGTGTCGGTCATGATGAACACCACCGGCCACAACAGGGTGCCGGCGGTGAAGCTGAGCGAGCCGGTCTGGCCGAACAGGTTCCAGTTCAGCGGATCGATGCCGAGGGTGTCTTCCAGCGCGAAGATCTTCACCCCGATCAGCTCGGCCAGCACCGCGTTGCCGCAGAAAAATGCGGCCAGCACGATGAACAGCAGGACCGCGCGGTCCTGCAGCGGGCGCTCGACCGGCGCCGCGGTCATTCGCTGCGTTCGCCTGCGCGCGTGAACGGAACGCTGGACGGTGCGACGGCACCACCGGAAATGATGAAGCTCATGGCCTGGTCGACGGTCCAGTCGGTCGGGGTCAGCAGCTCCACCGGCACGATTTCCAGGTAACCCGAGGTCGGGTTCGGCGTGGTCGGCACGTACACCGCCGCCAGCTCACGGTCGGTGCCGTGTTCCTTGATGACGCGGGTGACCAGGCCGACCGACTTCATGTCGCGGTGCGGAAAGTCGATCAGCACCACGCGCTGGGTACTGCCCGGTTCGGTCTGCAGCATGTCCAGCAGCTTCTTGGCGCTGTCGTAGATGATGCTGGCCAGGGGAATGCGCTTGATGATCGCGCCGACCCAGCGCAGCAGGCGCTGGCCGAGCACGCGGCGGCTGGCCACGCCCACCGCCAGGATCACCAGCAGGGTGGCCAGCAGGGCGATGGTGTCCTGGATCCACTCGGCACGAACCCAGCCGAGGTAATGCGGGAAGCTTGTCGCGATCTGCTCGGAAAGCGGTACCACCAAGGGGCTGGAAATGCCCGACAGCAGCACGAACACGAACTTGACCACGACCCAGGTCAGCCAGATCGGCAGCAGGGTCAGCAGGCCGGTCAGGAACAGGCGCTGCAGGGAGGGGCGGGGGACCAGGGCGGGGGCTTCGAGCGACATGTGCGCATTGTAGCGGCCACCGCCGGTCGATTACGCTGGGGAATCGACTGCGGCAACGACACATGGAAGGGAAGCTGTGTTGAAGATTCTGCGCGGACTGGGCTGGACCCTGGCGGGCCTGCTGGTGCTGGCCATCGTGGTGTGGTGCGCATCGCGCATGTGGCCGGTGCCTGAATCACGCCTGCAGGCGCAGCAACGGCTGGAGGCACGCCTGCCGGCGGCCGGGCGCAATGGTTATGCGCTGCTGTGGACGTTGCCGTTCGACGATCTGGATGCCCGCCAGCGCGAGCAGGCGTTGGCCGAGGACGTGCGCCGTTGGGAGGCCGACCTGCAGGGCAGCAGCGGCGGCCAGACACACCTGGCGGCCAACCATGCCGAGCTGCGCTCGCGGCCCGGTGCCAGTTGCGGGCCGGCCGCCACCGGCTGCCTCGCCCAGGTCCGCGCGAACCCGCAACGCTTCGTGGACGCCCACGCCGGCCACCAGCAGTTGCATGCGCGGCTGGATCAGCTGGCCGAAGCGGACTACTTCATATCGCCGTTCCAGCCGAAGGGCGACGGCATTCTGGTCCCGTTGCCGACCTATGGCCTGGTGGTGGACGCCACCAGCGCGCACGCGCTGGACTACGTGCAGGGCGATATCGACGGTGCACTGCGCGGCAGCTGCCGTGGACTGCTGCTGGGAAGGCGGCTGGTGCCCGGTAGCAGCTATCTGATCGAGAGCATCATCGGCGCCAGCCTGGTCCAGGCCAATGCCCAGCTGCTGGCCGACATGCTGGTCGAACTACCCGCCGGCCACCCGCTGCCAACGGAATGCGAACAGGCGCTGCAGCCGATGCGGGCCGAGGAACAGAGCCTGTGCCGGGCAATGCAGGGCGAGTATGCGATGAACCGCGCGGCGATCGAGACATCGGCGCGGGAGTTCGGCGGCGTGCTGGTGCTGGATCGCAGCAGCACCCTGGCCCGCGCGGCCGGCAATCTCGGCTGGGCCTGTGGCGCGGCAGCCACAGCGGCGCTGGAAGCGGATCGCCCGTTGCCAGTGCCGGCGCCACCGCAGCATGACTTCGGTTGCCTGTCGAACGTCATGGGCTGCGTGCTGACCGATATGGCCGCGCCGATCTATCCTGCCTATTCGTCACGGCCACAGGATGCCGCGGCGATGGTGCGGCTGCTGGGGGCGCAGCGTTGGCTGCGGCAGCAGACGGATGATCCGGTGGACGCACTGCAGCGGCTGCCGGTGCAGTTCCGCTCGCCGGTGCGGGCGCCGCAACTGTCGGCCGATGGCCGCCACCTGCAGGTGCCGCGTCGCTCTCCAGCGCGCAGCGCTGATGAGAACCCGTGGCTGTCGGTGCCGTTGCAGAAGGAATCGGCTTCGACTGCGGCGGGACGCGACTGAAGCGCGCTCAGCGTGCGTGTGGCTTCAACCGCAGGTAGACCTGCTTGCGCACCTGGGCGACCACCTCGCCGCTTTCATCGACGACATCATTGCTGAACCATCTCAGCACTTTGTCACCAGCGGCGGCTTCGGCGCGCAGTTCGTCCAGCAGTGCGTCGTCGATGCGGAACGAGGTACGCACGGTACCGCGGCCGGGCTTGAGGAAATCGATGGCACCGGCGCGGTCCCACACGTAGTAGTCACGGCCAAGGATATGCAGCAGGCCGAGCATCCAGAACGGATCGGTCATCGCGAACAGGCTGCCGCCGAAGTGGGTACCGACATAGTTCCGGTTCCAGGGCCGCAATCGCAGTTCGACATCGATCTGCCGGTAGTCGGGAGTGATGCGGGTGACGTGGATGCCGGTGAACAGGAACGGCGGCCAGAGGTTGATACCGAAGCGGAACAGGCGGGCGTTCATGCGGGTCCGGGGCGCAGGGCGAGGCGTCCAGTCTAACCATTCGCATGCGTATGTTGCACCCCGGGCGAGCGTCCGCACGATTCGGGCGTGGTCCGGCGAATTGTTGAGTCGAGCTTGGGGTCATGCAGCTGCGTCAAGGAACCCTGGGGCGATGCATGCAGTCACTGAAGTCCAGAGTGGCCATTGCAGTCACTGCGCACTCCGATGAAGGACGGCCGGTGTGGCAGCGGGGCTACTACGATCATCTGATCCGGAATGAGGCGGATGTTCGGCAACAGTCACTGTATGTACTGGCCAACCCAGTGCGTACGGGCCTGACATCGCGGCTGGGAGACTATCCGCTTGCGTGGTGTCGCTGGCCGCTGGAATGAGGCGGAGGCAGTCGAGCAAGCTCGACTCTACAGGTGGTGTGCATATCCTGCCTCATGGGCCGTCGATGACATACCCGTCGCGCCCATTGGCCTTGGCCTGGTACAACGCGGTGTCGGCGCCTTCGACGAAATGGTGTGGTTGCAGATCGCCGTCAGGCACGCGGGTGAACACGCCGATGGTGAGGGTGACGGCACCGTCGCTGGCATCGCCGGGCGCCGGCAGCGCCCGCACGCATGCGATCAGGTCCTCGATCACCAGGCGCGCCCCCTCGGCTGGCGTATCCGGCAGCACCAGTGCGAATTCGTCACCGCCGTAACGTGCGGCCATGTCACGCGGGCGCCGCGCATGCGCGCCGATCAGGCGGGCGACATCGCGCAGCACGCGGTCGCCCACCTGGTGGCCATGGCGGTCGTTGTGGCGCTTGAAATGGTCGACGTCGATCAGCGCCAGGCTCAACGGCTTGCCACTGCGCCGGGCGGCATCGCATTCCTGCTGCAGCGACTGCTCGAAGCGCAGGCGGTTGCCAAGACCGGTCAGCGCGTCGCGGTTGGCCTGGCGGTGCCAGGCCGAGATCCGCCAGATCGCCCAGGCCAGCAACACCAGCAGAACGCCCAGCATGGCGGTAGCCGGCGCCCACCACAGGTCGCTTGCGCGCAGCAGCACCCAGCTCAGCAACGGCGCCGCCGGCAGTGATGCCAGCGCGGCCAGCCACGGCAGGCGCAGGCCGAGCAGGAGCACGCACAGCGCAACCACCACACCACTGATGGCGTGCTGCCAGAGGCGCGGCAGCAGGTCGATCTGCTTGTGCTGCAGCAGCATCGAGGCGATGTTGGCCTGGTACTCGCTGCCACTCATCCAGAACTCGCGGGTGGTCGGCGTCAACAGCCGTGGTGCGATGCCACTGGCGGTCATGCCGACGACGATGCGACGGCCGTGCAACATCGCCATGTCCACATGGCCATCGAGCACGTCCACGTAGGAAACCTGCGGCAGCCGCTCGGGCGGACCGGCGTAGCGCACCCGCACGTAGTCGTCGCGTCGCCATTGATAGGGCGAGCTCACCCCCGGATCGGGGTCGGGCAGGCCGCGCACAGCGCCCGCGGGGAGGCCCGCAAGGGCCAATCCGAGCGCGGGCCAATGGGCCATGCCGATGCCAGCGTGCAGGTAGACGCCGCGGGCGACACCATCGCCGTCCACTTCAACATCGGTGTGGCCGATGGCGGCGGCACTGGCCGCAATCTGCGGTACCGGCAGCATTTCCTCGGCCATGCGATCACCGGCCGCGGGCGCGGCCAGCACCGGCAGCACCACCCGGCCATTGCGGCGGATGGCCGCGGCCAGCGCCTCGTCCTGGCGGCTGTCGCGGCGGTCCGGCTCGGACAGCATCAGGTCCAGCGCGACGCGCTCGGCGCCGGCATCGGTCAGGCGATCCAGCAGGCGTGCGTGGATCGAGCGCGGCCACGGCCACTGGCCGATGCGCTGCAGGCTGCCTTCGTCGATCGCCACGATCAGCACGCTTGGATCGGGACGATAGTCCCAGTTGCCGACCATGGCATCGTAGGCGGCTTCATCCTGCCGCCACAGCCACTGGCCCTGGCTGGCGATCACGGTCAGCACGCCGGCCAGCAGCGCCAGCAGGATCCGCTTCGACCACGGCAGTGGCGAGCGCCTCATAACAACAGCCACAGCAGCAGGGCGCCGCCGCCAGCGCCGTAGCACAGGCGGCAGGGCAGCTTGATCTGCTGCGCAGGAGAGTACTCGCCTGCATGACCGTCATCGTCGATGTACTGCACGCGCACGTGCAGGGTGCCGCTCCAGGGCCGCTTGAAGCTGACCTGCGGCTCGACCACTGTCTCATCGACCAGCGGCGCCTTGAAGTCTCCGCGGCGATCGACCTGCACCCGATAGCGCTGGCCTTCGCTGCCCGCCTGCCAGCGCAGCGTCAGCTCGCCATGCGCGGCTTCCGGCGGCTGCAGCGCCGGATCAACCGGTTCATTGCTCAGCTGCAGCGGCAGCGCCTGGCCGTAGCGGCCCTGGTGGCCGTTGCCATCGCGCGAGGCCACGCGCCAGAAGTACTGGCCCGGCGGCAGTGGCTGCGCCAGGCGCAGGTCGGTGCCAGGGGTCGTCTGTTCCTGCAGCGGTTGCACGAAGCTCGGCTCGGCGGCGATCTGCAGTACGCTGCTGCGCGCGCCGGGGGCCTGGCTCCAACGGAAGCGCGGTCGGTCGCTGTTGATCGTCTGCCCATGCAGCGGGGCCACCGTCAGTGGCGGCGGCGGCTGGTCGCTGAGTTCGAAATCGGCGCTGGCATCCAGGCCTTCCACACCCTGTGCGTCGACAGCACGCAGCAGGATACGCAGCTGGCCGGGCGGCAGATCGCCGATGGCCAGGTGGGTGTCAGCGGTGGTCGCGGCAAAGAGCAGAATTTCCGGTGTTGCGGCTTGTACCACTTCCACGCGGTAGTGTGCGGCGCCGGGAACCGCTTCCCAGGCCAGCAGGGTCGGCAGCGGCGCCAGCCGAAGTTGGTCGTTGCGCAGCGTCGGAGCGGGCAGCAGGGGAGAGACCGCAGCGGGGGCTGCGTCAGCGCTGCCGCTGCGGGTGGCCTGTCCTGGCCGGACCAGGCGCTGGCCGTGGATGTTGCCGACCTGCACCTTGCCCTGCAGGACCTCGGTGGCCGCGACCTGGCCGGTGTCGCCGGCACTGACCCGGAACACGGTGCCGCGCACGCTGCTGGTGGCGGTGGGGGCATCGATGATGTAGCGCGATGCCGGACCGCGGGCCGGCGTCACCCGGTTGCTGGCGCGTCCCTGCTGCAGGCGCAGGCGGGTGTCGACCATGCCGGTATGGCCATAGCGGCTGAGTTGGTCCAGGCGCAGGCGCGAATGCTCGCGCAACTGCAGGCGCGAGGCATCGGCGAATTCAAGCGTGATGCTGGAGTCGCCTTCGGTCTGCACGGTATCGCCGATACGCAGCTGCTCGCCGGCCAGGACCGCGCGCGTGGCGCTGCCGTCGGCGCCAGACAGCTCGACCTTGCCACGCACGGACAGTACGCGGGCGGGCGCCGGTTCGATGCGCAGCCAGCTGATGGGGAAGCGCAGCAGCTGGCCGGGGGGCAGCTGGTAGGGATTGTCGATGCGGTTGTGCTGTTGCAGTTGCTGCCAGGGCACCGAAGGCTTGAGGTACAGGCCACCCAGGTCCCACAGGGTATCGCCGGGACGGACCCGGTAGTTCCAGTCCTGGGCACCGGCCAGACCCGGCAGCAGGAGGAGGGCGCAGAGCAAGGCACCCTGGAAGCGCATGGCGAACAACAGCGAGCGGACGAAGGTCACAGTTTGCAATCCCGGCAATGCGGGGGCGCAGCTGCAAGACCCCATGGCCCCGACCTCATCCCCCCGAACGGATCGTGGCGGCCGTACGGCCGCCATCCAGCGCATTATTGCCCGCGTTCAGTGCAGGGATTCTGAACGAAGCATGTTCCCGTTCAGAACAGCAGGGAGGCCATCCGGCGGCGGTACTGGCCGACCAGGTCCTCGTCGGAGATCACATTGAAGGCGTCGATCAGGGCCTTGCGCGGCAGTCCTTCTTCGAAGGTGCGGTCGATCCGCAGCATTTCCAGGAACTGCGCCAGCGCGGCCTCGTCGTGGCCGCCCAGCAGCAACTGCACGCCACGCAGGTGGCGGGCCTTGAGGTCGTTGCCATCGGCGGCAATGCGCGCGTCCAGCACCTCGGCCGCGGGCGCGTCCTTCAGTGCAGCGGCGAAGGACAGACGCGCGCGGGCGCGCACGGCGCGGTCGTCGGTGGCGAGGTTGGCGGGCAGGCCGTCGATCAGCGTGCCGGCCTCGTCCACACCGCCGATCTGCAGCAGGGCAAGGGCCAGATCGAGCTTCAGTTCATCCTTGTCCGGCTCGGCGGCGATCTGTGCGCGCAGCACGTCCACCTGTGCCTGCGGGTCCAGCGGTGCTTCGTCCTCGGCAGCGGTGTCACCGACGTCGGCCGGCACGATGCCGTGCTGGGCCAGGAACTCGCGCAACTGGCCTTCCGGAATGGCGCCGGGGAAGCCATCCACCAGCTGGCCGCCCTTGACCAGGAACACGGTCGGCACCGAGCGGATCTGGAAAGCCGCAGCGATCTGCTGCTCCTTGTCGACGTCGACCTTGGCCAGTTCGAAGGCGCCGTTGTATTCGGCCGCCAGCTTTTCCAGCATCGGGCCGAGGCTCTTGCACGGCCCGCACCAGGTGGCCCAGAAGTCGACCAGCACCGGCGTCTGCAGCGACTTCTGCAGGACTTCGGCCTCGAAGGTCGCAGTGGTGGCGTCGAATACGTAGGTCGTCTCGGTCATGGGAGAGGCATCGTTTGGCATCTGGAGACCGATTCTATGGTGACGATCGATGTCGGTCTCAACCCGGGCTGCGGCAAATACCCGACAATGCGGCCTTCCTGTCGCTGTTGTTCCGGAGCCTGCATGTCTTCACTGTCCCCGCTGTTGCGCCTGTCCGGGCTGATCGCCGCGCTGCTGTTCGTGCTGGCGGTGCTGGGTTTCGGCACCGGCCTGGAAGGTTATGCACAGGCGCGGCACCCGGTGGCCCTGCTGGGCGCGCAGGGTGTGCCGCACGCGCTGGCCTTCAATCTGCTGGGTTTCGTACTGCCGGGCCTGTTGGCGGTGGTCGTGGCCGAGTGCCTGCGCCGGCAGCTGCCGGCCAGCGCTGGCTGGGCGCCGCGGGTGGGCAGCCAGATGCTGTTGCTGGGCGGGCTGGCCTTCGCCGCGATGGGCTTGATGCCGCTGGATGTGGACGATCTGCACGGGCCGGCCAGCCAGCTGCACGCCAGTGCCTGGATGGTCTGGGTGCTGGGCTTCGTCGCCGGCACCCTGTTGCTGGGCATCTCGCAGCTGCGCCAGACGCACGGTCGCGCCCTGGGCGGGGTGGCGCTCGCCTGTGGCGTGCTGGCGGCGCTGGCTGCCTTTGCGCTGCAGGGTGTGCTGCCGGCACCACTGGCACAACGGCTTGCATTCGCCTGCTGGGCGGTCTGGCTGGCACTGGCCCTGCCGCTGTCGCGACCGCGCTGAGACCGGCTCCGGGCGCTGGCGGCGCCGGCGGTCGGCGGGCAGGATTGGAGACGTTTGCCGCACTGCGGTACGCTGTACCGCTTTGCCGCCGCATCCGCGTGTTCCATGACCAGCGCTGAAACCAACGCCTACGACCCGCAGCAGGTTGAATCCGCCGCCCAGAAGTACTGGGACGCCACCCGTGCCTTCGAAGTCGACGAGACTTCGGACAAGCCGAAGTACTACTGCCTGTCGATGCTTCCGTACCCGTCCGGTGCGCTGCACATGGGCCACGTGCGCAATTACACCATCGGCGACGTGATCAGCCGCTACAAGCGCATGACCGGCCACAACGTGCTGCAGCCGATGGGCTGGGACGCGTTCGGTCTGCCGGCGGAAAACGCCGCGATCAAGAACAAGACCGCGCCAGCGGCCTGGACCTACAAGAACATCGACCACATGCGCAGCCAGCTGCAGTCGCTGGGCTATGCCATCGACTGGTCGCGCGAGTTCGCCACCTGCCGTCCGGACTATTACGTCCACGAGCAGCGCATGTTCACCCGCCTGATGCGCAAGGGCCTGGCCTACCGCCGCAACGCGGTGGTGAACTGGGACCCGGTGGACCAGACCGTGCTGGCCAACGAGCAGGTCATCGACGGCCGTGGCTGGCGCTCCGGCGCCCTGGTCGAGAAGCGCGAGATCCCGCAGTGGTTCCTGCGCATCACCGACTACGCCCAGGAACTGCTGGACGGCCTGGACGAACTGGACGGCTGGCCGGAATCGGTCAAGACCATGCAGCGCAACTGGATTGGCCGTTCCGAAGGTCTGGAAATCCAGTTCGACGTGCGCGACGTCGATGGCAGCGCGCTGGACCCGCTGCGCGTGTTCACCACCCGTCCGGATACCGTGATGGGCGTGACCTTCGTGTCGATCGCCGCCGAGCATCCGTTGGCGTTGCATGCGGCGAAGAACAACCCGGAGCTGGCGGCGATGCTGGCCGACCTGAAGCAGGGCGGCGTGTCCGAGGCTGAACTGGAAACCCAGGAAAAGCGCGGCATGGACACCGGCCTGCGCGCGCTGCATCCGGTCACCGGCGAACCGGTGCCGGTCTGGGTCGCCAACTTCGTGCTGATGGGCTACGGCACCGGCGCGGTGATGGCCGTCCCGGGCCATGACCAGCGCGACAACGAAGTGGCCAACAAGTACGGCCTGCCGATCAAGCAGGTGATCGCGCTGAAGGATGCGCGCACTGAAGAGGAGCGCAACTGGGACGGCAGCCGCTGGCAGGACTGGTACAGCGACAAGAGCCGCGCCTTCGAACTGGTGAATTCGGCCGAATTCGACGGCCTGGACTTCCAGGGCGCCTTCGAAGCCCTGGCCGAACGTTTCGAGCGCAAGGCCCAGGGCCAGCGCCGGGTCAACTACCGCCTGCGCGACTGGGGCGTGAGCCGCCAGCGCTACTGGGGCTGCCCGATTCCGGTGATCTACTGCGCCAAGTGCGGTGCGGTGCCGGTGCCGGAAGAGCAGCTGCCGGTGGTGCTGCCGGAGGACGTGGCGTTCTCGGGTACCGGTTCGCCGATCAAGACCGATCCGGAATGGCGCAAGACCACCTGCCCGGACTGCGGCGGCGCGGCCGAGCGCGAGACCGACACCTTCGACACCTTCATGGAGTCGAGCTGGTACTACGCCCGCTACACCTCGCCGGGTGCCCGTGATGCCGTCGACAAGCGCGGCAACTACTGGCTGCCGGTCGACCAGTACATCGGTGGCATCGAGCACGCGATCCTGCACCTGATGTATTTCCGCTTCTACCACAAGCTGCTGCGCGACGCGCGGATGGTGGACAGCAACGAGCCGGCGCGCAACCTGCTGTGCCAGGGCATGGTGATCGCCGAGACCTACTACCGCCCGAACCCGGACGGCTCGAAGGACTGGATCAACCCGGCCGATGTGGAAGTGCAGCGCGACGAGCGTGGCCGCATCACTGGCGCCACCCTGATTGCCGACGGCCAGCCGGTGGTGGTCGGTGGCACCGAGAAGATGTCCAAGTCGAAGAACAACGGCGTGGACCCGCAGGCAATGGTCGGCAAGTACGGCGCCGACACCGTGCGCCTGTTCTCGATGTTCGCCGCACCGCCGGAACAGTCGCTGGAGTGGAACGAAGCCGGCGTGGATGGCATGGCCCGCTTCCTGCGCCGCCTGTGGGCGCAGGTGCAGAAGCATGCTGCCGACGGTGCTGCGCCGGCACTGGATGTGGCCGCACTGGATGCCAACCAGAAGGCGCTGCGCCGCAAGACCCACGAGACCATCGGCAAGGTCGGCGACGACTATGGCCGCCGGCACAGCTTCAACACCGCCATTGCTGCGGTGATGGAATTGATGAACGCGCTGGCCAAGTTCGAGGACGGCAGCGAGCAGGGCCGCGCGGTGCGCCAGGAAGCGCTGCAGGCCATCGTGCTGCTGCTGAACCCGATCACTCCGCATGCCAGCCATGCCCTGTGGCAGGTGCTGGGCCATGGCGAGACGCTGCTGGAAGACCAGCCGTTCCCGCAGGCCGACAGCAGCGCGCTGGTGCGCGATGCGCTGACCCTGGCGGTACAGGTCAACGGCAAGCTGCGTGGCACCATCGAGGTGGCGGCCGATGCCGCGCGCGAGCAGGTCGAGGCGCTGGCCCTGGCCGAGCCCAACGCGGCCAAGTTCATGGAAGGCCTGACGGTGCGCAAGATCATCATCGTCCCGGGCAAGATCGTGAACATCGTCGCCGCCTGATGTACCCCGCACCGGCCACCCGTGCGGTGGCCGGTGCCTTTCCGGTGCAGGGCAGCGCACTTGATGGCCCTGCATTCACGCGGCTTCGGGCACGCTGTGTGTTGCCGTGATCGCCCGGCTCCGCCAGACTGTCTCCATGACCCGAATCCTGCTCGCCCTCGTTCTTGTCCTCGGCCTCGCCGGCTGCGGTTTCCATCTGCGCAACAAGCTGATGCTGCCGACCGATACGGCGCCGGTGAAGGTGGTCTCCACCGCCCCGTACAGTGAACTGGTCAAGCTGCTCAACCGCAGCCTGCTGGCGTCCGGTGCCAAGCTGGCCGATGAGGACAGCAAGGAACCCAGTACCCAGCTGCAGGTGCTGTCCGAGCGCTGGGGCGACCTGCCGATCGCCATCGACTCGCAGGGCCGCGCGCAGGAGTACAGCCTGCGCTATGCCGTGATCTTCATCTTCCGTCGCGAGGATGGCAGCGAGCTGGTGCCGCAGCAGGTGATCGAGCTCTCGCGCGACTACGTGTCGCCGCCGACCGACGCCACCGGTACCACTACCGAACGCGAGATCCTGGCCGATGAACTGCGCCGCGAAATGTCGGCGTCGATCATCCGCCGCATCGACAGCGTGGTCCGTGCCGAGATCGAGAAGGGTGGCAGCCTGTCGGCACCGAAGGCCAAGCCGGTGGAAGGTGCGGTGCCGGCCGAGCCGGTCCCCGCAACCAAGCACTGAGCCGCTGCGATGGAACTGCGTCCGGAGCAGCTGGCCAGCCAGAGCGCTGATACCGCGCTGGTGCCGGTCTACCTGATTGCCGGCCCGGAAACCCTGCGCGTGCTGGAGGCGGCTGACGCCATCCGTGCGCGGGCGCGTGCCGCCGGCATCGGCGAGCGCGAGGTGTTCGACGCCGATGGCCGCGATTTCGACTGGAACCAGCTCGACGCCAGCTTCAACGCGCCCAGCCTGTTCAGTGCCCGCCGCCTGGTCGAGGTGCGCCTGCCCAGCGGCAAGCCGGGCAAGGACGGCGCCGAGGTGATCAGCCAGTTCTGCGCCAATCCGGCGCCGGACGTGGTGCTGATGATCACCGCCAACGAATGGAGCAAGGCGCACCAGGGCAAGTGGGCCGAAGCGGTCAACCGCATCGGCGTGCTGTCGGTGGCGTGGGCGATCAAGCCGCATGAACTGCCGGACTGGATCGAGCGCCGACTGCGCGGCAAGGGCCTGCGCGCGGACCCGGCCGCCGTGCAGCGATTGGCCGAGCGGGTGGAAGGCAACCTGCTGGCCGCCGCCCAGGAAATCGACAAGCTGGCGTTGCTGGCCGATGGCCAACCGCTGGACGTGGAACGGATGGAATCGCTGGTGGCAGATGCCGCCCGCTATGACGTGTTCCGGCTGGTGGAGGCCACCTTCTCCGGCCAGCCGCCGGCGGTGCTGCGCATGCTGGCCGGCCTGCGCGGCGAAGGCGAGGCGGTAGCCGCGCTGATGCCGATGGTGATCCGAGAGTTGCTGGCCGGGGCCGGCCTGGCCCGGGTGCAGGCCCGTGGCGGCAATCTGGCCGCCGAGATGAAATCACGCGGCATCTGGGAATCGCGACAGGCGCCGTACAAGCGCGCGCTGCAGCGGCACCCGGAAAGCAAGCGTTGGGAGCGTTTCGTGGCGGAAGCGGGACTGGTCGACCGTATCGCCAAGGGGCGGGCCGACGGCGATGCCTGGCTGGCGCTGGAGCGCCTGCTGGTGGCCGTGGCCGAACCGCGTGCCGTGCGCCTGCTGGCGCGGGCCTGAGCGATGAGCCTGCGGATCTATTACGGGGGCACCTTCGATCCGGTGCACCTCGGGCACCTGGCGATCGCGCGTGCCGCCCGTGACGAACTGCAGGTTGCCGTGCGCATGCTGCCGGCGGCCGATCCTCCACACCGTGCGGTGCCTGGTGCCACCGCCGAGCAGCGTTGCAGCATGCTGTCGCTGGCCATCGGCGATGAACCCGGACTGCTGCTGGACCGCCGCGAGCTGGATCGCGCGGCACGCTTCCCCGGTCGGCCGTCCTACACCGTGGACACCCTGCGCGAGCTGCGCGGCGAGCTGGGCCCGAGCCGGCCACTGGCCTGGCTGGTCGGCGCCGACAGCCTGCTGGGCCTGACCCGCTGGCACGAATGGGAGGCCCTGTTCGGGTTGGCCCACTTCGTGGTGGCTGAACGGCCTGGCAGCCCGCTGCGGGTCGCGGTCGATGGCGAGCTGGGCCGTGCGCTGGAAGGGCGCTGGGCCGACAACGAGCAGGCCCTGTTCGCCAGCCCGGCCGGCCGCATCCTGCGCCTGCACCACCCGCTGCGCGAGGAGTCGGCCAGCGCCGTGCGCTCGCAGATCGCCGCTGGCGGGCCCTGGCGCGCACTGCTGCCACCGGCCGTGGCGGACTATGTGGCTGCACACGGGCTGTACCGCCCGGCCAGGCCGTGAATGGCGCAGCGGCGCCATCCCCGTATAATCGCCCCCACGTTTATCGAGTCGATTCACTTTGAGCAACCAGACCCAGCCCCAGACCATCAAGGTCGATCTGCCCAGCCCGCCGCCGTCCGTGCCGGAACTGCTGGCCAGCGTCCGCCAAGCCACCGAAGACCTGAAGGCCAAGGACCTGGTCGAGATCGACGTGCGCGGCCGGTCCAGCGTTGCCGACTACATGATCGTCGTTTCGGGCACTTCGACCCGCCACGTCAAGTCGATTGCCGATGAAGTCGTGCGCTTCGCCAAGAACATCGACGTGATGCCGCTGGGCGTGGAAGGCGAGCGCGAAGCCGAGTGGGTGCTGGTCGATCTGGGCGACGTGATCGTCCATGTGATGCTGCCGCGCGTGCGTGAGTTCTACGCCCTCGAGCGCCTGTGGACCGTCGGCGACCAGCCGCCGTCCAGCGACGACGAAGTGGCCTGAGCCACGCGTTGATGCATCCCTTCGACGGCGCCGATGGCGCCGTCGACGTTTTGGAGGACCGTTGATGAAAGCCCGCCTGATCGCCACCGGTGAACGCGCGCCCAGCTGGGTGGCGCAGGGCTTCGCCGAATACCAGAAACGGTTGTCGCACTGGCTGCCGTTCGAACTGGTGGAAATCGAGCCCGGCCTGCGCGGCAAGGGGCGTGATCCGCGCCGCGCCACCGAAGATGAAGGCAAGCGGGTGATCGCTGCGCTGCCGAAGAATGCCTATGTGGTGGCGCTGGACGTGCCCGGACGCCAGCTCAGTTCGGAACAATTGGCGCAGCGCCTGGAACACTGGCGCGGGCAGGGCAGGGACCTGGCATTCCTCATCGGCGGTCCGGAAGGGCATTCGCCGGAAGTATCCGCGCTGGCCGACGAGAAGTGGTCGATCGGACCGCTGACGCTGCCGCACATGCTGGTGCGCCTAGTGGTAGCCGAACAGCTGTACCGGGCTGCCGCAATGATTGCCAATCACCCCTACCATCGCGCGTGAAGAGTGGTTATACTAGTCGCCTGCCCGAATAGCTCAGCCGGTTAGAGCACTTGACTGTTAATCAGGGGGTCGTTGGTTCGAGTCCAACTTCGGGCGCCACCTTGAAGAACCTGCATCGCGAGATGCAGGTTTTTTTTTGCGTCTTTGTAGCGTCGAGGTTGCGCGACTGCTGTTGTGGAGCCGAGCCATGCTCGGCTGCTGCGGATGAACCAGCCGAGCGTGGGCTCGGGTCTACAGCGCGAGATTGCCTCGCCAGAACGCGACCAGCGTGGCGATCGCTACGATCAGGATCGCACCGAACAGCACCCACTCCCAGCGCGTGAACACACGCTCGCCGCGCTGGCGCCGGGTCAATGCAAACAACGCCACGCCGGGCACGTACAGCAGTACCGACAGCAGCAGGTTGTCGAGGCCGCCAGCATATACCAGCCACAGCGCATAGGCGCTGGCCAGCAGTGCGACCCCAAAATCGCGCCAGCGCACGACGGGTTCACCGGCATAGGCCTGCCCACGCCAGGCCAGCTGTACGCCGAATGCCGTGGACAGGAAGTAGGGCACCAGGCTCATCGACGCGGCCAGCAGCACCAGCCCGGTGTAGCTGCCGGAATTGACCAGTACCAGCAGCAGGAACAGCTGGATCAACCCATTGCTCAACCAGAGCGCATTGGCCGGAACGCCGCGCGCATTCTCGCGGCCGAGGAAGGCCGGCATGGTGCCGTCGCCGGCCGCGGCGTACAGCACTTCGGCGCACAGCAGCACCCAGGCCAGCAGCGCACCGAGCACGGAAATGATTGAACCGACGATGATCACCGTGGCGCCCCATTCGCCGACGATCGCGCGCAGTACATAGGCCATCGACGGATTGGGCAGCCCGGCCAGTTCGGCCTGTGACAGCACCCCCATCGACAGCAGGCTGACCAGCACCAGCAGCAGCCACACGCCGAGGAAACCGATCACCGTGGCGCGGCCAACGTCGGCACGGCGCGCGGCACGTCGCGAATAGATGCTGGCGCCTTCGATGCCGATGAACACCCACACGGTCACCAGCATCATGCCGCGCAACTGCTGGCCGAGGTCGCCGAGCGCGGGTGTGCCGAGGAAATCGGCGCGGAACACCTCCATGCGGAAGGCGCCGGCGGCCAGGACCAGGAACAGCGCGATCGGCAGCAGCTTGGCCACCGTCACCAGGCCGTTGACGATGGCTGCGGTGCGCAGGCCGCGCAGTACCAGCAGGTGCACGGTCCACAGCAGCAGTGACGAAGCGGCAACGGCGGCCGGGGTATTGCCTTCGCCGAAGACCGGCATGAAGTGGCCGAGGCCACTGAAGATCAGCACGAAGAAGCTGGCGTTGCCAAGTACGGAAGCAACCCAGTAGCCCCATGCCGCGGAGAAGCCGATGTAGTTGCCGAAGCCTTCGCGGGCGTACGCATAGATACCGGTATCCAGGTCCGGCCGGCGGTTGGCCAGGGCCTGGAACACGAAGGCCAGCATCAGCATGCCGGCGCCACTTACCGCCCAGCCGATCAGCGCCGCAGCCGGGCCGGCGCTGCGCGCCACGTTCTGTGGCAATGAAAAGATGCCGGCACCAACCATCGAGCCGACCACCAGTGCGGTCAACGCGGGCAGGCCCAGGCGTTGCGAAGTCGCGGCCATGCAGGTCCCCTGCGGCGATGATGCCGCGTGCATACGGTAGCCACGTGCTCGTGAACATGCCTGCAAGAGGCGCAATGACGAAGGCCCGGGCAGGTGCCCGGGCCTTCGAAAGTACTGCGTTGAACAGTATTGCCGGTCTTACTTGAAGGTGTACTTGGCACCGACGGTGAAGAAGCGGCCGACTGCACCGGCAAAGTGCATCGGATTGTAGTTCACGGCGCCATAGGTCACTGGATCCAGCGGTGCAATGCGATCAAATACGTTCTGCACCGATGCATTGAGCTCGAACTGCTCGGTTACGTTCCAGCGGCCGGACAGGTCGAAGCTCGTGAACGACGCGATCTTCTTCACTGGCGTGCCGTCGGCATAGAACGCCTGGTAGTCGCCACCGCGCTTGTCGATGTTTTCCAGTTTGCTGATGTAGTTGGCAACACCGCTGACACTCCAGGGGCCCTGCTTCCAGGTGGCACCGAGGTTTGCCCTGTCCTTGGGCGTGCCGATGCAGTTGGAAACGTCGCAGTTGCCGTGTGTACCGAGATAGTCGGAAGTGGATCCACCATTGGTGCGTTCGAACTTCAGCAGGTGGCTCCACTGCAGGTCCATCTCGAGCTGGCCGGGGCCGATATCGAAGGTCTGCCGGATATCGGTATCGATGCCACGAACACGCGAAGAGGCAGCGTTCACATAACGATTGTTGACCGCCAGAATCGTACCGGATCCTGCTACGCCATTGATGAGGTCGGAATCGCGCACCACGTTGCCGGCAAGGATCTCGTCGGACGGTTCACTGGAAGCGATCTCGTTGGTGCGCTTGATCTCCCAGGCGTCCACGGTCAACGACGTAGTGCGCGTTGGCTGCAGGACCACACCGAACGAATAGCTCTTCGACTCCTCAGGCTTGAGCGCTGGGTTGGAGTTGGTGATGATCGCCACCTGACGCGACTGGCAGTTGGAGGTGGTTCCCTGGAGGGCGCATCGGATCGGATCCTTGATGCTGGAGAATCCCGCCAGACCACCGACGCCGCTTTCGGCCACATTGGGAGCACGGAAACCTTCGGCATAGCTTGCGCGCAGGGCGATCCAGTCGGCCGGGGTCCACTTGACACCCAGTTTCGGAGTGGCCTTGCCATCGCCGCCATCATATTTGTCATAGCGCAGGGCGCCGGAAAGCTCCAGCGATTCCAGCACCGGCGCCGACAGTTCGACGTAGCCGGCGTACACGTTCTGGATGCCGTCGTAGGCCGAATAGCCCAGGCCGATGATGTCGCCCTGGTCGGTATAGGTCTGCGGTGTCAGGCTGTTGCTGGTGCGGCGCCATTCGGTGCCGATTGCCAGGCCCAGGGGGCCGCCCTTGAGGTCCATCAGGCTGCGCGAGACAGTAGCGTTGAAGGAGTCCAGGCTGGTCTTGGCGCGTGCACTGATGCGCGGCGAAATGAAATCGTACAGTGCCTGCGAATTCTTTCCGGCATCATCGCCGATGCGCCACACACCACCGGCACAGTTCGGGTCGGCCAATGCACAGCGCACTGCACTGTAGCGCAGGAAGCCGGTGCGCTCACTGACCAGATCGGTACCCGAGTGCAGGTAGCCGGCGTCATAGCTCCAGTCTCCCCAGTTGCCCTTGGCCCCTACCAGGAAGCGGTTGAACTCGTTGGTGTTCTCGGTCACGCGCGGACCCACGTCCCACGCGCTGTAACGTAGGCGCGAGGCCTGGCCGGGAATCGGATTGTCCGGATGGGTTGGGCCGAGCACTGTTGCACCCGGTCCACTATTGGCATTGACGGTATGGCCAGGATAGCCCCAACCACCAGAGACACCGGACGGCGTATTGGTGAAGGTGGTTTCCTTCTTCGAGTAGCCGATCTCGGTGTAGATCTCACCACCCTCGCCGAAGGCGAAGGTCGCACGACCGAACACGTTGACGTACTTTTCTTCCGGCGTCAGGTCACGGTACTTCTGGTTCGGATCCCACAGGCAGCCCTGCTGCGCGGCCGATGCATCCGTCTGGCCCGGAATATTGCTGAGCCCGGCGCAGCCCGGCAGCGGAACCAACTGACCGGGGTTGGCGGCAGTCGCGTTGCGATCATCGAATACCGAGCCATTGGGGCCTACGCCGCCGCCGGTACGGTTGTTGATGTATGCACCGCCGCCGGCACCAAAATACGAACCGTCGAAGTCGTAGCCCCAGCGACGCAGGTCGCCGGTCCCGATCCACTTCCGGTTCTTGCGGTCGCTGACCTTGATTGCGTCGGACTTGCCGACGTCGACGCTGATGAAGGCATTCCAGCCATCTTTGGCCAGGTCACCGGTACCAGCGGTCAAGGTTGCCTTCTTTTCGTCACCATCACCGTCGCCCGACGTGCCGTAGGAGGCACGCAGAGTCGCCCCCTGGAAATCACTGCGCAGGATGATGTTGATCACACCGGCAATGGCGTCGGAACCATAGATCGCCGAGGCGCCGTCCTTGAGGACTTCGACGCGCTCGACGGCGTCCATCGGAATGGTGCTCAGGTCGGTGAAGACCTTCTGGCCGTCATCGGCCAGGCCATAGGTGGCCATGCGGCGGCCGTTCAACAGGATCAGCGTCGACCCCGCGCCAAGGCCGCGCAGCGACACGCCCGAGCCGCCGCCGGCGAAGCCGGTACCGAAGGACTTGGGAATCGAACCTGCGCCATTAGCGGTCAGTGTCTGCAGGTACTCCGACAGCGACGTCTTGCCCGTGCGGTCGATTTCCTGGCGGGTCACCACCTGCACCGGCGACGGCGTTTCGGTGTTGGTGCGCGGAATGTTTGAGCCCGTGACCGTGATGCGGTCGAGGTTGGTGGCCTTCTCCTGCTCCTGCGCGAAGGCGGAGTTGGAAGCTACCGCACCAACCAGCAGCAGCGTGCTGCCGGCAAGGATATGGGTGATGGATGATGCCAGGGTGCAGCGGCGGCGGCTGGCGGGCCGTTGGATCAGGTGTTTCACAGCTTCTCTCCTAACTGGAAAACCATAGCGTTGAGGGCTGTCTCCGGAAGGTTCCGGGACGGGCCAATCTAGGTTTCCGATGGGTGACGAAGCAGTGAAATTTTGCTTAATTCGTAACGACTGACTGCTGGCTTTGCCGAGTCTGTCTTTTCGCGTGTGAAAGCCGGCCCGACGGGTCGCCGGGCCGGCCCGGAACGATCACTCCGGCAGCGAGAACTGCACTGGCACCAGGCCGATGGCCGGGACCGCTACGCCATCACGCTGGGCCGGTTCGAAACGCCAGCGCTTGAGCACCTGCTGGCGCGCGGCCTGGTCCAGGCTGCGCGAGCCACTGCTGCGCTCGATGCTGACCATGACCGGCTGGCCGCTGCTGTCGACTTCCACCCGCAGCAGCACCGTGCCTTGCTCATGATTGCGCAGGGCCGGCACCGGATAGGTGGGTGGCGGTGCACTGCGGTATTGCAGCTGCGCTCCGGCCAGCGGTGCAGCACTGTCGATGCTCGGCGCGAGCTGTGGCGGGGCCGGTTCGGCCGCTGGAAGTGCGATGCCCTGGGTGTCCTCCACGGTCGCGGTGGGAGCGGGCAGGGGCGGCGTTGCCGGCTGTGCATGCGGCTTCGGCACGACCCGAGCGATCTCCTTTGGGTCCAGTTTCGGCGGTGCCGGCGGTGGGGGGATCTTCTCGATCAGCCGTACCGTGGTCTTGTCGCGCGGGACCTGTACGGCCTGGTAGGTCGCCGGTATGAGCAGCAGCAGGAATGCGAGCAGATGCAGGGCGATGGCCGCGCTCCAGGCGGCAACGCGGGCGGGGTCGAAGTGCGGGGATGCAACGGGATACGTACGAACCATGGTCCACCTCCATGCCAGTGACGAAGTCCTCAACGCACCAGGGCCCGTGGCGGGGTTGCCGCACGCGGCTGGCAGTGCATCAGTAGCGCGGCATGGCGGCCACTGCCTAGAGGCAGGGGCGGCATCGTTGGGCTGGCCTTCAGCCAGCACCGGTGGTGCGCATGAAAAAAGGCGGGCCCCCTGCGGGACCCGCCTTCGTTGGCGGTGCTGGACGCGATCAGCGGCCCAGTTCGAACACCACGTCCAGGTTGACCGAGACCGTCGATTCGCCCGGCGCGACCGTAGTGGCCTTGTCCATCGCCGCACCGGCGGACATCGTCCGCATCATCGGCATCGGGCGGAAGCCGCCGTTGCTGTTTTCGGAGATGCTGACGATGCGGCGCACCTGCAGCCCCAGTGATTTCGCGTAGGTCTGGGCGCGGGCCTGGGCCTTCTTCAGCGCAGCCAGGCGCGCTTCGTCATAGACCGGTTCCGGCTGGTCGATCTCGAAACTGGGGCCATTGATCTGGTTGGCGCCCTGTGCGGCCAGTGCGTCCAGCACCTTGCCGAGCTTGGCGATGTCGCGCACCTTCAGGCTGACCGTATTGTTGGCCTGGTAGCCGGTGATCTTCGGCGCTTCGTTGTCGGCATAGCGGTACTGCGGATTGAGGCTGATGCCGCTGGTCTGCACGTCACGCTCGGCGATGCCGGCGGCCTTGATCGCGGCCAGCACCTTGTCCATCTGCTGGGCGTTCTGGTGCATGGCGCTGTTGCCATCGGCAGCCTGGGTGACCACGCCGGCCGACAGGGTGGCCACGTCCGGTACGCGGGTGGCTTCGGCATTGGCCGAGATGTTCAGCAGCGTGCCTTCGGCCGGGGTGGCGATCGACGGCGACGACGGGGCGGCATGGGCAGTCATCGAGGTTCCAAGGGCGAGGGACAGGGCAAGCAGCAGCGGGGTGGCGGTCAGGCGCATGGAGAACTCCTTGTTGTGCCGTTGAGGGTGGTGTCGTAGCGATGAACGCGCTGTGAGCCCGTTCGGGGTTGAACGCGTTCCGGAACGGGTTGCCGACGATTCAGGTGGCGGCCTCAGGTTATGCTGTGCCGATGCTCTATCTTGCTTCCCGCTCCCCCCGACGCAACCAGTTGCTGGCCCGACTCGGACGCCCCTTCCAGGCCCTGGACCTGGAGGTCGTCGAGCAGCGCGCGCCCGCTGAAAGCGCCGAACAGTATGTATGCCGGGTCGCCGCCGACAAGGCGCGCGCCGGCCTGGCCCGGGTGCTGGCCGATGATCCGCAGGCGCGGGTGCTCGGCTCGGACACCGAGGTGGTGCTGGACGGTGAAGTGTTCGGCAAGCCGGCCGATCCCGCCGACGCGCGGGCGATGCTGGCCCGGCTGGCCGGGCGCACCCATCAGGTGATGACCGCAGTGGTGGTGGTGGCTGCGGACGGGCTGGACAGTGAGCTGGTCATTTCCGAGGTGACCTTCGCGCCGATCAGCGCCGCCGACATCGCTGCCTACGTGGCCAACGGCGAACCGCTGGACAAGGCCGGGGCCTATGCCATCCAGGGCGGGGCCGAGCGCTGGATCGAACATCTTTCCGGCAGCTACTCCGGCGTGATGGGACTGCCGCTGCTGCACACCGATCGTCTGCTGGCGCGCTGCGGCGTGCCGGCCCCAACTGCTGATGCCGCCAGGGAGGCTGCCGATGTCTGAGGAAATCCTGGTCAATGTGACCCCGCGCGAGACCCGGGTCGCAGTGATCGAAAACGGCATGCTGCAGGAGCTGCATATCGAGCGCGGCTGGCGCCGGGGTGTGGTCGGCAACATCTACAAGGGCAAGGTGCAGCGGGTCATGCCCGGCATGCAGGCGGCCTTCGTCGAGGTCGGGCTGGAGCGCGCTGCGTTCCTGCACGCCAACGACGTGGTGCGGCCGGCGCCGGTGGCCAGCGCCGACACCGAGAACACCACGCTGCCACCGCCGTCCAGCGTGCCCATCGTCGAGCTGCTGCGCGATGGCCAGGACATCGTGGTACAGGTGGTGAAGGACCCGATCGGTACCAAGGGGGCGCGCCTGACCACGCAGATCAGCATCCCCTCGCGTTACATGGTGCTGCTGCCGCAGTCCAAGGTGGTGGGCGTGTCGGCGCGTATCGAGGATGAAGGCGAACGCGCGCGGCTGAAGGCGCTGGTGACCGAACTGTCGGCCCAGCATGGCGGCTACGGCTACATCGTGCGTACCAATGCCGAGGGGCAGCCGGCCGAGGCCATTGCCGAGGACATCGCCTACCTGTCGCGGGTCTGGAACGTGGTCGAGCGACGGGGCCGCGAAGCGCCTTCGTGCAGCAACATCTATGAAGACCTGAGCCTGCCGCTGCGTTCGGTGCGCGACCTGATCCGCAAGGACGTGGACAAGGTGAAGGTGGACTCCAAGGAAACCTTCGCGCAGCTGCAGGCGTTCGTGGCCAAGTACATGCCGGTGCTGGCCGAGAAGCTGGAACTGTATTCGGGCGATCGCCCGATCTTCGACATGTTCGGGGTGGAGGACGAGATCGGCCGCGCGCTGGACAAGCAGGTGCCGCTGAAATCCGGCGGCTACCTGGTGATCGACCAGACCGAGGCGATGACCACCATCGACGTCAACACCGGTTCGTTCCTCGGCCAGCGCAACCTGGAAGAGACGGTGTTCCGCACCAACCTGGAGGCCGCGCAGGCGGTGGCCCGGCAGCTGCGGCTGCGCAACCTGGGCGGCATCATCATCATCGATTTCATCGACATGGACGATGCCGAGCATCGGCGCCAGGTGCTGCGCACCCTGGAGAAGGCGCTGGCCCGCGACCATGCCAAGACCACGGTGTACGACTTCTCGCCGCTGGGCCTGGTGGAGATGACCCGCAAGCGCACGGTGGAAAGCCTGGAGCGCCAGCTGTCGGAAACCTGCCCGCAGTGCAGCGGCCGTGGCAGCATCAAGACCACCGAGACGGTGACCTACGAGATCTTCCGCGAGATCACCCGCGCGGTGCGCCAGTTCGATGCGGCGCGCCTGCTGGTGATTGCTTCGACCAAGGTTGTTGCGCGCATTACCGACGAGGAGTCCTCGGCGGTGGCCGAGCTGGAAGAGTTCCTCGGCAAGAGCATCCGTTTCCAGGCGGACGAGCAGTACCTGCAGGAGCAATTCGATGTCGTTCTGCTCTGACCCTCGCCGGCTGCAGGCCGGCGGTGGCCGATGAGCGCGCCGCCGCGCCTGCGACTGCGAAGGATCCGCCGTCATTTCATTGCCGCCTGCGCGGTGGGCCTGGTCGGGCTTGCACTGCTGGTGGGCACGCTCAGCCAGCTGCTGCCGCTGGCCGAGCGCCATCCCGACAGGATTGCCGCCTGGCTGAGCGAGCGTGCCGGCCAGCCGGTACGTTTCGACCAGTTGCAGACCGCATGGACCCGTCGCGGTCCGCTGCTGCAGCTGAAGGGCCTGCGCATCGGCGCCGGCCAGGGCCTGGCGATCGGCGAGGCCGAAGTGCTGGTGTCGATGTACAGCGGGCTGCTGCCCGGGCGCTCGCTGACCGAGTTGCGCCTGCGTGGCCTGGCACTGGACCTGCAGCAGGGCGAGGACGGCCGCTGGTCGGTACGTGGCCTGCCGCAGTCCGACGCTGGTGGTGACCCACTGGACGCGCTGCGCCGGCTGGGCGAGCTGCAGGTGATCGATGGCCGCCTGGGCGTGCATGCGCCGGGGCTGGGAATCGACACCACGCTGCCACGCATCGACGTGCGCCTGCGGGTCAATGGCGACCGCCTGCGCGTGGGCGTGCGTGCCTGGGCCCAGACCGAAGCGCTGCCGTTGACGGCGGTGCTGGACGTGGACCGCGTGCGCGGCAATGGCCAGGCCTGGCTGGGCGCCGATCCGGTCGATTTCCATGCCTGGTCGCCGCTGCTGGCGGCCGGCGGTGTGCGCCTGCGCGAAGGCAAGGGCGAACTCAACCTGTGGCTGACCCTGCGCGATTTCGCGCCGGTGGCGCTGACCACCGACTCGGACCTGCGTGATGTGCGCATCGACGGTGCGCCGATGCCTGACGTGGCGACGCCGCAACTGCAGCTGCAGCGCCTGCAGGCGCGCCTGCGTTGGCAGCGCCAGGCCGATGGCTGGGCACTGCAGGTACCGCGGCTTCGTTTGAAGACGGATGACGGCGAACAACAGCTCGATGGCCTGCAGTTGCAGGTCGGCAAGCAACTGCGGGTGAGTTCCGGTGAAGTCCAGGCGGGTACCGCATTGCGTGCGCTGGCGCTGAGTGATCGCCTCGAGCCGGGCCTGCGCCATTGGCTGTTCCTGTCCAGGCCGCAGCTGGATGTGCGTCAGCTGCAACTGGCTGGTGAGCGTGATGGTCCGTTGAGGGCGCAGGGCGAGCTGCAGTCGCTGGGCTTTGCCAGTGTGGGGCATTCCCCGGGCCTGCGCGGCCTGGGCGGGCGCTTCGAGGGCGATGCCGATGGCTTCAGCCTGCAGCTGGAGCCGCAACGGCAGCTGCAGTTCGATTGGCCGACCGGCTTTGGTGTGCGCCATGACCTGCACCTGGCGGGGCAGGTGGTGGGCTGGCGCGACGAGGGCGGTGGCTGGCGTATCGGCACCGCAGCGATGCGCGTGGAAGGCACTGACTATGCGGCCGATGTGCGTGGCGGCGTCTGGTTCCAGGGCGACGGCACGCGGCCCTGGCTGCAGCTGGCAGCCAAGCTGGACGATGTGCCGATGACCGCGGCCAAGCGCTTCTGGATCCACTCCAAGATGAGCAAGGGCGCCACCGACTGGCTGGACATGGCGCTGGCTGGCGGCCAGGTGCGCAATGGCGTCGGTCTGGTCAGCGGTGACCTGGACGACTGGCCGTTCGACAACAACGATGGCCGCTTCGAGGCCACCGGCCACATCACCAACGGCGACATCCGCTTCCAGCACGACTGGCCACTGATGAGCCAGGTCGATGCCGATATCGCCTTCATCGGCCCCGGCTTCGACATGCGCGGACGCGGTGATCTGGCCGGTGTGGCGGTACAGCAGTTCGAAGCGGGCATTCCTGATTTCGGCCAGCAGCCGCTGTACGTGCGCGCCGATGCCCAGAGCGAGGCGGGCAAGCTGCTGGCGATGCTGCGGCAGAGCCCGTTGCACCACGACTACGGTGACACCCTCGACAACCTCACCGCCGCGGGACCGGCGCATGTGACCTTCGACCTGCTGCAGCCGTTGCACCTGGATGAAGGCGAGGGCCACCTGCAGGGCACGGTCGACCTCAACGGTGTGAAGCTGGTCGACAAGCGGTTCCAGTTGACCTTCGACAACATGCATGGGCAGGCGCGCTACAGCAACGGCGGTTTCGACGCCGAGGAACTGGCGGTGCGTCACCTCGGCCAGGACGGCCGCCTGAGCCTGCGCGCCGGCGGTTACGTGCACGACAGCAAGCTGGCCTTTGAATCGCAGCTGTCGGCCAACCTCGATGCCGGCGTGCTGATCGACCGCGCACCGGAAATGGCGTGGTTGAAGCCCTACGTCGCCGGCACCTCGCCGTGGACCATCGCGGTCAACCTGCCGAAGGTCGCGCCGGGGGCACCTGCACCACCCAGCGAACTGCGCTTGAGTTCGGATCTGGTGGGCACCCGCCTGGACCTGCCGGCACCGCTGGACAAGCCGGCCGCCGAACCGCTGGCGACCACGGTGGCCGCACAGCTGCCGATGGGGGCTGGCCGCATCGACGTGGCCTTTGGCCAGCGCCTGGCCCTGGCCGCGCGCAGCCATAACAACCAGACCGGCGTCCAGGTCACGCTCGGCAGCGACCACGTCGACCGCGAGCCGCCACCGAGCGGGCTGACCGTCAACGGTCGCAGCCCGACCCTGGATGCGCTGGAATGGATCAGCCTGGCGCGTGGCGGTGGTGACGATGACAGCATGCCGCTGCGTGCGGTGGATGTGCAGGTCGGCAGATTGATGCTGATCGGCGGCGTCTTCGAGCAGACGCGGCTGCAGCTGCAGCCCGGTCCGCAGGCGCTGGATGTACGCCTGGACGGACCGTCACTGGCGGGACGCCTGACCGTTCCCAATGCCGAGGGCGGCACGATCAGTGGCCAGCTCGACCGCGTGCACTGGCAATCCCTGCCGGCGGCTCCGGGTGCATCGGCCGCACCGGCACGGGTACAGGCCGGCGCCAACGACATGGACCCGGCCAAGCTGCCGCCGTTCGCGCTGGACATCGCCGACCTGAAGTTCGGCAAGGTGGTGCTGGGCCAGGCGGTACTGCGTACGCGGCCGCTGGCCAATGGCCTGAACGTGGACGAGCTGCGCTTCCGTGCGCCCGACCAGGAGATCGACATCAGCGGTCGCTGGCTGGGCCGCACCGGTGGTGCCCGCACCGAGCTGACTGCACAGGTGCGCAGCGAGGACCTGGGCGGACTGATGCAGAACCTCGACTACGGCGGCCAGCTGCGTGGCGGTTCCGGCCAGGCGCAGCTGCAGGCCACGTGGAGTGGGGGGCCGTCGGACTTCCAGCTGGGCAACCTGCAGGGCCGCCTGGACCTGCACGCGCGCAACGGCCAGCTGCTGGAGCTGGAACCGGGCGCTGGCCGGGTGCTGGGCCTGCTCAGTGTCACCCAGTTGCCGCGGCGCCTGATGTTCGACTTCCGCGACTTCTTCTCCAAGGGCTTCGCGTTCAACCAGATCGACGGCAGCATGCAGTTCGGCCAGGGCATGGCACGCACCGACAAAGTGCTGATCGAAGGCCCGGCAGCCAACATCACCATCCGCGGCCAGGCCGACCTGCGCAACCAGCAGTTCGACCAGACCATCGACGTCAACCCGCGTGCAGGCAATCTGCTGACCGTGGTGGGTGCGGTCGCCGGTGGTCCGGTGGGGGCGGCGCTGGGCGCGGCCACCAATGCGGTATTGTCCAAGCCATTGGGCGAGATTGGCGCCCGTACCTACAAGGTGACCGGTCCATGGAAGGAACCGAAGGTGGAAGTGATCGAGCGCAGCCGCGACAAGGCTCCGCCACCCGTACCGGCACCGGCGCCGGCCATTCCGCCGACCGTCACCGGCCTGCCGCGCTCGCGTTGAGCGCGGCTTTCTTGTTCACGGGGCTTGCCTGAGCGCCCCCGCATCCCCAGATCGAGAACCATGACTGATATCGCCCTGACGCTTGCCCAAGACCGCCTGCTGCGCCCCGGCGGCCTGGATACCGCTGGCCTGGAGCGCACCTTCGGCCAGCTGCTCGGCCCCGGTGTGGACTTCGGCGACCTTTATTTCCAGCATGCCCGCCGCGAGAGCTGGAGCGTGGAAGACGGCATCGTCAAGGACGGCGCCCATTCCATCGAGCAGGGCGTGGGCGTGCGGGCGATTTCCGGCGAGAAGACCGGCTTCGCCTACTCCGACGACATCCATGCCGATGCGCTGCTGACGGCGGCGCAGTCGGCGCGTGCGATCTCGCGTGAAGGTGGCGCCCAGTCCGGGCGGTCGCTGCTGCGCGGCAACGCGCGCGCGCTGTACCCGGCGCTGGACCCGATCGATGGCATCGGCAACGAGGCCAAGGTCGAGGTGCTCAAGCGCCTGGATGGCTACCTGCGCGCCGCCGACCCGCGCGTGAAGCAGGTGATGGTGAGCCTGTCCGGCGGCGTCGATACGGTACTTATCGCCCGCAGCGACGGTGTGCTGGGCGCTGACGTGCGCCCGCTGGTGCGCCTGAACGTGCAGGTGATCGTCGAGCACAACGGCCGCCGCGAGTCCGGCTATGCCGGCGGTGGTGGCCGCTACGGGTATGAGGAGCTGTTCGCCGACGGCCGCCCCGAGGCCTTTGCCCGCGAGGCGCTGCGCCAGGCGCTGGTGAACCTGGACGCCGTTCCGGCACCGGCCGGGGTGATGCCGGTGGTGCTTGGTCCGGGCTGGCCCGGCGTGCTGCTGCATGAAGCGGTCGGCCATGGCCTGGAAGGCGACTTCAACCGCAAGGGCACCAGCGTCTACGCGGGCCGCATCGGCGAGCGCGTTGCCGCCCCGGGCGTGACCATCGTCGATGACGGCACGCTGGACGGACGCCGTGGTTCGTTGAACATCGACGACGAGGGCCATCCGAGCCAGTGCACCACCCTGATCGAGGACGGCATCCTGGTCGGCTACATGCAGGACAGCCTCAACGCACGGCTGATGGGCATGGCGCCGACCGGCAACGGCCGCCGCGAATCGTTCGCGCACCTGACCATGCCGCGCATGACCAACACCTACATGCGCGCCGGCCAGCACGACCCACAGGAAATGATCCGTTCGGTGAAGAAGGGCCTGTACGCAGTCAACTTCGGTGGCGGTCAGGTCGACATCACCAGCGGCAAGTACGTGTTCTCGGCCACTGAGGCCTACCTGATCGAGGATGGCCGCATCACCACGCCGGTGAAGGGTGCGACGCTGATCGGCAACGGTCCGGAAACCATGCAGAAGGTGCGCATGGTCGGCAACGATCTGGCCCTGGACGAGGGCGTGGGCATCTGTGGCAAGGACGGGCAGAGCGTGCCCGTGGGTGTCGGCCAGCCCTCGCTGCTGATCGAGGGCATCACGGTCGGCGGTACCCAGGCCTGAGCCGGGCGATGGCCAGCGCCACCGCCCAGGCCGACGCGGACTCAGTCCTCGTCGGCTTCGTCGCTGTCGACGGGGTCGGCGTCTTCGGCGCTGGCCTTCAGGCCCAGCGCGGCCGGCAGCATCAGGGCGCGCAGCACCTGGAAGATTTCGCGGTAGGCGCGCGGCGGCTTGTTCCTGGCCTTTTCGGCCTGGGCATTGCGCACCAGCGTGCGCAGCTGCTGGCGGTCGGCCTGCGGGTAGTCGTCCAGCAGTGCAGCCAGCGCCTTGTCACCCTCGGCCAGCAGGCGCTCGCGCCAGTCTTCCGCGCGGTGCATCATCGCCACTTCGCGGCGGCCGGTTTCGCTGTTGGCGTCCAGCGCATCGCGGATCGCATCCAGCGTGGCGTCTTCTTCGCGGCGCATGTGCTTGGCCAGGAACGCCAGCTGGCGCTTGTGGGCGATGTGGGCGGTGATGCGCTTGCACTCGGCGATATGCGGCAGCAGGTCTTCCGGGATCGGCAGGCGTGCCAGCTGCGCCGGGGTCAACGACACCAGCTTCTCGCCCAGGGCCAGGACGTCGAGCGCGTCGCGCCGGTTCTGGCTGCGGCTCTTGTCGTGGAATTCACCGGTTTCTTCGTCGCGTCCGCGCATCGTTCCTACCTGATCTCAAAAAAAGTCGCCCGGCGTGATGCCGGGCCCAACCCGTACAGGATAAAGCATTGAACGTGATCGCCCCTGAAGTCGCTGTCGGCGACGACAGCCTGGCCCGGCTGGAACGGCTGGCCGACCTCTCCCAGCAGCTGCTCGACCGCGCCCGTGCGCTGGGCGCCAGCCAGGCCGAGGTCAGCTGCAGCGAGGATCGTGGCCTGGAGGTCAATGTCCGCCTTGGCGAGGTGGAGACCGTGCAGTCCACCCGTGACCGCGGTATCGCCGTCACCGTCTATTTCGGCCAACGCAAGGGCAGCGCCAGCACCGGCGACCTGAACGAGGCCAGCCTTGCCGCCACGGTCGAGCAGGCCTGTGCGATCGCCCGGCACACCGAAGATGACCCGGCTGCCGGCCTGGCCGAGGCCGCACTGATGGCCACCGATTTCCCGGATCTGGATGCCTGGCACCCCTGGGCGCTGCAGGCCGACGAGGCGGTGGACCTGGCCCTGGCCTGCGAGAACGCAGGCCGTGAGGCCGATGCGCAGATCCGTAATTCCGACGGCGCCTCGGTGTCGAGCATGCAGAGCCTGTCGGTGTACGCCAATTCGCATGGCTTTTTCGGCCGTGAGCGTGGCACCCATCATTCGGTGGGCTGTGCGCTGATCGCCGGCCAGGGCGATGGCATGCAGCGCGATGGCTGGTACACCAGCGCGTTGGCCCGGGAGGACCTGGAAGACGTGGGCCTGGTCGGCCGTCGTGCTGCCGAGCGCACCGTCGCCCGCCTGCAGCCTCGCTCGATGGCCACCGGCACCATGCCGGTGCTGTTCGCCCCGGAAGTAGCGCGCAGCCTGGTTGGCCACCTGCTGTCGGCGGTGTCCGGCGGTGCGCTGTACCGCCAGGCCAGCTTCCTGCTGGACAGCGTTGGCCAGCAGCTGTTCCCGGACTGGATGCAGATCGAGGAACTGCCCCACCTGCGCCGTGGCCTGCGCTCGGCCGCCTTCGACGGTGACGGCGTGGCCACGCGTGCTTCGGCCCTGGTCCGTGACGGCGTGCTGCAGCGCTATGTGCTGGGCAGCTACTCGGCACGCAAGCTGGGCCTGCAGACCACCGCCAATGCCGGTGGCGTGCACAACCTGCAGCTGGCCGCCAACGCGGGCTCCCTGCAGGACATCGCCCGGCAGATGGGCGATGGCCTGCTGGTGACCGAACTGATGGGGCAGGGCGTGAACGGGGTGACCGGCGACTACTCGCGCGGTGCCGGCGGCTTCCGCGTCGAGAATGGTGAGATCCAGTACCCGGTGGATGGCATCACCATCGCCGGCAACCTGCGCGAGATGTTCAGCAGCATCGAAGCGGTCGGCAGCGACGTCGACCCGCGCTCGCACATCCGGACCGGTTCGATCCTGCTGGGGCGGATGACCATCGCCGGTAATGATTGATGGCGTCGATGGCGTAAGCTATGCCCGCCTGACGCAACCAGCTTGGTGCTGGTGGGTCAAGACCACCCAATGAAAAGGAGTTTTGTCGTGAGCGAATTCGATAACGTCCCGCCGCCGCCGGCCACCACCGACGTGCCGGCCGACCAGCGCACCATGGCCCTGGCTGCCCACCTGCTGGGTATCTTCACCGGCTTCATCGGCGCGTTGATCATCTGGCTGATCAACAAGGATGACGCGGGCAAGGCCTTCGTGACCGACCAGGCCAAGGAAGCCCTGAACTTCCAGATCACCGTGACCATCGCCATGGTCATCAGCATGATCCTGACCATCGTGATCATCGGCGTGTTCCTGGCCCCGATCGTGGGCATCATCAGCCTGGTGTTCAGCATCATTGCAGCGGTCAAGGCCAACAACGGCGAAGCCTATCGCTACCCGTTCGCACTGCGCCTGATCAAGTAATACCGGCGGCATGCGGAATTGAGAACGCCCGGCATTGCCGGGCGTTTTCATGTGCGGGGAGCGACGGGCGGTGCCCGGCGAGCGATCAATGATCGCGTTCGACCGCCAGCGTCGCCAGTGCACGCAGTGCATCGGCCTCTTCGCCATACCCGGCCAGGATCGACTGCATGCGTGCGGCCAGTTCGTGCAGCTGAGCCTTGGCACCGTCCATGCCGAGCAGGGCGGGGAAGGTGCTCTTGTCCTGCGCCTGGTCCTTGCCGGCGGTCTTGCCCAGCTGCTCGGAACTGGCCTCGACATCGAGGATGTCATCGCGTACCTGGAAGGCCAGGCCGAGTGCGTCGGCGAAGCTGTCCAGCTGGGCCAGCTGAGGTTCGTGGGCCTGGCCGCACAGCGCGCCCATGCGCACCGCCGCACGGATCAGCGCGCCGGTCTTCAGGGCATGCATGCGGGTCAATGCCGCCAGCGTCTGCTGCTGGCCGGTGGCATCGATATCCAGCGCCTGGCCGCCGCACATGCCAGCGGCGCCGGACGCGTGGGCCAGGGTCTGCAGGCAGGCCACGCGCAGCGTGGCCGGCAGCGGTGCATCGGCCAGCAGGCCGAAGGCACGGGTCTGCAGCGCGTCGCCTGCCAGAATCGCGGTGGCTTCATCGAAGGCGATGTGGGTGGTCGGCTTGCCGCGACGCAGCGCGTCGTCATCCATCGCCGGCAGGTCGTCATGCACCAGCGAGTAGGCGTGGATGAGTTCGACGGACATGGCGGCCGCATCCAGGCTTTCCGGCTGCGCACCGAACAGGTGGCCACTGGCGTAGACCAGCAGCGGGCGCATGCGTTTGCCACCGCCCAGCACCGAATAGCGCATGGCCTGGTGCAGGCGCTGCGGCGCTTCGGCAGGCGAGGGCAGCGCGGCGTCGAGCTGGCTTTCGATACGGTCGCGCCAGCGCGCGAACAGAACCTCAGCCGTCATGGCTGGGCGGATCGAAAGGCTCGGATGCTTCCGGCTGCGCCGGATCGCTGAGCAGGCGCACGCGCAGCTCGGCCTGCTCCAGCGCCTGCTGGCACTGGCGATACAGACCGACGCCACGTTCGTAAGCACTGAGCGAAGCTTCCAGGCTCAGCTCGCCGGTTTCCATCTGCTCCACCAGCTGCTCCAGCGATTCGAGCGACTGCTCGAACTGGGCGACCGGGGAGGCGTTTTCGGGGGACTTCTTGGCCATGCGGCAAGTGTGGACGGGCCGCGCGCGGGGGTCAATTCACCAGCCGCCCGGGCGCCATTGCAACTGTGCGCCATGCGCCTGCAGCCAGGCCTGCAGCGGTGCGGCGATGACCACGTCGGCGGCGGCCAGCAACTGCGGGCCATCAAAGATCAGCGGCAGCTGCGCGCGTCGCCAGGGGGCGAGGTGTTCGCGTTGCAGGCAGTCCTTCAATGCGTGCGAATGCTGGCGACCGGGCAGCAGAATGCGCTCACCGCCCACGCGTGCACGGACCTGCAGCGGGCGATCGAAGGCCGGGGTGCCCTGCAGGCGCAGCTGTCCGCCATCGGGCAGTGCCAGCGGTGCGCGTCCATCCCATTCGGCCTGCCACTCGTGGGGAAGCGCAGGCAGCCGGGCCGGCAGCAGGTAGGCGTGGTCGCGCCACTGTTGGATCGCGTGATCGTGCCAGCACACCCGCGCCTGGCGATCGTTGTCGGCCGGCAGCAGCTCGTCCAGCGCCTGCTGCAGCACCGTGGCCGGCAGCGGTGCCGCACCGTGGCCCACCACCCAGGCACGCAGCACGCGTGCGGCACGGCCCGTTGAGACCTGGCGAAGCAGCTGCAGCGACAGCACGCGTGGAGCGACTTCCAGGTGTGCGATCAGCTCGGCGTCTTCCTCGTCAAGCAGTTCGCGGGTCTGCCCGCAGTGCGTTGCGCTGCCCGCCATCGCCGCAGCGGCATGCGGCCAGCGCTGGCGCAACAGTGGCAGTACCTGCAGGCGCAGGAAGTTGCGATCGGCGTGGTCGTCGCCATTGCTGGGGTCTTCGATCCAGTGCAGTGCATGCTGGCGGGCATGGTCGAGCAGGGCGCTGCGGGGCACCGCCAGCAGCGGTCGCCATAGAGGCTTTTCGCCAAGGCGGCTGTGCGCGGACATCGCGGCAAGGCCATCGACGCCGGACCCACGCAAGGCACGCAGCAGGAACGTCTCGGCCTGGTCGTCCAGGTGCTGCGCCAGCGCCAGTGTTTCGCCGTCGCGCAGTTCGGCGGCGAACGCGGCACGTCGCGCCTGCCGTGCCGCACCTTCGAGACCCAGCCCCGTACCGCTTTCAACCTGCACGTGGCGCACGGCCAGTTCGATGCCCCGTGCCGCGCATTGCTGCTGGCAGTGCAGCACCCAGTCGTCCGCATCGGCTTGCAGGCCATGGTGCACGTGCACCGCGCGCAGCGAGGTGCCGGAGGCCTGTGCGCAGCACCACAGCCAGTGCAGCAGCACGGTGGAGTCGACACCGCCGCTGTAGCCCACCAGCACGGGCGCATCCAGCGGAACGAGGGCAGGGAATTCGGTCACGGCGGCAAGTATAGGGTTGCTCGGCAGGGCTGCGCCCTGCACCCGCTACAAGCAACAGCAACAGCCGAAGCAACAGCAGAAGCGGGGTTCCTGAGGGTTGGCGGGGTGGGTCCGGTTGCGGGAGACGCCGTAAACCCATCCATGGGGGCTTGGCCGCGGCATCCATGCCGCGGACACTCCCGCAACCGGACCCATCCCGCCTTCGACAGATATTCGCGATCTGTCGGAAATGCTCTTGGGGTCAGATCCGTTTTCCGCAGGAAAACGGATCTGACCCCGATTTATTTCGATATCTGACGGATTTCATCCACGCGTGGCGTGGATCTACCAACCGTCATCGGGAAACTGTCGGGGGTGGGGCGGTGTGGGTGGGCAGGACCGTTGGCGCCATGGNATTTATTTCGATATCTGACGGATTTCATCCACGCGTGGCGTGGATCTACCAACCGTCATCGGGAAACTGTCGGGGGTGGGGCGGTGTGGGTGGGCAGGACCGTTGGCGCCATGGATGGCGCCATCGAGCCCCCAGGGATGGGTTTACGGCGTGTCCTGCCCACCCACACCGCCCCACCCAACTCACAGAAATCCAGAGCCGCTTCGGCTGTTGCTGTTGCTGTTGCTCTGGCTTGCAGCAGGTGCAGGGCGCAGCCCTGCCGAAAACCCTACTTCACCCGACGACCCGAACGGTCGATGCGGAACCGCTCTCCGCCTTCCATCGGGGTGTGGCCATCGGCATCCGGCGTGCCGCGCCGGCAGCCATTGCAGACTTCGGCCACGCCATCCTGGAACGGCCAACCGAAATCGAAGGTGCCGGGCACCACCTGGCGGAACTTCAGATCGAAGTAGGCCACGCGGTTGCCGACGCGGGCGCGCAGCAGGCCTTCCTGCGGTGTTTCCGGACCGTTGTCCCAGGTCAGTACCGGCAGGCTGCGGCCCTTGCGGTTGACGTAGTGGAAGCCCCGGTCGGCGTACACCACGGCCAGGCCATGGTCGTCGTAATTCAGTTCCTTCAAGGTGTCGGCACTGATCTTCGGCCGGTGATCGACCACTTCGCAGTTGGGCAGCGGCCACAACCCGTGTTCGTCGGTCAGCAGCTTGCACGCCGGTGCCTGTGCCGCTGCATTGGCACTGACCAGCACGCCAAGCAGGACCAGCGACCGCGCGAAGCGGCCGCTGGCAGGGGCAGGGTGGGCCTGCCTCACGATCACTTGGCCTCGGCCTTGCGCTCGAATGCGGTCGGCGCCGGCAGCTGTACCGGCACGCCCTTGTCGTCGCAGGTGCCGGCCTGGCACAGGCGCTCGCGCAGGGCCGGGGTGGCCTGCACGATCATGTGGTAGATCGCGTTCTGTTCCAGCGTGCCGCGGATCGCCTTGCTGCCCGGGCCGCGTGCCCAGATACCGACGTCTTCGCCGCCGTGCGACTCGGACTTCATCGGCACCAGTGCTTCCTGCATGTAGTCCGGATGCTCGGTGTCGACCTCGCGCAGGTTCGGGCGGCCGTTGGCCGGTTCGAAGCTGCTCGGGTTGTGCGGGTAACGCTTCGGGCCAGCCGGCTGCTGGTTGCTGCTGCCGGTGTGGCCCGGGCCATTGGCGTAGCTCAGGGTGGTGTACGGCTGGCCGGTGCCGTCCAGCGCGTAGTCGAGCTTGCCGGCGCCATCTTCGCCGCCCTTGTCCTTGACCTTGCCCAGGATCGGGTTGCCGCGTGCCGGGTAGCCGACGAAGTTCAGGGTGTGCGAGTGGTCGGCGGTGACGATGATCAGGGTGTCGTCGGCCGACGTCAGTTCGTTGGCCACGCGCACCGCGTCGGACAGGGCCACGGTCTCGGTCAGCGCACGGTAGGCGTTGCCGCTGTGGTTGGCGTGGTCGATGCGCGCGCCTTCGATCATCAGCACGTAGCCTTCCTGGTGCTTGGCCAGGTTCTTGATCGCGGCGGCAGTCAGTTCGGCCAGGCTCGGCTCACCACCCGGATCCTGCGGACGCTCGTACTCGTAGCGCATGTGGTCCGGCTCGAACAGGCCAAGAATGGCCGGAGCGTTGGCGGCGGCGGCCAGCTGCTTGCTGTTCCACACGTAGGCACCCTGCGGATGCGCCTGCTGCCATTCCTGCACCAGGCTGCGGCCATCCAGGCGCTGGCCGACCTTGTCGTCGTACTCGGGATCGCGCTCTTCCACGGTGGTGAACTCACCACGACCACCGCCGAGGGCGACCAGCGGGCCACGGCCATAGCGCGAGGTGGACAACAGCTGCTGGGCGATGTCCTTGCAGCCGGCGGCCTTCGCGGCTTCGGTCAGGTCGGTGTCGTTTTCCCAGTTGCGCTCGGGCGAGTGCGCGTAGGTGGCGGCCGGAGTGGCATGGGTCAGGCGTGCGGTGGACACCACACCGGTGGCCAGGCCGGCGCTGTCGGCCAGCTGCAGCCAGGTCAGCAGGCCCTTGGACAGGCTGTCGGCGCAGTCGGTGCGGCTGCCGGCGCTGACGCCGATCGCGCCCATGTGGGTCTTCACGCCGGTGGTGATGGCGGTCATGGTGCCGGCCGAATCCGGGGTTTGCGAATCGGTGTTGTAGGTCTTGCTGAACGCCGTGGCCGGGAAGCGCTCCCAGGACAGCAGGTTCTCTTCACCCGAGCCGCCCTTCTGCTGGCCTTCGTAGATGCGCGAGGCGGCCACCGTGGTCAGGCTCATGCCGTCGCCGAGGAACAGGATGACGTTCTTGGCCTTGCCGGACATCGCGCCGTTGGCGGCGGCCTGGGCGGCGCCGCTGCGGTACCACCACTGCGGGGTCTCGCCGGCCGGATGGGCAACGGGGTCGACGGCGACCTTCAGGCCGGCCGGGGCGGACGCGGGGGTGGTGCTGGCGCAGGCGCCCAGCAGCAGGGTGGTGGCGCAGGCGGCCAACAGGGAGACGGAACGGCGCATGGACGCTGGGATCTCACAAACTGTAACGGGACGTTCATTATGCCCGCCCTCGCAAGGCACGCCGATGACACACTGATTTGCCGGCCGGGCGGTCGTTCCGCGGGCCGCCTTGGGCTATCGTGCCAGCATCCCTTCCTTCCCCTCTGGATTGCCTATGAAGCTGGTCTCTGCCTGGCTGCGGATTCCATTCTGGCAGCGCGTGGTCGGTGGCTTCGTGCTCGGCGCGCTGGCCGGCTGGGCGCTCGGCCCGGCCGCGGAAACGTGGTTCGGCCCGCTCGGCGAGCTGTACGTCACCCTGATCAAGATGATCGCCGTGCCGCTGGTGTTCTTCGCGGTCATCAACGCAATCTCGTCGCTGCACGGCCAGAAGTCGGTCGCCGCGCTCAGTGGCCGCACCTTCCTGTGGTTCGTGATCACCGCCGCGTTGGCGGTGTGCGTCGGCCTGGGCGTGGGCACCGTGCTGCAGCCCGGCGCCGGTGGCCTGCAGCTGTCGATGGCCAGCAACTACGTGCCGCGCGAAGTGCCCAGCGTGGTGCAGGTGCTGCTGGACGTGGTGCCGGCCAATGTCTTCTACGCGCTGTCCGGCATCGGCACCAAGGTCAATGCGGCCGGTGAAACCGTGCTGGCTGCCGGTCGCGGCTCGATCCTGCCAGTGATCTTCTTCGCTGGCCTGGTGGGCTTTGCCATCGTCAAGCTGGGCGAGAAGGTGACCGAGGCGCGCAAGCTGGTCGGGCAGATGAGCGACATCATGATCCAGGTGACCCGCTTCGTGCTGGAAGTCACCCCGATCGGCACCTTCGGCCTGATTGCTGGCCTGGTCGGCAGCTACGGTTTCGAGAAGCTGCTGCCGCTGGGCCACTTCGTGCTGGCGCTGTACGTGGCCTGCGCACTGCACATCGTGGTGGTCTACAGCGCACTGCTGCTGGCGCACGGCCTGAACCCGTTGAAGTTCTTCCGTGGCGCGGCGCCGGGCATGCAGGTCGCCTTCGTCAGCTCGTCCAGCTTCGCAGCGATGCCGGTGGCGTTGCGCTCGATCACCCACAACCTGGGCGTGAACAAGGACTACGGTTCGTTCGCGGTGCCGCTGGGCGCCAGCATCAAGATGGATGGCTGCGGCGCGATCTACCCGGCGCTGTGCGCGGTGTTCATCGCGCAGTACAGCGGTGTGCCGCTGACCCCGGAGCAGTACGTGGTGGTGCTGATTGCCTCGGTGCTGGGCAGCTTCGGTACCGCCGGCGTGCCGGGTACCGCGGTGATCATGGCCACGGTGGTGCTGAGCGCAGCCAACCTGCCGCTGGAGACCATCGGCTACCTGTATGCCATCGACCGCATCCTGGACATGATGCGTACGATGACGAATGTGACGGGCCAGATGCTGGTGCCGGTGATCGTGGCCAAGGAAACCGGCCTGCTTGACCAGGCGGTGTATGACAACCCGTCCAGCAATGTGGGTGTGGACGATCCTGATCCAACACCGCCACGCGCCTGAGGCTGCGTGGAGATGAAAGGCCCGCCCTGACCGGCGGGCCTTTCGTTTGGGAAATGGCTGGCGCGGTGCCGGCCGAGGCGGGCACCTGGTAGATCCACACCATGCGTGGATGAAGGCAGAGCCGACCAGGGTTGGCAGGTACCCAGCGTGTGCAGGCCCAACAAAAAAGCCGCTGCAGGGCAGCGGCTTTTTCGTGTCAGGCGGCGCGGTAGCGCCAACCGGTCAGATCAGAGATCGACCCGGCGGGCCTGCATGAACTTGTTGCCCCAGTAGCCGCTGAGCAGGGTGTCCACGCGGACGTCCTTGCCCGAGCTCGGCGCGTGCAGGAAGCGGCCGTCGCCGACATAGATGCCGACGTGGTCAACACGGCCCTTGCGCCCGAAGAACACCAGGTCACCGGCAGCCAGCGCGGTGCGGTCGTTGATCAGTTCGGCGTTGTCATCGTGGGCCATCTCGCGCGAGACGCGCGGCAGCTCGATGCCCAGGGCCGAACGGAACACATAGCCGACCAGGCCACTGCAGTCGAAACCGCTGTCCGGGTTGCTGCCACCCCAACGGTACGGGGTGCCCAGCAGGGTCATCGCGCGGCGCAGCAGCGACTGCACCTTGCCGTTGTCGGCCGCGGTACCGACAACGCTGCCATTGGCGGTGCTGCTGGTGTCGTAGTTGGCGAGCAGGCGGCTGAGGTCGCCGGCCACCACGGCCGAACGGTCCATCAGCGGAATGGTGTCATTGGCGGCCAGGTGCGGCAGCAGGGCTGCCAGCGTGGCACTGGCGGCGGCATCGACGCGGCTGCGCTGCGGAGCGGCAGCCTCGGCCTTGGCGGCCGGTCGGGTGGTGTTCTCGGCCACCGGGGCCGGGGTCACATCGGAACGGTTCGGAGCAGTCTGCGACCAGGCCGGAAGGCTGGTCAGACACAGTGCCAGGCCAAGCAACAGCGGGCGGGCACTACGTGAAGATACGGAAGTCTGGCCTTCGCTTTTCAGGTCGTCAGTCGTCACGCGTCGGTCACAGGAAAAAAACGATGGGGCATCATGCCCTGTAAAAGCGGCAATAAGTTAAAAATTCCGTTAGAAAACCGTTAGTTTCAGGGTGATGTGCGTCACAGTTTTGAACATATCGCCTGTTCATTTTAGCGAAGGACACGTTTCGCGCCGGTGTAGTGGTCTTTCCAGTAGGGGCCGCTGAGCGAGTCCAGGCGCACGGTGCCGCCGGTGCTTGGCGCGTGCACGAAACGACCTTCACCTACATAAATACCGACATGGGTGACGCTGCCGCGGCTGCCGAAGAACACCAGGTCGCCGGTGGCCAGACGCTGCGGGTCGATCTTCGGGCCCTGTACCGCCGCCAGATCGCGCGAGGTGCGTGGCAGCTTCAGGTCCAGCATCTCGCGGTAGACGTAGGCGACCAGGCCGCTGCAGTCGAAGCCGGAGTCGGGGGTATTGCCGCCATAGCGATAGGGGGTGCCGACCAGGCTGATGGCTCGCATCAGCACCGAGTTGGCGGCCTCGGGATTGTCCGGCACGGTCTTCGGCCAGTTTGCGGTTGGCGGTGGTGGCGCGGGACGGGTGGCCTTGCCGCCGCCGCAGGCGGTCATCAGCAGGGGCAGGACCAGCAGCAGGGCCGGGGCGAGGAACCGGCGGGGGCCGGACGAAACTGGCGTGATGTGCATGATCTCCGGATAATGCGCCACCTTGGATTGGCCGTCATGATGGCGGCGTCCCCGCCGGGCGACAACCCGCCCCAACCCGCCTGCCTCCGGCAGATCCAGACAGAGTTGCGCATGAAGATCGAAAAAGACCGCGTTGTCCGCTTCCACTACACCGTTTCCGAAGTCGGCCAGGAGCCGATCGAATCGTCCAAGGACCGCGGCGAGCCGCTGGCGATCCTGATCGGCCACGGCAACATCATCCCGGGCCTGGAAAACGCCATGATGGACAAGGAAGCCGGCGCGACCTTCAGCGTCGACGTCAACGCAGCCGATGCCTACGGCGAGCGCCGCGAGGGCCTGTCCCAGCGCGTGCCGAAGAAGCACTTCGGCAACACCAAGCTGGCTCCGGGCCAGCAGGTCGTGCTGCAGACCAACTTCGGCCCGCGTGCGGTGACCGTGCAGAAGGTCGGCATGAGCGTGGTCGACGTCGACCTGAACCACCCGATGGCTGGCAAGGACCTGCACTTCGACGTCGAAATCGTTGATGTGCGCGAAGCCGGCCAGGAAGAGATCGACCACGGCCACGTCCACGGCGACGGCGGCCACCAGCACTGATCGCAGTGCGATCGTGATGGCAGCAACGGCCCGCTTCGGCGGGCCGTTGCGTTTCTGGAACACGGCGCGGGCATCCATGGCGTGTGGGCCGGCGGCATAATGGCGGACCTGCCTGACGGATGCCCCGTGAACGCCGTTTCTCCTTCCCTGCAGCCGATGGCCTCCGGCGAACGCATCGCCGTGCTGGACGTGCTGCGTGGTGCCGCGTTGCTGGGCATCCTGCTGATGAACATCGAGGCCTTCAGCGGTCCGCTGGAACTGGCGTTCACCGGCATCGACGTGCATTGGCAGGGCATCGACTACTGGGCCGATGCCTTCGTCTACGTGTTCGTGCAGGGCAAGTTCTTCACCCTGTTCTCGCTGCTGTTCGGTGCCGGCTTTGCGGTGATGGCGCAACGCGCCGAAGTGGCTGGACGCGACTTCACCCCGTTCTACCTGCGCCGCAGCGCCGGGCTGCTGCTGATCGGCCTCTGCCACGCGCTGCTGGTCTGGTCCGGCGACATCCTGGTGATGTATGCGCTGATCTCGTTGCCGCTGCTGGCCTGCCGCGAGGCACCACGCAGCTGGCTGCCGTGGATGGGCGTGATCGTCTACCTGGGCGGCGCGGCGATGATGCTGCTGGTCGGCGCGATGGTGTCGATGGCCTCGACGGAGGACGTGCAGAAGATGCTCGCCGAAGCGCAGCAGGGCATCGATCTGCAGCGGCAGGTCTATGGGCAGGGCAGCTGGATGCAGGCCAATGTGCAGCGCCTGCACGAGTTCGGATCGTCAATGGGTGCGCTGCTGATCACCGGTCCGGAAGTGCTGGGCATGTTCCTGATCGGCAGTTGGTTCGCCGCCAGTGGTGCGCTGGCGGCGCCGGAACGCGTCCCGCGCCTGTATGCGTCACTGCGCTGGATTGCACTGCCGCTGGGCCTGCTGGTCACGTTGATCGGAGTTGCCTGGAAACCCTATCTGGCACCGGGCGCCTACGACCTGCCGGTGACGGCGGCGATGGGCCTGGTGACGATAGGCGGCCTGCCGATGTGCCTGGGCTATCTGGCGTGGATCGTGCACTGGCGCACGCGGCTGGCGTGGCTGGCCCCGGTCGGGCGCATGGCGCTGACCCATTACCTGGCGCAGTCGCTGTTCTGCACGCTGCTTTTCTATCACTACGGGCTGGGATGGTTCGAGGTGATGCCGCGCAGCGTGCAGCTGCTGTTCGCGCTACTGCTGTTCGCTGTGCAGGTGGGCATTTCGCACGCGTGGCTGCGGCGCTTCCGCTTCGGGCCGATGGAATGGCTGTGGCGGGCGATGACCTACCGGCAGTGGCCGCCGATGCGGCGCGGGGCTGGGCTGGGCTGATCGATGCAGGGCGCGCGCGAGGATGTCATCGTGGTCGGCGCCGGTGCCATTGGTCTGGCCGCCGCGCTCGCGTTGCGCGCGCAGGGGCGGCAGGTGCGGGTGATCGACCGTGGGCGCATCGGCGCGGCCACGTCGCACGGCAACTGCGGCACTGTGACTCCCAGTCATGCACCGCCACTGGCGGCTCCTGGCATACCGTTACGCGCGCTGCGATGGATGCTTGATCCACGCGCGCCGCTGTACGTGCGTACGCGGCTGGATCCAACGTTGTGGCGCTGGTTGCTGCAGTTCGGCGCACGCTGCAATGCCCGCGACTGGCTGCAGGCCACGCGCGCCCGCGCTGCGCTGCTGAATGATTCCCGGCTGCGCCTGGCCGAGTGGGTGCAGATGCATGCACTGGACTGTGAGTTCGACACCCGCGGGCTGGACTATGTGTTCGGTGACACGCGCAACTTCGATCACCACGCAGCCGAATGCGAAGCACTGGCCGCGCAGGGCATTGCCACGTACTGCATCGAGGGGGCCGACTATGCGCGTGCCAATCCGGCCTTCCATGATCGCCTTGCCGGTGCGATCCACTTTCCCGGTGATGCGCAGCTGCGGCCTGACCGCTACACCGCGGAAATGGCGCGTGTGCTGCGCGCGCAGGGCGTGGTGATCGACGAATGCCTGGACGTGCAGGGTTTCAGCGACGATGCACAAGGGGTACGGGTGCAGGTCGGCGGGCAGGTCGTGCGGGCGCGTGAGCTGGTGCTGGCCACCGGCCCGTGGTCGCGCGACTGGGCACGGCAGCTGGATCTGCGCGTACCGATCCAGCCCGGCAAAGGTTACTCGCTGACCTGGTCGCGACCGTTGCAGGTGCCGCAGCGCCCGGTGGTGCTGAAGGACCATTCCGTGTTCGTGATTGCCTGGCGCGAGGCGTTGCGACTGGGCGGCACCATGGAGTTCGCCGGTGCCGACCCGCAGCTGCGCACGGCCCGCCTGCAGGCCCTGCAGCAGGCCGCCGACCACTACCTGCGCGCGCCACGCGGTGCGCAGCTGCAGGAGCAGTGGTGCGGGTGGCGCCCGATGAGCGTGGACGACGTGCCATTGATCGGCCGTGCGCCCGCACATCCTCACGTCTGGCTTGCAGCGGGGCATGGCATGCTCGGCATCAGCATGAGCGCCGGCACCGGCCAGCTGATCGCCGATCTCGTCTGCGGCCGCACGCCAGCGATCGATCCTGCCCCTTACCGACCCGAGCGATTCCGATGAGCACTGCATCCTATGATTACGACCTGATCGTCCTTGGCGGTGGCTCCGCCGGCCTGGCCGGCGCGATCCGCGCTGCGCAGCACGGCAAGCGCGTGGCGATGCTGGAGCCTGGTGAACTGGGCGGGACCTGCGTCAATGTTGGCTGTGTGCCGAAGAAAGCGATGTGGCTGGCGGCTGACCTGCATGAGCGTATCGGCCTGGCCAGCGCGATGGGCTTCGATGTTGAAGCGCGTCCGGCGCTGTCGTGGAAGGAACTGGTGATCCATCGCCAGGCCTACATCAGCAACATCCATACCAGCTACCACAAGCGCCTGGACGAAACCGGCGTAGTGCGCATTCCGGCACGCGGCCATCTACTGGATGCGCACACCGTGGCCTGCAGCGATGGCGTGCGTTACAGCGCCGAGCACATCCTGATCGCCACCGGCGCACACCCGTTGCGTCCGGACATTCCCGGCGCGGAACTGGGTCTGGTCTCCGACGATTTCTTCGACCTGCGTGCCGCGCCGGCCGAGGTGGCGATCATCGGAGGTGGTTACATCGCAGTGGAACTGGCCGGCCTGCTGCAGGCACTGGGCAGCAGGGTGAGTCTGCTGGTGCGCGGCAAGCGGCTGCTGGAGCGCTTCGACTATGAGTTGACCGATCAGCTGGCCGAGAACCTGAAGCAGCAGGGCGTGCGCATCCATTTCGACTACCGGCTGCGCGAGCTGCAGCGTGATGGCGAACGCGTGCGTGCGTTTGGTCATGACGGCCCGCTCGACAACGTGTTCGATGCAGTGTTCTTCGCGACCGGTCGCCGCGGCAACAGTCGTGACCTCGGCCTGGAAGCGCTCGGTATCGACATCGGCGAACACCAGCAGGTGCAGGTGGACGAATGGCAGACCACCAGCGTGCCGAGCGTGCACGCGGTGGGTGACATCGCCGGCAAGGTCGGCTTGACCCCGGTGGCGGTGGCGGCGTCGCGGCGGCTGATGGATCGCCTGTTCGGTGGCCGCCCGCAGTCGAAGATGGACTACGAGAATGTGGCCAGCGTGGTGTTCTCGCACCCGCCGCTGGGTGCGGTGGGCATGAGCGAGGAAGAAGCGCGCGCGCGCTTCGACCAGGTGAGTGTCTACCACAGCCGTTTCCGCCCGATGCTGCAGGCACTGGCCAACGGCACCCAGCGCAGCCTGTTCAAGATGGTCTGCGCGGGCCCGGACGAACGGGTGGTGGGCATCCACCTGCTGGGCGAAGCGGCGGACGAGATCCTGCAGGGCTTCGCAGTGGCGGTGAAGATGGGCGCGACCAAGGCCCAGTTCGACGACACCGTGGCGATCCACCCGACCTCGGCCGAGGAAGTGGTGCTGATGCGCTGACCCGGGCCGTTGTAGAGCCGAGCCATGCTCGGCCGTCGCTCTTTGTAGAGTCGAGCCATGCTCGACTGCGGTGGAAAGACAGTCGAGCATGGCTCGACTCTACAAGGCGGGCACCGGCCGCCCCCATGCGACAATGGCCGCCCCCACGCCTTCCCGGGCCGCTCCACGCGGCCCGCCGTCGTCCTGATGTCCAGCCCCACTTCCCGTATCGCCACCGCTTCTCCTCGCGTCGCGCTGGGGGGTATCGGCCTGGCCGCGATCGGCGCCATCGCTGCTTCCGGCAAGGCGATCATCGTCAAGCTCGGCCTGCGCCACGGCGTTGATGCCACCACCTTGCTCGCGCTGCGCATGCTGATGGCGCTGCCGCTGTTCGTACTGATGGCGCTGTGGGCCGCGCGCCGGGCCGAACCACTGTCCTGGGCCGACCGTGCCCGCGTGCTGTGGCTGGGTTTCACCGGCTACTACCTGTCCAGCCTGCTCGACTTCCAGGGCCTGCAGTACATCAGCGTGACGCTGGAACGGCTGATCCTGTACTTGAACCCGACCCTGGTGCTGCTGATCAACGTGCTGCTGGCGCGCCAGCGGCCGGGCCGATGGCAGATCGGCGCGCTGGTGCTGAGTTATCTGGGCGTGCTGCTGGCGTTCGGCCATGACCTGCAGCGTGAAGGCGGGCAGATCATCGTTGGCAGCCTGCTGGTGCTGGGCAGTGCGCTCAGCTATGCGCTGTACCTGTTCGGCAGCGGGCAGGTGGTCGCGCGCATCGGCGCGGTGCGGCTGACCGCTTACGCCAGCTGCGTGGCCAGCGTGCTGGTGCTGCTGCATTTCGCGGTGACCCATCCGCTGCCGCTGTTGTGGCAGGCACCGGCGCCGGTGCAGTGGTTGTCGCTGGTCAATGCCACCGTGTGCACGGTGTTGCCGGTGCTGGCGATCATGCTGGCGGTGCAGCGCGTGGGTTCGTCGCTGGCCGCGCAGGTCGGTATGCTGGGCCCTGTTTCCACCATCGTGATGAGCCTATGGCTGCTCGACGAACCGATGGGGCCGGCGCAGATCGCCGGCACCGTGCTGGTGCTGATCGGCGTACTGCTGGTAACCCGCCTGCGGCGCTGACGCCGGAGCAGGCGCGTGCGCGCATCCTGGCAGTGATCCGCGCGATCCCGGCGGGGCAGGTGATGGGCTATGGGCAGGTGGCGATGCGCGCGGGCCTGCCCGGGCGTGCACGCCTGACCGCGCGCATCCTGGGCCAGAACGACGACCCGGACCTGCCCTGGCATCGCGTGCTGCGCTCGGATGGGCGCATTGCCATGGAGGAAGGTTCGGCCGGTTGGCGCGAACAGTCACAGCGGTTGCGCGCGGAGGGCGTGGTGGTGGAGAACGGCCGGGTGCGGATGCCGGCGGCTGATCCGGCGGCGGCACTGGATGCCGCCGTGTGGGGACCGGGCTGAGCACCGCTGGCGACTGAACGGGCCGCGCCTGCCGGTCGCCAACAAGACGCGGTGCTGCGGCTATGATGGAGGCCGTTCCATGCCGGTGCTCCCATGTTCCCGCGACTGCCAACCGTCACCAAGGCCCTGCTGATCGCCAACGCGATCCTGTTCCTGCTGCAGCAGCCGTTCCTGCTCGGCATGCAGACCTTCGAGCCGTTCATGCTGCAACCGTTGCAGCAGGGCTTCGATGCGTTCTCGCCGGGCGGTAACTTCCAGCCCTGGCAGCTGCTGACCTATGGCTTCCTGCATGGCAGCTTCGGCCATCTGTTCTTCAACATGCTGGCGGTCTTCATGTTCGGCGCGCCGCTGGAGCAGACCTGGGGCGAGAAGCGCTTCCTGCTGTATTACCTGGTCTGCGTGGCCGGTGCCGGTGTCTGCCAGCTGCTGGTGGGCACGCTGCTGGAAAACCCGGCCACGGTGCTGGGCGCCTCCGGCGGCGTGTTTGGCCTGCTGCTGGCCTACGGCATGCTGTTCCCCAACCAGCGGGTGATGCTGCTGTTCCCGCCGATCCCGATGAAGGCACGGACCTTCGTGATCCTGTTTGGCGTGGGCGAGCTGGTGCTGGGCATGACCGGCTGGCAGCCCGGCGTGGCCCATTTCGCGCACCTGGGCGGCATGCTGTTCGGCTGGTTGCTGATCCGCTACTGGCGCGGGCAGCCGCCGTTCAACAAGCGCCGCCCCCCCGGCCCGCCGAATCGCCCGAACCACCTGCGCAGCGTCAAATGATCCGAAGGATCATTTGACGCTGTAGGTGCCAACCTTGGTTGGCACGCTTTGAATGGGATCATTTGACGCTGTAGGTGCCGGCCGTTGGTCGGCACACCTTGTCCCACGCGGGTAGGTGCCAACCTTGGTTGGCACGCTGTCGATGTTGTAGGTGCCGACCGTTGGTCGGCACACCTCTACAGATCCTGCAGCACCACCTGCGCGGCGTTGTGCCCCGGCGCACCGGTGACGCCACCGCCGGGATGGGTGCCCGCACCGCACAGGTACAGGCCGGGCAGGGCGCCGCGATAGCCGGCCTGGCCGACCATCGGCCGTGCCGAGAACAGCTGGTTGGCACTTAGTGCGCCGTGGAAGATGTCGCCACCGACCAGGCCGAAGATCCGCTCCAGATCCAGCGGTGACAGTACCTGCCGACCGAGCACGCTGTCGGCGAAGCCGGGCGCATACCGTTCAACGGTGGCAATCATCAGGTCGGCCACGGTTTCCCGGTGATCATCCCAATGGCGGCCCTCAGGCAACACCGGTGCCACGTGCTGGCAGAACAGGCTGGCCACATGCTGCCCGGGCGGCGCCAGCGAATCGTCCAGCGTGCTCGGAATCAGCATCTCCACGATCGGCTCGCGCGACCAGCCGTCGCGGCGCGCATCCAGCCAGGCGCGGTCCATGTAGTCCAGGCTGGGGGCCATGATGATGCCGGCGCTGAGGTGATCGCCGGGGCCGGGCAGGGCGCTGAAATCCGGCAGCCGCGACAGCGCCACGTTCATCCGGAGCGTGCCCGAACCACAGCGCCAGTTCGCCATGCGTTCGCGCGTTGCGTTGGGTACCTGTGCTGGTTCCAGCAATTGTTCGTACAGTAGCTTCGGATTGACGTTGGCGACCACCGCGCGTGCGCGCAGGATTTCGCCGTTGGCCAGTTCCACGCCCACCGCGCGGCCCTGTTCGATCCGCACGCGCTGCACCCCGGCCTCCACGCGCAGTTCCGCACCGGCCTCGCGTGCCGAGGCCGCAATCGCCTGGCTGATCGCGCCCATGCCACCAATCGCATGGCCCCACGCACCTTTCACGCCATTGCACTGGCCGAACACGTGGTGCAGCAGCACGTAGGCGCTGCCCGGTGCATAGGGGCTGGCGTAGTTGCCGACGATGCCATCGAAGCCAAACAGGGCCTTGATCGGCTCGCTCTCGAACCAGCGGTCCAGATACTCGGCCGCTGAGAGCGTGAACAGGTCCAGCAGTTCCTGCCGCAGCGAGGCATCCAGCGTCGCCAGTTCACGACCAAGGCGACCCATCTGCCACAGGGCGGGCAGGGCGCGCCAACCGGCTGCTGCACCCAGGTCCGGCGGCGTGCGCAGGGCCCATGCGCGCAGTACGTCGGCGAAGATCTCCAGGCGTGCCTCGTACGCGGGCAAGTGCTGCGCATCCCGCTCGGAGAACTTCGCCACCTCGGCCTGGGTGCGACCGGGTGCTGACAGCAGATAGCGGTCATCAGGCAACGGCAGGAAGTTGTTGGCAGGACGCGCGACGATGCGCAGTCCATGGGCATGCAACTGCAGGTCGTCGATTACCTTCGGCTGCAGCAGCGATACCGTGTACGACGCCACCGAGTTGCGGAAACCGGGATGGAATTCCTCGGTGACTGCGGCACCGCCGAGAACGCCACGACGTTCCAGCACCAGCACCTTCTTTCCGGCGCGCGCCAGATAGGCCGCGCAGACCAGGCCGTTGTGGCCACCACCAACGACGATCGCATCCCAGGTCATCAGCACCTCTGAAAAGGGGACGGAGGGGATTAAGTCGCAATCTGCATCTGCGCACAGGACATGGGGAGAAACGACTTAATCCCCTCCGTCCCCTTTTTTGATTGCCGCTTCGATGGTGGCGATGTCGATCTTCTTCATCGGCATCATTGCGTTGAAGGCGCGCTTGGCCAGTGCCTTGTCCTTGCTGGTCACCGCTTCGATCAGCATGCGCGGGCTGATCTGCCAGGAGATGCCCCAGCGGTCCTTGCACCAGCCGCATTGGCTCTCCTGTCCACCGTTGCCGACGATCGCATTCCACAGGCGGTCGGTCTCGGCCTGGTCTTCGGTCTGGATCTGGAAAGAGAAGGCTTCGCTGTGCTTGAACGCGGTGCCGCCGTTGAGGCCGACGCAGGGGATGCCGCAGACGGTGAATTCGACGGTCAGCACGTTGCCTTCCTTGCCGTCGGGATAGTCACCGGGGGCGTGATGCACGGCGGTCACTGCGCTGTCTGGCAGGAGGCTGGCATAGAAGGTGGCGGCCTCGAGCGCGCCGTTGTCGTACCAGACACAGATGGTGTTCTTGTGTGCCATGTCGGGGCTCCGCGATGGACGAAGCCGCAGCGATAGCACGCCGGGTGTTAACCCGGGATCTCCACGCCGGGGCATCACGCACCGTTGATGGAGACTGCAATCTGGAAGCCAAGTCGCTAATTTTCAAACAGAACGTGAACGGAGTTCACGTTTGTATCGAAATTTCTCTTTTAATTTCAATTGGTTGTTTTTGTTCAGCTGGCATTGCAAATTGAGGATTGGGGAAATTAATATTTGGTTCAGCTGAAACAGAAGCGTCGCTTCTGTGCAGCGCTTCTGCAACAGCAGCCTGATCTCCGTCGAATCAAGGAAACTCAATGAGCAGCAGCAAGCACGTCACAAGGTTGAAGCGCACCGCGCTGGCGGTGGTCATGACGTCTTTCATTGGCGCCGCCGCGGCACAGAGCACGACCGGTTCGTTGTTTGGCAATGCGCCTGCCGGTACCACCATCGTCGTGCAGAGTGACACGGGCCTGACCCGGTCGGCGACCGTCGACAGCAGCGGCCGCTACAATCTAGGTTCCTTGCCAGTGGGTAAATACACCATTACCCAGCAGCGTGATGGCCAGACCATCGAGCGACGTGAGAATGTGCTGCTGAGGGTAGGCGGTGGCACCGAGGTGTCGTTTGGCGGCGGTGCGGCCGGAGCAACTACGCTTGGCACTGTGAACGTTGTTGCGGCCAACGTGCCGAAGATCGACGTCAGCAATACTGTCTCCAAGTCGGTGATCACCTCCGAGCAACTCGACGTGTTGCCCCTGGGCCGTAGCGCCGAAGCCATTGCGCTGCTGGCGCCGGGCGTGGTGTCTGGCAGTGGATCCTTTACCAATGGTTCGCGGTCGGTGCTGTCGTTCGGTGGCTCCAGCGTTACCGAGAACGCCTACTACCTCAATGGCTTCAACGCCTCCAACCCGCTCAGCAACCTCGGTGGTGTCAGCCTGCCCTATGGCTCGATCGACCAGCAGGAAACCTACATGGGCGGCTACGGTGCCGGCTATGGTCGCTCCACCGGTGGCGTGATCAATCAGCTGGGCAAGCGCGGTACCAACGAATGGCATTTTGGTGTCCAAGCTACGTGGGCACCTGACTCGTTGGCCGCCTCCGCAGCGACGGTGATGTATCCGGACCGCGAGTTGCCTGCAGGCTATGCCTATACCAAGGACTCGCTACGTGGCAGCCTTTATCGCTACCGCAAGGACGATGCCGCGACTCGCACCACCTACAGCGGTTATGCCAGTGGCCCGTTGATCGAGGATCGCCTGTTCATCCATCTGGCCGCCGAGAAGGACCGTACGGAAGGCGTGTCGACGAACAGTGCGGCGGCTTCGCAACAGGTTCGCAACCACTACACGATCGACACGCCAAAGTTCTATGGCAAGATCGACTGGAACATCAACGACAGCAATACCCTTGAGTACACACGTGTGCAGAACACCGATCGCACTGGTGGCTACTACCGGTCGTTCGAGTACGACGACCTGACCGAAGGCGATCGCACCGGTACCTTCCCGAACACCACGAAGGTCAAGGACGATTTCGATATTTTCAAGTACACCGGCTACCTGACTGATGACCTGACCCTCAGCGCGGTCTGGGGACGCAGCAAGCAGATCAACCTGGAATCCAACCCTGCCTCGTCCGGCATCCCCTATCTCAGTGCCCCGGGTAACCAGGACCCGGCCATCACGGGTGGGCGTCCCATCCGCAACAGCCAGCCTGAGCTCTATGAAAAGGCTGCAGATGCGGGCAGCAAGACTCGCGGCTTGCGACTGGATCTGCAGTATCGCATCGGTGACCACGAGCTGACCGGTGGTATCGACAACATGTATTACCAGGGGCACAACGAAGGCCAGAAGGTCACGGGCCCCGGCTATGCGTGGATCTATGGCCGTGTCGAACCCGGCGAATCGCCGAGCCCGCGCTTCGACATCGCGCCACCGCCAGGTGATGGCTACTTCGTGCAGAAGTACATCCTCTCCACGACCACCAGCATGTCAGTCAAGCAGAAGGCCTACTACCTGGAGGATCGCTGGCAAGTCACGCCGAACTGGCTGCTGACCATCGGCGTCCGCAACGACAAGTTCACCAACTACAACAGTGATGCCAGGCCCTATGTGGAGAGTGGCGATCAGTGGGCGCCGCGCCTTGGAGCAAGCTGGGACGTGTTCGGCGATTCGTCGCTGAAGTTGTTCGCCAATCTCGGTCGCTACTACCTGGCACTTCCGAACAGCGTGGCCATTCGCGGTGCTTCGGCATCGACCTTCACCCGCGAGTACTTTGCCTACAGCGGTATCGATGAGAACGGTGTTCCGACGGGCCTCACCGCGCTTGGCCCGGGCCCCGTGTCGTCCAACAACGAGTACGGCCAGACCCCGGATCCGCTGTCGGTAGCTCCAACAGACCTGAAGTCGCAGTACCAGGACGAACTCATTCTTGGTTTCGAGAAGACGCTGGGTGAGCGCTGGAACTCCGGTGCTAAATTCACCTATCGCCGCCTGCAGTCAGCTATCGACGACACCTGTGACTCGGACCGCATCATCGACAAGCTGGACGCGATGGGTGTTGATTCAAGCGATCTGGTGATCCCAGGTTGCGTGATCTTCAATCCCGGCAAGACGAACACCATCATGCTCAAGCATGCCGATGGTTCGGGCTATACGCCGGTACGGATGAGTTCGGCAGATTGGGGTTTCGGGAACAAGAAGGCCAAGCGCGATTACATTGCTGTGGACCTGTTCATCGAGCACCCGCTGAGTGACAAGTGGTATGGCCGCCTGGACTACACCTGGTCGCGCAACTTCGGCAACACCGAAGGCCAGGTGAAGTCGGACATCGGACAGGATGATGTTTCCAAGACGCAGGACTGGGATGCTGGGGCGTTGATGGAATACGCGGGCGGGTACCTCGCCAACGACCGGCGCCACCAGCTGAAGGGCTATGGTGCATACATGTTCAATGACGAGTGGTCGGCGTCGGCGACCCTGCGTGTCATGTCTGGAATGCCGAAGAGCTGCCTGGGCTACTACGGCACCGATGAAAGCGATCCTTTGGGTTACGATGCGGCGTATCACTATTGTGGTGGCACGCCGTCGCGCCCGGGTGATGCCGGCCGTACGCCATGGACCACGCGCGTGGATCTGGGTGTGATGTATCGCCCTGCGTTTGCCGATCACAAGTTGGCTTTCGGTCTGGATGTCTTCAATGTGCTCAATCAGCGTCGTGCCGTGCAGACCGATGCGGTATATGAGGATGCTCCCTACACCGTGTCGAACACCTACGGTATGGGCACGTTCTTCAGCGCACCGCGTTCGGTCCGTGTCAGTGCGTCCTACGACTTCTGATCGTAGTCACGTGTCGACCTCTCCATGAGATGAATTGGGCCCCGGCAATGCCGGGGTCCTTTTTTTGGAGTGACTCGCATGACCCGGCCTACCATAGGTTGACATCTACGGGGGGGGGGATGGTCCGGCCGCCGGCAGGCGGCCAAGGACGCCCGATGCATCGCATCGGGCGTCTGCACTTTAAGGCACAGGTGGGGCGCTCAGCGTTGCCGCGCATGGATCTTCTGGTAGTAGTCCGAACAGTACTGGATGCCGCGATCAGAGTGATGGAACAGCTTCTGCTGTGTCTTTCTTCCTTTCAATGTCATCTCCAGTGCCTGAGCTACCTGCTCTGTCTGCAGCGTTTCATGCACGTTCCAGACCACGATCTTGCGTGACCATGCATCCGTGATCAGGCTCAGTTACACGAATTTCCCCTGCGACGGCAGATAGGTGATATCCGCTACCCATGCCTGTTCGATACCGGTGGGTGTCACGCACCCTTCGTCCGGTTCGAGCAGGTTCGGATGCCTCCGGAAGCGATGATGGCTGTCGGTGGTCTTGTGATAACGGATCTGTTGGCACCAACAGGCGTGCTTCTTGAAACACCTCAGACACGCGGTCGCGCCCCAGGGCGATGCCCACCGCCTGTAGCTTCGGTTCGATCAAATGGTGCAGTTTGCGGGTAACGATCCGCGGCTGGCGTACGGCAATCGCTCACCAGTGCCTGTGCCGTGGCATCGACAGCGTGTCGCCGCTGATGACGGCGTCCAGTCTGACAGAACGCCTGCCGACTGATTGAAGGTCAGCGAGTAATCCCGCTGGCTGCGCCTGATTGTTGATTTCATTGAACATTCCTTTTCCAGAGGGAAAAGGTGTCAACCCAATTCAGGACGGGGCAGCACAAGGAAAAAGGCGCCCTGAAGGCACCCTTTTCCTGTTGTCGCTATAGCCGCACGATCAGCGCCAGACTTTGATCTGGTCGGCTTCGCTGCGCTGCATCGGCTGGCCGGCCTTGCAGCTGAAGGTGGCGCCGAAGGCCGGCAGGTTGGCCAGCGTGCCGTTGCTGCGCCACAGGCCCGGTGCACGGATGTCGGCGGTCAGGCGGCGTACGGCCTCGTTCGGCGCCAGCTGCTGCGCCCACAGCGCAGACCAGGCGCGGAAGAAGCCCTGCTGCTGGGCCTGCTTGGCCTTCGGCTCCTGCGCGACATACGCCGCCCAGGCCAGTTCCAGACCGGCGATGTCGGCCAGGTTCTCTTCCTGGGTGAGCGTGCCGTTGACCTTGGCACCCTTCACGCCCGGGAAGTCGTAGGCGCTGTACTGCGCGGCTACGCGGTTACCGAGCAGGGTCCAGGCGGTCTTGTCGGCCGGGGTCCACCAGCTGCGCAGCTCGCCCTTGGCGTCGACCAGCGCGCCCTTGGCATCGATCGCGCGGGTCAGCTCATGGCCGACCAGGCCACCGAAGCTGCCGAACTTGTCGGCAGCGTCGGCCTTGGCGTTGAACACCGGGCCCTGCAGGATCGCGGCGGTGACGATCAGGCGGTTCTGGGCCAGATCGTAGGCCAGCGACGGCTGCTGCGGCAGCACGTCCCAGCGACGGTCGGCATTGCCCTTGCCGATGCGCTTCATTTCCTCGCGATGGCGCCAGGTCGAAGCAATCAGCATGTTGCCACCGAACGAACCGCGGCCCATCGGCTGCACGCTGTAGTCGAGGTCGCGCAGCGGGGTGCCGATCTCGATCTTCAGCGCAGCCAGCTTGGCCTGCGCTTCGGCCTTGGCTTCGGTGCTCATCCAGCTGCTGTTCTTGACCGCTTCGATCTGCACTTCGCGCACCTTGTCGACGATCCACGCCGCCTGGCGACGATCTTCGGCGGACAGGTAACGGGCGGCGTATTCGCGACCGACCATCGGGCCAGCGGCTACGTTGATCGCCTCCAGCACGTCTTCCCAGCGCTGCGGCGGCAGGGTTTCGCCACGCAGCACGCGGCCGCGGAATTCGAACTCGGCGTCGCGGTAGGCCTTGGACAGGTACGGTGCCATCGAGTCGCCCACGCGCCAGCGCAGGTAGGCCTTCCACTGGTCCGGCTTGAGCTTGGTGACCATGCCGTCGAGCTGCTTGAACAGGCCCGGGTCGGCCAGCGAGACCAGGTCGTCATCCACGCCCTGTGCCTTCAGGAAGGCATCCAGCTGCAGGTTGCGGTAGCGGCTGTTGAGCTCCTTGGTGGAGATCGGCGCGTAGTTGTTGAACGGGTTGTTGATGCCGGCCAGCGACTGCGCATTGCGTGCCAGCTCGGTTTCCAGCGCGATCACCGCCTGCGACTCGGCATCCAGCTTGGTCGCCGGGGTGCCGGTCAGCGCCAGGATCTGCTTGACGTAGTTGCGGTAGCGGCCCATCAGCGCCACGGTGTCGGCGTCGGTACGGGTATAGAACGCCGGATCCGGCAGGCCCATGCCGCCCTGCATGAAGTAGCCGATGTGACGGTCCAGTGCTTTCAGATCGACGTCGGGGCCGAAGTTGAATGCCACCGGGATGCCGACCTGGTGCAGTGCGGCGATCGAGGCCGGCACATCCTTGGCCTTCTTGATGGCGTTGATGCGGGTCAGCAGCGGGGCGATCGGGTTGGAGCCGTCTGCTTCCACGGCAGCTTCGTCCAGGCCACTGGCCCAGAAGTCACCCAGCAGCTTCTGCACATTGCCCTGCGGCGCCTTCATCGCTGCGTCGAGCAGTTCACGCTGCTGCTGGCGGCTGCGGTCGACCAGCTGGCCCAGCGCGGTGGTGGCGCCGGTCTGCGGCACCGGGTTGGCCTTCAGCCAGCCTGCATTGGTGGCGTCGTAGAAGTCGCTGCACTGGGCACTGACAGCCGGGGCACGCGCGGCCTTTTTCTTGGCGGCGAAGGCATCGTGGGTCGGGACCAGAGTCGCCAGGCTGATGCCCAGGGCGATTGCAAGCGGACGGAAATTGGGCATGTGGAACGAATCCGTGATGGATTGAGGGCGCGCGCACTATAGCAAGCCGCGCATGGGCGCGGCATGCACGCATCACGGCGTATCCGCCGGGCATGGTCCGGCGCTACCGGGTGTGCGGCATCGACACCGCATGCACGCATCACGGTGGCTCCGCCATGCTGTGCGCCAACCAAGGTCGGCATCTACCAACGGCGTGGGCCTGCACAGGCGCAGCAGATCCACGCCATGCGTGGATGACGGGCGCCGCAAAAAACAAAGGCCCGGGAATTCCCGGGCCTCTGCAGGTCTACCTTGGCATCAGCCAGGGCTTACCAGATCACCACCTGCTGCTCGCCGGCGCGGGCCATCGGCGAACCGGCCTTGCACTGGAAGGCCGCAGCAAAGGTCGGCAGGTTCGACGGCGCACCCATGGCTCGGAACTGCGCCGGCGCGTGCGGGTCAGTGGCCAGGCGGACCTTGGCGTTTTCCGGGGTGTACTTGGTGCGCCACACGGTGGCCCAGTTGAAGAAGAAGCGCTGGTCGCGGGTGAATCCATCGACCTTTGCATCTTCCTTGCCGGCGGAGGCCTTCTGCAGGGCGTCGTAGGCGGTAGCCAGGCCGCCCAGGTCGGCGATGTTCTCGCCCAGGGTCAGGTGACCGTTCACGGCCTGGCCGTCGACCTTGTACTGGTCGAACTGCTTGACCAGCTTGCCGGTCAAGCCTTCGAAGTTCTTCTTGTCAGCGGCGGTCCACCAGTCTTCCATGTTGCCGGTCGGCCCGAAGCGTGCACCCTGGTCGTCGTAACCGTGGGTCATTTCGTGGCCGATCACCGCACCGATGCCGCCATAGTTCAGTGCGTCGTCGGCCTTCGGATCGAAGAACGGCGGCTGCAGGATGGCGGCCGGGAACACGATCTCGTTCTGCAGCGGGTTGTAGTAGGCGTTGACCGTCTGCGGGGTCATGCCCCACTCGGTCTTGTCCACCGGCTTGCCGATCTTGGACAGATTGAACTTGTAGTTGAACTCACTGGCTGCGCGCACATTGCCCAGGTAGCTGTCGCGCTGGGTCTGCAGGCCCGCCCAGTCACGCCACTTGTCCGGGTAACCGATCTTCGGGGTGAAGGTTTCCCACTTGGCGATGGCCTTGGCCTTGGTTTCATCGCTCATCCAGCTCAGGCCCTGGATGCGTTCCTTCAGCGAAGCGGCCAGGTTCTTCACCAGCTCTTCCATCTTCGCCTTGGCTTCCGGCGAGAAGGCAACCTTCACGTACAGCTGGCCGAAGGCTTCACCGGCGTCGTTCTCGATGGTGCCCAGCACGCGCTTCCAGCGCGGCTTCTGTTCCTTCTGGCCATTGAGGGTCTTGCCGTAGAACTCGTAGTTCTCCTGCACGAAGGCATCGGCCAGGTACGGCGAGGCGCTGTCCACGGTGTGGAAGCGCAGGTAGGCGCGCCACACCGACGGATCGGTATCGCCCAGCGCCTTGCTCACTTCCTCATGGAAGGCCGGCATGGCCAGCGAGAACTTCTCCGGCGCGGCTACGCCCTGCGACTTGAAGAACTCGGTCCAGCTGAAGTTCGGGGTCAGCTTGTCCGCGTCGGCCAGGGTGACCGGGTTGTAGTACAGCTCGACGTTGCGCGACAGCTCCACGCGCGACTTGGAGGCCTTGGCCAGGCGGGTCTCGAACTTGACCACGTCCTCGGCCTGCTTGGCAGCGTCGGCAGCGGCGACGCCGGACAGCTCCAGCACCTTGGCGACGTGCGCCTGGTAGGCCTTCAGCTTGTCGGCGTTCTTGGCATCGGTGTAGTAGGTGCTGTCCGGCAGGCCCAGGCCGCCCTGGCTGGCGTAGGCCAGGTTGACGGCCGAGTTCTTGAAGTCGGCTTCGGCGCCGAAGCCGAACAGGACGTTGTCACCCTTGGCCGCGCTGCTGCGCAGGTAGTCGGCGATGGCCGCCTTGTCCTGCAGGCCGTCGATCGCGGTCAGGTCGGCCTTCAGCGGCTCGATGCCCTGGGCATTGATCTTGGCTTCGTCCATGCCGGTGGCCCACAGGTCGCCGACGATCTTCTCGATATGGTTCGGGTTCTTGACCTGCGCGACCTGTTCAGCCAGCTGGTGCTGCACGGCCACCGAACGCTCGTCGAGGATGGTGAACGCGCCCCAGCTGGTGCGGTCGCCCGGAATTTCATTGGCGGCCAGCCACTTGCTGTTCACGTAGTCGCCGAAGGCGCCACAGGCGTCCTTGCTGGCATCCAGATCGCTGGGCTGGAAGGCGTTGTAGGCCGGCAGCTTGCTCTCGTCCAGCGTGTAGTTGGTGGCTTCGGCCGCAGCCGGCGTGGAGGCGGTGGCATCCTTGGCCGGGGTTTCGTTCTTGCCGCAGCCGACCAGCGCGGCCGAAACGGCCAGGGTCAGCAGCACGATCTTGGGAGTACGGGTCACTTTGATGGCCTCCAGGCCGAGTGAGTCAGGGAAGGGCCGCGGGGACGGCCGTGGGCCGAACAATACGCCGCCGGCCTGCCCTGCAAGGGTGTCGAAGGTCATGGCCGGGCGCAAGGGGGCAGGGCCGCGGCCGGAAAAAGACAGACCCGGCAAAAGCCGGGCCTGTCGGGGTGTTGCGGTTCTGGATGGATCAGAACTTGTAGGTGGCGCCCATATACATGTAACGGCCGATGTTGTCGTACATCGCTGAACCTACATCGGAGCCGAAGTAGTTCACCGGCGGGTCCTTGTCGAAGGCGTTGTCGATGCCCAGGTAGACGTCGATCTTGTCACCCGGGAAGCGGTAGCCGAACTGGAAGTTGTGGTACGTGTACGAGCCGTTGCGGATCGGACTGGTCTGTCCCGGGTTGGCCTGGTAGCTCTTCGGCTGCACACGCAGGTTCGGGCCGACGTAGGTCATGTCCCACGACGCGCGCCACTGGCCCAGCGAGTACTTGGTCTGCAACTGGCCACGCCAGCGCGGATCGGTCACCCAGGTAACGTTCTCGTCGTACTCGTTCGGGAAGGCCTGGAAGGCCCACTCGCGCGACTGCAGCAGACGGGTGCCCACTAGGCGGATGACGGTGTCACCCTCGGCCAGCTTGAAGCGGTAGTCCATTTCCAGATCGACGCCGACGCGACGCGAGCGGGCCAGGTTTTCGTTCAGCGCAACCCAGCGGCTGATCGAGTATTCCGGGAAGGTGCGGCCGCCAGCATCGGTCTTGCCGCCCACCGGTGCGCGTTCGATGAAGCCGCAGAAGCTGTTGTTGATCCCCCCCGGCGAATCCACGCAACGGGTTGCATTGGTCTGCGCGGTCACCGCACCAATGGCGTCCTTCAGACTGATCCACCAGTAGTCGACGGACATGCCGAAGCCCTGCAGGAAATCAGGCTGCCAGACCAGGCCATAGGTGAAGCTGCGTGCGCGTTCCGGCTTCAGGTCCGGATTGCCGCCGCTGACGCCCGGGCGGGTGGCAGTGTAGGTGTCGACCCAGCCGACCGGCACGCCCAGCGCCGAGCAGTTGGCCTGGCGCAGTGCCGGGTCCGCCGCGGTGTTCGGGCGGTTCGGGTTGGTGGCCAGGTAGTTGCAGGGGTCGTTGACCGTAGCGAAGTTTTCGCTCTGCGGGTTGTACAGCTCACCGATGCTCGGTGCGCGCACCGCCTGCGACAGGGTGCCGCGGGCACGCAGCGACGGGATGATGGTCCAGTCCAGGCCCACCTTCCAGGTGGTGGTCTTGCCGATGCTGCTGTAGTCCGACCAGCGGCCTGCGGCGTCCAGGGTCAGGTTGTAGATGCCCGGGATGTCGGCCAGCAGCGGCACGGTGGTTTCAACGAAGGCCTCGCGCACGTCGTACTTGCCCATGCGGTTGGGAATGGCGTTGAGGAAGGTCAGGCCCTGCGCGGCCAGCGGATCGGTGATTTCGCGGCTCTTTTCGCGGCGGTATTCCACACCACCGGCCACGCCGACATCACCGGCCGGCAGGCTGAAGAGCGAGCCGTTGGCCAGCGACGCGCTGAACACCGACTGCTGCAGGCGCGAGTAGTTGAACGAATTGACGTTCATCCAGTCACGCGCGGCCTGGGTCACAGCTCCGTTGCCGAACACCGAGAACGGTACGCAGCCTTCGCGGGCGAACTGCGAGTACACGCGGTTGCCGTTGTTGGGATTGGTCGCGTTCGGGTTCAGCGTGGTGCGGCAGACGATCTCGCCATTGGCCGGGTTGACCACGGTATCCAGGCCGGCCTGCCAACGCTCGTTGATGCGGTTGTTGAGGTTCCAGCGCTTGACTTCGCTCTGGCCCCAATTGCCGTAAACGTCGTAGGTCCAGTTCTCGGTCAGGTTGCCTTCCATGCCCAGCACGAAGCGCTGGGTATTGCGCTCCACGTGCTCACCACGCTGGCCGGCGTCGACGTTGAAGCGGCTCAGGGTCAGCTGGCTCAGGCCGGCGCTGGTCATCAGTGCGCGCAGTTCCGGCGACACGTAGGCGTTATCGCGCTGGATGCGCAGGGTCTGGTCGAACGACGGCTGTGCCAGGAAGTCGGACACCGTTTCGGTGTACTTGCCCTCGAAGTACAGGCGGTGGTTGTCGGTCAGGTCGAAGTTGACGACCGTGTTGATGCTCTTGCGGTCGAACTTCGGCTGCAGGTCGGCAACCGAGTTCAGGTCGGCGAAATCACAGTTCACGCAACTGGTTGCGCTGACCACGGTGCCGTCGTAGCGCTGCTTGCGGAAGGTGCCATCCGGGTTGAACTGGTAGCGGTTGCCCCAGGTAGCCGGATTGTTCGGGTTGAAGGTACCAATGTTGAAGGTACCGCCGAAGGAGATCGAGTGGTTGCCGCCCGGGCCTGCCAGCACGGTTTCCGGGTTGCTTTCGCTGGACGGCTTGCTGCTGTCGTAGTTCGGGTTGCGCACCGACACCAGGAACTCGTTGCCGATGGCGCGGTCGGTGCGGACGAAGCGGTCCTGCTTGCTGTATTCAAGGGCGACAGCGGCGTTGCCGCGGCCACCGGCGAAGTCGGTGCCGGCCGAGGCACTGATGAAGGAACGGTTGAATCCGCCTTCGCTGGCCATGCCCGTCTGACCGCGTACTTCAGCCCCGTCGAAGGACTTCTTCATGATGAAGTTGACCACGCCAGCCACGGCGTCGGCGCCGTACACCGCCGATGCACCACCGGTGATCACTTCCACGCGCTCGATCCATTCCACCGGAATGGTGTTGACGTCCACGGCGGAGGAGCCGGAGGTTGCGCCGACGTGACGGCGGCCATTGACCAGTACCAGGGTGCGGGAGGTGCCCATGCCACGCAGGTCCATCAGACCCACACCGGCGGTGCCGATGAAGCGGGTCGAGTTGCCCAAGGTATAGGTTGGGGTCAGCGCCGGCAGGCGGGTCATCAGGTCGCCGATATTGTTCGCACCGGTGGCACGGATTTCCTCGGCGGTGATGGCCGTAACCGGGGAGGGGGTCACGAAGCCGGTACGCGCAATGCGCGAGCCGGTCACGCTGACGCGATCGAGGTCGATCGGGTTGGAACCTGAGCTGGCTTCCTGGGCCAGGGCCGGGCCGGCAGCGGCCATCATCAGACCGACCAGCAGGGCGTTGGTCAGCGGGTGGCGGCCGGGAGTGCGGTTGTACGTCATCGAGTGGATCCCCCTAGTGGACAGAATTCTTTCGCTTCCGTGCAGTTGTTATGTTGATGTTCAGATGTCGTCCTGACTTGACGCGAACCTAACATGGTTTTAACGAAGCTTGACCATGTGCGGGGAGAGTTGACACATTCCGCATCAGCTGGCTACATAAAAGTGCAACAAATACAGCGACTTGGTATCAGTTGTAATCACGGCGTCGAGATCTTCCAGTGGATGCTGAATAGGCTGTTAAGGTCAACTTTGCGCAAAGTGGCGGTTGCCTTTGCGCGGGGAGACATGCGCGGGGAACCTGAGGGTCTCTGTGCCCGACGTGCCTGTAGGGTGCGTTCAGCTGCAGCAGGCTGGCGGGTCAGGGCGTGGCGACCGTCCTGCAAGGTGGGGCATCCCATCGCCCGCAGCCGGCCCGGCCAGGTCGCCTTGGGGCATCACCTCAAGATTGCATGAGGCGGCGAAGCAACCCGTTTGCGGGGCATTGGATTCATCAGGCGATCAATGCTCAGACGGGAGATCGGTAGGCCGTTCGAACGGCTTTTGAACGTAGTTGTGCTGCGCACCAATGTCGCCAACTTCCGCTGGGCTCAGAGCGTGCCTCATGTTGCCGACAGTGCCGCCTGACTGCGGATCAACGAGATTGCCGATGCCCCATTCCTTTCAAATCCAACGGCCTTGGGTGTCGAGCCAGGTCGGCAAGGTTTCATTCCGTGACTTTTCAGGGGGTTATTGCAAGAAAGTAAAGTTTGAAAATCTATTCAGCGTTTTGGCCGGAAGCGGGCAAAAAAGGCCCCGCCGAAGCGGGGCCTGGTCCAGACACGAGGTCCGGAAAACGACGGGATCAGAAGTTGTACTTGACCTGGGCCGAGATCTGGCGGCCGTAGACGCTGTAGAAGCCGTCATTGAACGGGGTCGATTCGTTGCCCGGGTAGTTGTAGCGCTGGCCTTCCGGCAGCTTGTTGAACACGTTGTTGACCATCAGCGACAGGACCAGATCGTCCTGTGCCTGGTAGTTCATGCTCAGGTTGTACGTGGTGTACGAACCCCACTTGCCGGCCTTGGCGCCGGAAGAGTGGACGTAGCCGTAGCTGCGGCCGGTGTAGGCCAGGTAGTTCGGGGTGCTGCCGACGTAGTTGGCGTACACGGTGGTGGTGAACTTGGCGATGTTCCAGGCCACCGACAGGTCGCCGCGGACCTTGGCGAAGTTGTCGTAGTACCACATGTTGTACGGATCGCTCAGCAGATCCAGCTTGGCGGCACCCGGCATCGGCTGCACTTCACGCTTCAGCATGTTGGTGTAGTTGCCGGAGAACATCAGCGAGCCGAAGCGGCCGATATCCTGCTGGTACTTGGCCGCCACGGTCACCGCTTCCAGGTTCTGGCTGGCAACGTTGAGCTTCGGCGTGTACACGCGGGTCAGGTTGCCACCGGTATCGCGGGACACCCAGTTGGTCACGTCGCCGCAGCTGGCCGAGGTGTTGTTCGGCAGGCCGTTGTGGCACTGGTACTCGGCCAGCAGCAGCTGGTCGCTGCTGAGGGTCTTGACCTCGTTCTTGATCTTCCAGTTGTAGTAGTCCGCCGACAGCGAGAAGTTGCTGACCGGGGCCCACACCACGCCTGCACTCCAGACGTCGGCGGTGATCGGCTTCAGGTCCGGGTTGCCGGACTTTTCGCTGTACACCGAGGTCCCCTTGTAGAACGAGCAGGCCTCGTCACGCAGGCCATAACCCAGCTGGCTGCAGCGGTAGTAGTCGTTCTGGTTGGAGGCGTACGAGCCGCTCATGCCCTGGAAGGCATCGGACAGGGTCGGCGCGCGGAACGCGGTACCGTACTTGCCGCGCAGCAGCAGGCTTTCGATCGGACGGAATTCCAGGCCGATGCTGTAGGTCGCCTTGTCGACGGTCTTGTCGGCGATCTTGAAGGCGTCATAGCGGCCCGATGCGCTGACGGTCAGCGTGTCATGCAGCGGCATGCGCAGTTCGCTGGTGACCGCATAGTTGCTGCGGTGGCCGGCGCCGGCGACAGCGGTGGCGCCCCACACGTTGCCCTTGACGAAGGCCTGATCCGGTGAATAGTCCCAGCCTTCGCTGCCACCTTCCAGCACGACGGCCAGGCCGGCGTCGCCGCCCGGCAGGCTGAACAGCGAACCATTGGTCACCTGCACGCGACCCAGGTTCTGCCAGGTCTTGCTGCGGTGGGTGCCGTAGCCGGTGAAGCTGGCGAACTGGTCCGGGGTGATCGGCGAGTAGAAGGCCGCGTAGTTCGGGTTGTAGATGCCGAACTTGGCTTCCGGGTCCTTCGGGTCGATGTAGGTGCCCAGACGCTGGCCCATCACGTTCTGGCCGAAGAAGCCATCGATCTTGTCCTTCCAGCGCACGAAGCGGTTCTGGTCCAGGCGGTACTCGCCGCGGGTGAAGCTGGCGCTGTAATCCCAGTTGCCGACCATGCCCTTGCCGCCCAGGGTGACCTGGTAGGCGCGGCTCTCATCGGAGTTGAGGATGTTGTTGTAGTCGCCCTGGCCGATTTCTTCCGGAGCGAAGGAGCGCTGCAGGTTCACGACCTTGCCGGAGTTCTGGTCGTAGAAACCGCCCATGCTCGACTTGGTGCCCCACCACAGGGCGCTGGCGCCGGAGGTGAACTCGGTCTTTTCCTTGCTGTACAGCACGTCGGCGAACAGCTGGAAGTTGTCGTTCACGTCGAAGGTCATCGACGAGTAGAACTGGCCGCTGTTCTTGCCGTTCTTCAGGGTCTTGTAGCCGGCGCTGTACACCGAACCGCAGGACTCGCCCGACGGGCGCTGGCCGACCACGGTGGTGCCGTCGTACAGTCCGGCGACGTTGGCGCAACGGCTCGGGTCCATCATCAGCAGCTTGCTGTCAGCGTTGGTGATGACCGCGAAGTCGTTCGACGGCACCTGTGCGGTGTAGCCGACCGGGTTGTTCTGGCGGGTGATGTCGCGCTGGTAGCCCCAGATCGGGCTGCCGTTCTCGATCTGCACGTTGAACAGTGCATGGAAGCGGTCGTCGAACGCGTTGATGCCCTTGGCAGCGCTGAAGCGGATGTTGCTGCCGCCGCCTTCGGTATAGGTGCCGCCACGGACGGTCATCGTGCCGCCGTCCATGCGCTCCTTGAGGATGATGTTGACCACGCCGGCGATCGCGTCCGAACCGTACAGCGAGGACTGGCCACCCGGCAGCACTTCGATGCGTTCGACGATGTCGATCGGAATGCCGCTGATGTTGTTGAAGGTTTCGCTGCCGTTGTACAGCGCCGGATACGAGAGCATCGGGCGGCCGTTGATCAGGTACTTGGTGTAGCCCGGGTTCAGGCCGAACATGCCGGCGGCTTCGGCGCCCTGGGTGAACGAACCCGAGGTCTGGCCGCCCTGCAGGCCGCCGGTGGTCAGCGAGGACTGCTGCAGCACTTCAGCGACACTGCTGAAACCGCGGGTCTGGATGTCTTCGGCGGTGATGGACATCACCGGGGTCTGGGTCTCGACCTGGGTCTGCGGGATCAGCGAACCGGTGACGGTGATCTTGTCCAGGTTGGTCGCCTTGTCCTGGGCCATTGCCGGTGCGGCGGCCATCAGAGCGGAAATCAGGGCGACGGCGAGCGTGTTGCGACGTGCGGTGTTGCTTACGTATTTCATGTAGTTCCAATGGAGATCAAAAACAAAAACGGCACTGCGCATGCGCCATCGCGCGGACTGGAAATGCCAGCTCCGCAGCCCAAAACAGTGCGGATCGAACGTAACATGAACTTAACAATCTGTGCACGAATCTGTAGCAATCCTGAATTTCAGTCAGGTTGCGTCCAGCTTGTATGATGCTGGGTTATTCCCCCTGACCCCGCCGGTGCTCGTTGTGAACAGTTCTCCCCGCCGTCCTCATGCAAGCCAGGTCCAGAAGGGACTTACGCCGCATGCCCGCATCCGCAATGTGATCGCGGTTGGTTCGGGCAAGGGCGGCGTCGGCAAGTCCACCACTTCGGTGAACCTGGCCGTGGCGCTGCAGCAGCTGGGCGCCCGTGTTGGTGTGCTGGATGCGGACATCTATGGCCCCAGCGTGCCGGCCATGCTGGGCCTGTCCGGCCGCCCGGAAAGCCCGGACAACAAGAGCATCGAGCCGCTGCGTGCGTTCGGTGTGGATACCATGTCGATCGGCTACCTGATCGAAGAAGACACGCCGATGATCTGGCGTGGCCCGATGGCCACCTCGGCGATGACCCAGCTGTTCAACGACACCCTGTGGGACGACCTGGATTTCCTGCTGATCGATCTGCCGCCGGGCACCGGTGACATCCAGCTGACCCTGACCCAGAAGATTCCGCTGGCCGGTGCGGTGATCGTCACCACCCCGCAGGACATCGCCACGCTGGATGCGAAAAAAGCGCTGAAGATGTTCGAGAAGGTCGAGGTGCCGGTGCTGGGAATCGTCGAGAACATGGCGGTGCATACCTGCAGCAGCTGCGGCCATGTCGAGCACCTGTTCGGCGAAGGCGGCGGCGAGCGCATGGCCGCGCAGTACGGCGTGCCGCTGCTGGGCTCGTTGCCGCTGCAGATCGGCATCCGCGAACAGGGCGATGCAGGCACCCCGATCACCGTGGCCCAGCCGGATTCGGCGCCGGCCCAGGCCTACCGCCATGCCGCACAGCGCCTGATCGAGGAAGTCGGCAAGCGCCCGCGGGCCTCGATCCCGATCCTGTCGTCGCTGCTGTAAGCGCCGTGGCCGGTGCCGCCGGCCGAGGCCGGCCCCCTGCTAGAATCCTCGCGCCCCCTCGTACCCCCAGGACAAAGCATGAGCATCAAGAGTGACCGTTGGATCCGCCGCATGTCCGAGCAGCACGGCATGATCGAGCCGTTCGAGGCCGGGCAGGTCAAGCAGGCCAACGGCGAACGCATCGTCAGCTACGGCACGTCCAGCTATGGCTATGACGTGCGCTGCTCGCGCGAGTTCAAGGTGTTCACCAACATCAACTCGACGATCGTCGATCCCAAGCACTTCGATCCGGGCAGTTTCGTGGATATCGTCGGCGATGAATGCATCATCCCGCCGAACAGTTTCGCGCTGGCGCGTACCGTCGAGTACTTCCGCATTCCGCGCGATACCCTGGTGGTGTGCCTGGGCAAGAGCACCTACGCGCGCTGCGGCATCATCGTCAACGTGACCCCGCTGGAACCGGAGTGGGAAGGCCACGTCACCCTGGAATTCAGCAACACCACGCCGCTGCCTGCGCGCATCTACGCCAACGAAGGTGTGGCGCAGATGCTGTTCTTCCAGGCGGCCGCCGATGACATCTGCGAGACGTCGTACCGCGATCGTGGCGGCAAGTACCAGGGCCAGACCGGCGTGACCCTGCCGCGGACCTGATCGCTCGCGTCATCACCCATCGAAAACGCCGGGACATGCCCGGCGTTTCCGTTTCTGGCGCGTGCGCGGACATGGCCGGGCACTACCCTTATTTGCCGCGACCGAACAGCATCGCGATGCCGACGCCCACCAGGGCCACCGGCCACCAGGTCATCAGCAGCTTGGACAGGTTCAGATGCGTCCAGCCGAGGTTGCTGGCGAGCATGAACAGGCCGATCAGGATCAGCAGGATGGCGGCAACGAGGTTGAATCGCATCGGGTCGGCAAGGGCTCAGGAGTGGGCCGGATATCCTAGCCGTTCCTTCCAGTAGGCGACATGCTGGTCCAGCGCGGCCGGCTCGTAGCGGTGGGCAGGCCCGCTGCCCCAGACCGGACCCGGCCAGGCCGGATCGCCGTCATGGCGGCCGATCACGTGGAAATGCAATTGGCGCACGATGTTGCCCAGCGCCCCGATGTTGATCTTTTCAACCCCGTCGGAGCCCTTCAGGGCCTTGCAGGCGCGGTTGAGCTCGGTGCGCAGCTTGTCCTGCTGCTCGCCGTCCAGCTCGATCCACTCGGTCACCCCGGCCAGGCGCGGTACCAGCACCAGCCAGGGGAATCGTTCGTCGTTCATCAGCCGCACTTGCGACAACGGTCCTTCGGCCACCAGCACGCTATCGGTGGCCAGGCGTGAATCGAGTTCGAATTCGCTCATCCAAGATGCTCCGAGAAGAAGTCCAGGGTGCGTTGCAGCGCCAGGGTAGCGCTGTCTGGATCATACGCATGTCCGACCTCGCGGTTGAAGGCGTGATCGGCCGGATAGACGAAGGTGGCCATCTGCGGCAGCTTCTCGCGGTGGGCCTGGACCGCCTCCGGTGGGATGCTCTTGTCCTGGGCGCCGAAGTGGAAGATCACCGGGGCCTTGGGCGTCTCATCGAGGAACTGCACGTTGCGCGCACCGTAGTAGCTGACCGAGGGCAGGCCCAGCCGCACTGCCGACAGCATCGCCACGGTACCGCCCCAGCAGTAGCCGACCGTGCCGACCTTGCCGTAGGGAGCCAGTCGGGTTGCCGCGGCGCGGACCACTTCCAGTGCCTTCTCCATGCCCAGTGCGGCGACCCGTTCCAGGCCGTCCTTCACGCCCTCGGGGCTGTAGGGGAGGGCGTCGGGGTCGGCATCGGGGCCGTCGATCAGGTCGAAGAACGACGGCGCCAGCACCGCGTAGCCCTCGGCGGCGAAGCGCTCAGCCACGCTGCGGATGTGCGGGTTGGCGCCGAAGATCTCCTGCACCACCACCAGCCCGCCACGCGGGGTACCTTCCGGCAGGGCCTGCCAGGCCCGTACCGGGCCGTGATGCGTATCCAGGGTGATCCACTCGGCCATCGTCATCTACCTCGTTGCGGGGAACAGGACTGCATTGTCGGTGCTGCGCGGGTTAGCGCGGTGTCAGCGGCTGTGCGTGATCGGGCGACTGGGCGTTCAGAGCGAGGCAGCCAACCCCGGTATACTGGCGCCCTTTCAGGCCCCGGCCCCCAGGAACCCCTGCCATGGCGGCAGGGGCCCAGGCCCCCAGAGTCCCGCGATTCCATGTCCCAGCTGAACCCCAAAGTCGGCTTCGTCAGCCTTGGCTGCCCGAAGGCCCTTGTCGATTCCGAGCGCATCCTCACCCAGTTGCGGTCCGAGGGATACGACATCGTTCCGTCCTACGATTCGGCCGACGTGGTGGTGGTCAATACCTGCGGCTTTATCGATTCGGCGGTGACCGAGTCGCTGGACGCGATCGGCGAGGCGATGAACCAGAACGGCAAGGTCATCGTCACAGGCTGCCTGGGCAAGCGCCCGGAGCAGATCCGCGAGGCCTATCCGAACGTGCTGGCGGTGTCCGGCCCGCAGGACTACCAGAGCGTGATGGAAGCGGTGCACGAAGCGCTGCCGCCCAAGCACGATCCGTTCGTGGACCTGGTGCCCGACTACGGCATCAAGTTGACCCCGCGCCACTACGCGTATCTGAAGATTTCCGAAGGCTGCAACCACAAGTGCAGCTTCTGCATCATTCCGTCGATGCGCGGCAAGCTGGTGTCGCGCCCGGTGGATGAGGTGCTGCGTGAAGCCGAGCGCCTGGTGCGCGGTGGCGTGCGTGAGCTGCTGGTGGTATCGCAGGACACCTCGGCCTACGGCGTGGACGTGAAGTATGCCGAGAAGATGTGGCGCGACAAGGCCTACCAGACCCGTCTGAAGGCGCTGTGCGAAGGCCTGTCCGAGCTGGATGCCTGGGTGCGCATGCACTACGTCTACCCGTACCCGCACGTGGACGAGGTGGTGCCGCTGATGGCCGAGAATCGCATCCTGCCGTACCTGGACATCCCGTTCCAGCACGCCAGCCCGCGCATCCTGCGCCTGATGAAGCGCCCCGGCGCGGTCGAGAAGACCCTGGAGCGCGTGCAGAACTGGCGCCGCATCGCGCCGGACATCACCGTGCGTTCGACCTTCATCGTGGGTTTCCCTGGCGAGACCGAGGCCGAATTCGAAGAGCTGCTGTCGTTCCTGGACGAAGCGCAGCTGGACCGCGTGGGTGCGTTCGCCTATTCGCCGGTCGAGGGGGCCACCGCCAACGACCTGCCGGATGCGGTTCCGGAGGAAGTGAAGCAGGAGCGCCTGGCCCGCTTCATGGAAAAGCAGGCGCAGATTTCCGCCGCACGCCTGGAAGCCAAGATAGGTACCGTGCAGCAATGCCTGGTCGACGCCATCGAAGGCGATATCGCCGTGGCCCGCTCCAAGGCCGACGCCCCGGAGATCGACGGCCTGGTGCATATCCAGAATGCCGACCAGGTGCCGTTGCGCGTGGGTGAGTTCGTCGACGTGGAAATCACCGAGAGCGACGAGCACGACCTGTATGGTGACGCGCTACTGGCCGCCACCCGCCCGGCATTCGATCTCAAGATGCTGTGACCGCGGCGACGGCCGCCGCCGGTGACGGCAGCGGTGTCCGCCGCTTCGTGCCGCCGCCGCGTGTGGCGGTCGATCCACAGGTGTTCGCGCACCCGGTGTTTGCCGGGTTGCGCGACGTTGGTGATCTGTTGGAAGGCCCGGAGTGGCCGGCCGTCGCCGTGCTCGATGCACGCCTGTCACTGCCCGGCAAGCACTTGATCGAGCAGGATGCCACGCTGCTGGCAGACGGCCTGCACTATGAAGCCCGCATCGCGCAGGGCTGTATCGCCACCCGCGCCGACAACTGGCATGACCTGTTCAATGCACTGGTGTGGGCCCGCTACCCGCAGCTCAAGCTGGCGCTCAATGCGCAGCAATGCCGGCATATCGAGGCCATGCCGCCGGGCCAGCGCAACCGCGCGCAGGCGGCACTGACCCAGTTCGACGAAACCGGTGTGATCGTGCGCGTGCGCGACAACACGTTGCTGCGCGCGTGGGACCTGCACGACTGGCGTGTGCTGTTCGAACCGGCATGCTGGCAGAGCGGTGACATCGCCATCGCTGCGGTATTCGGTCACGCGCTGATGGAGCAGGCGCTGCTGCCGGGGCGTTTGCTGGTTGGCAAGTGCGTGGTGGTGCAGGGCAAGGACGATGAGGCCAGCATTGCCGAGGTGGCTGCCGCCATCGCCGAGCACAGGGCTGTGACCGATCCCCTGCAGCTGCGTCCGCTGCCGCTGGCTGGCATCCCGGGTTGGTACGAAGGACAGGATGCCGCCTTCTACGCCAGTACCGATTACTTCCGACCGCTGCGTGCCGGCCGCCAGTACCCGTTGCCGCTGGCGCGGTTGCCTTTGTAGCGCCGAGCCCATGCTCGGCTGCGTATGCCCATCAGCCGAGCATGGGCTCGGCGCTACAAAGGGCAGGCAGTCGAGCAAGGCTCGACGCTACACAGGCGCGTATTCCACCCCGATCACCGCAAAGGTGAACTGGCCGCCGGGCAGTTCCACCGAAAATTCATCATCCAGCCGCTTCTTCAGCAGCGCCCTCGCCAGTGGTGAATCGATGCTGATCCAGCCCAGGCCAGCATCGGTCTCATCCGGCCCGACGATTCGGTAGCGGCTGGTGTCGCCGCTGTCCACGTTCTCCAGTTCCACCCACGCACCGAAGAACACCGCCTGCGGATCGGTCGGCGTGGTATCGACCACGCGCAGCGATTCCAGGCGCTTGGTCAGGTAGCGCACGCGGCGGTCGATCTCGCCCAGCTGCTTCTTGCGGTAGGTGTACTCGGCATTCTCGGAGCGGTCGCCTTCCGCTGCAGCAGCGGCCAGGGCCTTGACCACTTCCGGCCGTCGCAACCGCCACAGCTCATCCAGTTCGGCCTTCAACCGGGCATGGCCGGAGGCGGTGATCAGGGCAGTGCTTTTTTCTGCGGGGGGACGCCAACGGGACATGCAATACGACTTCTTTTCTGGATGACGAAGTTGAGAGGGGGCGGGGCCCTTTCCCGGGGAAAGGGCTCTGACCTCGGCAGCGACAGATCAGCGCTTGCCGCCGAAGATGCCACCCAGCAGGCCGCGCACGATCTGGTTGCCCAGCTTGGTGCCGACGGTACGCGTGGTCTGCTTGGCCATGGTCTCGATCATGCCCTGGCGGCGCTTGGTGCCGAAGATCGCATCCTTGATCGCCTGGCCGAAACCGCCTTCCTGCGCTTCGTCCTGCTCGCGGCTGCGGGCGGCGGGAGCCTGCGCCTGCTCGACCGTCTTCTGCGCGCGCTGGGCCAGCAGCTCGGCGGCCGATTCGCGGTTGATCGCGGTGTCGTAGCGGGTGCCGACCGGGCTGCCGGCACGCACCTGGGCGCGCTCGGCCTCGGTGATCGGTCCCATCCGGCAGCGCGGCGGCGCGATCATCGTCTGCTGCACCGGCATCGGTACGCCCTTGTCCTGCAGCGTGGAGACCAGGGCCTCACCGGTGCCGAGCTGGCTCAATACCTTGGCCACGTCCAGCTTGGGGTTCGGCACGAAAGTCTCGGCGGCGGTCTTCACCGCCTTCTGGTCGCGCGGGGTGAACGCGCGCAGCGCATGCTGCACGCGGTTGCCGAGCTGGCCGAGGATGTTGCCTGGCACGTCGTCGGGGAACTGCGAGCAGAAGTACACACCCACGCCCTTGGAGCGGATCAGGCGCACCACCTGCTCGATACGCTGCACCAGCGAGGCCGGTGCGTCGTCGAACAGCAGGTGGGCCTCGTCGAAGATGAAGACCAGCTTCGGCTTGTCCAGGTCGCCCACTTCCGGCAGCTGCTCGAACAGTTCCGACAGCAGCCACAGCAGGAAGGTGGAGTACAGCTTGGGCTTGAGCACCAACTGGTCGGCGGCGAGGATGCCGATCATGCCGCGGCCGTCGTGGTTGACCCGCATGATGTCGGCCAGTTCCAGCGCCGGTTCGCCGAAGAAGTTCTCGCCACCGTCCTGCGCCAGGCGCAGCACCGAACGCTGGATCGCGGCGATCGACTGCGCGCTGACCAGGCCGTACTCGGTGGAGATGTCCTTGCGCTCCTCGGCGACCAGGCCGAGCAGGGCGCGCAGGTCATCCATGTCCAGCAGCAGCAGGCCGCGGTCGTCGGCCAGCTTGAATACGATATCGAGCACCCCGGCCTGGGTGTCGTTCAATTCGAGGATGCGCGACAGCAGGGTCGGGCCCATCTCACTGACGGTGGTGCGCACCGGGTGGCCGAGCTTGCCGTACAGGTCCCAGAAAATGGTCGGGCTGGCGGCCGGCGCATAGTCGGCCACGCCGATCTCGGCCGCGCGCTTGAGCAGGTTCTCGGCACCGGTGCCGGGCACGGCCAGGCCTGACACATCGCCCTTCACATCGGCCAGGAACACCGGCACGCCCAGCCGCGAGAAGCCCTCGGCCAGGGTCATCAGGGTTACGGTCTTGCCGGTACCGGTGGCGCCGGCCACCAGGCCGTGGCGGTTGCCGAGTTTCGGCAGCAGGGTGACGGCAATATCGTCGGTGATGCCTTTGCCGAGCAGAATCGGATCCATGGTCCAGCCCTTGTGGTGAATAGCCCAATGTTAACCGCCGGCGGTGACGGTCCGAAGGTCGGCTTGCCCGGACCTTGGCGGCGCCGCTACTCTGCCTGCCTGTTTCGCACACAGTGCCATCAATGCCCGTTCCTGTCCTGATTTCCCGTGGTTGGCCGCTGCTGGCCCTGGCCGGCCTGGTTTCCCTGGCGCCCGACGCCCATGCGCAGCGGGTTTCGGCCCGGGACAAGGCGAAGGTCGATGCGCTGCAGCAGCGCATGACCGTTGCCGAGAAGCGCTACAGCGATGCGCTGCTGCTGGTCGCCAATGCCGACCCCAAGGGCAGCAACGAGGCCGACGCCGCGCTGGAGGACATGGAGGATGTCCTCAACGACTGCGTCAAGCAGAAGGGCTGCCAGATGGGCACCCTGCTGGCCAGCTACAAGCGCCTGCTCAAGCATGACGCCGATGCCGCTGCCAGCGATGACGTGGCCGACGAGGGCGGCGACCGTCTGGAAGCCGACCCCGACCATATCGGCCCGCTCACCGCCGACGTGCCGGAGGCCGCGCGCGCTGCCGCGCTGCTGAACGACAAGCGGCACGCCTTCGACAGCATGGTCGAGTACAACCCGGCGGTGCAGGCCGGCATCCGCCGCTGGCTGACCGACATGCGCCCGGCGCTGCTGACCAGCTACGAGAATTACCAGAACCTGCGCGCGGTGATGTGGCCGGAGTGGGAGAAGCGAGGCCTGCCCGAGGCACTGCTGTTCGGCATCATGGCCAAGGAATCCAATGGCCGTGTGCATGCCTCCTCGCGTGCCGGCGCGGCTGGCCTGATGCAGTTCATGCCGGCCACCGGCCGCCGCTTCGGCCTGGGCCCGGACGGCACCGGCTTCGATACCCGTTTCGACGCGCGTAGCGCGGCCGAGGCCAGCGCCAGCTATCTCAACGAACGCCTGCGCGAACTGAACAACAACGTGGAAATGTCGGTGGCCGCCTACAACGGTGGTGAAGGCCGTGCCGCGCGCGTGTTCAAGCAGAGCGCTGGGCAGAGCTTCTGGACCGACAGCGTCTACAACCAGTTCCCTGGCGAGACCAAGGACTATGTGCCGATGGTGATCGCCGCGGCCTGGATCTTCCTGCACCCACAGCAGTACGGCGTGGAGTTCCCGAAGATCAGCGCGCAGCCGGCCACGCTGCGCCTGGCCAAGTCCACCACCATCTACGAACTGACCATCTGCCTGGGCAGCCACGGCACCCGTGATGGCTACATGCGCGCGCTGCGCAACCTCAACCCGCGCTATGAAGCCGATGGCTGGATTCCGGCCGGCACGCTGATCAACGCCACTACCCGCATCGCTGGCCTGTACCAGCGCAACTGCGTCAGTGGCCCGCGTGCCGACCTGGCCCGCACCCTGATCACCGCTGATCTGAACGCGGCGATCAAGCGCCCGACCGCGGCCAGCTATACCGGCAGCGTGGCGGTGGGCGGCGTGGTGCCGGTGGCCGATGCGGCAGCGTCCACCAGCGTGCCGACCGCACCGGTGGCCGCGGTGGCGACGCCACGCCCGGCACCGGCCCGACCGAAACCCGTGCGCAGCCACAAGGTGGGCAAGGGCGAGACCCTGGGCGCCATTGCCGCGAAGTTCCAGTGCGACGTGCCGACCCTGGCCCGCGCCAACGGCCTGAAAGCCCCGGCCTACAGTCTGCGCCACGGCCAGACGCTGAAGCTGCAGGGCTGCGACAAGTAATCCCCACGCCCCCCGGAACCCGCATGGACCTCGAAGACACCCGCAACCTGTTCGCCAACCTCCGCGAAAACACCGACTGGGACATCAACGGCCCATTGCTGTGGGGGTATTTCTTCGTCCACTCCAGCGCCGAGCCGCTGCAGGTACTGGCCGACCACCTGCAGGCGCAGGGCTACAGCTTCGTCGAGCTGTTCGAACAGGAGCCGGAAGAGGGCGACGCGCCGTTCCACGTGCTGCACGTGGAGCGCGTGGAAATCCACGACGAAGCCTCGCTGGACCGCCGCAACCAGGAATTCGCTGCCCTGGCCGCGGAAAAGGGCGTGGAAGACTACGACGGCATGGACGTCGGCCCGGCCCCGGCCCTGCAGTAACGCGCGTACCGGTAGTGCCGGCCGCTGGCCGGCAATGCTCGTCGCGTTGGATCAACGGAGATGCCGGCCAGCGGCCGGCACTACCGAAGCCTCAGCGCAGCTTCGCCAGCGCCTGGCCCAGCTGCACCGGGCTTTCGGCGCCCAGCTGCGGGGCGAACTCGGCCACGCCCGGCGGCAGCAGCACGATCACGGTCGAGCCGTAGTTGAAGCGCGCCATCTCGGCAAAACGTTCCAGCTGGATGCCCTGGCCGCGGTAGTCCTTGCGGGTGATGCGATCACCATAGGCCGGGATCTCCTCGCCGCTCCATACGGTTTCCACGCCGGAGACCAACAGCGCACCGACCATCACGCTGACCATCGGGCCGAAGCTGGTGTCGAAATGGCAGACCAGGCGCTCGTTGCGCGCAAACAGGCGCGGCACGCCGTTGACGGCCGCTGGGCCGACGCTGAACAGGCGTCCCGGCACGTGCACGGTTTCGCGCAGGGTGCCGGTCCACGGCATGTGCACGCGGTGGTAATCGCGCGGGGACAGGTACACGGTGGCGTACAGGCCATCGTTGTACGGCTTGGCATCCTCGTCACTGCCCAGCAGCTCGGCGGCGGTGAACGACTGGCCCTTGGCCTGGAAAATGCGTCCGGCCTCGATCCTGCCGAGCTGGCTGATGCGGCCGTCGGCCGGCATCACCAGGCTGCGCGGATCGGCATCGGCCACGCGCGCGCCCGGCTTCAGGGCACGGGTGAAGAACTGGTTGAAGGTGGCGTAGCTGCGCGGGTCCGGGTTGGCCGCTTCGTCCAGGTTGACGTTGAACTTGCGGGTGACCGTGTCGATCAGCCAGCGCGACACGCGCGGATCGTCCGAGTACGCCAGCGAGCGCGCCATCGAGGACAGCAGGCGGTGGGGCAGGACGTACGTCAGGGCGGTGGTGAGACTCATGGGGCGGTTTTCTCGGTCAGCTTCTGCAGGTCGCGGGCAATCGCCGGCGCGTTGAACGGGGGGCGTACCAGGCCGGCCAGGCGGCCCTGCGGATCAAGCACGGCCAGGCTGGCCGAATGCTCGACGGTGTAATCCTCGGGATTTTCGTCGAAGTGCTTGCCCGGCACCTTCTGGAACACGAAGCCCAGCGAGGTGGCAAAACGTTCCAGCGAGGGAACGTCGGCGGTGGCGGCCAGGGTGTCCTTGTGGAAACCGTGCACGTACTCGCCGAGGCGGGTGGCGCTGTCACGGTCGGGGTCGACCGAGATGAACAGCACGCGCGGGCGCAGGCTGTCGGGCAGGGCCTCCCACTGGTTCTGTGCGCCGGCCAGCTCGGCCAGCGTGGTTGGGCAGACGTCGGGGCAGAAGGTGAAGCCCAGGAACACCAGGGTCCAGTGGCCCTTCAGCTCGCCCGGGATCAGCCGGGTGCCGTCGGACTGGGCCAGGTTGAAGTCGGGCAGTTCACGCGGTTGCGGGTACAGCGTGATCGCTTCGGTGGCCGGGGCGTTGGCCGGCGGCTTCGGCGCGAACACCTGCTGGGCGGCCAGCAGGCCGAGCCCCGCCGCCAGGGCGATCAGCAGGATGATGCCGGCGTTGCGATTGAACATGGGGGCTCCCGCGCGAAATGGGCTCCATCATACCGGCTGCGGCCCGATCGTTTCCGCCGCAACGGATGCCGCCGCGGGCGCCAGCCCCTATAATCGGGGGCCACTTTGCCCGCAGTACCGCCATGACCGCTGAAACGGCCGCCGAACTCCACACGATCATCGATCTGATCCGCTACGGCACCAGCCGTTTCAACGAAGCCGGGCTGACCTTCGGGCACAGCTATGACAACGCGCTGGACGAGGCCACCCAGCTGGTGCTGCACAGCCTGCACCTGCCGCACGACCTCGGCCCGGCCTACGGCCAGGCGCGCCTGCTGCAGGCCGAGAAGCTGCGCGTGCTGGAACTGTTCCAGCGTCGCATCGACGAACGCATCCCGGCCGCCTACCTGACCGGTGAGGCCTGGTTCGCCGGCCTGAGTTTCAAGAGCGACGCGCGCGCCCTGGTGCCGCGCTCGCCGATCGCCGAGCTGATCGAGTGCGGTTTCGAGCCGTGGCTGGCAGGTCGTGACGTGCATCGTGCACTGGACCTGTGCACCGGTTCGGGCTGCATCGCCATCGCCATGGGGCACTACTACCCGAACTGGGAAGTGGACGGTGTCGACCTGAGCGACGACGCGCTGTCGTTGGCGGAGGAGAACAAGGAGCGCCTGCAGGCGCACAACGTCACCCTGCTCAAGTCGGACCTGTTCAATGGCCTGACCGGCCGCCACTACGACCTGATCGTCACCAATCCGCCGTACGTCACCAACGACGAGACCGATGCCCTGCCGCAGGAGTACTCCTACGAGCCGGAGATGGGCCTGCGTGCCGGCGACGACGGCCTGGACCTGGTGCTGAAGATCCTGCGCGATGCCCCGCTGCACCTGAGCGAGGACGGCCTGCTGATCTGTGAAGTGGGCGAGTCCGAGCAGCACCTGATCAAGCTGCTGCCGGAAGTCGACTTCGCCTGGATCGAATTCAAGGTTGGCCAGATGGGCATCTTCGCGGTCGAATGCCGCGAGCTGATCGCCCACAGCGCCCGCATCACCGAACTGGCGGCGCAGCGCCCGTGAGTTCCAATTCGTTCGGCAAGCTGTTCACCGTCACCACGTTCGGCGAGTCGCACGGGCCGGCCATCGGCTGCGTGATCGATGGCTGCCCTCCGGGGCTGGCGCTGGACGCGGCCGAATTCGCCCACGACCTGCAGCGTCGCGCTACCGGCAAGAGCCGGCACACCTCGGCCCGCCGCGAGGCGGACGAGGTCGAGATCCTGTCCGGCGTGTACGAGGGCCTGACCACCGGCACGCCGATCGCCCTGCTGATCCGCAACACCGACCAGCGCAGCAAGGACTACGCCAACATCGGCCAGCAGTTCCGGCCGGGCCATGCCGACTACAGCTACTGGCACAAGTACGGCATCCGCGACCCGCGCGGTGGCGGTCGTTCTTCCGCGCGCGAGACCACCATGCGCGTGGCCGCCGGCGTGGTCGCCAAGAAATGGCTGGCCGAGCGCTTCGGCGTGACCGTGCGCGGCTACCTGTCGCAGCTGGGCGACATCACCCCGGCCGGTTTCGACTGGTCGGCGGTGGAAGACAATCCGTTCTTCTGGCCGCACGCCGCACAGGTGCCCGAGCTGGAGGCGTACATGGATGCGTTGCGCAAGTCCGGTGATTCGGTCGGTGCGCGCGTGGACGTGGTGGCCGACAACGTGCCGCCGGGCTGGGGCGAGCCGATCTACGGCAAGCTCGATGGCGAACTGGCCGCCGCGCTGATGAGCATCAACGCGGTGAAGGGCGTTGAGATCGGCGACGGTTTCGCCAGCGCCGCACAGAAGGGCACCGAACATCGCGACCTGCTGACCCCGCAGGGCTTCGCCAGCAACCATGCCGGCGGCATCCTTGGCGGCATTTCCACCGGCCAGCCGGTGGTCGCCTCGATCGCGTTGAAGCCGACCTCCAGCCTGCGCCTGCCGGGCCCGTCGCTGGATACCGCCGGCAACGTGGTGGAGGTGGTCACCACCGGTCGCCACGATCCCTGCGTCGGCATCCGCGCCACCCCGATCGCCGAGGCAATGGTGGCGATGGTGCTGATGGACCAGGCGCTGCGCCATCGCGCGCAGTGCGGCGATGTCGGCACGATCACCCCGCGCATTCCCGGGCAGATCGATGGCTGACACGCGGCCGACCGTGTGGGTGAGCCAGCCGCTGATCGACGCGGCCATCGCGCCGCTGCGCGATCGCGTGCAGCTGCGCATCACCGACACCGTCACCGCCTGGTCGCCCGAGCAGATCGCCGAACAGCTGGCCAGCGCCGACGGCGCCATCATCACCCTCAACGAGCGCATCGGCGCAGCGCAGGTGGCCGATGCCGCGCAGCTGCAGGTGATCGCCAATGTCGGTGTCGGCTACAACAACCTGGATGTCGACGCGCTCAGTGCGGTCGGTATCCTGGCCAGCAACACGCCGGACGTCCTGACCGAAACCACTGCCGATCTCGGCTTCGCACTGCTGATGGCCACCGCGCGCCGCATCACCGAGTCCGAGCGCTGGCTGCGCGAGGGCCAGTGGCAGCAGTGGTCGTTCCAGACCATGCTCGGTGCCGACATCCACGGCAGCACGCTGGGCATCCTTGGCATGGGCCGCATCGGCCAGGGCATCGCCCGTCGCGGCGCGCACGGTTTCGGCATGAAGGTGCTGTACCACAACCGTTCGCAGCTGCCGGCCGCGACCGAAGCGGAGGTGGGGGCCCGTTATGTGGACCTGGACACGCTGCTGGCGCAGTCCGATCACCTGCTGCTGGTGCTGCCGTATACCCCTGCCTCGCACCACCTGATCGATGCCGCCGCGCTGGCGAAGATGAAGACGTCGGCGACGCTGGTGAACATCGCCCGCGGCGGCCTGGTCGATGAGATCGCGCTGGCCGATGCGCTGGCCAACGGCCGCCTTGCTGCAGCGGGTCTGGATGTGTACGAAGGCGAGCCAAAGGTACGCCCCGAACTGCTGGCGCTGCGCAACGTCGTGCTCACTCCGCACATCGGCAGCGCCTCGCTGGCTACGCGCACGGCGATGGTACAGCTGGCCGTGGATAATCTGGTTGCCGGGCTCGGCCTGGACGGCGGCCCGTCGCGCATGCCGAGCGCGATCAACGCTGACGCGGCGATGGCCGCGCGCGTGACTCTGGGCAAAAAAACCGGGAAACGATAGGGAACCTCCGCGCGCCCCGCTTGAGGAGGTTCCCCGAACCCAGCTGTCGTGCGTGTTTTTTCCCATCCCCGTTTTCGTGAGAGTTTCCCCCATGAGCAATGCACAGCGCAGTTTCCACGTCGCCGTCGTCGGTGCCACCGGTGCGGTCGGCGAGACCATGTTGTCGATCCTGGCCGAGCGTGGTTTCCCGGTCGGTACCCTGAGTGTCCTGGCCTCCGAGCGTTCGGCCGGCGGTGAGATCGAATTCAACGGCCAGAAGGTCAAGGTCCAGGATCTGGCCACCTTTGATCCGACCGGCGTCGAGATCGCCCTGTTCTCGGCCGGTGGCAGCGTGTCCAAGGAATACGCACCGAAGTTCGCGGCTGCCGGTGCGGTGGTGATCGACAACTCCTCGGCGTTCCGATACGACGATGACGTGCCGCTGGTGGTGTCCGAGGTCAACCCGGAGCAGGTCGCCAACCGTCCGCGTGGCATCATCGCCAACCCGAACTGCTCGACCATGCAGATGCTGGTGGCGCTGGCGCCGCTGCACCGCAAGTACGGCATCGAGCGCATCAACGTCTCCACCTACCAGTCGGTGTCCGGCGGTGGCCGTTCGGCAACCGAGGAGCTGGGCAAGCAGACCGGCCAGCTGCTGAGCTTCCAGGAAATCGATCCGCAGCGTTTCCCGGTGCAGATCGCTTTCAACCTGATCCCGCACATCGACGACTTCCAGGACAACGGCTTCACCAAGGAAGAGATGAAGCTGATCTGGGAGACCCGCAAGATCCTCGGCGACGACAGCATCCTGGTGAACCCGACCGCGGTGCGCGTGCCGGTGTTCTACGGCCATTCCGAGTCGGTGGCGATCGAGACCCGCGACAAGGTCACCGTCGCCGAAGCGCGTGCGCTGCTGGAGCAGTCGCCGGGCATCGAAGTGGTGGATCGCCACGAGGCCGGTGGTTACCCGACCCCGGTCACCCACGCCTCGGGCACCGACGCGGTGTACGTTGGCCGCATCCGCGAAGATCTGTCGCATCCGCGCGGCCTGAACCTGTGGATCGTGTCGGACAACGTGCGCAAGGGCGCGGCGCTGAACGCCGTGCAGCTGGCCGAACTGGTCGCCGCCGAGCAGCGCTGATCTCCGGTTATGTAGCGTCGAGCCATGCTCGACTGCTTGTCGGTAGTGCCGGCCGCTGGCCGGCATTGCCCTGATCCACCAGCTGAAGGGATTGCCGGCCAGCGGCCGGCACTACCTCAAGGGTCTTTCCGGTGGGTGCGGACCTTGGTCCGCACGCTTTATAGTGTCGCCCATGAATAAACGGGCCAAGGGCGCAAAGCGCCCGCTCAGCTATCTTTCCGCCGCGCTGCTGGCCCTGGCCAGCAGTTCGGCGTTTGCCCTGGGCCTGGGTGACATCCGGGTCCTGTCCAAGCCGGGCCAGCCGTTGCTGGCCGAAATCCCGGTGGTCTCGGCCGATCCGTCCGAGCTGGAGAACCTGCGCGTCGCGCTGGCCTCACCGGTCACCTTCGAGCGTGTCGGCCTGCAGCGGCCGACCGGGCTGGTCAGCGAACTGCAGTTCGAACTGACCCGCAATGCGCAGGGCAGGGCGGTGGTGCGGGTGACTTCGCAGGCGCCGGTCGAGACCCCGTCGCTGAGCTTCCTGATCGAGGCCGACTGGGGCCAGGGCCGGCTGGTGCGCGAGTATTCGGCGCTGGTTGATGCACCGTCCAGTGCGCTGGCAGTAACCGAACCGGAGATCGTTGCCCCGGCAGGCACGCTTTCCAACACGATTGCCCGCGAGCCGGCGCCCGTGTCTGCAACGGAGGCGCCCGATGTGCCGACCCGTGCCGCTGCAGCGACACCGCCGGCACCGGCACGGCCGCGTGCGGCACCTGCACCGGTGGCGGCCACTCCGGTTGATGGCAGCATCACCGTGCAGCGCGGTCAGACCCTTTCGCAGATCGCCAGTGCGGTGGCGCGCGGCAACCAGGTCAGCCGCGACCGCGCGATGATCGCCCTGCTGCGAGCCAATCCCGAAGCTTTCATCCGTGGCAACGTCAACCTGCTCAAGCAGGGCGCGGTGCTGCGTGTGCCGGGCAGCGATGCGCTGGCCGCCGTGGATGCGGCGGAGGCCGCTGCGCTGGTGCGCGAGCACGCCGCGCAATGGCGGCAGGCACGTACCGTTCCGCAGCCGGCGGGAACGGTCGCACCGGTCGCCAGGGCGGCAACCACGAGCGCTTCTTCCCCGGCTGCGACCAATGGCGCACGACTTGAGATCGCTCCGGCGCTGGCGTCCGACGCCGCGCATGCGGGCACAACCACCGGCACCGCTGCCGGCAGCGAGGGTGACATGCTGGGCAACGAACAACTGCGCCAGGCGCGTGAAGACATCGCCACCCGCGATGCCGAGATCGGCGAGCTGAAGCAGCGCGTGGCCGATCTGGAGAAGCTGAAGGAACAGCAGCAGTCGCTGATCGCGATGAAGGACAACGACCTGGCGGCCGCGCAGCAGCGACTGGCGCAGGCCCCGGGGGCCCGTGACGCGGTGACGCCGTGGTACTGGCTGGGCCTGCCGGTGCTGCTGCTGGCGGCCGGTGCGGCCTGGCTGCTGCGCCGTCGCAAGCCGTCGCCGCTGCCGCCGCTGCGTGAAGAAGACGATGCCGCGGGCCTGACGGCTGCGGTGCCGGCGGGCGCGGCGCTGGATACGCTGGCCGAGCAGTCTTCATGGTCGTCGGCGGTAGCCGATGGCGGCCGCCACGAGCCGGCGATGCCGGCCTGGGCGAGCGAGCCCGAGGTGCAGGCCGAAGCCGCAGTCGATCCGATCACCGACCCCATGGCGCCGCCCGAGTGGCGGGCTGACTCGCTGCGTGACGAAGACGTGGTCGTACTGCCCGAGGCGGTGACCGATCTGCCGCGCTGGGACGAACCCGCGACCGCCAGCGGCGAGGGTGTCGTCGTCGAGCCGGTGCAGGATGAACCGATTGCACCGGAAGCCCCGGCCGACATCGGTGTGCCGGACTATGCGCTGCATGCCGAACAGCAACCGCAGTTCCGTGGCGTGTTCGATCTGCCGGCAGAAACGCATGACGTCGACGCCCCGGTCGATGCTATCGATCAGGCGCCCATCGACCGTGACGGCATTGATGCCCCGCATCACGAGGATGCCGCGCCGATCACCGCGGCGGCGGGCACCGACGCTGGCTGGTCGCCCCGTGCGGGCCAGGAGCGCCTGGAACTGGCCATCGCCTATCTCGACCTGGGCGACGCGCAGACTGCGCGTACCCTGCTGCTGGAGGTCGCAGAAGGCGGCGACCTGCACAGCCAGGCACAGGCGCGCGAATTGCTGGCGCGCCTGCCGTGACCGAACCTGCTGACAAGGACCGTGCCATGAGCCGCGAGCGCCGCATCGACTACGTAGAGTTCGCCTCCAGTGATCCGGCCGCCAGCCGCGCCTTTTTCGAGAAGGTGTTCGGCTGGTCGTTCGTCGACTATGGCAGCGACTACACCGCTTTCGACGATGGCCGCCTGCAGGGCGGCTTCTTCCGCGGCCAGCCGCAACGGGCCAGTGACAGCGGCGCGCCTTTGCTGGTGCTGTACGCCGACCAGTTGGCGCCGATCGAGGCGGCGGTGCGTGATGCCGGTGGCGAGATCGTGCGCCCGGTGTTCTCCTTCCCCGGCGGCAGCCGCTTCCAGTTCGTCGAGCCCGGTGGCAACGAACTGGCGGTCTGGTCCGAACGCGATCCGGCCTGAGCGCCGCCCACCCGCAACATCGAGGTAGCACATGCGTTACGCGCTTGGCGTCGAGTACGACGGCAGCGATTTCAGGGGCTGGCAGAACCTGGGCGAGGGCGGTCCCAGCGTGCAGGCCAGCCTCGAGCAGGCCCTGTCGTCGGTGGCCGACGCGCCACTGCAGGTGGTCTGTGCCGGCCGCACCGATGCCGGTGTGCATGGCCAATGCCAGGTCGTCCACTTCGATACCGACGTGGTGCGCGATCCGCGCGCCTGGATGCTGGGTACCACCACCCGCCTGCCGCGCTCGATCGCAGTGCGTTGGTGCGTGCCGGTGGCCGATGATTTCCATGCCCGTTTCTCGGCGCGTGCACGTCGCTACCGCTACCGCCTGCTCAACCGTGAAGTGCGGCCGGCGCTGGAGCGGCAGACCCTCAGCTGGGAGCGCCGGGCGCTGGACGAGACCCTGATGCATGCGGCCGGCCAGTCCCTGCTCGGCGAGAACGACTTCAGCGCGTTCCGTTCGGTGCAGTGCCAGGCGCTGCATGCCCGGCGTGAACTGCAGTCACTGCAGGTCAGCCGCCAGGGCGAGGTGATCGAGGTCGCCGTGCAGGGCAATGCATTCCTTCATCACATGGTCCGCAATATCGTCGGATCGTTGATCCTGGTGGGCAGCGGCGAAAAGCCGGTGGAATGGATCGCCGAACTGCTGGCCGGGCGCGATCGCACCGTAGCTGGCCCCACCGCACCGCCGCAGGGCCTGGTGTTCCTTGGGCCCCTGTACCCCGACAACTGGCATCTGCCCGCCGAGGTCACGCTATGAGCCGCTCCTACTACCGTACACGCATCAAGTTCTGTGGCATGACCCGTGCCGGCGATGTCCGCCTGGCCGGTGAACTGGGCGTGGACGCGGTGGGCTTCATCTTTGCCCGCGAGAGCAGCCGCCGGGTCGCGCCGGCCGAGGCCCGCGCGATGCGCCAGGCGATCGCGCCGATGGTCGACGTGGTGGCGCTGTTCCGCAACAACAGCAAGGAAGAGGTGCGCGAGGTGCTGCGCACGGTGCGTCCGACCCTGCTGCAGTTCCATGGCGAGGAAGACGAGAGCTTCTGCCGCAGCTTCAACATGCCCTACCTGAAGGCGATCGCCATGGGCGGGCGTGAAGAGGTCAACGCCCGCACCCTGCAGCTGCGCTATCCCAGCGCCGCTGGCTTCCTGTTCGACAGCCACGCACCGGGTGGTGGTGGCGGTACCGGCGTAGCGTTCGACTGGGGCCGCATTCCGAACGGGTTGCACCGGCCGTTCCTGCTGGCCGGTGGCCTGAACCCGGAAAACGTCTATGACGCCGTCCTGGCCACGCTGCCGTGGGGCGTGGACGTCTCCAGTGGCATCGAGCTGGAGCCGGGCATCAAGGACGGGTACAAGATGCGCACCTTCGTCGAAGAAGTGCGCCGCGCGGACTGCACGGTTCTGGAGTGATACGCGTCACCCTTTGTCGTGATTTGCGGCCGGATTTGAGCCTGCACGCATTCTTCACATAGGATGGAGCCAACGCGCCTGCCAAGAGGGCCGGCGCGGGGATCGACGGGGCGCGCTCTGCGCGTCCCGAACGGGCGAACACCGCCCACTGCCCAGGAAGGCAAAGCGATGCAGGAATTCCTCACCGTCGTGTTCGGTTTCCCGACCCTGCCGTACAGCATCGTGCTGGCGGTGGCGGTGCTGTATTGGGCGCTGGCGGCGTTCGGCCTGGTCGATGACGGGTTCGGCGATGCCGGCGCCGATGGTGCGCTGCATGGCGATCACCACGACCTGCAGGGCCTGTCCGCGCTGCTGGCGCGCTGGGGCCTGGGCGGGGTGCCGCTCATGCTGGTGGTGACGCTGCTGGGCTTCTTCGCCTGGATCGTCACCTATTTCATCCATCTGTTCGTGCTGCTGCCGCTGCCCGACCTGCTGCGCTGGTCGATCGGCGCGGTCGTGGCCGTGCTGGCGCCGTTGCCAGCGGTGCCGGTCACTGCGCTGCTGCTGCGGCCCATCCGCCGGTTCCTGCTGCGCCTGCGACCAGTGGCGCAGGCCTCGCTGCTGGGACGGACCGGCGTGGTCGCCTCGCCCAGGGTGGATGCCCGCAGCGGTCACGCCACCTTCGACGACGGTGGTGCCGGGCTGGTGCTGCAGGTGCGCAGCGACATCGAACTGCAGCGTGGCGAGCGCATCGTGCTGGTCGAGCACATGGCCGAACAACACTATTACCGGGTGGTCCGCGCTGATGCGGTCGCCCTCGATTTCCAGGACAACCTGCTTCCGGGCAACAAGGAGAATCACTGATGACATTGGCAACCATGGCCCCCTTCCTGATCGGCGTGGTGGTCCTGCTGGTCGGCCTGCTCGGCCTGGCCGGCCTGTTCAAGGCCTTCTACCGCAAGGTCGACCAGGGTGTGGCCCTGATCGTCAACGACATGAGCTCCACGCCCAAGGTGCATTTCACTGGCGCACTGATCATCCCGGTGCTGTACCGCGCCGAGCTGATGCGGATCAGCCTGATCACCCTGCAGATCGATCGCCGCGGCAAGGAGGGCCTGATCTGCCGCGACAACATGCGTGCCGACATCGCCGTGGCCTTCTACCTGCGGGTCAACGAGACCCAGGCCGACGTGCTGCGCGTGGCCAAGGCCATCGGTGCCGACCGTGCGTCGGACAAGCACGCCGTCGATGAGCTGTTCAACGCCAAGTTCTCCGAAGCGCTGAAGACGGTTGGCAAGAAGTTCGACTTCACCGAACTGTTCGAGAAGCGCCAGGAATTCCGCGACGAGATCATCGCGGTGATCGGCAACGACCTCAATGGCTACGTGCTGGAAGACGTGGCGATCGACTACCTGGAGCAGACGCCGAAGTCGCTGCTGGACCAGTTCAACATTCTCGACGCGCAGGGCATCCGCAAGATCACCGAGCTGACCGCCGCGCAGAACGTGGTGACCAACGAGCTGGAACAGAACGAAAAGCTCGCCATCACCAAGAAGAACGTGGAGGCACGTGAAGCGCTGCTGGCGCTGGAACGCCAGCAGGCCGAAGCCGAAGCACGCCAGAAGCGCGAGATCGAGACCATCCGTGCCCGCGAGGAAGCCGAGACCGCCAAGGTGCAGGAAGAACAGCGCCAGCTGTCCGAGAACGCCCGCATCGAAGCACAGCAGCTGATCGAGATCCGCGACCAGAACCGCCTGCGCGAAGTGGAAGTGGCCGAGCAGAACCGCCAGCGCGCCGTGGCCATCGAGGCCGAGCGCGTGGAGCGCGCGCGCCAGCTGGAGCAGGTCACCACTGACCGCGAAGTGCAGCTGCAGGGCGTGGAGCGCGACAAGGTGGTCGAGCAGGGCAAGATGGATGTGGCCAACATCACCCGCGAACGCATCTCCATCGACAAGACCGTGGCCCAGGAAGAGGAGCGGATCAAGGAAGTGCGCGAGGTCTCCGAGGCCGACCGCCAGAAGCAGGTGCTGATCCTGGAAGCCGAAGCCAAGGCGCAGGAATCGCTGGTACGCGAGGTGAAGGAAGCGCAGGCACGCGAAACCGCCTCCAAGCACCGCGCAGTGGAACTGACCACGCTGGCCCAGGCCGAACACGAAGCGGCCGGCAAGCAGGCCGAAGCCAAGCGACTGCTGGCCGACGCACTGCGCGCCGAGCAGGCCGCGCCGGGCCTGGCCGAAGCGCAGGTGCGTGAAGCCTCCGCGCTGGCCATCGAGAAGGTCGGCATCGCCGAGGCCCGCGTGATCGAAGCCAAGGCCGAAGCCAGCCTGAAGCAGGGCAGCAACGAGGCCCAGGTGCTGGCGCAGACCCTGCAGGCGCAGGCACAGGGCGAGGAGAAGATGGGCCTGGCCCGTGCCACCGCCACCGAATCGCTGGGCAATGCCGAAGCCGGCGTGGTGCAGAAGAAGCTGCTGGCCGAGGCCGAAGGCCTGGTGCGCAAGTTCGAGGCCATCGCCTCGCTGAGCGACCAGGCACGTGGCCACGAAGAGTTCCGCATGATGCTGGACAACAGCCTGAAGCAGGCGCTGGCCTCGATCGAAGCCGGCAAGGAAGTCTCGCGCGAGAACGCCAACGTCATCGCCAGTGCGCTGCGCAATGCCGACATCGATCTGGTCGGCGGCGACGGCGGCATGTTCGAGAATCTGGTCAAGGCGGTTTCGCTGGGCAAGTCGATCGAAGGCTTCGCCGGCAAGAGCCCGATCGTGCAGGAGCTGATGCAGCGCTACCTGGGCGTGGCCGTGGCCGAACCGGCCCCGCGCCAGATCACCGAGGATGCCGACGCGGTGCCGACCGTGTCGGCCACCGTGGTCGACAGCGCCCGTTGATGCATGGGGCGGTGGCCGCCGTGGCCATCGCCCGTCCGTGCCGGCCGCACACGCGGCCGTTCGCCCGTGAGCTGGAAGCCTGCTGATGTCTGAAACCCATCCGTCCGCCGAAACCACCGCGCCGGAGGCCGGCGGCACCACCGTCGACCAGGCCGTCGCCCAGGGCGGTGCCTACGAAGTCCTGCGCCGCCGCCTGGCCGAGCAGGGCCAGCGCCTGCAGGGCCTGGCCGAAACGCTCAACCGCCAGCGCCTGGCCGAATTCGGCGACAGCCGGTTGGAAGTGGCTGGGCGCTTCCGCATCCGCAGCGAGAACAACTGCGTCGGCCGCGACATCGTGCAGGTGGGTCCTGACCGCCTGCTGTTCGGCTACAACGTGTTCATCGGGCTGAAGACCCAGACCCGCATCGAGGACGTGTTCGGCCTGTACCGGCTGGTGCAGGGCAGCGATGGCTACGACGTGGCCGCGCTGGAGCTGAAGGGCAGCTTCCTCGACCAGCCCGGCTTCGTGCACGACTTCAACGAGCTGTACGCCTACTACAAGCACGCACGCCTGCTGCAGCTGATCGTGGTGGGCGACAAGCTGCTGGCCTCGTTCCAGATCGGTGAACGCAGCAGCGATGTGCGCGTGTTCCGCTGGGCACTGTCGCGCGATGGCGAGCTGACCTATCTGGATGCGCGCGGCGAGCGTGACATCGCGCTGCCGCCGCCGTTCGACTTCGAATGGACCAAGGCCACCCGCGACCTGGCAGTCAATGGTCGCCATTCGCACCTGAACATCCTCGACACCCTGTTCGTGGAGACTACCGGCGGCGATCTCACCATCAAGGTCGAGAACAACACCGAGACCGGGCAGGGCATCTACAGCGAACCGGTGGAGGACAGCACGCAGTCGCTGGACGACGCCCAGTTCGAATTCGCCCGGGTGGGCTCGCTGGTGCTGCTGAAGGTGCTGCCGTACCGCGAGACGGAGTGGCGGGGCCTGATCTACAACACGCTGACCGGCGGCATCGTGCGCAACGATGCGATCGTGCAGGCCTGCGTGCAGCTGCCTGAGGACCACGGCGTGATCTTCCCGGGCGGCTACTACCTGCAGGGAGGCGAGCACAAGGCGTTCGACGCCTCGATGGCCGGCATGCAGTTCAAGCGCAGCATCCGCTCGCCCAATGGCGAGGATGTGCTGTACATCTTCTACGAGCGCGAGGGTGGGCGCTCGGCGCTGTTCGTCTACAACACCATCCAGCGCGTGCTGCAGAACCCGGTGTTCGGCCATGGCTACGCCTTCCTGCAGGACGGGCGCATGGTGCTGTTCCATGCCGAAGGCAACGAACCGACCCGCATCCACCCGATGCAGGTCTGGCAGACTCCGTTCAGCAGTGACGAGTTTGCTGCCAGCCGACCGCCCGGCAACACCTTCATGGGCCGCATCGGCAACGCCGAGCTGGTGCGTGGCATTTCCAACCTGTTCAACCTGGCGCGCGAGATCGATGGCCAGGACGTGTCGGTGCAGCGCTACCAGCGCCTGGTGGCCGACACCCGGCGCCTGTTCGATGCCCACCACTGGCTGGGCGACGCGGCCTGCGATGGTGCAGAGGCGCTGCTGCGGCAGATCAGCGCCACCGGCGAATCGGTGCTGGACGAATACGAAAAGGTGCAGTCGATCCGCCAGCAGTCGGCGCAGGCGATGGTCGAGGCCGAGGCCGCGCACAAAGCCCTGCTGGGCCGCCTGCAGCCGCAGAACTGGAACGAGGTGCAGGCCTTCGTCGAGGCCCTCAACGCAATCACCGCATTGCGTGGACGCCTGCTGACCATCCGCGAGCTGCGTTACATCGACACCGCACGCATCGAGACAATGACGGCCGAACTGGTGGAGGCCCAGGATCGCGTCGGCGCCGCCACGGGTGACTTCCTCGCTGGCGATGCCGCGCTGGCACCGCTGACCGCGCGCCTGCAGGCGCTGGATGACGCGGCCCAGCAGGCACAGAGTGCCCGCCAGCTGGACGAGCAGCTGGAAGGATTGCGTGGCATGGCGGCCGATCTGGACATGCTGTCCGAGCTGATGGCCGGCCTGAAGGTGGACGATGCCACCGCCCGTACCCGCGTGGTCGAGTCGATCTCGGTGCTGTACGGGCGTCTCAACCAGGCGCGTGCGCGCGCCGATCAGCGCCGCAGATCGCTCGGTTCGGCCGAAGCCGTGGCCCAGTTCGCCGCACAGTTCGCGCTGTTCTCACAGTCGATCACCAGCGCGCTGGCCCTGGCTACCGATCCGGAGCGCGCCGACGAGCAGCTGTCGCGCCTGCTGGTGCCGCTGGAAGAGCTGGAGAGCCAGTTCGGCGAATATGAGCAGTTCCTCGGTGACATCCTGAGCAAGCGCGAGGAGCTGGTCGAAGCCTTCGAGACGCACAAGCAGGCGTTGCTGGATGACCGCCAGCGCAAGGCGCGCTCGGTGCTGGATGCGGCCAACCGCATTCTCGATGGCCTGGCCAAGCGCACCGAGCGCTTCGCTACCGCCGATGAGCTCAACGCATTCTTCGCTGGCGATCCACTGATCCTCAAGCTGCGTGAGCTGGCCGAGCGCCTGCGCGCATTGCATGACAACGTCAAGGCCGACGACATCGAGGCGCGGCTGAAGGGCGTGCGGGACCAGGCGGTGCGCCAGCTGCGCGACCGCAGTGATCTGTACGAAGCCGGCGGCAACGTGGTGCGGCTTGGACCGCGCCACCGCTTCAGCGTCAACACCCAGGCGCTGGACCTGACCCTGCTGCCGCGTGGTGACACGCTGGCGATCCACCTGACCGGCACGGACTTCCTTGAGACCCTGCACGATCCGGAGCTGGATGCGCTGAAGCCGTTCTGGCCAGTCACCCTGGACTCGGAATCGCCCACGCTGTATCGCGGCGAGTATCTGGCCGGCAGCCTGCTGATGGCTGCGCAGGAGGGGCGCGACGGCCTTGACCTGGCCACGCTGCAGCACGACGTCGCCACGCCCGAAGCGCTGGACCAGCGCGTGCGTGCGTTCGCCGCACCGCGCTACCGCGAAGGCTACGAGCGCGGCATCCATGACCACGATGCCGCGCTGATCCTGCGCGCACTGTTGCCGCTGCAGCAGGCCGCGGGCAGCCTGCGCCACCTGCCGCAGGTGCGTGCGCTGGCACTGCTGTTCTGGGCGGCCGAGCAGCGTCGTGAGGCGGTGGCACAATGGCCGGCGCGGCAGGCCGGCGCCGAGGCACTGGCGCGATTGTTCGGATCCGACGAGGGACGCCAGGCCTTGCGTGCGGAGATGGCCGTAGCGCTGTCGGCCTATGCGCAGTCCCATGCCTTGCCTTTCGATGCCGATGCCGCAGAGGCTGCGGCGGCTTATCTGGGTGAAGAGCTGGCGGCGGGCGAGCCGGTGTTCAGCAGCAGCCGCCATGCGCTGGTCCTGCTGGAGGCACTGTCGCAACAGCTGGAGCAGGCAGGGCAGCGTGAAGCGGTCGAGCGTGCCCTGCAGCGCAGCCAGGATCCGCTGGCCACGCGCTGGGCACTGGCCAGGCAATGGCTGCGTGCACTTGCGGGAACGCCGGCGTACGCCATGCATGCCGGCTATGTCGATGAAGCGGCGGCACTGCTCCTGGTGCAGCGCCAGCTGCGCACCCGTGCCAGCGACGCTGCGTTGCGGGTGGAGGTCAATGGCCTGCTCGGCGAGCATGCGCGCATCGGCAATGGCACGCTTGCGTTGTCACTGGACGATTTCCTGGCACGCCTGCAGCAGCACCTGCGTCACTTCGTGCCGGCATTCCATGCCTATCAGGCGTTGCGCCAGGGCATCATCGGCCGCGAGCGCGAGACCCTGCGGCTTTCCGAGTTCAAGGCGCGGCCGCTGTCTTCGTTCGTGCGCAACAAGCTGATCAACGATGTCTACCTGGGCGTGATCGGTGACAACCTGGCCAAGCAGATGGGCACGGTGGGCGAGAACAAGCGCAGCGACCTGATGGGCCTGCTGATGATGATTTCGCCCCCGGGCTACGGCAAGACCACGCTGATGGAATACGTGGCGCACCGCCTGGGCCTGGTCTTCATGAAGATCAACGGTCCGGCGCTGGGTCATGAGGTGCGCTCGCTGGACCCGGCCCAGGCACCGGACGCAACCTCGCGGCAGGAGCTGGAGAAGCTCAATCTGGCATTGGAGATGGGCAACAACACCATGCTGTATGTCGACGACATCCAGCACACCCATCCCGAGTTCCTGCAGAAGTTCATTTCGCTGTGCGATGGCACCCGCCGTATCGAAGGCGTGTGGCGCGGCCGTACCCGCACCTACGACATGCGTGGCAAGAAGTTCTGCGTAGTGATGGCCGGCAACCCGTATACCGAGTCCGGCGAGGTGTTCAAGATTCCCGACATGCTGGCCAACCGTGCCGACATCTACAACCTCGGCGACGTGCTCGGTGGCATGGAAGCCGCTTTCACGCTCAGCTACATCGAGAACAGCCTGACCTCCAACCCGGTGCTGGCGCCGCTGGCCACGCGTGACATGGCCGATCTGTATGTACTGGTCGAGCGCGCGATGGGCAAGGAGGTCTCGACCAATGGCCTCAGCCATGCCTACAGCAGCGCAGAGATCAACGAGATCACTGCCACCCTGCAGCGCATGCTGCGCGTGCGCGACGTGGTCTACCGGGTCAACCAGCAGTACATCGCCAGTGCCGCGCAGGATGATCGCTACCGCACCGAACCGCCGTTCCGCCTGCAGGGCAGCTACCGCAACATGAACAAGCTGGCCGAGAAGATCTCGCCGGTGATGAACGAGGAGGAGCTGCAGCAGCTGATCTCCGACCACTACCTGGGCGAGGCACAGCTGCTCACCACCGGTGCCGAGGAGAACCTGTTGAAGCTGGCCGAACTGCGCGGCGTACTGGATGACACGCAGGCGCAGCGCTGGGCGCAGATCAAGCGCGATTTCCTGCGCAACAAGGCGATGGGTGCCGACGACAGCGATGTCGGTGGGCGTGTAGTGGCGCAGCTGGCTGACATCGCCAGCGCGTTGCAGTTGCCCCCGGCCGCACCGGAAGTGACTGCCGTTGCAGATCCGGCACCGTGGCCGGCATTGCTGGATGCCTTGCAGCGTCTTTCCGAAGCGCGGCCGGTGCCCGCGGCACCGATGCCGGTCGTTGCTGCACCCAGCAGCCCGGCCACACTGCTGGCCGAGGACCTGCAGGCCGGCCTTGCGCCGTTGGTGGAACTGCTGGCGGCATCGCAGGCGCAGCAGGTACAAGTGTCGCAGACCCTGGCCGCGTTCGCCGGTTGGGCGCGCCAGCAGGTCGAGCGCGGCGGACCTGGCAGTGCGGTGCCGCAGCGCGCGCGGGTGCGCCGCGCCACGACGCCGGAAGAGCGTGCGCTGGATGAAGCCCTGATGCGCCACTTCTACGGCGAGTCGTTGCCGCCGGATGACAACGAAGACGTCGCCACGCTGACACCGCAGCCGCAGCCGCCGCCGCTGCTGTGACCATGCAGGCGCCACTGCCGTCACCGATGCTGCCGGACACCGCCGAGGTGGCCGTGCTGGCCGATTACGGTGCACCGCTGCTGCAGGCGCTGGCGCGCTGCGAGACCGCGTTGCCACCGGGTGCGGGTGAGGGCCTGGTGGCGGCACTGGCACGCATCGCGCTGGCCCTGCAGGCCGACAACCCGACGCGTATCCGGCAGCAGGAGAGCTGGTGGGGGCGCCTGCTGGGGCGTGATGTCGATCGCGAGGCGGAAGGGCGTGCGCTGCAGTCGCAGCTGGGCGTGCTGGCCCTGCAGGCACGCGAGCAGGCACAGCACCTGCAGCAGCACGTGCAGCTGCGGGCCATGGCCATCGCCGAACATTCAGCGGCGGCCACGGCGCTGGACGCCTGGGCCGAGCTGGCGACGTCGCGGCTGACGCAGCTGGATGCCGCCGGCCAGGCCGCGCTGTCACAACGGCGGGATCACCTGCGACGGCTGGCGACGCTGCGTCGTCTGGAAGCCGGTCAATGGCAGCTGCTGCAGGACCAGGACGACGTGCTGCTGCAACGCTTCGCGCGCATCCATGATGTCCTGCTGCCGGCCTGGCGACAGGCCGCATTGGCCGACCAGGCCGCCGCGGGCGCTGCATTGGCCGGCAAGGCTGCCACGCTGCACGCCCAGATCGATGACGAGGTTGCGGCCGCTCAGGCTAGACTGCGCTGAATCGGCCGCCGCCGCTTACCCATTGCAAGGAGATCGCCCGATGATCCAGGACAGTCAGAGCCCCGGCACGCTGGTGCCCGCCAACACCGCCGTTTCCACGCTCGACGAAGGCACGCTGAAGGCACTTGGCCTGGCCCACGAGGATCTGCCGCGCATCGCCGAGATCCGCCGTGAACTGGATGACCTGCGCCCCAGCAGCCTGCAGGTGTTCGGTCGCGATGCCGCCAGCCGCACGGCTGCGTTCTCGAGCCAGCTGCTGGACCAGGTGCGCAACCGCGACCTGGACGCCAGCGGCGAAAAGCTGGGTGAAGTAGTGCGCATTGCACGCAGCCTCAAGCTCGATGGGGTCGCGCAGCGGTCCAGGGTGCCGCTGATTGGTGGCCTGATCGATCGCCTGCGCGCCTCCAAGGGTGAGCTGGTGCAGAAATTCAGCGACACCAATGCGCAGATCGAACAGCTGCTGGGAGACGTCGGCGCGCAGCAGGTACTGATGGGCAAGCGTGTGGGTGAGTTCGACCGCATGCATGACATCGTCCGCGAAGAACGCCATGCGCTCGGCCTGTACGCCGCCGCCGGCAAGCAGCGCCTGGCCGAACTGCAGGCCGAACAGCTGGCCGGGCAGGGCAGTGAGGATCCGCAGCAGCGCATCCGCCAGAGCGATGTGGACAACGCGATCCGCCTGATCGAAAAGCGCGTGTCCGACCTGCAGCTGATGCAGCACGCCGCCGATCAGTCGCTGCCGATGATCCGCCTGATCCAGGCCAACGCGCTGCAGCTGATCGAGAAGTTCAACACGGTGCGCGAGATCACCATCCCGTCGTGGAAGCGCCAGTTCGCCATCCAGCTTTCGCTCGGCGAGCAGAAGGCCGCGGTCGAGCTGTCCACCGCCATCGACGATGCCACCAACGAGCTGATGCGCCGCAATGCCGACCTGCTGCGCCAGGCGTCGGTGGATACCGCACGCAGCAACCAGCGCGGCGTGATCGACGTGGCCACGCTGCGCCACGTGCACGACCAGTTGATCGCCACGGTCGAGGAAGTGCGCAGCATCCATCGCGAAGGCATGCAGCAGCGGCAGCAGGCGGAGGTGGAACTGTCGCGCCTGCGCGAGGACCTGCAGCAGCGGCTGGCCACCCCGACCGCCAGCTGAAAAAAGGGGACGGAGGGGATTAAGTCGTTTGTGCCACCTGCGACTTAATCCCCTCCGTCCCCTTTTTGTTGTCAGCGGAGTTGCTGGCCCAGCCAGTCGGCCAGCGCCTCCACGCGCGCATCGGCCTGTCCTTCTGGCCGCGCCAGCACCCAGAACCCGCCCGTGGCGGCAAATCCCCACGGTGCGACCAGCCTGCCCGCAGCCAGGTCTTCGGCCACCAGTGGCTCCGGTGCGATCGCCGGGCCCAACCCGGCCACCGCCGCCTCCAACAGGTAGTACAGATGCTCGAAGGCGGTGCCCAGCTGCAGCTTCGACGGATCCAGGTCGTGCGCTTGCGCCCACGCGGGCCACGCCTGTGGCCGAGAGCTGGTGTACAGCAATGTTTCCGGCAGCAGTGCCGTGGGCGGTGCCTGCCGCAGGCGCTGCGCCGCCGGATGCGAGGGGGCCACCACGACGCCAACCCGCTCCGGTGCCAGTTCGCGTACCTGCCAGCCACGCGGCCACGGCCCCTGCGCCAGCAGCAGCACCGCATCCAGTGCGGCCTGCGCTTCGGTGAAACTGCCATCCAGCGCCGACCACTGCAGGCGCACGCCTGGCAGCGCGGCCTGCAGTGCAGGCAGACGCGGGATCATCCAGCGCGCCAGCACGCTGCCACTGCACCCCAGCACCAGCGCCTGCGCTGCCGCCGGCCGTCGCAGTTCACGCACGCAGTCCTCGATGCCGCTGAAGGCCTCGCTGCACGCTGCCTGCAGGCGCGTGCCCGCAGCGGTCAGGCGCAGCCCGCGCCCGGCACGCTGGAACAAGGCCATGCCCAGATGATCTTCCAGCAGCTTCAACTGCCGGCTGACCGCACCGTGGGTGACATGCAGATCCTGCGCGGCGCGGCCAACCCCGCCCAGGCGGGCGGTCGACTCGAACGCACGCAGCGCATTGAGCGGCGGAAGCAGGGAACGGCTCATGTGAGATTTCCTGACGATATGCGCCAGATAATATCCATTTTCCGGTCACGACCCGTGCGCTAGAGTATCCACCTGTCTGAACCACCGGTCGTATCCATGTCTGCCTCCCCCATTGCCGACTACCACGCCTTCCCCGACGCCCAGGGCCACTTCGGTCGCTACGGCGGCAGCTTCGTTGCCGAAACCCTGGTCGGCCCGCTGCAGGAACTGGCCCAGGCCTATGACCAGGCCCGTCAGGACCCGGCATTCCAGGCCGCCTACGACCGTGACCTGGCTCACTACGTGGGCCGGCCGAGCCCGATCTATCACGCCCAGCGCCTGAGCGATCATGTCGGCGGTGCGCAGATCCTGCTCAAGCGCGAGGACCTGAACCACACCGGCGCGCACAAGATCAACAACACCATCGGCCAGGCGCTGCTGGCCGCGCGGATGGGCAAGAAGCGCATCATCGCCGAGACCGGTGCCGGCCAGCACGGCGTGGCCAGTGCCACCGTTGCCGCGCGGCTGGGCCTGGAATGCGTGGTGTACATGGGCGCCACCGACATCGAGCGGCAGAAGATCAACGTCTACCGCATGAAGCTGCTGGGCGCGACGGTGGTGCCGGTCACCTCCGGCTCGGCCACCCTGAAGGACGCGCTCAACGAAGCGATGCGCGACTGGGTGACCAACGTGCAGGACACCTTCTACATCATCGGTACGGTCGCCGGTCCGGATCCCTATCCGCGCATGGTGCGCGACTTCAACGCCATCGTCGGCCGCGAGGCGCGCGAGCAGATGCTGGCCGAGTACGGTCGCCTGCCCGATGCGATTACTGCCTGCGTCGGCGGCGGCAGCAATGCCATCGGCCTGTTCCATGCCTTCCTCAACGATCGCCAGGTCGAGATCGTCGGTGCCGAAGCCGCCGGTGATGGCATCAGCACCGGGTGCCACGCTGCATCGATCGCGGCGGGTCGGCCGGGCGTGCTGCATGGCAACCGCACCTATGTGCTGTGCGACGACGACGGCCAGATCATCGAGACCCACTCGGTATCAGCCGGCCTGGACTATCCGGGTGTCGGCCCGGAGCACGCGTTCCTGGCCGATACCGGCCGCGCACGCTACCTCGGCATCACCGACGAGGAAGCGCTGCAGGCCTTCCACCTGCTGGCGCATACCGAGGGCATCCTGCCGGCACTGGAATCCAGCCATGCGCTGGCACAGGCGATCAAGCTGGCGCGTGAGCGACCGCGTGACCAGATCGTGCTGTGCAATCTGTCCGGCCGTGGCGACAAGGACGTGCACACCATCGCTGCGCGCGAAGGGCTGGTGCTGTGAGCGCGCGGCTGCGGAACAGCGGGGTGCTGCTGCTGGCGCTTGGGTTGGCCGCGTGCCAGCCGCCGGAGCCACCGGTGCTGGCGCCGGCCGCCAAGGCCACCACGCAGCCGGCGCAGCAGCTAGCCGCCAATGATGCCCTCGACCCGATGGCGCGCACGCCGATCGACGATCCGCCGTCTGTGGAAGCCAGTAATGGCGACAACGCACCCGCCGTCGCCTCGGTTGCACTGGACCATGCCGGCGAGGTGCTGGTCGGCCAGCACATGAGTGACCTGAACGCCCTGGGGCCCTGGAAGGCGCAGGGCGCGAAGGAATTCTTCGAAGGCGACTGCGAGTACTACGACGGCAAGGGGCTGCCGCCGGGCGTGTCGATGATGACCGACGACGATCGCGTGGTCCGTTTTGATCTGAAGCCGGGCGACGAGCCGGAGCTGCCGGTTGAACAGCCGGGACCGTTCGGCCTGCGCATCGGCATGACCCGTGCCCAGGCCGTGGCCCAGTTCCCGAAGCCGCCGGTGTCCAGCCCCCATGCCTACGACGGTGACCAGGGCGAGTACCTCACCTGGCAGGACCCGGGTTCGGACCTGGGCATCCGCCTGGAACTGTTTGAAGGGAAGGTCACCCGGATGTACTGGGGGACCAGCGATGCGATTGAACTGATTGAAGGATGTGCCTGAGATGCCTGTATCCCGACTCGATGCCTGTTTCCAGCGCCTGCGCGAGCAGCAGCGCAAGGCGCTGATTCCCTTCGTCACGGCGGGTGATCCGTCGCTGGAAGCGACCGTGCCGGTCATGCACGCACTGGTGGACGCCGGCGCCGACGTGATCGAACTGGGCGTGCCGTTCTCCGACCCGATGGCCGATGGCCCGACCATCCAGCGCAGCTCCGAGCGCGCGCTGGCGCGGGGGGCCGGCAGCCGCTATGTGCTGCAGGCCGTGGCGCAGTTCCGCGAGCGCGATGCGCAGACCCCGGTGGTGCTGATGGGCTACCTGAACCCGGTGGAGATCCACGGCTACGCGGCCTTCGCCAAGGCCGCCGTGGACGCCGGCGTGGACGGTGTGCTGCTGGTCGACCTGCCGCCGGAAGAAGCGGGCGAGGCCCTGCAGGCGTTCGACGCAGCCGGCCTGGCGCTGGTCCTGCTGGCGTCGCCGACCACCAGCGAGGCGCGTGCCGACAAGCTGCTGACGCTGGCCCGTGGCTATCTCTATTACGTCAGCTTTGCCGGTGTCACCGGCGCGTCCGAGCGCCTGGACAGCGATGCCGCCAGTGCCCGCCTGCAGGCATTGCGCGTGCGCGCGTCGGTGCCGGTGGTGGCGGGCTTCGGCATCAAGGATGCCGACAGTGCTGCGGCCATGGCCCGCCAGGCCGACGGCGTGGTGGTGGGCAGCGCGCTGGTGGCGGCGTTGGCCGAAGCGGGCTCGGCGGAAGAGGCCGCGCAGCGCGCCCGGGCCTTCCTCGCCCCGCTGCGGCAGGCGCTGGATGCCTGAGGGGGAGTGCCGGCCGCTGGCCGGCACACGCCTGGGCCGCGTGTGCGACAAGGGTTGCCGGCCAGCGGCTGGCACTTCCCCGCACCTAAACGTACGTCCCAGCATGGTTTTTTCCAGCTGCCCCGTGGCCGGCAAGGGGGTGCACGGGCGGGGAAAGCGGAGCTAGACTGTCCGCCTTTGCGGCCCCTGGGCCGCCCTGAACGGAAGTGTCCTCCCGCATGAGTTGGCTCAGCAAGTTGATGCCGTCCGGCATCCGCACCGACAACACCCCCAGCAAGAAGCGCAGTGTCCCCGAGGGCCTGTGGGAAAAGTGCAGCAACTGCGGCAGCGCGTTGTACCGTCCGGAACTGGAAGAGAACCTGGAAGTCTGCCCGAAGTGCGGCCATCACATGGCGATCCGCGCGCGCGCACGCCTGGCCGCCCTGTTCGACGCCGACAGCACCACCGAAATCGGTGCGCGGCTGGGCCCGACCGACCTGCTCAAGTTCAAGGACCAGAAGAAGTACAGCGAGCGCATCAAGATCGCGCAGAAGAACACCGGCGAGTATGACGCGCTGATCGCCATGCGTGGCCTGCTCAAGGGCCGCGCGCTGGTCGCCTCGTCGTTCGACTTCGCCTTCATGGGCGGGTCGATGGGCTCGGTGGTGGGGGAGCGCTTCTCGCTCGCTGCCGAAACCGCAGTCGAGATCGGTGCGCCCTACGTGTGCTTCTCGCAGAGCGGTGGCGCACGCATGCAGGAAGGCCTGTTCTCGCTGATGCAGATGGCCAAGACCTCGGCCGCGCTGGGCAAGCTGCGTGAAGCCGGCCTGCCGTACATCTCGGTGCTGACCCATCCGACCACCGGTGGCGTGTCGGCCTCCTTCGCGATGCTGGGCGACATCAACATCGCCGAGCCGCAGGCACTGATCGGCTTCGCCGGCCCGCGCGTGATCGAGCAGACCGTCCGCGAGAAGCTGCCGGAAGGCTTCCAGCGCTCGGAATTCCTGCTGGAGCACGGTGCCATCGACCAGATCTGCGACCGCCGTGAAATGCGCGACCGCCTGTCCGATCTGCTGGCAATGCTGGGCCGTCAGCCGGCGCCGGAGGTGGCTTGATGGGAGGCCGCAAGTACTTCGGTACTGATGGCATCCGTGGGCGGGTCGGCCAGGGCGTGATCTCGGCCGACTTCGTGCTGCGCCTGGGCAATGCCCTGGGCCGTGTCCTGGTCGCCCAGCGCGGCCAGGACGGGCGCCGGCCGATCGTGGTGATCGGCAAGGACACCCGCATCTCCGGTTACATGTTCGAAGCGGCACTGGAAGCCGGCCTGGTCGCCGCCGGCGCCGACGTACAGCTGCTGGGGCCGATGCCGACCCCGGCGGTGGCGTTCCTGACCCGCACGCTGGGCGTGGATGCCGGCATCGTCATCAGCGCTTCGCACAACCCGCACTACGACAACGGCATCAAGTTCTTCTCCGCCCAGGGCGAGAAGCTCGACGATGCCACCGAACTGGCCCTGGAAGCGGCGCTGGACGTTCCGTTCACCACCGCCGAATCGGAAAAGCTGGGCAAGGCGTCGCGTGCGCGCGAAGCGGTCGGCCGCTACATCGAGTTCTGCAAGGCCAGCGTGCCGCGCGCATTTGATCTGCGTGGCGTGCGCCTGGTGCTGGACTGCGCGCACGGCGCCACCTACCAGATCGCACCACTGCTGTTCCGCGAACTGGGCGCCGAGGTGATCGGCATTGGTGCCGAGCCCAACGGCGTCAACATCAACGCCGGCGTGGGTTCCACCCATATCGACAACCTGGCGGCCAAGGTCCGCGAAACCCGTGCCGATCTCGGCATCGCCTTCGATGGTGATGGCGACCGTGTGCTGATGGCCGACGACCAGGGCAATCCGGTCGACGGTGATGACCTGCTGTACATCCTGGCGCGCGCGTGGAAGGACGAAGGTCGCCTGCGCGGTCCGGTGGTCGGTACGCTGATGAGCAACTACGGTGTGGAGAAGGCATTTGCCGACCTGCAGATTCCGTTCGTGCGCAGCAATGTCGGCGATCGCTACGTGCACCAGGCGCTGATCGAAGGTGGCGGCGTGCTCGGCGGCGAAGCCTCCGGCCACCTGCTGTGCCTGGACCGGGCCACCACCGGTGACGGCATCGTCAGCGCGCTGCAGGTACTGGTGGCGCTGCGCAACAGCGGGCAGACCCTGCGCCAGGCACTCAAGGGGCTGATGCGGGTGCCGCAGAAGACGGTCAACGTGCGGCTGGGCAATGTCTCGGCCAAGGCCACGGTGCAGGCCGACAGCGTGCAGGCCGCGCTGGCCGTCGCGCAGCAATCGGTGGCGGGTCGTGGTCGTGCGTTCCTGCGCCCGTCCGGTACCGAGCCTGTGGTGCGGGTTACGGTCGAGGCCGATGACGCAGCGCTGATGCAGGACACGCTGGACCGCCTGTCCGCTGCGGTGCGCGACGCCGCGGCCTGAGGCTGGCGACGGTACAACCTGGCACCCCGACATGGCCGCTTCTGCGGCCATGTCGCTTTCCAGCACCACTGGCTGAACCGATCGCGATCTGCGATCACGTTCAGCTGCTGCTGTGCGCTTTGTGACGCGCTTTGAACGATGCGCGGCGTATCCCCGGCATCAGGATCCCTGCATCGACGCACGCCATGCGCAGGTGGGGACCCGGTCGGAGCGGACCACGCTCCATCCTTCTTCCTTCGTTGCAAGGACCATGACCATGAACACCTCACTGCGCTACAGCCGCCGCCTGCTGGCAGGTGCGCTGCTGGTGCTGCCGCTGCTGGGCGGTGTCTCCATTGCCAGCGCAGAACGCCGGCCCGAAGGAGGGCCGCACATGTCCGCGCCACGCGAAGAGCCCCTGCGGGCGCCGTGGGGCTACCCGCGGATGGAGCGCCCGCGCGAACTGGGTAATGCGCGCCCAGCGTTCCGCGAAGACTACCGGCACAATTTCCGTGCCGACCATGCCTTCCGCATCGGCCCCTATCATCCGCCGGTCGGCTACGCCTACCAGCGTTGGCACTACGGACAGATCCTGCCGCGCCCCTACTGGGTCGGCGACTATATCCTCAACGATTTCTGGCTGTTCGGCCTGGACATGCCGCCGATGGGCTTTGAATGGGTGCGCTATGGGCCCGATGCACTGCTGATAAACACGGGCAACGGCGAGATCGTGCAGGTCGTCTACGGGCGATTCTTCTGACCGATGGAACCAGCCTGCGTCATGGCGCAGGCAGGTGCGGTGTATCGCTCACGGGCGTGACGGTGGCGCTTGGGTCGGCATTTCCCGCTGCCACTTCCAGGTGTCGCGACACATGTCGGCCAGCGTGTGCCGGGCCTTCCAGCCCAGCTCGCGCAGCGCCAGCGAGGCGTCGGCGAAGCTGACCGCGATGTCGCCATTGCGTCGCGGGACGATGCGGAACGGAATCCGTGTCCCGGTGACCTGCTCGAACGCCTGGATCAGCTCCAGCACGCTGTGGCCCTGGCCGGTGCCGAGGTTGAGCGTGATGCTGCGCCGTTGATCGCGCAGGAACTGCAGGGCCAGCACATGGGCATTGGCTACATCCTGCACATGGATGTAGTCGCGTACGCCGGTGCCGTCATGGGTCGGATAGTCATCACCGAAGACCTGGACTTCCGGCAGCAGTCCGGCGGCAACCTGCGCGATGTAGGGCATCAGGTTGCTCGGTGTCCCCTGCGGCAGCTCGCCGATCAATGCCGTGCCATGCGCGCCGACGGGATTGAAGTAGCGCAGCGTCGCCACATGCAGGTCCTGGCCCGTGGCGATCAGGTCTGCAAGCATCTGTTCCACCACCAGCTTGGTACGGCCATAGGGCGTCATCGCACAGGTTGAAGCGGACTCGGCCACCGGGCAGTGCTCCTGGTTGCCGTACACGGTGGCGGAGGAGCTGAAGACCAGCAGCGTCACCCCGGCATCCTGCATCGCACCGAGCAGGGCGATCGTGCCGCTGATGTTGCTGTCGAAGTACTGCAGGGGCACCTTCTGCGATTCGCCCACGGATTTGAGCGCCGCGAAGTGCAGCACGGCATCGATCGCATGCTGCTGCATCAGGGCGGTCATGCGCGGTCGATCACGGATGTCAGCCTGCACGAACACCGGCGCCGCGCCGGTGATCCGCCCGATGCGCTCGACGACACCGGCGTCGCTGTTGCACAGCGAGTCCACGATGACGACATCGTGCCCCTGCTGCTGCAGCTCGACGCATGCATGCGAGCCGATATAGCCAGCGCCGCCGGTCACCAGTACGTTCATTGCCTTCACTGTTCCTTCGAATCCATTCAAGAATCGGGTGCTGCCCGATCGCCGGGACCGGTGCATTCGCGCCGTTTACGGGCCCGGCACCATCTTCTTCTGCCGGGCCTTGAAGCCGTTGAAGATCGGTGCGATCAGCGGGTTGTAGCTCCAGGCGATGCGTTTGCGAAGCCAGCTGGCCGGGCGGTTGCGGATCGCGAAGCGGTAGATGCGCTCCGGATCTCCACCGACCACGTTGCGGCCGAACGGATGGGTGGTATGCAGGTAGCGGAAACCCTGTTCGCGCGCCACTTCGATGTAGTCATCGTCGAAGTCACCATAGGGCCAGCACAGCGTGTCGGAGACTTCGCCGAGCTTCTCCAGCAGCGTCTGCCTGGCCATCGCCAGGTCACCGCTGATGCCTTCGCGGCGCTGTGCACGATCCAGGTCGTCACGCTTCAGCCAGCGGGTGTGGCTGTGGGTGTGGCAGTGGACCTCGAACGTGCCCGCTTCGATCGCCGCGCGCGCTTCGCTCCAGCGCATCATCACTTCGTCGCTGCGGCCCTGCTTGTAGATCAGGTCTTCGCAGGCACGGTGTTCCGGCGTAACCGGCAGCTCCGCGCCTTCGATGCCGGCGTGCGGGCGTACCGGTCCTTCGTGCATCCAGCCGGTGACCACGAACACCACCGCATGCATGCCGTACTTCTGCAGGATCGGATGGGCGTAGACCCAGTTGTCCAGGTAGCCGTCATCGAACGTGATCACGATCGACTTGCGCGGTACCGGCTTGCCGGCAAGGAAGTCGGCGTACTGGTCCAGCGTCAGCGATGTCCAGCCGGTACGTGCGAGCCAGGCGATCTGGCTCTCGAAGTTCTCAGGGGAGACGGTGATCATGCCCGGAGAGTTGCTGACATGGTGGTGCATCAGCACCGGTACGGTTCTGGCATTAGCCATGACCCAGCTCCTTCAACCATTGGAGGTAGTAATTTTCGGTGGCCTCGCCATGGCCGGCCGCGCTGAACCGCGCAGTGCTGCGGATCCAGTCCCAACCGGCACGGCCCATCTGCCGCCGGCGTTCCGGATCGTCCACCAGCAGGCGCAACGCGCCGGTGAGGGCGGCGTCATCGCCCAGCCGGGTGAGGATGGCATTGCTGCCTTCCACCAGCATTTCAGGTACGCCACCAACGCGGTGCGAGACGATCGGCAGCGCCGCCTGCGCGGCTTCGAGGAAGACCGTGCCCGAAGCCTCCTTGTGGGTGGCCAGGGCGAAGATGTCGAAACCGGCCATCAGCCGGTGGGCGTCGCTGCGGAAGCCGAGCAGATGCACCTGGCGCTCCAGCCCGAGTTCGCCGCGCAGGGCCTGCAGGCGGCCCATCACCGGCTCGCCGTCGCCGACCACGGCCAGATGCAGGTCGGGGTTGGCCTTGCACAACGGTGCAATGGCATGCAGCAGTTCGGCATGGCCCTTGGGCTCGCGCAGCACGGCCACGCAGCCGACCACGATGTCGCGCTCGGCGAAACCGAGTTCGGCACGCACCTGGGCGCGGGTGTCCTGCAGGCGGGTCCACGCATCGGCCTGCCCGGAGGCGTTCCAGCGTGGTGGTGTCGCCATGGGGGGCACGATGCCGATGCGCTCCGCAGCGATGCCACGATCGACCAGCAGCTGCTTGACGAAGTCGCTGACGGTGATGATCCGGTGCGGTAGGCGGGTATAGGTGAGCAGCGAGTTGACCGGGCTCATCAGGTGGCGCGAGCGCACCACCAGCGGTGTACCGCCCAGGCGCGCGCCGGCGGCAGCGATCAGCGCGTCACGGCGGCTGGTGGTATTGACCACGTCATAGCGCTCGCGGCGCACCAGGCGCGATACCGACCAGATGCCGCGCAGCAGCCGTGCCAGGCCTCCCATGCGCAGGGTATGTACGGTGAAGCCATCATCGCGAGCCAGCTGGGCCAGGCGTGCATCGGGCTGGCACAGCAGCGACACCTCATGGCCACGCGCACGCATCACCTGCATGTGGCGGAAGATGTAGATCTCCTGGCCCCCCATGCCCCTGGCGGCTTCGGTGTGCAGGATGCGCAGTGCGCGTTTCATGGAAACCATCCTCTGTGGTCAGCGGTTGCGGAAGCGGGTCAGCGCTTCCCATGCGGTACGGACGGCAGCGGCATCCGGGGCCTGCTGCGGCAGTGGGCGGTAGTGCAGGTCCAGCGAGGTCGCGTTGCCGAACTTGTCGAACACGTAGATGGCGTTGCCATGGCGGACGGCCCGTTGCGACCAGCTTTCCACCACCAGCGCGCGCTCGCCCGCAGGTTCGGCCAGCAGGTCCTGGCCAGTACTGAAATCGGTGAGCGTGTTCTCGCAGCCCAATGCGTGGCGCATCAGGGTCGGCACCCAGTCCTCGTGCGAGCTGATGCGCGTTTCATGTGCATTGCCCTTTCCGGGCCAGTGCAGCACGAACGGTACCTGCAGCTGGTAGTCGGAGAAGTTGCCGTTGTGGCCCCAGTAATTCAGTTTGAGGTCGTTGAATTCCTCGGCATGGTCGCCGGTGACCAGCACGATCGTGTCCTGGTCCAGGCCCTGCGCGCGAAGATCGTCCAGCAGCGTGCCGACCAGACTGTCGGCGTAGTGCACGGCCGTCCGATACTTGTTCAGTTCGGGGGTCGGGTCGTGGTCCGGGCCGAACTTCATGACGTCGATTTCCCTCGCCATCGGGGTCGCCAGCGGCGGGTAGCCGGGGGGCATGTGGTAGGGCGCGTGGGTGGAATCGAGGAAGACGAACCCGAACCACGGCGTGTGCGCGGCCTGGCTGGTCCGGATGTCCTTCCGCAGCGCGTCCACGATGCTGCGGTCGCGTCCTTCCGAACCCAGCTCGGAAGGCCCCTGGTGCAGCTGGTCGCGGACATCCGCGAACACAGTGCGGTCGAACTCTGGGCTGTACATCGGCGCACTGCCGTACAGATGCAGGTCGTAGCCCTGCTGGCCCAGCACCTTGAACAACTGCGAGCCGCGCTGCTCGTCGAGCATGCTCTGCCAGTAGCCGCCCGGAAGGCCGTAGAGCAGGCCGAACAGTCCGTAGCGGGTGGCATTGCCGGTGCTGAAGTGGCGGTCGTACACGCGCGCGTCCTGCGCCAGTGCCGAGGTGTTCGGCATGATCTGCGGGGTGAGGGCGTCGTGGCGCAGTGATTCCAGGACCACCATCAGCACATTCGGCCGGTGTGGATTCTGGCAGCGCAGTGGCTGCAGCGGGTACAACAGCTGCGCATGGCGTGGATCGGGCAGGCCGACCTGCTGCTCGCTGACCACGCCCAGCCTGCGCATGAAGCTCTTGGCAGTGATCGGCTGCGCCCAGGGCAGGTAGTTCCACTGGGCGATCACGTCGCGGTCGCCGCGCGCATCGTAGTAGGCGGTGGCGACCTGGCCACCGGCCATCAGCAGAACGACCACCGCCCAGGCCTGCAGTACCCGCCGCCGGCGCGGCGCGGCAGGCAGCAGCTTCCAGCAGGCCCAGGCGAGGATGCCTTCGGCGGCGAAGATGGCGGCGACCAGCAGTCCGGCCTGCAGCCAGGTTTTCCAGGACAACGCGACCTGGTCCTGCAGCGCGCCGCCGAACACCATGTTCACCACCATGGCATTGAGGTGGAACCGATACAGAGTGAAAACCTTCGCATCAACCAGCAACAGGCATAGCCACAGGCCCTGCAGCAGCACGGCGCTGATGCTCAGCGTGCGCGCGCTGCGCTGCCACAGGCCCAGCAGCAGCGGCAGCAGGCCGGCCAGCGCGCCGAAGGCAAGCAGGTGGCCGGGCAGGGCGATCGCCAGATAGGCCAGCCCCAGGCTGCCGCCCGGGTTGTCGCGCAGCGGCACGTTGCCGAGGGTGATCATCATCGCCAGCAATGCATTGCCCATGACGAACAGGGACCACCATGCGAGGCGGCGCCAGCGGCGGGCGGGGCCTGCGTAGGAGGTGGCAGCGGGGGCAGGGGCTGTGGGCATGGTGCTGGCGGGTTGAGGCGGCGCGGGAGGGCGGCGCGCCGGCAACGTAATGGATTCGTTAAATGCGCGCGGGTCGCGCATTGTATCGGTTTGTTTCCTTGTATCGAGTCGCGTTCGCCGGGCGATCTGTCACAATGTTCAGGCGGGCCATGAATGCGCTGGCCCCCCAGACCCAACGACAAGCCAGGAACCGCTGTGAGCCAGATCCCCACCCTCGACATCACCCGTTTTGACAGCGACCGCGAGGCCTTCGTGGCCGAGCTGGGCGCGGCCTACCGCCAATGGGGATTCGCGGGCATCCGCAACCACGGCATCCCGCAGGCCGACATCGATGCGGCCTACGATGCCTTCAAGGCCTTCTTCGCCCTGCCGGAAGAGATCAAGCGGAAGTACCACGTGGCCGGCAGCGGCGGCGCCCGTGGCTACACCCCGTTCGGCGTGGAGACCGCCAAGGGCTCCAAGCATTTCGACCTGAAGGAGTTCTGGCACATCGGCCGTGAAATCGCCGATGACTCGAAGTACCGTGACGTGATGGCGCCGAATCTGTGGCCGACCGAGGTCGAGGGCTTCCGTGAGCGCGGTTACGGCCTGTACCAGGCGCTGGACAACCTGGGGTCGCGCGTGCTGTCTGCGCTGGCCCTGCACATCGGCCTGCCGGAAGACTTCTTCGCCGACAAGACCAACTTCGGCAACTCGATCCTGCGCCCGATCCACTACCCGCCGATCACCACCGACGACATCCCGAACGTGCGCGCCGGCGCCCATGGCGACATCAATTTCATCACCCTGCTGGTCGGTGCCAGTGCCGCTGGCCTGGAGGTGCAGTCGCACGAGGGCGAATGGGTGCCGTTCACTTCGGACGCGGACACCATCGTGGTCAACATCGGCGACATGCTGCAGCGCCTGACCAACCACGTGTATCCGTCGACGATCCATCGCGTGGTCAATCCCCCGGGTGACCTGGCGCGCCAGCCGCGCTACTCGGTGCCGTTCTTCCTGCATCCGAACCCCGACTACCTGATCGACGTGCTGCCGTCCTGCATCACCCCGGAGAACCCGAGCCGGTACCCGGAGGCGATCACCGCCCACGGCTTCCTCGAGGAACGCCTGCGCGAGATCAAGCTGAAGTAATGAGTGAGAAGGCCGCCGAAAGGCGGCCTTTTTCTTTGCAGGGCTGCCGCCCTGCACCTGCAGAGGCCAAAGCCAAAGCCAAAGCGGCTCTGGGTTTCTGCTGGTTTGGCGGGGCGGTGTGGGCTGGCAGGACACGCCGTGAACCCGTCCCTGGGGGCTCGATGGCGCCATCCATGGCGCCAACGGTCCTGCCAACCCACACCGCCCCACCCCCGACAGTTTCCTGGTGACGGTGGGTAAATCGCGATTCCCGGTAGGTGTCGACCTTGGTCGACACGGTAGATCCACGCCATGCGTGTGGGGTAGGGGTCAGATCCCTTTTCCGCAGGAAAAGGGATCTGACCCCGGCAGCTACCCGCAATGCCGCTTTTGCTTTTGCTCTTCTTATTTCTTTCCGTGGCGGGCGGAACCGCCAGAATGTGTCAGAGGCCGGGCGGGTGGGGATGGCGGGGGTGTCCGCGGCATGGATGCCGCGGCCAAGCCCCCAGGGACGGGTTTACGGCGTCCCCCGGCATCCCCACCCGCCCGGCCAAGCTCACCAATCCAACCGGGCGATCCGCGACCAACCCCACCCCCGCCACGAGGGGCTGCGCCGTTCGCTGAAAATCCATGTAACCGCTTACACGGAAACGGATTTTTGCCGTAGCGGGTATCATGACCGGCTGACTTCACACAGGAGCCACCCGCTCATGCGCCGCAAGATCGTCGCCGGAAACTGGAAGCTGCATGGCAGCCGTCAATTCGCCAATGAACTGCTGGGGCAGGTCGCCGCCGGGCTGCCGCTGGAGGGGGTGGACGTGGTGATCCTGCCGCCGTTGCCGTACCTGGGCGAGCTGGTCGAGGACTTTGGTGATACCGGCCTGGCCTTTGGCGCGCAGGACGTGAGCAGCAACGAGAAGGGCGCCTACACCGGCGAGGTCTGCGCGGCCATGCTGGTCGAGGTCGGCGCCCGCTATGGCCTGGTCGGCCATTCCGAGCGCCGCCAGTACCACCATGAGAGCAGCGAGCTGGTCGCGCGCAAGTTCGCCGCCGCCCAGCACGCCGGCCTGGTGCCGGTGCTGTGCGTGGGCGAGACCCTGGAACAGCGCGAGGCCGGGCAGACCGAAGCGGTCATCGCCAGCCAGCTGGCGCCGGTGCTGGAACTGGTCGGCGCAGCCGGCTTCGCCAAGGCCGTGGTCGCCTACGAACCGGTCTGGGCCATCGGTACCGGCCGTACCGCTACCAAGGAGCAGGCGCAGCAGGTGCACGCGTTCATCCGTGGCGAAGTCGCGCGTATCGATGCTAGAATCGCTGATTCACTGCCCATTGTTTACGGCGGTAGCGTGAAACCCGACAATGCCGGGGAACTGTTCGCGCAGCCGGATGTCGATGGTGGGCTGGTCGGCGGCGCCTCCCTGGTGGCCGCGGACTTCCTGGCCATCGCAAGGGCGGCGGCCGCGAACTAATCCTAGAAGTATTGTCCGAGGGCGGTTTCCAATGCTGATGTTGATCCTCAATGTCGTCTACGTGCTGGTCGCTGTGGCCATGATCGCGCTGATCCTGATGCAGCGTGGTTCGGGTGCGGCGGCGGGTTCGGGCTTTGGTGCCGGTGCCTCGGGTACGGTGTTCGGTGCGCGCGGCGCCTCGAATTTCCTGTCCAAGTCGACCAAGTGGCTGGCCGTCGTGTTCTTCGGCATCAGTCTCTTCATGGCCTGGTATGCCGGTCATGGCAGCCGCCCGGCGGCCGACCAGGATCTGGGTCTGATGTCCGCCCCGGCGGCAGTCGCTCCGGCGGCTCCGGCGGGCGAGCTGCCGGCCGTTCCGAAGGCCGATGCGGTCCCGGTCGCCCCGGTTCCGGCTGCGAATGTGCCGGCTCAGGCGGAATCTTCGGTTTCTGGTGAAGAAAAGCCTTCGGAAGGCTCCCAGAAACGCTGAAGCCGGTTACAATACGCGGCGCATCGGGAAGATAGTCTGATGTGATCGTTTGCCCAGGTGGCGGAATTGGTAGACGCACTACCTTGAGGTGGTAGCGACGCAAGTCGTAGGGGTTCGAGTCCCCTCTTGGGCACCATTTGTAAGTAAAGCGGGTTCGTCTGGCGCGCAAGGCGCCAGGCAGATTCCCGTCCACTCCCCCATGCCAAAGCGCCTGCAGGCGCAGCGGCAGAGGCAAGAGAGAATCGCTGTGCTGGCCGAATATTTGCCGTCTCTGCTGTTTCTGATCGTTGCCACCGGTATCGGCATTACGCTGATGCTGGTTGGTCGATTCCTCGGTCCCCGCCGCCCCGATCTGGAAAAGCTGTCGCCGTACGAGTGCGGCTTCGAGGCCTTCGAAGACGCGCGCATGAAGTTCGACGTGCGCTACTACCTGATCGCGATCCAGTTCATCGTCTTCGACCTGGAAATCATCTTCATCGTGCCGTGGACCCAGGTCTTCATGGAGCTGGGTGCCCGTTCGCTCATCACCATGGGCCTGTTCGTCGGCATGCTGTTCCTCGGTTTCATTTACGTCTGGAAGAAGGGAGCGCTGGAATGGGAGTGATTCAGACTCTCGATGGCCTCATGAACAACCCGTCGCCGGAAGGCCGGGTTGATGACATCCTGCGGCCGGAAGGCGACAACCCGCTGCTGGAAAAGGGCTTCGTCACCACCAGCGTCGACGCACTGCTGAACTGGGCGCGCACCGGCTCGATGTGGCCGATGACCTTTGGCCTGGCCTGCTGCGCGGTCGAGATGATGCACGCCGGCGCCGCGCGCCTGGACCTTGACCGCTACGGCGTGGTGTTCCGTCCGTCGCCGCGTCAGTCCGACGTGATGATCGTGGCCGGTACCCTGGTCAACAAGATGGCCCCGGCGCTGCGCAAGGTCTACGACCAGATGCCGGACCCGAAGTGGGTCATCTCGATGGGTAGCTGCGCCAACGGCGGTGGCTATTACCACTACTCCTATTCTGTGGTGCGCGGCTGTGATCGCGTGGTGCCGGTGGACGTCTACGTCCCGGGCTGCCCGCCGACCGCCGAGGCGCTGGTGTACGGGATCCTGCAGTTGCAGAAGAAGATCTGGCGTACACAGACCATCGCCCGCTGACCCCTTCACCTGACAAGAGCGCGCCAAGCCCCCATGGCAGAGCAAGCATCCTTCATCGACCGACTCTCCGCACGTTTCGCAGGTGCGAAGGTCATCGTGGTCGAACCCCGCGGCGAAGTGACGCTGGAAGTGCCTGCCGCCGAGTGGCACGCCACCGCCCTGGCGCTGCGTGACGAGTTTGGTTTCGAGCAGGCCGTGGATCTCTGCGGCGTCGACTACCTCGGCTATGGCTCCGACGAATGGGACACCGCCGACGTGTCCTCGCAGGGCTTCAGCCGTGGCGTCGAAGGCAAGGCCCAGGGCCGCTTCGCGTGGGGCGAGTTCCCCACCGAGGAAAACGGTGCCGACGGTGCCCGCCCGCAGCACATGCCGACCCAGCGCTTTGCCGTGGTCGCCCAGCTGCGTTCGTACCAGCACAACCTGATGATGCACCTGCGCTGCTTCGCCCCTGACGAAGCGCTGCCGGTAGTGTCCTCGCTGACCGGCATCTGGCCGGGCCTGAACTGGTTCGAGCGCGAAGCGTTCGACCTGTACGGCGTGATCTTCGAAGGCCACCCGGACCTGCGCCGGATCCTGACCGACTACGGTTTCGTCGGCCATCCGTTCCGCAAGGATTTCCCGCTGATCGGCAATGTCGAAGTCCGCTACGACGAAGAAAAGAAGCGCGTGATCTACGAACCGGTCACCTCGGTGGAGCCGCGTGTCGGCGTGCCGCGCGTGATCCGCGACGACGCCCGTCTGCAGACCGCAGAAGGTGAGCGCGCGCAGGAGGCAGTGAAGTGAGCGAGTTCCACCAGGCCCGCGAAGCGTTCGCGAGCAATCCGGCCGAAGCACGGCAGGAAATCCGCAACTACACCATGAACTTCGGCCCGCAGCATCCGGCCGCGCACGGTGTGCTGCGCCTGATCCTGGAAATGGACGGCGAAACCATCATGCGCGCCGACCCGCACGTGGGTCTGCTGCACCGTGGTACCGAAAAGCTGGCCGAGTCCAAGCCGTTCAACCAGTCGATCGGCTACATGGATCGCCTGGACTACGTGTCGATGATGTGCAACGAGCACGCCTACGTGCGCGCGATCGAGACCCTGATGGGCATCGAGGCGCCGGAGCGTGCGCAGTACATCCGCACCATGTACGACGAAATCACCCGCATCCTCAACCACCTGATGTGGCTGGGTTCCAACGCGCTCGACCTGGGTGCGATGGCGGTGATGCTGTACGCCTTCCGCGAGCGCGAAGAGCTGATGGACTGCTATGAAGCGGTCTCCGGCGCGCGCATGCACGCGGCGTACTACCGTCCGGGCGGTGTCTACCGCGACCTGCCGGACCACATGCCGAAGTACAAGGAATCGCGCTGGCACAAGGGCAAGGCGCTGAAGCAGCTCAATGCTTCGCGCGAGGGCTCGCTGCTGGACTTCCTGGAGAACTTCACCGTCGAGTTCCCCAAGCGCATCGACGAATACGAAACCCTGCTGACCGACAACCGTATCTGGAAGCAGCGTACCGTCGGCATCGGCGTGGTCACTCCGGAACTGGCCCACCAGTGGGGCATGACCGGCGTGATGCTGCGCGGCTCGGGCATCGCCTGGGACCTGCGCAAGAAGCGTCCGTATGCCAAGTACGATGCCGTCGATTTCGACATCCCGCTGGGCAAGGAAGGCGACTGCTACGACCGTTACCTGGTCCGCGTTGCCGAAATGCGCGAGTCCAACCGCATCATCAAGCAGTGCGTGGCATGGCTGAAGGCCAACCCCGGCCCGGTCATGGTCAAGAACTTCAAGGTCGCTCCGCCCAAGCGCGAGGACATGAAGGACGACATGGAAGCGCTGATCCACCACTTCAAGCTGTTCAGCGAAGGCTATTGCGTGCCGGCCGGCGAGACCTATGCGGCAGTGGAAGCGCCCAAGGGCGAGTTCGGCTGCTACCTGGTCTCCGACGGCGCCAACAAGCCGTTCCGCGTGCACCTGCGCGCACCGGGCTTCGCCCACCTGTCCTCGATCGATTCGATCGTGCGCGGCCACATGCTGGCCGACGTGGTGGCGATGATCGGTACCTACGACCTGGTGTTCGGCGAGGTTGACCGGTAATGCCGTCCGCCACGCCAACGCCCGCTGCAGGCAGCCGGCGCAAGCCGGCGCCGCAGTTTCTGGAATTTCACGTTATGCATTTCGCTGAGGTCGGCCGATGAAGGCGACAGGTAATTTCGAGGCGGCGCGCGACGTCGACCCGATGGTGGTGCTGAGCGACAAGACCCGCGCTCACATCGATCACTGGCTGTCCAAGTTCCCGCCGGACCGCAAGCGCTCTGCCGTGCTGCAGGGCCTGCATGCGGCCCAGGAGCAGAACCAGGGCTGGCTGACCGACGAACTGATCGCCGGCGTGGCCAAGTACCTCGACCTGCCGCCGGTGTGGGCCTACGAGGTCGCCAGCTTCTACTCGATGTTCGAGACCGAGAAGGTGGGCCGCAACAACGTGGCCATCTGCACCAACATCAGCTGCTGGCTCAATGGCGCCGAGGACATCGTCCGCCATTGCGAGAAGAAGCTGGGCATCAAGCACGGTGAATCGACCCCGGACGGCCGCGTCTACCTCAAGCGCGAGGAAGAGTGCCTGGCCGGCTGCGGTGGCGCGCCGATGATGGTCATCAACGGTCACTACCATGAGCGTCTGACCCTGGAAAAGGTCGACGAGCTGCTGGACGGGCTGGAGTAAGGGCATGGCACATCACCACGAATCCAAGGGTCCGGTCGGCCCCGCGCCGCTGCCGCACCAGGTGGTCTACACCACCCTGCATTACGACACCCCGTGGTCGTACGAAAGCTACCTGAAGACCGGTGGCTACGCTGCCCTGCGCAAGATCCTCGAAGAGAAGATCCCGCCGGAGCAGGTCATCGAGATGGTCAAGGCCTCGGGCCTGCGCGGGCGCGGTGGCGCAGGCTTCCCGACCGGCCTGAAGTGGTCCTTCATGCCCAAGGGCAACATGCAGAAGTACATCCTCTGCAACTCGGACGAATCCGAGCCGGGCACCTGCAAGGACCGCGACATCCTGCGCTACAACCCGCATTCGGTGGTGGAAGGCATGGCGATCGCCTGCTACGCCACCGGTTCGACCGTGGGTTACAACTACCTGCGCGGTGAGTTCCACCACGAGCCGTTCGAGCACTTCGAGCAGGCCCTGGCCGACGCCTATGCAAATGGCTGGCTGGGCAAGAACGTGATGGGCTCGGGCGTGGACATCGACATCTACGGTGCGCTGGGCGCCGGTGCGTACATCTGCGGCGAAGAAACCGCGCTGATGGAATCGCTGGAAGGCAAGAAGGGCCAGCCGCGCTACAAGCCGCCGTTCCCGGCCAACTTCGGCCTGTACGGCAAGCCGTCGACGATCAACAACACCGAAACCTACGGTTCGGTGCCGGCGATCATCCGCAACGGTCCGGAGTGGTTCAAGGGCCTGAGCCTGACCGCCAACGGCGGTCCGAAGTGCTTCTCGGTGTCCGGCTGCGTGCAGAACGGCGGCAACTTCGAAGTGCCGCTGGGCACCAAATTCCACGACCTGCTGGAAATGGCCGGTGGCCTGCGTCCGGGCCGTACCCTCAAGGGCGCGATCCCGGGCGGCGTGTCGATGCCGGTACTGACCGCGGCCGAGCTGAAGGATCTGCCGATGGACTACGACACCATCCGTGCGCTGGGCTCCGGCCTGGGTTCGGGTGCGATCGTGGTGCTGGACGACAGCGTCTGCTGCGTCAAGTTCGCCTGCCGCATCAGCCAGTTCTTCCACAAGGAATCGTGCGGCCAGTGCACCCCGTGCCGTGAAGGCACCGGCTGGATGCACCGCGTGCTGGAGCGCATCGTCGCCGGCAAGGCCACGATGGAAGACCTGCACCAGCTGAAGGCGGTGGCCGGCCAGATCGAAGGCCACACCATCTGTGCGTTCGGTGAAGCGGCTGCATGGCCCATCCAGGGCTTCCTGCGCCAGTTCTGGGACGAATTCGAGTACTACATCGTCAACGGTCATTCGATGGTTGACGGCAAGAAGGTGGAGGCAGCCGCCGCATGAGCGCGCAACCCGTAAACCCGAACGTGCCACCGGATCACGTGACCATCGAAATCGATGGCAAGTCGCTGGTCGTGCCCAAGGGTTCGATGATCATCCAGGCGGCCGACAAGGCCGGCATTTCGATTCCGCGCTTCTGCTACCACGAGAAGCTGCCGATCGCCGCCAACTGCCGCATGTGCCTGGTGGACGTGGAAAAGTCGCCGAAGCCGGCGCCGGCCTGTGCCACCCCGGTGATGGATGGCATGAAGGTCGCCACCCGCAGCGAGAAGGCACTGAAGTTCCAGCGCTCGGTGATGGAGTTCCTGCTCATCAACCACCCGCTGGACTGCCCGATCTGTGATCAGGGCGGCGAGTGCGAGCTGCAGGACGTGTCGCTGGGCTATGGCCGTTCGGTCAGCCGCTTCAACGAGCGCAAGCGCGTGGTGCCGGACGAGGACATGGGCCCGCTGGTCGCCACCGAGATGACCCGCTGCATCCAGTGCACCCGCTGCGTCCGCTTCACCGCCGACGTTGCCGGTACCTATGAACTGGGTGGCATGTACCGCGGTGAGAACCTGCAGATCGGTACCTTCGACGGCAAGCCGCTGACCACCGAGCTGTCCGGCAACGTCGTCGACGTCTGCCCGGTCGGCGCGCTGACCAACAAGGTGTTCCAGTTCCGCGCCCGCCCGTGGGAACTGACCGCGCGCGAATCGCTGGGTTACCACGACGCGATGGGTTCGAACCTGTTCCTGCACGTGCGTCGCGGCGAAGTGCTGCGCACCGTGCCGCGCGACAACGAAGCGGTGAACGAGTGCTGGCTGTCCGACCGTGACCGCTACTCGCACCAGGGCCTGTACAGCGAAGACCGTGCGGTCAAGCCGCTGCGCAAGGTCAATGGCGAGTGGAAGGAAGTGAGCTGGGCCGAAGGCCTGGCCGCGGCCGCCGAGATCCTCAAGGCCAACCAGGGCGACAACCTGGGCGTGCTGGTGCACCCGTCCACCTCGAACGAGGAAGGCGCGCTGCTGGCCCGCCTGGCCAAGGGCCTGGGCTCGAGCAACATCGACCACCGCATCAACAACCGCGATTTCTCCGACGCCGCAACCGCCGAAGTGTTCGGCCTGCCGCTCGCCGAGATCGAAGGCGCCGACCGCATCGTCGTTCTGGGCAGCAACATCCGCCACGAACTGCCGCTGCTGCACGCCCGCCTGCGCAAGGCGCAGACCACCAACGGCGCGAAGATCCACGTCGTCAACCCGGTGGACTTCGACTTCGCCTTCAGCATCGCCGGCAAGCAGATCGTCGCGCCGTCGAAGTTCGTCGACGCGCTGGCCAACGCCGAGCTGCGTTCGGCGGTGCAGGGCGGCAACAACACCGTGCTGATCGTCGGTGGCATCGCCGAAAACCATCCGCAGGCTGCCGCGATCCGCGCCGCCGCGCGTGACTTCGCCGCTGCGACCGGTGCCAAGCTGTGCCGCATCCCGCAGGGTGCCAACGCCGTTGGCCTGACCCGCGCAGGCGTGCTGCCGGCCGGCAAGGACGTCGCCGCAATGCTGGCGCAGCCGCGCCAGGCCTACGTGGTGTACGGCCTGGAGCCGGGTCTGGACTTCGCCGACGCCCCCGCCGCGCGCAAGGCGCTGGTCGGCGCCAAGGTGGTGGCCTTCAGCCAGTTCGCCTGCGTCTCCACCCGCGACGTTGCCGACGTGATCCTGCCGATCGGTGCGCTGCCGGAAATCGACGCCACCCTGACCAACCTCGATGGTCGCGAGCAGTCGGCGCGTGCCGGCGGCAAGCTGCCGGGCGAGGCCCGTGAGGGCTGGCGCGTGCTGCGCGCCCTGGGCGGTGAGCTGGCGGTAGCCGGTTTCGACTTCACCGACCTGGCCGGCCTGCGCGCCAGCCTGGCCCCGGTGTCGGTCGCCGTTGCCGCCTCGGCACAGCCGGTGGTTGCCGGCGAAGGCCTGGAAGTGGCTTCGACCGCCGCGATCTACCGCACCGATGCGGTGGTCCGTCGCGCCCCGGCGCTGCAGTCGCATCCGCTCAACAACGCCCCGCGCATCGTGCTGAACGCTGAAGATGCCGCTCGCCTGCAGCTGCAGGAAGGGCAGATGGCCAAGGTCGGCACCGATGCCGGCAAGGCCACCCTGCCGGTGGTGATCGACGCCCGCGTCGCTGCGGGTTCGGTCTGGATTGAATCGGGCCACGGCGCGACCGCGCCGCTGGGTGCCGCTCGCGTAACGGTGGTGGCTGCATGAACGAATTGCTGTTGAACGCGGTCGATCCGCTGCACCAGTGGCTGCTTGGCCTTGGTGACATCGGCGCGCTGATCTGGATCATCCTGAAGATCCTGGTGATCACCGTTCCGGTGATCATCTCGGTGGCCTTCTACGTGGTCTGGGAACGCAAGCTGATCGGCTGGATGCACGTCCGCCACGGCCCGATGTACGTGGGCATGGGCATCTTCCAGGCCTTCGCCGACGTCTTCAAGCTGCTGTTCAAGGAAGTGGTCCAGCCGAGCAGCGCCAACAAGGCGATCTACCTGCTGGCCCCGCTGATCACCCTGGCCCCGGCCTTCGCGGCCTGGTCGGTGGTTCCCTTCGATTCGCAGATCGTGCTGTCCAACGCCAACGCCGGCCTGCTGTACCTGCTGGCGATGACCTCGCTGGGCATCTACGGCATCATCCTGGCCGGTTGGGCATCCAACTCGAAGTATGCGTTCCTGGGTGCGATGCGCGCCTCGGCGCAGATGATCAGCTACGAAATCGCCATGGGCTTCGCCCTGGTCGGCGTGATGATCGCGTCGGGCAGCCTGAACCTGAGCAACATCGTGATGGCGCAGGCCGGCAATTCCGGTTTCTTCGACTGGTTCCTGCTGCCGCTGTTCCCGCTGTTCGTCATCTACTGGGTGTCGGGCGTTGCCGAAACCAACCGCGCGCCGTTCGACGTGGTGGAAGGTGAATCGGAAATCGTCGCTGGCCACATGGTCGAGTACTCGGGCGGTGCGTTCGCGCTGTTCTTCCTGGCCGAATACGCCAACATGATCCTGATCAGCTTCCTGATCTCGATCTTCTTCCTCGGCGGCTGGCTGAGCCCCATCCAGGGCTGGGTCAACTTCGGCGACGTCTCGCCGCTGGTCGACTGGATCTGGAAGGGCGGTGCACCGTGGCTGTTCGTCAAGGTGTTCTTCTTCGCCAGTGCCTACATCTGGTTCCGTGCCAGCTTCCCGCGCTTCCGCTATGACCAGATCATGCGCCTGGGCTGGAAGGTCTTCATCCCGCTGGCCATTCTGTGGATCGCGGTTACCGCCGTCATGGTGTTCTTCGGCGTGATTCAAAAGGGCGTCTAAGTGATGAACAGGATTACCCATTACTTCAAGAGCCTGCTGCTGCTCGAACTCCTGGGTGGCCTTTGGCTGACGCTGAAGTACAGCTTCAAGCCCAAGTACACGATGATGTACCCGATGGAGAAGTTCCCGCAGTCGCCGCGCTTCCGTGGCCTGCACGCCCTGCGCCGTTACCCCAACGGTGAAGAGCGCTGCATCGCCTGCAAGCTGTGCGAAGCGGTGTGCCCGGCGCTGGCCATCACCATCGACTCGGCCAAGCGCGAAGACGGCACCCGCCGTACCACGCGCTATGACATCGATCTGTTCAAGTGCATCTTCTGTGGCTTCTGCGAAGAAAGCTGCCCGGTGGACTCGATCGTCGAAACCCACATCCTCGAGTATCACTTCGAGAATCGTGGCGAAAACATCGTTACCAAGCCGCAGCTGCTGGCCCTGGGCGACCGTCTCGAGTCCGAGATCGCCGAGCGTCGCGCCGCCGATGCCGCTTACCGCTGAGGTCGAGAGATGGATTGGGTAAATATCGCTTTCTGGGTGTTCGCCATCGCGGCAACGGTTTCGGCCGGTGCGGTGATCAGCGTGCGCAACCCGGTTCACGCCGTGCTCTGCCTGGTGCTGACCTTCTTCTCCATTGCCTGCGTGTGGCTGCTGGTCGGCGCCGAGTTCCTCGGCGTGGCGCTGGTGCTGGTCTACGTCGGCGCGGTGATGGTGCTGTTCCTGTTCGTGGTGATGATGCTCGACATCGACCCCACCAAGCTGCGTGAGGGCTGGGTCCGCTACCTGCCGGTCGGTCTCATTGTTGCCGTGGCGATGCTGGTGCAGATGCTGATCCTGATCGGCGTGAAGGGCAGGGCGGTCAACCCGTTCCCGGCCGACAACGCCGCCGCGGTCGCTGCCGACAGCTCCAACGTCACCTGGCTGGCGCGTACGCTGTTCACCGAGTACCTGCTGCCGTTCGAGTTCGCCGCCGTCATCCTGACCGTGGCCGTGGTTGCCGCCGTGATGCTGACCCTGCGCCGCCGTACCGGCGTGAAGAGCCAGAACCCGGGTGAGCAGACCATGGTCAAGGCCGGCCAGCGCCTGCGCATGGTCAAGATGGGCGCCGAAGCGCCGGTCGTGCACAGCAACAGCAAGCCGGCCGCCGGCGAGGAGACCCAGCCGTGATTACCCTTGGCCACATCCTTGCGCTGGGCGCGGTGCTGTTCGCCATCAGCCTGGCCGGCATCTTCCTCAACCGGAAGAACGTCATCGTCCTGCTGATGTCGATCGAACTGATGCTGCTGTCGGTGAACATCAACTTCGTCGGCTTCTCGCGTCAGCTGGGCGATCCGTCCGGCCAGCTGTTCGTGTTCTTCATCCTGACCGTCGCCGCCGCGGAAGCCGCCATCGGCCTGGCGATCCTGGTGACCCTGTTCCGTACCCGCCGCACGATCAATGTCGGCGAAGTCGATTCGTTGAAGGGCTGATCCACAGATGGAAATCACTCTCTCCAAGAGTCTGTTGATCGCAGTGGTGCTTGCACCGCTGTTCGGCAGCATCATCGCCGGCCTGTTCGGTCGCCAGGTCAAGCGCTTCGGCGCGCAGACCATCACCATCCTCGGCGTCGCGGTGGCCTGCGGCCTGTCGATGTACACGCTCTACCAGCTGCTCTGGGGCGGCGCGCAGCCGTTCAACCAGAACATCTACACGTTCTTCGAAGTCGGCCAGTACTCGGCCCACGTCGGCTTCATGGTCGACAAGCTGACCGCGATGATGATGGTGGTGGTGACCTTCGTGTCGCTGCTGGTCCACATCTACACGATCGGCTACATGCAGGACGATCCGGGCTACCAGCGGTTCTTCAGCTACATCTCGCTGTTCACCTTCTCGATGCTCACCCTGGTGATGAGCAACAACTTCCTGCAGCTGTTCTTCGGCTGGGAAGCGGTGGGCCTGGTGTCGTACCTGCTGATCGGCTTCTGGTTCAAGCGCCCGACCGCGATCTTCGCCAACATGAAGGCGTTCCTGGTCAACCGCGTTGGTGACTTCGGCTTCCTGCTGGGCATCGCCGGCGTGCTGTGGGTGTTCGGCACCCTGGACTACTCGCAGGTGTTCTCGCAGGCCGGCATGCTGGCTGACCCGCGCGCCCAGCTGCAGATCTGGGACGGCACCCTGTTCGGCATGCAGCTGCTGAACGAGCCGGTGATCTGGTCGATCGCCACCGTCATCTGCATCTGCCTGTTCATCGGTGCCATGGGCAAGTCGGCCCAGGTTCCGCTGCACGTGTGGCTGCCGGATTCGATGGAAGGCCCGACCCCGATCTCGGCGCTGATCCACGCCGCGACGATGGTGACCGCCGGTATCTTCATGGTCACCCGCATGTCGCCGCTGTTCGAGCTGTCGCAGACCGCGCTGAACTTCATCCTGTTCATCGGTGCCACCACGGCCTTCTTCACCGGCCTGATCGGCATCGTGCAGAACGACATCAAGCGCGTCGTCGCGTACTCCACGCTGTCGCAGCTGGGCTACATGACGGTTGCACTGGGCGTGTCGGCGTACTCGGCCGCCGTGTTCCACCTGATGACCCACGCCTTCTTCAAGGCGCTGCTGTTCCTGGGCGCCGGCTCGGTCATCATCGCGATGCACCACGAGCAGGACATGCGCAAGATGGGCGGCCTGCGCAAGTACATGCCGATCACGTTCGTCACCATGTGGATCGGTACCCTGGCCCTGGTCGGTACGCCGTTCTTCTCCGGCTTCTACTCGAAGGACACCATCATCGAGGCGGCCGAGATCCACGCCCACATGCAGAACAGCTGGGTGGCCACCTATGGCTACTGGGCAGTGCTGGGTGGCGTGCTGGTGACCAGCTTCTACAGCTTCCGCCTGCTGTTCCTGACCTTCCACGGCAAGGAGCGCTTCCGCGACGCGCATGATGATCACGGCCATGGCCATGACGATCATCACGCCGCCGACGCCCACCACGGCGATGCCCATGACGACCACGGCCATGGCCACGGTGCGCATGAGCCGCACGAAACCCCGTGGGTGGTGACGCTGCCGCTGATCCTGCTGGCCATTCCGTCGATCGCCATCGGTTTCTTCAGCATCGGTCCGATGCTGCACGGCACCGACTGGGCCGGCCACCATGCGCACGAGGCCATCAAGGGCCAGGCGCAGACGTTCTTCACCGGCATCGTGAATTTCTACGATCCGGCCAAGAACACCGTTGGCTTCCTGGGCGAAGAGTTCCATGGTCCGGTGGCGTTCGCGCTGCACGGCATGATGCTGCCGCCGTTCTGGCTGACCCTGGCGGGCTTCCTGCTGGCTGCACTGTTCTACCTGTGGAAGCCGGACCTGTCGGGCAAGGCGCGCAAGACCTTCGCCCCGCTGGTGTCGGTGCTGGAAAACAAGTACGGCTTCGACAAGCTGTGGATCGATGGCTTTGCCGGTGGCAGCGTCAAGCTGGGCAAGGTCGCACGCTGGATCGACAGCAACATCGTCGACGGCGTGGTCAATCTTTCGGCACGTGTTGTGGACGTCGCAGCCGGCGTGCTGCGTCGTACCCAATCCGGTTTCCTCTATCACTACGCCTTCGCGATGATCATCGGCCTGATTGCCCTTCTGGGCGTGCTGATGCATTACCTGCGTTGATGACCTGTACGGAATAAGAAGACGTGTCGAACTGGCCTCTACTCAGTGTCCTCATCTGGCTGCCGATCATCGGTGGTGCCCTGATCCTTGCGATCCGTGATGCGCAGACCGCCCGCTGGGCGTCGCTGGGCGTAGCGGTGCTGACGTTCGTGGCGAGCCTCTCGCTGCTGAGCGGCTACAACGCGGGCATCGACGGTCTGCAGTTCGTCGAGACGCATGCCTGGATCCCGGCGTACAAGATCGGCTACAACCTGGGCGTGGACGGCATCGCCGTGGCGCTGATCCTGCTGACCACCCTGGTCAGCGTGCTTGCCCTGATCGGCGCCTGGAGCGCCATCGACAAGCGCGTCAACCAGTACGTGGCCGCCTTCCTGATCCTGGAAGGCGTCACGGTCGGTATCTTCTCGGCCACGGACGCGATGCTGTTCTACGTGTTCTTCGAGGCGATGCTGATCCCGATGTTCCTGATCATCGGTGTCTGGGGCGGCCCGCGCCGCATCTACGCCGCGCTGAAGTTCTTCCTGTACACCTTCCTCGGCTCGGTGCTGATGCTGGTGGCGCTGATCTACCTGTACATGAAGGGGGGCAGCTTCCAGCTGGCCGACCTGTACGCGCTGCCGCTGTCGGCCAAGGAACAGACCTGGATCTTCTTCGCCTTCCTGATCGCCTTCGCGGTCAAGGTGCCGATGTTCCCGGTCCACACCTGGCTGCCGGATGCCCACGTGGAAGCGCCGACCGCCGGTTCGGTGATCCTGGCCGCCATCGCCCTGAAGATCGGTGGCTACGGCTTCCTGCGCTTCAACCTGCCGATCGTCCCGGACGCGTCGCAGGAATGGGCGTGGCTGGTGATCGCGCTGTCGCTGATCGCGGTGATCTACGTCGGCCTCGTCGCCCTGGTGCAGGACGACATGAAGAAGCTGATCGCCTATTCGTCGATCGCGCACATGGGCTTCGTCACTCTGGGCACGTTCATTGCCCTGTGGCTGGTGCGTGAAGCCGGCAACGCCGATGCCGCCCGCCTGGGCCTGCAGGGCGCCATGGTGCAGATGATCTCGCACGGCTTCGTGTCGGGCGCGATGTTCTCCTGCGTCGGCGTGCTGTACGACCGCATGCACAGCCGCCGCATCGCCGATTACGGCGGCGTGGTCAACGTGATGCCGTGGTTCGCCACCTTCGCCATGCTGTTCTTCATGGCCAACGCGGGCCTGCCGGGTACCAGTGGTTTCGTCGGCGAGTTCATGGTCATCCTGTCGGCCTTCCAGCGTAATCCGTGGATCGCGCTGGGCGCGGCCACCACCCTGATCATCGGCGCCGCCTACACCCTGTGGCTGTACAAGCGCATCTTCTTCGGTGAAGTGGCCAACAGCCATGTTGCCGAACTGAAGGACATCAACGGCCGCGAATGGCTGGTGCTGGGCGTGTTCGCCATCGGCGTGCTGGCCCTGGGCATCTACCCCAAGCCGCTGACCGACCTGATGGAGCCCTCGATCGCGAAGCTGGCGATGCAGATCGCATCCAGCAAGCTGCTGTAATTCCAGGATTTGATGATGACCACCTCGCCGCTGCTGCCATTGACCGCCGCTGACCTGCCACCGCTCGCTCCCGAGCTGGTGCTGATCGGCAGCGCCTTCGCCCTGATGATCCTCGACCTGTTCGTCAGCAACCGGAACAAGATCGTCACCCACCTGTTCTCGCTCGCTGCGCTGGCCGTGGTGCTGTTCATGCTGGCCACCGGCGTGGGCGGGCAGGGGGAGGTCTTCCATGGCATGTTCGTGCGTGATACCGCCGCGGACGTGATGAAGACCGGGATCGTGCTGCTCAGCGGCCTGACCCTGGTCTACGGCTGGCGCTACCTGCGCGATCGCAACCTGTTCCAGGGCGAGATCCCGGTGCTGATCCTGTTCGGCACCGCCGGCATGATGATCCTGGTCTCGGCCGGCAGCCTGCTGATGGTCTACCTGGGCCTGGAACTGCTGGCGCTGTGCTCCTACGCCCTGGTCGCCAGCAACCGTGAGAACGGCCTGGCCTCGGAAGCGGCGATGAAGTACATCGTGCTGGGTTCGCTGGCCTCCGGCCTGCTGCTGTACGGCATGTCGCTGATCTACGGCGCCACCGGCAGCCTCCACCTCGACGTCATCCGCGAGGCCATCCCGCACTCGGAAGAGCGCGTGCTGCTGATCACCGGTGCGGTGTTCATGATCGCCGGCGTCGCCTTCAAGCTGGGTGCCGCGCCGTTCCACATGTGGCTGCCGGACGTGTATCAGGGTGCCCCGGCACCGATCGCACTGTTCATCAGCTCGGCGCCGAAGCTGGCCGCCTTCGGCATGGCCTACCGCCTGCTGGAAATGGGCGTGGGCCCGCTGTCGACCGAACTGCAGCTGCTGATCGCCGGCCTGGCCGCGGTCTCGCTGGTCATCGGCAACCTGATGGCCATCGCGCAAAGCAACCTCAAGCGCATGCTGGCGTTCTCCACCGTCTCGCACATCGGCTTCCTGCTGATGGGCATTGCCGGTGGCGGTTCGCAGGGCTATGCCGCCGCACTGTTCTACGCACTGGCCTACGCCATCATGTCGACCGCCGCCTTCGGCGCGATCATCGCGCTGTCGCGTGCCGGCTTCGAAGCCGAGAACATCGAAGACTTCAAGGGCCTCAACGCCCGCAACCCGTGGATGGCCGGCCTGGTGCTGTGCATCATGGCGTCGCTGGCCGGCATCCCGCCGTTCCTGGGCTTCTGGACCAAGCTGGCGGTGCTGGGCGCGGCCGTCAACGGGGGCCTGCTGTGGCTGGCCATCCTTGGCGTGCTGTGTGCCGTGGTCGGCTGCTTCTACTACCTGCGCGTCATCAAGGTCATGTACTTCGATGAGCCGGTGGGCGAGGCCATGCCGCGCAGCAACGACCGTGTGCTGGGCCTGGTGCTGGGCGTGAACGCGCTGGCGCTGCTGGCGCTGGGCCTGGCCTGGAACCCGATCATGGTCTGGTGCCAGCAGGCATTTGCGCATCTTGCATAAAAGTTGACACAAAGCTGCGCGATTCGTGTAATATGCGCAGCCTGAGTTGTCACTGCAGCGGTTCAGCCAGAACATCGTTGCGGTAGCCCTCCTCGAAAGAGCAGGGCAGCAGTTCAAACACTTCCGGTGCGGGGTGGAGCAGTCTGGCAGCTCGTCGGGCTCATAACCCGAAGGTCGCAGGTTCAAATCCTGCCCCCGCTACCAACACATCGAATCGGCGCCAACCAGTTCGATGAATGAGGAAAAGCTTGCAGGTTTTGAAGTTATGCCTCATAATTCCGCTTCTGATGCGGGGTGGAGCAGTCTGGCAGCTCGTCGGGCTCATAACCCGAAGGTCGCAGGTTCAAATCCTGCCCCCGCTACCAAGTAAAGAGATCGCCTTCGAAGTCCTGCTTCGAGGGCGTTTTTCTTTGGGGCCTGCATCGTTTCTGCGTGATTGGGGTCAGATCCCTTTTCCCGTGGAAAAGGGATCTGACCCCGGGTCCGCACCTTGCACCAGCGCGGTGCAGTCGCTATCATCAGCGACCTAGCAGTACCCCTGAAGGCGGCCTCCCAGCGGGAGCCCGGACCCGGAAGGAGGGCCGCAACCGGCAGGCACTGCAGGTTGCAACCGGAATCCAGTCACCGGAGTCTTTCCGGAAAAGGGGCCCAGCGGGCCCTTTGTCGTTTCCGGGGCGTCATGTTTTCACGCCGGCCAAGGCCGGCACCCAACCAAGAGATCAAGGCAGGCTGTGAGCGACAAGGCAACCGACATCGCGAATCTGCTCGCCCCGACCGTTGTGTCGCTGGGCCTGGAGCTGCTGGGCGTTGAGTATCTGCCGGCCCCCGGCGGTGCGACCCTGCGCCTTTACATCGACGTGCCGCTGGCTGAACAGCCCGAGCGCATCATCAATGTCGACGACTGCGAGCGGGTCAGCCGCGAAGTGTCGGCGCAGTTGGACGTCGAAGACCCGATCAGCGGCAATTACACGCTGGAAGTGTCCTCGCCGGGCGTCGACCGCCCGCTGTTCAACCTGGAGCAGTTCGCCCGCCACCAGGGTGAATCGGCCAAGGTCACGCTGAAGCTGCCGCAGGACAATCGCCGTCGCCTGCAGGGCCGCATCGAAGCGACCGACGAGGCCGCGGGCACCATCACCTTCATCGTCGACAAGGCCGAAGTGGTCGTGTCGGCCGACAACATCGACAAGGCACGGATCATGCCCGACTGGGTGGCGCTGGGGCTGGCCCCGAGCAAGCCGACCGGTCCGGCACCGAAGCGTCCGAAGCCGAACACGAATTCTTCTTCCAACGAGCCGGCGGCAAAGAAGCCGCGCGCGGAGTGAGCCAATGAGCAAGGAACTGTTGCTGGTAGTCGACGCGGTCGCCAACGAGAAGGGCGTGCCGCGTGAAGTGATCTTCGATGCCATCGAGGCCGCCCTGGCCTCGGCAGCGAAGAAGCGCTATCCCGACGAGGAAGTGCTGACCCGCGTGGTCATCGACCACAAGGATGGCAGCTACGAAACCTTCCGCCGCTGGGAAGTGGTGGCCGATGACGTGGTCATGGAATCGCCGGACCGCCAGATCCGCCTGATGGACGCCGTCGATGAAGCCGAAGGCGTGGACGTCGGCGACTACATCGAAGAGCAGATCGAGAACCCGGACTTCGGCCGCATTGCTGCCCAGGCCGCCAAGCAGGTCATCGTCCAGCGCGTGCGCGAAGCCGAGCGCCAGCAGGTCGTGGATGCATGGAAGGATCGCGTGGGTGAGCTGATCACCGGCGTGGTCAAGCGCGCCGAGCGCGGCAACATCTATGTCGACCTCGGTGGCAACGCCGAAGGCTTCATCCCGAAGGACAAGGGCATTCCGCGCGACGTGCTGCGCGCCGGTGACCGCGTGCGCGGCTACCTGGCCGAAGTCCGTTCGGAACCGCGTGGCCCGCAGCTGTTCATCAGCCGCGCCGCCCCGGAATTCATGATCGAGCTGTTCAAGCTGGAAGTGCCGGAAGTCGGCCAGGGCCTGGTGGAAATCAAGGCCTGCGCCCGCGATCCGGGCGACCGCGCCAAGATCGCCGTGCTGGCCCACGACCAGCGCACCGATCCGATCGGCGCCTGCATCGGCATGCGCGGTTCGCGCGTGCAGGCCGTGTCCAACGAGCTCAATGGCGAGCGCGTGGACATCGTGCTGTGGAACGACAACCCGGCCAACTTCGTCATCAACGCGATGGCGCCGGCCGAAGTGCAGTCGATCATCGTCGATGAAGACAAGCACTCGATGGACCTGGCTGTCGCTGAAGACCGCCTGGCCCAGGCGATCGGCAAGGGCGGCCAGAACGTGCGCCTGGCCAGCCGCCTGACCGGCTGGCAGCTCAACGTGATGACCCAGGACCAGGTCACCGCCAAGTCGGAGGCCGAGCAGGCTTCGGCCCGCCAGCTGTTCATGGACAAGCTGGAAGTGGACGAAGAGATCGCCGGCATCCTGGTCAGCGAAGGCTTCGGCACCGTCGAGGAAATCGCGTATGTCCCGGTTGGCGAACTGCTGGCCGTGGAAGGTTTCGACGAAGACATCGTCGAAGAGCTGCGCGCTCGTGCCCGCGATGCGCTGCTCAATGAGGCCCTGGCAGTCGAGGAAGGCCTTGAAGACGGCCAGCCGGCGCAGGACCTGCTGTCCCTGAAGGGCATGGACGAAGCCACCGCGTATGCGCTGGCCGGCCACGGCGTGCGCACCAGTGAGGACTTGTCCGACCTGGCCGCCGACGAGGTCATGGACTTCGGCATCGAAGGGCTGGACCAGGCGCGCGCCGCTGCGCTGATCCTGGCCGCGCGTGCCGAGGAGATCGCCCGACTGGAACGCGGCGAATGAGCCGGCAATGAACAGGGCCCTGAGCCGCTCAGGGCGTAGAATCCGCGCCACCTCCAGATGCGGGGGGGCGCCCACAAGATCATAGGATCCGAATGTCGCAGCAAACCACCATCCGCAAGCTTGCCGAACTGGTCAACACGCCGGTCGAAAAACTGCTGGAACAGCTGGCCGGTGCCGGCATGAAGTTCAGCGGTCCCGACCAGGTCGTGACCAGTACCGAGAAGGTGAAGCTCCTGGGCTTCCTTCGTCGTTCGCATGGCAAGCCCGAGCAGGCCCCGGAAGAGACGGATCAGTCCGCAAAGAAGATCACGCTCAACCGCCGGAAACAGCAGGAAGTGACGGTCAGCTCCGGTCGCAGCAAGACGACCGTGAATGTCGAGGTGCGCCAGAAGCGTACCTACGTCAAGGATGGTGCTCGCGCCATGACCCCGGACGAAGAGCGCGCCGACATCCTGCGCAAGCTGGAAGAGTCGCGTGCGCGCAACCTCGCCGAACAGCAGGCTCTGGCCGAGAAGGATCGTCTGCGCGACGAAGCCATCGTCCGTGCCCGTGAGGAAGAGGTTGCGGCCAAGGAACGCGCAGAGGCCGAGAAGAAGGCCGCCGAGGAAGCTGCGGCCGCCGCCAAGGCTGCCGAGGCACTGGCTGCCAGCAAGCCCAAGCGCGCTCCGATCGATGAAACCGCGCCGCGCCCGCCGCGTGCTCCGGCCGCCGCTCCGGCTGCGCCGCGCAGCGCTCCGCCGCCGCCGCGCAACGACGACCGCAACAACCGCAGCGCTCCGCGCAACGAGCGTGGCCCGGGCGACCGTTTCGCCGGCCAGATGCACCTGTCGGCTGCCGACCGCGCGCGTCGTGGCAACAGCAACAACAGCAACACCCGTGGTCGTCCGGGCGGGCGTAACCAGGCCGGTGGCCGTCGCGACATGTCGCGCGGTGGCAACAATGCAGGTCCGCACGCCTTCGAGCGTCCGACCGCGCCGGTGGTGCGTGAAGTGGCGATCGGCGACACGATCACCGTGGCCGACCTGGCGCAGAAGCTCGCGCTGAAGGGCGGCGAGGTGGTCAAGGCGCTGTTCAAGATGGGCGTGATGGCCACCATCACCCAGTCCATCGACCATGACACCGCCGCGCTGGTGACCGAAGAACTCGGCCACAAGGCCATCCGTGCCAACGACAACGACGCCGAAGACGCACTGCTGGCCTCGACCGGTGAAAACCAGGGCGAAGCCACCCAGCGTCCGCCGGTGGTCACCATCATGGGCCACGTCGACCACGGCAAGACCTCGCTGCTGGATTACATCCGCCGCACCAAGGTCGCCACCGGCGAAGCCGGCGGCATCACCCAGCACATCGGTGCCTACCACGTGGATACGCCGAAGGGCGTGATCAGCTTCCTGGATACCCCGGGCCACGCGGCATTCACCTCGATGCGTGCGCGCGGCGCCAAGCTGACCGATATCGTGGTGCTGGTCGTGGCCGCCGATGACGGCGTCATGCCGCAGACCAAGGAAGCGATCCAGCACGCCCGTTCGGCGGGTGTGCCGCTGATCGTGGCGATCAACAAGATCGACAAGTCCGACGCCGACCCGATGCGGGTCAAGAACGAACTGCTGTCCGAGCAGGTCGTGGCCGAAGACTTCGGTGGTGATACCCAGATGGTGGAGATCTCGGCCAAGACCGGCCTGGGCATCGACGACCTGCTGGACGCCATCTCGATCCAGGCCGAACTGCTGGAACTGAAGGCCGTCGACGAAGGCCGCGCCTCGGGCGTGGTGATCGAATCGTCGCTGGACAAGGGCCGTGGCCCGGTCGCCACCGTGCTGGTGCAGCAGGGCCGCCTGAAGAAGGGCGACTATCTGGTGTGCGGCATCCAGTACGGCCGCGTGCGTGCGCTGTTCGACGAAACCGGCAAGCAGCCGGAGTTTGCCGGCCCGTCCATCCCGGTGCAGGTCCTGGGCCTGTCCGGCGTGCCGGAAGCGGGTGACGACTTCGTGGTCGTCGAGGACGAGCGCCTGGCCAAGGACGTTGCCCAGCAGCGCGAAACCAAGCGCCGTGAATCGCGCCTGGTCGCCACCGCCGGCAGCCGCATGGAAGACATCATGGCGACCCTGGGCAAGGGCGAGGGCCAGCAGGTCCTCAATCTGGTCATCAAGGCCGACGTGCAGGGTTCGGTGCAGGCGCTGAGCCAGGCACTGGTCGCGCTGTCCAACGAAGACATCCGCATCAACGTGATCCACTCCGGCGTGGGCGGCATCACCGAGTCGGACGCCAACTCGGCTGCCGCTTCGAAGGCCACCGTCATCGGCTTCAACGTGCGTGCGGATGCTTCGGCCCGTCGCATCATCGAATCCAACGGCGTTGACCTGCGTTACTTCTCGATCATCTATGACGTGATCGACCAGGTGAAGCAGGTGGCCTCCGGTCTGCTGGGCGTGGAGATCCGCGAAGAGATCATCGGTATTGCCGAGGTCCGCGACGTCTTCCGCAGCTCCAAGCTGGGTGCCGTCGCCGGTTCGATGGTCATCGAGGGCGTGGTCAAGCGCAACAAGCCGATCCGCGTGCTGCGCGACAGCGTGGTGATCTTCGAGGGCGAGCTGGAATCGCTGCGTCGCTTCAAGGAGAACGTCGAAGAAGTCCGCAACGGTACCGAATGCGGTATCGCGGTGAAGGCCTACAACGACGTCAAGCCGGGTGACCAGATCGAGTGCTTCGAGCGTATCGAAGTGCCGCGCACCCTGTAATTGCTGCAACGGACCAGCCCTCACGGGCCGGTCCGCCCCCTGGTGGGGCCCGATCAAGGTCGGGCCGCTCCTCCTGGTAGGACCCGACCAAGGTCGGGCCGCTCCTCCTGGTAGGACCCGACCTTGGTCGGGTCACATTTGAATCGAGAGCCCGACCGCGTGCCCAAGACTTTCCATCGAACCGACCGTGTCTCCGCCCAGCTGCGCCGTGAACTCGGCACCCTGGTGCACAACGCCGTGCGCGAGCACGGGTTGCCCTCGGTGAGCGTGTCCGACGTGGAAATCACCCGCGACATGGCCCATGCCAAGGTATTCGTCACTGCGCTGATGCCGGAACGTTCGGCTGAAGCCGTGGCCGGCCTGAAGGAGCTGGGCTATCGCCTGCGCATGGACCTGGCCCGAGCGATGAAGCTGCGCCACGTGCCGGAGCTGCATTTCCACTACGACGACTCGGTCGACCGTGGTGAACACATCGACAACATCCTGCGCGACCTGCCCGATACGCTGGCCGCCGAGAAGCGTCGCGAGAGCGACGAAGAATAACCGCGCGACGCCGGGCATGCCCGGCGTTGTTGCATTCCGGCTGCGCGATGTCTGATGCAGACCGCGCTGCAGCAGTCGAGCATGGCTCGACTCTACAAACTCCTGTCATGACCCGAATTCAGTTCCGCCGCCTGGATGGCATCCTGCTGCTCGACAAGTCGACCGGCATGAGCTCCAACGCCGCCCTGCAGGTGGCCCGTCGCCTGTTCCGTGCCGAAAAGGGTGGCCATACCGGCAGCCTCGATCCGCTGGCCACCGGCCTGCTGCCGCTGTGCTTCGGCGAGGCGACCAAGATTGCCGGACTGTTGCTCGGCTCGGCCAAGGCCTACGACGCCGAGATCATGCTGGGCCAGACCACCGACACCGATGACTCCGAAGGCCAGGTGCTGCTGCAGCGCGCGGTGCCGGCGATCAGTGCCGAGGCCCTGCAGGCGGCGCTGGTGCCGCTGACCGGCAACATCCGCCAGCGTGCCCCGATCTATTCGGCGCTGAAGCAGGGTGGGGAACCGCTGTATGTGAAGGCCCGCCGCGGTGACGTCATCGAAGCGCCGGAACGCGAGGTGCAGGTGCATGCCATCGAGGTACTGGAGCAGCAGCCGGAACGGCTGCGGCTGCGCGTGACCTGTGGTTCCGGCACCTATATCCGCAGCCTGGCCCGCGACCTCGGCGAAAGCCTGGGCTGTGGCGCCCACATCAGCGCGCTGCGCCGGCTGTGGGTCGAGCCGTTCCGCGAGCCTGCCATGGTCACGCTGGATCAACTGCGGGCGATGGTCGAGGCGGGCGACGAGGCCGGCATGGACGCGCTGCTGCTGCCGCTGGCGGCCGGCCTGGCTGAATACCCGCGGGTCGACCTCGATGCCGACCAGGCCCACCGCTTCTGCGTCGGCCAGCGCCAGCGCGACCTGTCCTGGCCGCATGGCCTGGTGGCCGTGTTTGGCCCGGACGATGCTGTCCAGGGCCTGGGCCAGGTCGATGACAGTGGCCTGCTGGCCCCGCAGCGTCGTTTCAACCTCTGACCTGGGCCGGGCGGTTCAGCCCCGGTCCTTGTCCCGGAAGCCCCCGACCGTTACAATTTCGCGGCCGTTTTCCGGCAGCCTGCCTCGCGCAGGTTTCATCCTCGTAGTCCACGGCGAGCCTGGCGGTGCGCGAAGCGCGTTCCTGCCGGCCACGCATCACAGAGAAAAAAGAAATGTCGATCGACACCCAGAAGGTCATTGAAGACAACAAGCGCAGCTCGGCTGACACCGGCTCCCCGGAAGTCCAGGTTGCACTGCTGACCGCCCGCATCGAACTGCTGACCGGCCACTTCAAGACCCACAAGAAGGACCACCACAGCCGCCGCGGCCTGCTGCAGATGGTCAACCGCCGTCGCAGCCTGCTCGACTACCTGAAGAAGAAGGACGTCGAGCGTTACAAGGCCCTGATCGAGAAGCTTGGCCTGCGTCGCTAAGCAACGAATCCCCCGCGGCGCAGCGATGCGCCGCGGTTTTGTTTTGTAGCACCGCAATCCCCGATTCAGGCCGGAACGATCCGGCCACCCGCTGGCGGCAAGGGTCGCCGACGGTCCAAATTCGCAGACAGCATCCCCAAGGACACCCTCCGTGGCAAAAATCACCAAAACCTTCCAGTACGGCAAGCACACCGTCACGCTTGAGACCGGCGAAGTCGCCCGTCAGGCCAGCGGCGCCGTCATCGTCAAGATGGACGACACCGTACTGCTGGTCACCGCCGTCGCCGCCAAGAGCGCGCGCGAAGGCCAGGACTTCTTCCCGCTGACCGTCGATTATCAGGAAAAGTTCTACGCCGGCGGCCGTATCCCGGGTGGTTTCTTCAAGCGTGAAGGCCGTGCGACCGAGAAGGAAACCCTGATCTCGCGCCTGATCGACCGTCCGATCCGTCCGCTGTTCCCGGAAGACTACAAGAACGAAGTGCAGATCATCGCCACGGTCATGTCGCTGAACCCGGACGTGGACGGTGACATCCCGGCCCTGATCGGCGCCTCGGCTGCTCTGGCCCTGGCCGGCACCCCGTTCATGGGTCCGATCGGCGCTGCCAAGGTCGGCTACAAGAACGGCGAGTACATCCTGAACCCGACCGTCAGCGAACTGGCTGACTCGCAGCTGGAACTGGTTGTCGCCGGTACCTCCAACGCCGTGCTGATGGTCGAATCCGAAGCCGCGCTGCTGTCCGAAGAAGTGATGCTGGGCGCCGTGACCTTCGGTCACCGCGAAATGCAGAAGGTCATCAACGCGATCAACGAGCTGACAGTCGAAGCCGGCACCAAGCCGTCGACCTGGGAAGCCCCGGCCAAGAACGACGCGCTGATCTCCGCCCTGAAGGAAGCCATCGGCCCGCGCCTGGGCGAAGCCTTCCAGGTGCGTGACAAGCTGCAGCGCCGTGACGCCATCTCGGCGATCAAGAAGGACGTGGTCGAAACCCTGGCTGGCCGCGTGGCCGCTGAAGGCTGGAACCCGGCCGAGCTGTCGAAGGAATTCGGCGAGCTGGAGTACCGCACCATGCGTGACTCGGTGCTGGACACCAAGGTCCGTATCGACGGCCGTGCGCTGGACACCGTCCGCCCGATCGCCGTGAAGACCGGCGTGCTGCCGCGTACCCACGGTTCCTCGCTGTTCACCCGCGGCGAAACCCAGGCCATCGTGACCATCACCCTGGGCACCGCCCGTGACGGCCAGGTCATCGACGCCGTTGCCGGTGAGTACAAGGAAAACTTCCTGTTCCACTACAACTTCCCTCCGTTCTCGGTGGGTGAGTGCGGCCGCATGATGGGCCCGAAGCGCCGCGAAATCGGCCACGGTCGCCTGGCCAAGCGCGGCGTGCTGGCTGTCATGCCGTCGCTGGAAGCCTTCCCGTACACCATCCGCGTCGTCTCGGAAATCACCGAGTCGAACGGTTCCTCGTCGATGGCCTCGGTCTGCGGTTCGTCGCTGGCCCTGATGGACGCCGGCGTGCCGGTGAAGGCGCCGGTTGCCGGTATCGCCATGGGTCTGGTCAAGGAAGGCGAGCGCTTCGTCGTCCTGTCCGACATCCTGGGTGACGAAGATCACCTGGGCGACATGGACTTCAAGGTGGCCGGTACCGCTGAGGGCATCTCCGCCCTACAGATGGACATCAAGATCGAAGGCATCACCGAAGAGATCATGAAGCAGGCTCTGCAGCAGGCCAAGGCTGGCCGTCTGCACATCCTGGGCGAAATGGCCCACGGCCTGACCGCTCCGCGTGAAGAGCTGTCGGACTACGCGCCGCGCCTGCTGACCATCAAGATCCACCCGGACAAGATCCGCGAAGTGATCGGCAAGGGTGGTTCGACCATCCAGGCCATCACCAAGGAAACCGGCACCCAGATCGACATCCAGGATGACGGCACCATCGTCATCGCTTCGGTCAATGCCATCGCTGCCCAGGCCGCCAAGGCCCGCATCGAGCAGATCACCTCGGACGTCGAGCCGGGCCGCATCTACGAAGGCAAGGTCGCCAAGATCATGGACTTCGGTGCGTTCGTCACCATCCTGCCGGGCAAGGACGGTCTGGTCCACGTGTCGCAGATCTCCAGCGATCGCGTCGAGAAGGTCGGCGACGTGCTGAAGGAAGGCGATGTGGTCAAGGTCAAGGTGCTGGAAGTCGACAAGCAGGGCCGTATCCGCCTGTCGATGAAGGCCGTGGAAGAAGGCGACGCCGTCAGCGCCGAGTAATCGACCTCCGGTCGATTACGGTAGGTGTCAACCTTGGTTGACACGCTTCTGGAATCGCTGAAATGAAAAAGCGGGCTTCGGCCCGCTTTTTCTTTGCCTGTAATCCTGTGGATGAGGACCGTTGGTCCTTGCACTTACGCGTCTTCTTCGTCCTCACCCAGCCACCAGACCTGGCCTGGCTCCGGGTCGCTCAGCGGGTGCTCGCGCTGTTCGATGGCCTCCAGCACCCGGCCGGGGGCTGCAGCGACCCACACCGCCATGAGCTTTTCCACCGCAGCCCGGCCCTGTGCGGCCACGCCGAGGTCACGTTCGCGTCTCCATTGGTCTTCATCTGGCGCCTCATCACCATGCTGGTGCGGCGTGCCGTAGCTGCAGCGACGGCACAGCCGGCGCACGGTGGCTGTCCAATCCTCGACCATGCCGATGCCGGGCAGGGTGATGGCCTCCAGGGCAGCGATGTCATCGGCCGAATCGCACTGCACGAACACGGTGAAGGTCGCCATGTCCGATGCCTGCAGGCGCTGCATCGCGTTGAACACCGGCACCTGGCGCTCGCCGTAGGCACGCTGGCCGGTCGAGGCGCCGTCGTGCAGCACGATGTCGCCGAAGCGGAAGCCGCTTTCGGGCAGCGGTACGTTGTCGATGCGTGCACGCACCGGATCAATGCGGCTCATGTACACCACTTCAGCATCCGACCACGGTGCCAGGCGCACGCAGGCCACGCCGAAGTGGCCCTCGATCGGGCCTTCGCCCTCGGGCAGGGTGATGCCGCAGCGGGCCCATTGGCGGCGTGCTTCGGCCCAGTCATCGGCGCCGGTGGCGGCGATGCCGGCATTCCAGGCAGTGGCGACATCGAACTCGCCGCGCAGCTGCTCCGATTGCAGGTTGTCCTGCAGTGAGGCAGCCCAGTCGCGCAGGTACTTGTGCGCCAGCCCGCGCATGTAATGCAGGTACGGCACTTCGGGGGCGAGTGCGATCAGCTCGCCGAACAGCGCCACCGCCTGCTGCAGGTCGCCTTCGTGGAACGCGTCGTAGGCGCGTGCCTCCAGGGCCTGGCCTTCGTCGAGGGTTTCGTCGTCCAGCAGGTCGCTGTCGTCGAGGTTGTCGTGGTCGGTGCTCATGTCCATGCGCGGTTGAAGGTCCGCGGCTACCTTAGCCGATGCGCGAGCCCGCGAACGCGGCGTCGGCGCGTGTCCTGCTGCAGTGCATGAGGGTCGTTGCATGACTGGCGCGTTGTCGTCATTCGGCGGGATGCACCTGTCCACTGGACGACATGCCACGACAACCGTCCCACAGCCCCATCCGTTTGCTAACGTGGCTGCGCCTTCGAACCGGGAGATCCCATGTTCCGCCAGACCGTGGCTGCCCTTGCCGTGCTGATTGCCGGTGCCTTGCCCATTGCCGTGCATGCGGCACCCGCGCAGCCGCCGATCTTCGGTGCCTACTACCCCGGTGGTTCGGCCGAGCGCTACCCGGTGTCGAGCATTCCGGCCGAGCGCCTCACCCACCTGTTCTACGCGTTCTCCACCATCGAGGACGGGCGCTGCACGATCGGCGCGGAAGCGGCGAAGAATTTCGCGGCGCTGGCCGAGCTGAAGAAGGCGCACCCGCATCTGCGCACGCTGATTTCGATCGGTGGCTGGGGGGCAGGTGGATTCTCCGATGCAGCGCTGACCGAGGCCAGCCGCAAGCGCCTGGTCGACTCATGCATGGCGCTGTTCTTCGATCGTCATGCTGGCAGTTTCGATGGCGTGGACATCGACTGGGAGTTCCCGGTCAGTGGCGGGCCGAAGGAGCTGGCACACCGTCCGCAGGACCGCGCCAATCTGACCCGGCTCGCGCAGGCGTTCCGCGTGGCCCTTGATGCGCATGGCCGCAAGGCGGGGCAGCCGATGCTGTTGACCGCCGCACTGGCCGCCGGTCGCCTGCAGACCGATGGCCCCTACGATCCAGCGGCAAGCTATGACCTGCCGGCGCTGGCCAAGGTGTTCGATTTCATCAACCTGATGAGCTACGACATGGGCACCGGCTTCTCATCGGTGTCGACGTTCAATGCGCCCCTGCATGAAGTGCCGACCGATCCGTTGGCGCCGGAGCTGCGGCGCTGGAACAACGTCGCCGGCGCAGTGCAGTACTACCGCGAGCATGGTGTGCCGGCCGACAAGCTGGTGCTGGGCGTGCCGTTCTACGGGCGCGGCTTCAAGGTCACCGGCGATGCACCGGACGGTCTGTATCAGGCCTACAGCGCACCGGCCGATGCCGGCGATTGGCGGGTGATCAAGGCGCGTTATCTCGACCAGCCGGGCTGGACGAAGCACTGGCAACCACAGGCGCAGAGCCCGTGGCTGTACAACGCCGAGCAGAAGGTTTTCATCAGCTATGAAGACCCGCGCTCGATCGGCCTGCGTGCGCAGTTCGCCCGTGAGCAGGGCCTGGCCGGCGTCTTCATGTGGGAGCTGACCGGCGACGACGAACAGGCGAGCCTGCTCAACGCCATGCTGGGTCCCTGGCAGAAGGCACGCATCGGCGATTGAACCTCGCCTGGCTGCGCCGGGTCATGCCCGGCGACGGCTCAGTTGGCCCAGACGCTGTTGGGATCGCCGTTGCGGGCGCGGCGTTGGCTGGCCACTGCCAGGCGGGCGAAGCCGAAGGCCATGGCCAGCGCGATGGCATCGACCCAGAACAGCGGCCAGTGGCCACGCGCAGCAGCACGCCACAGCCAGTCACCATTGAGCGCGCCATGCAGGATCGGCACCAGCGCGGTGCTGATCGCCGCCGCCCACAGCAGTTCGCGTGCCGCCTGCGCCGGGCGTCGCAGCGCGGCCCACAGCGCACAGGCCGCCCAGCTGCCGAAGCAGGCCCAGCGGATGCCGTGGTCGACCGCGGACGGTGCCAGCCGCTCCAGCACCAGTGCGGTGACGAACGCCACCGAAATCGCAACGCACAGCCCGATGCAGACGCCGACCGTGGCCCGTGCCATGTTCACCCCGGCACGCGGTTGCTGCGGCTGGCGACGCTTGCGCCGCGATTCGATCCACAACAGGTTGCCGGAGTAGAACAGGAAGGCACCGCCAAGGCCGAGCAGGAAGTACAGCCAGACCACTACGCCGTTGCCGAACTCGCCGAAGTGCAGGGCATAGGCCGCGCTGAGCGTGGCGTGGTTGGCGTCGCGCTGGCCGGGCAGCTGCGAGGCCAGGACGTTGCCGGTGGCCACGTCCAGTGCCACCGCGCCGAGCGGGCCGAGCGTTCCGGTGGATTCGCCGGTGATCTCGATGGTGGCGTTGGCATCGCCGGCGTTGGCCAGCTTCAGGTAGGCCGGTTCGAAATTGGCCACGCCCTGTGCGCGGGCCACTTCAAGCGCGCGTGCATGCAGCACGCGCAGGCTGCCCGGCGGTGCCGGGATGCCGCTGGCGTCGCGCACGGGCGCGGTGTCCATTGCGGTCGGTACCGCCTGCAGGGCCTTGCCGTCGTAGATCAGCGGGTTGAGCAGGGCCATCTGCACGAACACCAGGCAGAGCAGGGCGCCAGTGACCGCGAACATCAGGTGGAAGGGCAGGCTGAGCACGCCGATCACGTTGTGCGCGTCCTGCCACAGTTGTTTCAGGTTGCGGCCCGGACGCAGTGCGAACAGATCACCGAACAGCTTTGGCAGGTGGATCACCAGGCCACTCAGCAGTGCCATGCCATACAGCAGGCTGACGATGCCCATCACGTAGATGCCGGCCACCGGCAGGCCGAGGCTGTAATGCAGCTCGTTGACCAGTTCGGCCAGCCCGGTCTGTGGCGGCGTCGGGCTGCCGGCGATCTGTCCCGGCCAGGCGTAGCGCCAGCTGCCGTCATCGGCCTGCCAGTAGGCCAGTGGCTGCGGGTGTTCGGTGCCGGGGAAGGTCATGCCGACGTGGCGGCGCGCTTCCGGATGCGCGGCAAGCACGTCTTCCAGCAGGTACTGCGCGTCGTCCAGGCCGGCGGGGAGTGCGGTGGCTGCACCGGGCGTCTGCCACAGCGGCAGGTCGTGGTGGAACAGGGTCAGCGCACCCGCGTAGAAGGCCACGAACAGGCCGAAGCCGGCAACCAGGCCGACCCAGGTGTGCAGGGTGGTGAACGTGCGCAGCGTCTGCGAACTGAACTTCATGGGAAAGGTCTCATTGCACCGCGCCGGTCAGGCGCAGCAGCCCGAGCACGGCAAAGCCGGCGGCGGCGCTGCCGGCCAGCACCAGCCAGGCGCGCAGCGCGCTGCGGAAACTGAACGCCCACAGGGCGGCCAGCATCCATAGCGGGATGAAGGCGATGAGGGTCGGCACCAGCGCCCGTTGCCACGGGCCGGGCGGCAGCCATGCCAGCAGGCCGGTGACGGCGGCGGCCAGGAGGAAGCCGACCACGATGCCGGCGAAGGCGCGCGGCCACATCACGGCGACTCCGTGCCGGGGCGGTGCCAGGCCGCCAGCGCCGGCAGCAGCATGGCGGCCAGCATCCAGGTGCACAGCATCGCCACCAGGCCGGCGGCAAAACCAAGCTCGGCCATCCACAGCCACAGCGCGGCGGCAGCGGCGACCAGGCCGATCTGGCGGCCAAGGCGGCCGGCACGGCGCAGGCGCGGCCAGCGGCAGTGCGGCGAGGCGGCATAGAAGGCCAGCGCCGAGAACATCGCCGCCAGCATGCCCAGGCTGCAGAAGCCGAGCGTGGAAAGGCCGACGGTGATCATCGCGGGCGGCCAGCGTGGCAGCGGGCCGGCGAACGCGGGGCACGGGCGGGGCCGGCGGGAGCCGGTCGGAGCGGGTGGCGCATCACGGGGTCCTGGGGGAAAGCGGGCAGGCTGGCACAGGGCGGCCTGCGCCGACATGGTAATCATTGCAATTTCACGCCGCCAGCGAGACCCATTCAGCGGACCGTACGGTAGGCCTTGGGCTTTCCCCTGCGCTGGTTTAAGATCAGCGTAGAACCCTGACTGGAACAAGGTGGCCCGCGCCCAGCGCCGGCCGAGCGTGCGACATGAGCACTACCACCGCCCACTGTTGACCTGCCCCCGAAGGCCCTGTGTTCCAGGCGCCCTCGCGGCGCTTTTTTGTTGCCCGGGCGCCGCCCCGGGAACGCTTTCCAGCCCGCCCTGCGGGCCCCGCACGAAGCCACTGCGATGATCAACATTACTCTTCCCGACGGCAGCCGCCGCGAATTCGAAAACCCCGTCAGCGTCATGGAGGTCGCCCAGTCGATCGGCGCCGGCCTGGCCAAGGCCACCATCGCCGGTGCCGTGGATGGCGTGCTGGTCGATGCCAGCGACGTCATCGACCACGATGCCAGCCTGCGCATCATCACCGCCAAGGACGAGGAGGGCGTTGAGATCATCCGCCACTCCTGCGCCCACCTGGTCGGCCACGCCGTCAAGCAGCTGTACCCGGACGTGAAGATGGTGATCGGCCCGGTGATCGCCGAGGGCTTCTACTACGACATCTACTCCGAGCGCCCGTTCACCCCGGACGACATGGCCGCGATCGAGAAGCGCATGGGTGAACTGATCGCCCAGGACTACGACGTCATCAAGAAGGTGACGCCGCGCGCCGAAGTGATCGAGATCTTCAAGGCCCGTGGCGAGGACTACAAGCTGCGCCTGATCGAGGACATGTCCGACGACATCCAGGCGATGGGCATGTATTACCACCAGGAATACGTGGACATGTGCCGCGGCCCGCACGTGCCGAACACGCGCTTCCTGAAGGCCTTCAAGCTGACCCGCATCTCCGGCGCCTACTGGCGTGGCGACGCGCAGAACGAACAGCTGCAGCGCATCTACGGCACCGCCTGGGCCGACAAGAAGCAGCTCGAGGCGTACATCAAGCGCATCGAAGAAGCCGAGATGCGCGACCACCGCCGCATCGGCAAGCAGCAGGACCTGTTCCACCTGCAGGAAGAAGCGCCGGGCCTGGTGTTCTGGCACCCGAAGGGCTGGGCACTGTGGCAGGTGGTCGAGCAGTACATGCGCAAGGTGTACCGCAAGACCGGCTACGGCGAAGTGCGCTGCCCGCAGATCCTGGACGTGAGCCTGTGGCAGAAATCCGGCCACTGGGACAACTACCAGGACGCGATGTTCTTCACCGAATCGGAGAAGCGCACCTACGCGCTCAAGCCGATGAACTGCCCGGGCCACGTGCAGGTGTTCAACCAGGGCCTGCACAGCTACCGCGACCTGCCGATCCGCTATGGTGAGTTCGGTGCCTGCCATCGCAACGAGCCGTCCGGCGCGCTGCACGGCATCCTGCGCGTGCGTGGTTTCACCCAGGACGACGGCCACGTGTTCTGCACGGAAAACCAGGTCGAGGCGGAAGTGACCGCGTTCCACCAGCAGGCGCTGGCGGTCTACCAGCACTTCGGCTTCGATGAGATCCAGGTCAAGATCGCGCTGCGTCCGGAATCGCGCCTGGGCGATGACGCCACCTGGGACAAGGCCGAGGGCGCGCTGCGCTCGGCACTGTCCAGCAACGGGGTGGAGTGGCAGGAGCTGCCGGGCGAGGGCGCCTTCTACGGCCCGAAGATCGAGTACCACCTGAAGGACGCGATCGGCCGTACCTGGCAGCTGGGCACGATGCAGGTCGACTTCATGATGCCGGGCCGTCTGGGCGCCGAGTACGTGGACGAGAACAGCCAGAAGAAGCACCCGGTCATGCTGCATCGCGCCATCGTGGGCTCGATGGAGCGCTTCCTGGGCATCCTGATCGAGCACCATGCCGGCCAGTTCCCGACCTGGCTGGCGCCGACCCAGGTGGTGGTGGCCAACATCACCGACGCTCAGGCCGAGTACGTCTCGGGCGTGACCAAAACCCTTGCGGAGCAAGGCTTCCGCGTCAGCTCGGATTTGCGTAACGAGAAGATCGGCTATAAAATCCGCGAGCATACGTTGCAGCGCGTGCCCTACCTGCTGGTCATTGGTGACCGCGAGAAGGAAAATGGGGCTGTGGCGGTGCGTACGCGTTCTGGCGAAGACCTGGGCAGCATGAGCCTGCAGGCCTTCATCGAGCGGCTCGAGGCCGAGGGCGCGTAAGCAAAGGTCCGGTCCGGGGGCACAGGCACCCGGACCGGTTCGATACCCTTGGGAGAACGTAATATCAGCACCCCTGACAACAAACAGAACCGCAAGAATCAGGAAATCCGTGTGCCGCGCGTCCGCGTGATCGGCAGTGACGGAGAAATGATCGGCGTGTTGTCGCGCGACGAAGCGCTGTCCATGGCCGAAGATGAAGGCCTGGACCTGGTCGAAATCCAGCCGCAGGCCGATCCGCCGGTCTGCAAGATCATGGACTTCGGCAAGTTCAAGTTCGAAGCGCAGAAGAAGGCCAGCGAGGCCAAGAAGAAGACCAAGCAGGTCGAGATCAAGGAAGTGAAGTTCCGTCCGGTCACGGACGAGGGCGACTACCAGATCAAGCTGCGCAAGATGCGCGGGTTCCTCGAGGATGGTGACAAGATCAAGGTCAACATCCGTTTCCGTGGCCGTGAAATGAGCCACCAGGAACTGGGCCGCGAAATGGCCAACCGGATCGAGACCGATCTGGGCGAGGACATCGTCATTGAATCCCGTCCGCGCCTGGAAGGGCGTCAGATGGTCATGATGATCGCGCCGAAGAAGAAGACCTGAGGCCTGACGGGCCGCCTTCCGGGGCGCCTGGCTGAATGGTTCAGGGTAGAGGGGCGCCATGGGCGTCCCTTTGCTTTTGCAGGAAGCCGGTGAATTGCCGGCGAAAGGGTTGCAGGGGCTGGTGGCAGGGCGGTTTTGCCTGTATCATGCCCGGCTCGACCCACCCAGGACGGGTCGTACGCCGATCATGGCAGGACGGAAAGAGCGGCCCAGGCCGCCGCCAGATCAGTCAGAAACCAGGGTCATATCCCATCAAGGACATTGCAATGCCCAAGATCAAGACCAACCGGGCAGCGGCCAAGCGTTTCCGCAAGACCGCCTCGGGCAAGTACAAGTGCGGCCACGCCAACCGTAGCCACATCCTCACGAAGAAAGCGACCAAGCGTAAGCGTAATCTGCGTCAGACGGGCCATGTCCGTGCAGAAGACGCAGGCCGTCTGGACCGCATGCTCCCTTACCTCTGAGGAACTGAAAAATGGCACGAGTTAAGCGTGGCGTACAGGCGCGTCGCCGCCACAAGAAGATTCTGGATCTCGCCAAGGGCTATTACAACGCCCGTCGCAAGGTCTTCCGCGTCGCCAAGCAGGCGGTCATCAAGGCACAGCAGTACGCCTACATCGGCCGTAAGCAGAAGAAGCGCAACTTCCGTTCGCTGTGGATCACCCGTATCAATGCGGCTGCCCGCATCAACGGCCTGAGCTACAGCCGCTTCATGAACGGTCTGCTGAAGGCCGGCATCACCCTGGATCGCAAGGTCCTGGCTGACATCGCCGTGCACGACGCAGCCGGCTTTACCGCGCTGGCCGAAAAGGCCAAGGGCGCGCTGGCGGCATAAGTCCTTCCCGATGCCGTAACCGTTCACTCGGAACGGTGTCAGGTCAAGGCAATGCATGGGGAAGGGCGCAAGTCCTTCCCCATTCTTTTTTGGGTCCCGGCGAGGCCACAGCGGCAGCGCGGGGACGGCGGTGGCGACAGGGGTCGGCCCTTCGCGCATCGCGATGGCAGATCGACTGGAGTTCCGGCCCCCCATGAGCGACATCCAATCCCTCACCACCCAGGCGCTGGCCGATGTGGCCGCCGCACAGAGCCCCGACGTGCTGGAACAGCTGCGCGTGGCCCTGCTTGGCAAGAGTGGCAGCATCACCTCGCAGCTCAAGCAGCTCGGCGCCCTGCCGGCCGACGAGCGCAAGGCCGCCGGTGAAGCGATCAACCAGGCCCGCGACGCGCTGACCCGCGCGCTGGGAGAGCGCAAGGCGCTGCTGGAAGACGCTGCACTGGATGCACGCCTGGCCGCCGAAACCATCGACATCACCCTGCCGGGCCGCAATGGCGATCGTGCCGGCCTGCATCCGATCACCCGCACCCTGGAGCGCATCACCGGCATCTTCGCCCGGCTGGGCTACGAGCTGTCGGAAGGTCCGGAGATCGAGGACGACTGGCACAACTTCGAGGCGCTGAACTTCCCGCCGCACCATCCGGCGCGTGCCATGCACGACACCTTCTACTTCGGCGACGGCCGCCTGCTGCGCACGCACACCTCGGGCGTGCAGGTGCGCTACATGGGCGACCACGCGCCGCCGCTGCGCATGATCGCCGCGGGCAAGGTGTACCGCAGCGACAGCGACCAGACCCATTCGCCGATGTTCCACCAGGTGGAAGGCCTGCTGGTGGACGAGCATTCGACCTTCGCCGACCTGAAGGGCACGCTGGCTGAGTTCGTGCGTGCGTTCTTCGAGCGCGACTTCGAGATGCGCTTCCGCCCCAGCTACTTCCCGTTCGTTGAACCGGGTGCGGAAGTGGACATCGCCTGGCAGCAGCCCGATGGCAGCACCCGCTGGCTGGAAGTGCTCGGCTGCGGCATGGTCCATCCGAACGTGCTGCGCAACGTCGGCATCGATCCGGAGCGCTACACCGGCTTTGCCTTCGGCATGGGCGTGGAGCGCTTTGCGATGCTGCGTTACGGCGTCAACGATCTGCGCGCGTTCTTCGAGAACGATGTGCGCTTCCTCAAGCAGTTCGCGTAAGCGCCGGTCCGTAGAGTCGAGCTTGCTCGACTGCTTCTAAATTCGCAGGCCCAGGCGCATGCGCCGGGCCCACCAGGGTGACACCATGAAATTCTCCGAAAACTGGCTGCGCAGCCACGTCCCGACCCGCGCTTCGCGCGATGAACTGAGTGCGGTGCTGACCGCCATCGGCCTGGAAGTGGAAGACGTGACCGCGCTGGGCGAAGGCCTCGAGCACGTGGTCGTGGCGCGCATCGTCGACGCCGTACGCCATCCGGAAGCCGACCGCCTGCAGGTGTGCAAGGTCGATGCCGGGCAGGGCGAGCTGCTGCAGATCGTGTGCGGCGCACCGAACGCACGTCCGGGCCTGGTTGCGCCGCTGGCGATGGTCGGCGCGCAGATTGGCGAGCTGAAGATCAAGCCGGCCAAGCTGCGCGGTGTCGAGTCCAACGGCATGCTGTGCTCGGCCAAGGAGCTGGGCCTGGACAACGATGCCTCCGGCCTGCTGGAGCTGCCGGATGACGCACCGGTCGGCCAGGCTCTGGTCGAGTACCTGGGCCTGCCGGACGCCAGCATCGAGATCAAGCTGACCCCGAACCGCGCCGACTGCTTCAGCCTGCGCGGTATCGCCTATGACGTCGCCGCCGCCACCCGCAGCGACGTGCTGGATTTCACCACCGAGACGATTCCCGCCATCGGCAACCGTGAGCTGGCCATCCAGCTCGACGCCGGCGCCGAAGCACCGCGTTACCTGGGCCGCGTCATCGAAGGTGTCAACGCCGCCGCCGAGACCCCGCTGTGGATGGCCGAGCGCCTGCGCCGCAGTGGCGTGCGCCCGGTCTCGCTGCTGGTCGACATCACCCAGTACGTGATGCTCGAGCTCGGCCAGCCGATGCATGCCTACGACCTGGGCACCCTGCAGGGCAGCATCGCCGTGCGCCGTTCGCGTGCCGGCGAGAGCCTGAAGCTGCTGGACGGCCGCGATGCTGCGCTGGACGACAGCTTCCTGGTGGTCACCGACGCCGATCGTGCGGTCGGCCTGGCCGGCCTGATGGGCGGTTTCGACACCCGTGTCACCGATGCCACCACTGCCGTGTTCCTGGAGGCCGCGCATTTCGCGCCAGCCGCGATCATGGGCCGTGGCCGCAAGCTGGGCTTGCACACGGATGCCGGCCACCGCTTCGAGCGCGGTGTCGACCCGGCACTGCCGCGTACCGCCATCGAGTACGCCACCCGCCTGGTGCTGGACCTGGCCGGCGGCACCCCGGCGCCGGTCACCGAGGCCGTGCGTGAGGCCGATCTGCCGCAGCCGGCAACCATCGTGCTGCGCCGCGCCCGCATCACCCGCGTGCTCGGCATCACCATCGAAGATGCGGAAGTCGAGCGCATCCTGCGCGCGCTGGGCATGGACGTGGTTGCCACCGCCGACGGCTGGCAGGTCACGGCGCCGAGCCGCCGCTTCGACATCGCCATCGAAGAAGACCTGATCGAAGAGCTGGCCCGCATCCACGGTTACGAGCAGATCCCGACCACGCTGCCGGGCGGCGCCTCGCGCGTGGCGATGCCGAGCGAGACCCAGCTGGACGCGCTGAGCGTGCGCCGCCAGCTGATCGCCCGTGACCAGCAGGAAACCGTCAATTTCGCCTTCGTCGACGATGCGCTGCTGAGCCAGTGGCAGCTGCGCGACGGCCTGGTACCGCTGGCCAACCCGCTGTCGGCCGAACTGGCGGTGATGCGCCCGTCGCTGCTGCCAGGCCTGGTCGCCACGTTGGGCCGCAATGCCGCCCGCCAGATCGGCCGCGTGCGCCTGTTCGAGTTGGGCCGTGTGTTCGCCCAGCAGGCCGGCGACGCGTCGCTCGGCGAAAGCCGGCCGGCGCCGCTGGAGACCCCGCGCGTGGCCGCTGCGGTCTGTGGCGATGCACAGGCACTGCAGTGGGGCCTGCCGGCCCGCAAGGTCGATTTCCATGACCTGAAGGGCGACCTGGAGTCGCTGGCCGCTGCCAGTGGTGCGGTACTGGAGTTCCGCCCGTCGGCCCGCCCTTACGGCCACCCGGCCCGTTCGGCCGAGGTGTTCCGCGATGGCGTGGCGATCGGCTGGATCGGCCAGATTCACCCGCGTCTGGCCAAGGCAATGGACATCGAAGCCGACGTCTATGCCTTCGAACTGGACCTGGAGCCGCTGACCGCCCGCCGCCTGCCGCGTGCCGGCGAACTGTCGCGCTTCCCGGCAGTGCGTCGTGACCTGGCATTCCTGGTGCCTGAACAGGTGGCCTGGGCCGATCTCGCGGCCACCGTCCGCCAGGCCGCTGGCCCGCTGCTGCGCGACCTGAACCTGTTCGACCGCTACGTCGGCCAGGGCGTCGAGCCGGGATTCAAGAGTCTCGCTATGGGCTTGATTTTGCAGGACAAGTCGCGCACTCTGACGGACCGCGACGTGGATGCGGTGGTGGCCGAGGCGGTCACTGCCATCGAGCGTGAACATCACGCCCGGATCCGCGGCTGAGCGGGCAGCACTCGGGGGTAGCAGGCAATGGCATTGACCAAGGCGGAGATGGCGGAAAAGCTGTTCGACGAAGTCGGTCTGAACAAGCGGGAAGCCAAGGAATTCGTCGACGCGTTTTTCGATGTGCTGCGTGAAGCATTGGAACAGGGACGTCAGGTGAAGCTGTCGGGCTTCGGCAATTTCGATCTGCGGCGCAAGAACCAGCGCCCGGGTCGCAACCCCAAGACCGGCGAGGAAATTCCGATTTCCGCCCGTACGGTGGTCACCTTCCGTCCGGGCCAGAAGCTCAAGGAGAGGGTGGAAGCTTATGCTGGATCCGGGCAGTAACCGCGAACTACCGCCGATCCCGGCCAAGCGCTACTTCACCATCGGTGAAGTCAGCGAGCTGTGCGACGTCAAGCCGCACGTGCTGCGCTACTGGGAAACCGAGTTTCCCAGCCTTGAGCCGGCCAAGCGCCGAGGCAACCGCCGCTACTACCAGCGCCACGACGTGCTGATGGTGCGGCAGATCCGCAGCCTGCTGTACGAACAGGGCTACACCATCGGTGGTGCACGCCTGCGTCTGGATGGCCCCGATGCCCGCGAGGAATCGGCGCTGAGCAACCAGATCATCAAGCAGGTGCGCATGGAGCTGGAAGAAGTGCTGCAGTTGTTGCGCCGCTGATCCCATTTCCATCGTAATCCGCTATACTTCACGGCCCGCCGCACTGGCGGGCACATCGCAGCATCAGTCGGGGCGTAGCGCAGCCTGGTAGCGCATCTGCCTGGGGGGCAGAGGGTCGTCGGTTCGAATCCGGCCGTCCCGACCAAAAGCTGAGATAGGACAAGGGCTTGCGCCATACGGTGCAGGCCCTTTTTCGTTGTGCACCCTATTACCACCCTATCGCCACCCTATCGAGGCAGCGCGATACCCGTGGTGACCGGCTGCCACGGCGCTTCATGGCCACCCAGGTAATGCTCGGTCATCGACGCGTTGCCGTGTCCCATCAGCGCTTGAATCTGTTCCGTGGTCCAGCCCGCATCGCGCAGCAGCGCGCCACCAAGGCTGCGGATCTCATGGAAGGTTGGCGGCGCTTCGCCATCCACGCCGGCAGCATCGCGCGCCTTCGCGAACGCACGCGACAGCTGCTCGGGCAAAACCTGCGTGTGGTGCGCTCGGTCCTTCGCGCGCTTGTCGCTGGGCCTGGCCTTCTCCGGCAGCCGGTGGATCACGAACGGCGAAACCACGTCATCGCGGCACCGGGTCAGCAGGTCGAGCAGCGGGCCAGCCACGGCGATCTGTAGTCGAACGTTCGTCGAGCCCTCGGTTTTCGACGGCACCACCCACAGGTGGCCGTCGCGCACGTCGGCGAACTTAACCGTCACCACGTCCTCGCGGCGCAGCAGCGTCACCAGCGACAGGTCCATGGCGTTGCGCAGCCAGGGCGCGGCCTGGTCCCATATCGCCCGGTACACGTCGAGTGTCAGGCGCACGCGCTTCCGTTCGTGCTGGAACCGGCGAGTCGCCAGCGCGGGGTTGGTGTCTATCCAGCCCTCTTCCACGGCGCAGGCCAGGATCCAGCCCAGCACCAGCCGGAACTGCTGGCGCGCGCGGTCGGATTCGGTCACTTCGCGGATGAAGGTGGCGCACACCTTCACCGTCACGTCGGCCACCGCCTTCGAACCCAGCCCGGCCTCGATGCGTCGGATCACGCTTTCGTAGACCTCGGCCGTCTTCGGCGCCCATTTCCTGCCGGGCACGTCATCGCGGCGGAACACGACAATCGCATCAGCCACCGTCTCGCCGGGCGTGATGACCCGGGCCACCAGGTCGTCGGTGGGGATCAGCAGCGCGTTGAGCTTCTTGGCCGCGGCGAACGCGCGGGCTTGGTCGGTGCCCATCCACGTCTCTTTCTTCGTGACCGGGTGCCGGTACTTGAACCCGTCCCGGTTGGGGTACAGGTTGGCCGGCCATCCCTGGCGGCTCTTGCTTCGTTGCCTCGGTGCCATCGTCAGGCCGCCTCACCCAATACTCGCGCGACAAGATCATCGCCGCCGGCGAGCCATTCGTGTTCGTCGATGAACCAGGTGCCGCCGACCTTGCGGCCGGGCAGCTTGCCCTCGCGCAGCAGCCGCTGCAGCACCTGCATGGACGGGCGGCTGCCTTCTTCGAAATAGCGGGCCAGCCACCGCTCGGGGGTCATCAGTTGCATGCTGGTCTCCTTCAGTTCGTGGCCAGCGCAGCGCGCAGCTGCTCGGTGGCCTGTTGTGCGGCGTCGCGCAGCGCCAGGTTCTCAGTGCGCAGGCGGATCACTTCATCGGCCGCGACCACCAGCTGCTCGCGCAGCACGTCCTTGGCCGGCTGCTTCATGCGGCGCGGTTCGCGGGGGAAGAGCTGGGCGTTCATCGCGGTTCCCCGAAGTCGTGAAGGCAGCCAAGGCAGCGCTTGCTCGGGTCCGTCTCGCCGCAGCCGCCGCACACCCGGGTTGCCGGCTTGAACGGGCGCATCAGCTTCTCCGCCTCGACCTTGTCGCCGCGCGCCAGAGCCATCAGGGCGAGCGCACGGGCGTCCCACAGGCGAAGCGTCGCGGGAGAGGCGGATTCCAGATTCACGCCCTCGATGCTGGCCAGCTGCCGGCCGACCTCGCGGTGGTCGATTGCCTCAGCCATGAGCGCACCTCCGCCAGCACCAGCGCAGCCCTGCGCGCGCGGCGCGGCATGCGCGGCTGATCGCCCACAGGGTGGTGATGCCGGCCGCAAACCCGGCCAGGGCGAACACGTGGACCATTGCAGCGGTGAGCAGTTGGTCAGCCATGGGCGGTCACCTCGCCGTCATGCTCGGGGCGTACACCGGAGCCATGCTCCAGTGCATTCGCTGCCGCGAGATGTTCGCCGGGTTCGACCAGGTAGAGCCCAACATCGACAGCTTCGGGCTGCACTTCATGTGCCCCACCTGCGGGCGTCGCAACAACTTGCAGGTTGTCGGTCGTGATGAATACGGAGCGCTGATCGAGCAGTGCGAGCCGGAGCCGCTCACCAGCGGCGGTGACAGCATCCCGCGCCGCCGCTGATTGGCAGCGGATAGTCACAGCCGGGTCCGCAACCGTGGCATTGTAGAAGTCCCTTGCGACGGACAGCATTTCGTTAGCCATGGGAGGCGTCCTCTTGGTCATCCAGTGGCATATGCGCGCCGCAACGGCCGCACGCCTCCATTTCGGGCCAATCTCGGCTGTGTCCGAGCCATCGGCAGATCAGGGCCAGCATCGTTTGAACCCCGCATCGCACACGTAAGCCCTGGTCGTGGCGTCGTAGCGAATCTGTCCGCTGCCAGTGCGCTCCTGGTAGTGCTGCAGGTCGAGAGACGCCTGCGGCATGCTGATGCCGAAGTAGTCCATGAGCGCGCCGCGATTGACGCGGCCATATCGCGCCAACAGGAAGTCGATTAAGCGCAGGCGCTGCTCGACGGCATAGGTGAGCTTGCGGTCAGCCATTGCTCACCGCCTTGCTGTCAGTCACAGCCTTCTCGGCGCAGATCGCGCGGCTGTTCGCATACGCCCGGATCTCACTGACGGTTTCGAGGAACTCGGTTCCCTTGGTCGAATCCGCAATGGTCCTGAGCGACCGTGCCGCAGCCTGCAGTGCTTCGCGCACCGGCCCCAGATCCACGGCCTGCGCGGGCGGGGCGGCTAGGTAGACCGCACGCTCATCCAGCTCACCAGCATCGGTATCGTGAGCCGATTCGCTCAGTTCAATCTCGAACACCCCGTCGCGGTCACGGATAGTTCCCACCGGCTCCCCCACCGGCTGGCGGGCGGCGAGGGCTGCGCGCAGTCGGCGTATCTCAGCTAGGCAATCAGCTAGAACCAAGTCAGGATCAGTTTCGTCCGCAGGAACTCTCATGGGAGCGTTGCCCGATGTGATACGCTCGATTGCTGCGGTGATTCTTTGTTCGATGTCGATCACAACTTCTTCCTCCATCGCATGCAATGGTTGCAGAAGACCTTCCCGCCACCGCAGTGGCGACAGGCTGGCTCCTCGAAATAGAACTCAGTGCAGTCACCGCAGAAGCGCGTCCAACACCAAATCAGCCAGTACCAAGTGCCCTCCACGCATCGGGGAAGCCACAGGAACCGCCGTGTGTAATCCGGTCGCGATCTATCCCATTTCATGCCATGCGACTCCGTTCGAGGTCGGCTTCATAGGCGGCAGCGGCAGCCTTTTCGATCTGATCTGCGAACAACAGCGAGTCGTCAAGCGCTCCGCACCACGCCGCCTTGTGTTGCGAATCAGCGAACGCTTGGAGGTTCTTCACGATGGCTGCGGCCAGCCCACGGATTTCCAGCCATTGCCTGCGAGCATCCACCTGACCACCCGGGGATGGCTGGGCGGAGAGGGCGCGCGTATTCCAGTGTTCTGCCATCGAGGTCCGCAGCCAATCGATTCCGTAGCGGAGGGTGCGCTGGTTCCGCTGGATGCATCCCATGCTCTTGCACTTCAGGGTCAGCCCGTTGTCCTTGTACGGCACGAACTCGGCACCGTTTCCGCAGAACGGACAGGGGAGCAGCTCGCGTGCCCACGCCTGAAATTCATGCCGATCCAGCTCGGCCTGATCCCCCAGCCTCACCCTCCCACCGGGCTGCACGTCCGCCAGGGTCTTGTCAGTGCTCATGCTGATTCTCCTTTTACGCGGGCGAGGGCGGACTCACTTCGGCCGATTAGCGCGATAAGACCAATAACGCGGCCATCTGTTGCTGGCAGGCGCTTCACCGCATCGAGCAGGAGCCGGTGCTCTTCGATCAGCTCGGCGACTGCGGCGCGGGCTTCTCGCGCTTCATGGTTCTGCCGGGGCTCGTACTCCGCGTGCCTTTCCTCGAAGTCGATTAGCTCATCCATCACCGCCAGCACATCAACAGCCAGGGTCTTGTTGTCGGTATTCATGCAACCTCCTGCAGTTGGGTGGCCTGCTCGGCCTCGATCAGGGCATAGCCGATGGCGTCGACGCGTTCGCGCAGCTGACGGCGTGCGATCAGCAGCTGCAGCGCGATGTGCCGGCGGTGGTCGTGCAGCTGGAACGTCCGCGTCTCGATGTGCAGCTTTCCGGCCAGGTCGCGGCGGAACAGGCGGTAGGTGAGGACGTGGCCGGCCAGCACCTTGTCGATGGTCCGGCCCCAGGCGAAGCCCTCGGTGCGCTTCGGCAGCCGGCGGTCGTAGCGGTGGTGGGTCATACGGCCTCCGGCTCGGAAGGCTTCGGCATCCATCGGGTCGGCCGCAGATCGTCCTCCAACCAGCCCCACGCCTCGCAGTACCACTCTTCGAAGTCCTCAGGCAGGCAACATTCTTCAATGTCGCTCTGGGACATGACCATGTCGGGCGTTGCAATCATTGCGATGAAGACGCCCTGATCTGGACGCCACACCAGCACTTCCTGCCCCTTCGGCGCCGACTCAATCGGCTGCCACTGCGGCGTCAGTGCGATCATCAGTGTCTCAATGAGCGCCTGATCTTCGAGATCCAAGTCCCCGCCGCACCCAACGTGATAGGCGTACTCCGGCTGGCCGATCTTTCGAGCGCACTCTGCCAGCAGTTCTCGCGCTCGCTGTTTGATTGATTCCTTGCTCATGCGTGGCTCCGAAGCAGCACCGGCCCGACCGGGTAGTGCCACAGGTTGGTGAGGTTGTTGAGGCGCACCTGCAGCGGGTCGCGGCGCAGGGGGCGCAGCGGGTCATGCAGGCGGCGCTCGGTGTTCCGGCAGGGCGCGCACGCGGCGGTGGCCTTGCCGTTGATCAGGGGGAAGAACCGCAGCGGCAGCCGGGCCGCGCACTTCGTGCAGGTCTTCATGCTTCGGTACCCAGGTAGAACGGGTCGATCTTCCAGCCGGCTTCGCGCGCCGCACGCAGCCGCAGCTCGTTGGCGTCGAACTCGTCCAGCTGCAGCGCGGTGATGGCTCCCTCAACGTGGTGCGGCTGCAGCGGCCGGTCGGTGCGCTGGAACACGCGCCACACACTGAAGGGCTTGCAGCCCCATGCGGTGGACAGCGCGCCCAGGCTCTTGCCGTCTTCGTGCACGTAGCGGCGCACGAGGTCGCGGGCGGTTGCGTTCGGCGGGATCGGCTTCCGCATCGCAGCCTTCACCCCTGCGCGCCGGCCGCTCACGCTGCCACCTGCTGGTGATCGCCAGCCCGCAGGCTCTGCTCGAACCCGACCACCATCTGGCGGAACGGTTCCAGGTCGGCGCGCAGCTTGCCGATGAAAGCCTCGTCGCGGTCGAAGCGGCGCCACCACAGCTGCTTGCCCACGGCGGCCAGCGCCGGGCAGTACAGGCCGATGTGCCACCACTGCCGGCCAGTCAGCCACATGCAGCCTTGGGCCTGCTCGAACACCTCGCTCGCATCGTTGTCGATGTGGAAGGCGCGCAGCTTCTCGGGGTTGATGAAGCACTTGTATTCGCTGCCACCGTCTTCGCCGATGAAGCCGTCGGCCGAGCAGCCGTAGTCGCCGCAATCGCTCAGGACGAACCCGGCGCGCTTCACCAGCAGGCCGGACTGCACCTCATGCTCGGCGCGGGCCTGCGGCTCCAGCTCATGGCCGCGGCGCATTGCGAACGTCTCGAAGCCCTCGTCCAGCGGCTCGCCACTGATGCGCTCGATGGCCAGGCGGAAGGCGTAGTTTTTGGACGCCTCGCTGAAGTCGCCGATGGGCTCGCCGGCGATGGCCTTCTCGATGATGGCCGAGCGCGGCACGGCCTTATACCCGGCGCGCTCCATGGCCGTCTTCTCGGCCAGGCCGGACAGCACCGCGTCCACATAGACGCGCTGCTGGTCGGTCAGCTCGCCCACGCGCGAGCGCGCGGTGGCGAACATACTGGCGGTGATGATGCCGGCACGGGCGCGGTGCCACGCCTCGCTGCCTTGGTCGCACCCGATGACGATCACAGCGGCACCTCTTCATCGGCTGCCGGCTGCTGGTCGCCATCCTCCACGTCCGTGGCGCTGGCGCGGTCGGCGATGCCCTTCAGGGTTTCATGGCCGGCCGTGCCGATCAGCTGGCGCTGTTCCTTCGACAGGCGGCCCCATGCACCCTGGTATTCCTCCATGCCGCACTCGGCGAACTCCTGCAGGCTGGCATACAGCGCCTGCCGCTCCGGGGTGTCCTGCGGTTCGGCCGGCTGCTGGCGGGTGATGGCGCCCGCGGTGGAAGAACGGCGGTCTGCGCGCACAGATTCGGCATCGATGATGTCCTTGCCTTCCATTTCCTCGGCAGTGGGCTGGGAGCCGACCGCTTCCGGGAACGCCTTGCGCAGCGCCTGAGCCTCTGCGCACTTCGCCAGCTGGCCGAAGGCGCGCTTTTCCCACATGGCGTTCGGACTGCCATCGCTTTTGGAAGCGTAGTTCTCCAGCCAATATTCCTTGGCGGAGAACTCAACCACCTGGTTGCCGAGCAGCTTGCGGACCGTAACGCGGCACCATTCCGGGTAGTGCAGCTGAATGGCTTTCTGAGTCTTCTGCCTGCGCCCGTTGGGGCCATCGGACCACACGTCCCGCACCGACTCCATGGTGCAGGTCGGTCCGAACTCGGGTTCACTGCAGCCGGCGTACTGGCACGTGCGGGAGGCGTTGATGCGGTACAGGCCAATGCCAGGCATCACCACGTCGCGCATGCCGTTGACGGGGGTGCCGTCGGGGTTCTCGCCGATCTTCACCTTCATGGGCACGATGTGCACCGGCTTGGTCATCGGGTCGAGCCCGGCCGCCTGGCAGTAGCTCAGCACCATGTCGATGGACGCATCGCTGGCGCCCGGATACAGGCTCGACTTCAACGCGCCGCGGATGGCTTCGGCCTGCTCGCTGGTCATCATGGCGCCGGCAGCGGCGCGGGTGGTCATCTGGTTCATGGGTGCCTCAGTAGCGGATGGCCACGGCCGGGACCTTGCCCTGCACGATGGCGGTGATTACGGTGGCGGCATCGTCTTCGCTGATGCCCTGTGCGATCAGCGCGGCCATGGCGGCGCGGTTGATCGAACGGCGGTGTTCGACGTCGGCGGCGCGTGCTTCGTCCGCCTTGCGCTGGGCATCGGCCTGGGCCTGTCGCTCACGCTCGGCGCGCTCAGCTTCTTCCTGGGCGCGGCGCTCGGCGGCGGCGACAGCTTCGGCCTTCTCGCGTTCGGCACGCTCTGCGGCGTCCTTGGCGCGCTGCTCGGCTTCGGCTGCCTCACGGGCCGCGCGCTCGGTGGCTTCGCGGGCCTCGCGTTCGGCGCGTTCTACTGCAGCGGCTGCCTCACGCTTCGCGTTCTCTGCGGCCTCAGCCTGCAGGCGTGCTTCGCGCTCGACGCGCTCACGCTCGGCTTCTTCAGCAGCACGCACAGCTTCCTCGCGTGCGCGAATCTCTTCTTCCTTCCGGGCAAGCTCGGCCAGGCGTGCCTCTTCTGCAGCCGCGCGGGCGCGTTCCTCTGCCTCCACACGTTCGCGTTCGATGCGCTCCTGTTCCGCCTCCCAATCGGTCAGCGGTTTGCGCACCTCGTCGCGCAGCGCGTCCAAGGTGTCGCGTGCCTTCTTGCGGGCCGAGTCAATGTCGCCGGTCTGCTTCTTCAGGTCGGCCACCAGCGCCTTGCCAGCGTCATCGATGGCGGTCTTGGAGCGCGACACCTTGTAGGCGATCGAGGCGATTTCCTTGCGGCCGGCAACCGTCTTAACGTTCGGTACCAGGGTGACGGCCTCAGCGCGGATGCGGGCCAGCAGGTCGTCCAGTCCGCCGCCGGTGAAGACCTCAACGGCGTTTACAGATTCGAGCGGGATCAGGGCTTCGGACATGGCAGTTCCTTTGTCGGGTGGGAATAGGTGCCGGCTTTGTGGAAGGCCTGGCCGGCGCAGGCACCCGCAGGGGGCGGGCGGGGGAATGTGTTACGCGGCCAGGTCTTCCTGCTGCGCGGCAGCGCTCGGCGGCGTGAGGGTCAGACGCACCTCACCCCGGCGCCAGGCGGAGATCAGCTCGGCGTCTTCGTCCTCGTCCAGCAGCACCGAGACGGTGAAGCCCATGGCCACGCTGCCGCCTTCGAGAGGCTTCCAGGTGATCTTCTTCACCTTGGCGTCGGCGAAGAACACCGCCTCGATGTGGTCCATCAGCGAGCCGATCGACAGCTCGTAGCCTTCGAACTTGCCGGTGATGTCCTGCTCGCCCAGCAGCGGCAGGTTGAGCGCCACCAGGTCGGTGCTGCCTTCCATCGGCAGGTTCTGCTGCTGGCCCTTGTCGGCCTTCTTCCAGAACGCCGGCAGGATGGCTGGGTCGATGGTGTTGAGGATGGTGTTCGGGGCGTTCAGCGAGAACTTCAGGTCAGCCGCGGCCGCGTCTTCGTCGCCGTGCTTTTCCTTCCGCAGGTTTAGATGCGAGAACACCGCATCGTGTTGATCGAGTTGGAACATCGGTGGTGCCTCTCGTAGGAGCCGGCCGCGCCGGCGGGAAGTCAGGACCAGGCCAGCGGCCAGCACATGGCAGCGGCCAGCCCGGCGGTGATGGCGTAGCAGGCGAGGGCAGCGGCTAAGTCGCGCCAGCTGCGGCAGCCGATGGCGGTCAGGAAGCGCATCAGACAGACCTGTTGTCGCGGGGGTGAATCTCGGTCTTGCCGCGCAGCAGCCAGTAGGCGATGCGCTCGCGCCACGTCATGTAACGGGCCTCGCCGCGCAGCGTGCGAATCAGCAGGCCGTCCTTCTTCGGGGTCACCTGCACGCAGTTCGTGTCGATGTGATGGCTTGCTTCCAGCAGCGTGGTTTTAAGGCAAGGAACATCGCCTTCAGCGAACGAAATGGCGTTAGCGTGGCCAGCCAAGGCATCCGCAAGGTTGCTGGCATGCTTGATTTCACGATCAGACTTCATGGCACTCTCCTTCTGCGCAGATGCCGTCGATGGCTTCCTGCTGGTGGTTGGAATCGGTGGGTTCGCAGGCGGCCAGAGCGGCGCGCAGGCGGTCGCCCGTGATGACTACGTCGACCAGGTCGCTGGAATCGAGGTAGGCGCGTGCTGCGGCGAAGACCTCTGCGATCAGTTCGCGCGCAAGGCCCAGGTCGTTGTCGGAATCGGCATTCGGCAGGTCGATGGCCAGCACGCATTGGGTGCCATAGATCACCTGCAGCACGTCGATGCGGCGGCTCACGGCTGAACCTGCCTGCAGCGATTTGAGCGCACGGCGCAGCCGCTGGACGGCGTCAGTTCGGACCTCAATGCGGATGGTCGGGTCGCTGCTGTTGAATGCAGCGAACGGCTGTGCTGCCTCGATCAGCTCGGCGACTGCGGCAAGGGCTCCGCTTAGGTCCAGGTCAGATGCGGAACCTCCTTTGACGCGGGCGAGGGCGGACCACAATCGCCCCCAATCTTCATTGCCTGCGGTGGCGTCATGGACCTGACTCGACGCCTCAATCAGCTCGGCGACGGCGTTTATGGAAGCGCTGAGTTCTGGAACTTTTGTATCGATATCAACGCCTGCTGTCTGAGCAGCCATCAAATCGCCAAGAGAAGAGTCCATCACCGCCAGCACATCGACAGGGGCGCTCATGCCGCCACCTGCTGCAGCGCCATTTCCAGCAGCTGCGCGTCGATTGCCGCGGCCTCGTCGCGGGCCAGCCGGTACAGGTCCAGCAGCACGCCCGAGCCCATCAGGTCGGCAGGGTCCGTGTGGTGCAGCCGGTGCAGCGCCAGCGACACCTCGGTGTAGTGGGTACCGCTGAAGGTGCCGGCCGTCAGTTCCTCGGCCTCGCGCAGCTTCGCCGGGTCGGTGCGGTAGGCCTTGGCTAGGTCCGCCGCGCGCTCGGCGCGATGTTCCTGACCGAAACGCGGATCTTCCTGGTTGTCCCAGTTGCGCTGGGCGCTACGTGCCCGGTCGCTGTATGGCTGCAGTGCCATGGTGAACCCCGTCATATGGCCCGGGTGGGCCGACGGGGCTACTTAAACACAGTGTTTATTCTTGTGTCAACATGATGTTTAACGATGGTGGTTGGCAGGCGTCGATCAGACGAAAAAAAACCCGCCTAGGCGGGTTGGTGCGGGCGTCTACTCACCTTGGGAGAGCTGTCCCGGGTCGAAGTGTTTGTCATCGACCGGGTTGTCGGGCGCATCCCGCCTCTCATTGGGCAGGCGTCGGGCAGCTTCCAGATAGGGGTTTGTGTCGGAACTCGCGGAGGTAGCTGCCTTGGGAACAACCTTGTCGATGACTTCTTCAGAGTATCCAGAGTCTCTAAGCCCCTGCCTGCGTTCGTCTTCGATAGCGTTCCAAATGGGATGCCACTGGTCATCTACAACCAGCGGCGAATGGATTTCGGCAGAGCGATTCAGGGCGGAGGCTGCATCGCGCTGGTGCTGGTTGTATGCCAAAACGGAAAGCGTTGCCGCAACTGCCAAGCCAAGGGCAAAGATCCACTTCAAGGCTCGTTTTCCCGAAAGCACAGCCGCGTAGATCACGCTAACGAAAACGACAGGGCCACCGCACAGCAGAAGGCCGAACATCGTGCGGTCGTACAGCTCGACGTCGTTGTCGAACGCGCTCCAAGCCGCAAGCACAACGATTAAGGCGATCCACAGACATACGGCTATCGCGGCCGATCTTCGCCAGCCAGAGGCCATGATCCATGCGTGCAATCTCGTTGAAGCCATTGGAAATTCCCTCTCTCAGTTGAAACGCTCGATCCTGTTGCGCAGATACACCTTCCCCCCGATCAACGTTCCATCTGGCATCGGGAACGGGTCGCCATAGCTCTTGTTGTCGCTGGCGACATGGATCACACCCCGATCCAGCAATCGCTTGATCTGTTGTCCGTTGCCCATGTTGATGAGGTAGATCCCGTCGCCGTCGAAGGAAGTAATTCCGGTATCAACCACCACGGCATCCCCCGGCTGGATCACAGGCTGCATCGAGTCCCCGTTGCCTGTGATAAGCCTCAACCGTCCTGGTGCAGGCACGAAGCCAACGATGCTCCGGATGTAGCCGGGTTCGAAATCGATGGCCCGGATCACTTCCGGGTAATCGACGTTCTCTACTGCGTCGCCCATACCTGCCTCCGCGTCCAATTGCTGAACGCGAACATAGTCACGTTCCGTCGCAGAACCGGAGACCGGACCAGGACCAGGACCAGGACCACCGATAAGCATCGGGGCCTGTGCCTCGAGTATCCAGGTGGCGTTGATGCCCAGCATTTGCTGCGCCTTGTTGGCGCCTGCGGCGGAGACGCCGGTAGAGCGGCTTTCCCAGTTCTTAAGCGTCTGCGGCGACTGGCCCAACGCCCGAGCCACGGCTGACTGGCCGCGGATGGGCGAGTCGAGGTGAGCGGCGGCGGCGTAGAGCCGTTTCATCGAAGGGTGCATTTCAGCCATGCGGCATTGTCCTGCGCCTAAACATGGCGTTGTTACACGTCGTGTTGACTGCGGAATAAACATGACGTTTAATCTGTGGCATGAACCAGCCAACCACGACCATGCACAAGGATTCCGAGCTGATTGACCAGCTCGGTGGCCCCGCCGAAGTGGCCCGACGACTGGGCTTTGCCATGCCCAAGGGCACGCAGCGCGTACAGAACTGGAAGTACCGGGGCATCCCTCCGTACACGCGGGTCACCCGAACCGACGTGTTCGGCCCGGCGCCGCTCGATGTGGAGCAGCAGACCCCGGAAGCCGAGGCCGCCGCCTGACATGGCCGCGCCCGCTCGAACCCACCAGATCCTGGCATCAGGCCAGCGGGTTGTAGATGGCCCCGGCCGGCGCCGCTGCACGATCACCCGCAACGTTTCGACCGACCAGAAGCTCCTTTCCGCAACTGTTGCATACGCGGTAGAGGTCTCCGCCAAAACGAGGGGCGGGCTGGAGAACGCTTCGAGTGCCATCACGGTCCCAACAGACCTGACAGAGATGGTGCTGCGGCTGCGCGATCTCTGGATCGCCTTGCCCGCCAGTCTCGATGTCGCAGCGGTATGCGAGCGCGCCGTTTCCGATGTCGACAAGAGGGTAGCTGTCCTTCTTCGCGATGGCTTCTTTGAGTTTTCGCAGTTCCTCTGTGGTCTGGAAATACTCGCTCTGCAGCTGCAGGAGCATGGTGTTGTGAGCGAGCAGACCCTGCTGGGCTGCCAGCAGCTTCTCGTTGATCTGCGCGATAGCCGCAGCCGACTGATTGAAGTCGCGAACGGACAGGGTGGCGGTGGCCAACTCCTGGGCGCTCTTGAGCAAGGCAATCGCCGTGGCGATTGAACTGAAATCCATGTCCGTCTCCGGTGGTAGTTGGGTTGGGTCGCACCTCCAACTTTACCGGCAGACGGGCGCCTATCCAGCCGGTCACAGGCCGGCCCGGGCGGGGAAGGGGATTACCACCCCGGGCACCCTCCGGCGCCCCCGCGGCCGCATCACCTGGCCGACCGGCCGCACGTCGACCCGTTCGCCGACCCGCTTCAACACGAACCAATTCCCACCCATTCGCATGAGCGTCAGGACGTTGGCTCCGGCCAGTTGATTCGTTTTCGCCACAGGGCTGCACTCCGATTTGGGGATGCGGCCATTTTCAGAACCAGTCAGGGGAACGCAGGGGAAAACGTCTTCCCCCGCATTCCCACCCACGGGATAACTGCATGAAAAGTCAGCAAATTACCTATGAAGACGGGTTGACCCGCAACCCGACGCTCCGTGACCACATGGCGGCGATGGTCCACCGGGGCGCCGGCCTGACGGCTGTGGCCGGTCAGCTGGACATGGCCCCTTCGAAGTTGAGCGAGAAGCTTGCCGGCTGCGACAGCGGCGGCAAGCCGCGTGGCCTGTCCATCGACGACCTCGAGCGCTACATCCAGACCACCAAGGACGTGTCGCCGGTCCACTACCTGATCGAGCGCTACCTGGTCACTCCCGAAGCAGCGACGGCAGAGGCGCTGGCCGAGCTGCACCAGCACCTTTCTGCCCTGAGCGGGACGCTCGCCAAGCTGGGGATCAAGTGGCCATGACCGCCCACACGATCAACCTGGCCGACCAGCAGCGCGAGCGCCGTATCCGCGAGCTGGCGGCTGCCATGAGGGTTGCCCGGTCCTGCGGCGACCGCGCGGCGCTGCGGCGCCTGTGGAGCGAGCTGCGCGCTTCGGTGCTGGCCCGTTCCCCCGAGCAGGTGCGGGTCATGGAGCAGCGCATCGGTGTCGCTACGCAGGGGGCGTGCTGATGGCCAGGATCCGCTCTATCAAGCCCGAGTTCTGGTCCAGTGAGCAGGTGATGGAATGCTCGCCGATGGCTCGGCTGCTCTTCATCGGCCTCTGGAATTTTTGCGATGACGCCGGCAACCACGTGGCCAGCGCCAAGACCGTGAAGGCCGAAATCTTCCCCGGAGACGACATTGGCTCGTCGGATGTGCAGCGAATGCTCGACGAGTTGTCGTCGAATGCGTTGATCGCCTTCTATACCAGCGGTGGCAAGGAATATCTGCACGTCACTGGCTGGCGGAAGCACCAGAAAATTGACCGCCCCACGTTCAAGCATCCGCCGTTCTCGGAAGATGCTCGACGAGCGCTCGACGAGTCCTCACCCCCGGAAGGGAATGGAGTGGAGGGGAGTGGAGAGGAAGGGAAGGGAGAAGATCTATCCTCGCTACGCTCGGATTCGTCCAACGCCGCCGGCGTGGACCTGCTCGGCGACGCCGCAGGCCAGGGCAAAGGGCAGGACGCCAAGGCCGACCTGAAGGCCCGCAAGGCCGACCGCATCCGCGAGATCGCCACCGATGCGCAGGCCGCGTTCAACGCAACCCTGGCCAAGCCGCATGGCCTGCTGTCGAAGTGCACGGTGCTGAACAAGCCGCGGGTGAAGGCTGTCGAGAACGCCCTGCCGACCGTGCGCCAACTCTGCCAGCAGCTGTTCGGCAGCGAGCGGGTGACTCCCCAGTTCTGGAAGCTCTACTTCGAATCCGCGGCCGATGATGATTTCTACTCGGGCCGGGTGAAGGGCGGCCCAGGTCATGAGAACTACGTCCCCGACTTCGAGGTCCTGCTGCGCGAGAAGACGATCGCCAAGCTGGCCGACCGCGCCCTGTCGGAGGCCACATGAGCGCCGTCCGCGACGAGGTGAGCCGCCTGTCGAGCCTGTACGGGGACCAGCAGGCCCTGCGCCTGCCGCCGCACAGCATCGACGCCGAGCAATCCGTGCTGGGTGGGCTGATGCTGGTCAACCGGGCACTGGTCGAGGTGCAGGACGTCCTGGTGGAAGGTGACTTCTACCGTCGGGACCACCAGCTGCTGTGGCGCTGCATCCTGCAGCTGGCCGAGAAGCGCCAGCCGTTCGATGCGGTGACTATCGGCGAGTGGTTCGAGGCTGCCGGGCAGCTGGAGCTGGTGGGCGACGGCGCGTACATCATCGAGCTGGCGAACAACACGCCGTCGGCGGCCAACGTTCGGGCCTATGCCGAGATCGTCGCGGAGAAGGCCAAACTACGTGCGCTGATCGATGCCGGGCACGACCTCATCGACGCGGCCTATAGCCCCGAGGGTCGCAGTGCGCTCGACCTGATCGGGCATGCCCAGTCCCGCATCGGTGGGCTGCTGGACAGCGAGCCGTGCGACCTGGAGCCGGTGGCACCGGTGATGGCGCGTGTTTTCGACCAGCTTTCCCATGCCGCCGAAACGGTCGATGGCATCACCGGCCTGTCCACCAGCATGGAAGACCTCGACCAGATCCTGGACGGCTTGCTGGGTGGGCGCCTGTACGTGCTGGCCGCTCGACCCAAGATGGGCAAGACGACCCTGGCGCAGAACATCGCCGAGCAGGTGGCCCTGCGTGCGGGCAAGTCGGTCGCCTTCTTCAGCTTCGAGATGAAGCCAGAGGAACTGGGCAAGCGCATGCTGGCCAACCTGGCCGGGGTGAGCGGCGGGAAGCTGCGGTCGGGCAAGCTCGACAACGCCGACTGGCAGAACGTCACCCTCTGGACACGCAGGATTGGCGAGGCGGCGATGCGCATCAGCCGGCCGCGCATCGCCAAGGTGCAGCACGTCTGCGCCCAGGTGCGCCGCATGAAGGCGCAGGACGACAACCTGGTTCTGGTGGTGATCGACTACCTGCAGCTGATGCACGTCTCGGGGGACAACCGTGCCGCCGGCATCGGCGACATCACCCGTGCGCTGAAGCTCCTGGCCAGCGAGCTGGACATCGCGGTGCTGCTACTGAGTCAGCTCAACCGCGACCTGGAGAAGCGCACCGGCGACAAGCGCCCGATCGTGGCCGACCTCCGTGACTCCGGTTCCATCGAGCAGGACGCCGACGCGGTGATTTTCATCTACCGCGACGAGATCTATCACCCCGACAGCCGTTGGGCTGGCACGGCTGAATTGATCGTGGCCATCCAGCGCGACGGTGCGCCTGGCATGGCACGCGTCGCCTATGCGCCGGAGTATTTCCGGTTCTCCAACCTGCCCGAATGGTGGGAGCCGAAGCAGACCAGTGCCTCGGCGCCGGCTGCTGGGGCCGCGCCGAGGGCTCGCCGAGGACTCGCCGCTGCATTGCCGATGGGGGATCGAGAATGAAGCCATCCACTTTCATCCTGCGGGCCGAGAACGCGCGCGATCGCATGGCCGCCGCATGGAAATTCGCTTGCCAGTTCCTAGAGCTGGGGCAGGACGTGCGCCTGACCGTGCAGGAACACAAGCCGAGCCGCAGCCTGGAGCAGAACGCCATGTTCCACGCCATCTGCGGAGAGATCGCGAATCAGCGGAAATGGGCAGGGCGCTGGATCGACGGCGAGGGATGGAAGCGTCTGCTGGTCGATGCCTGGGCCCGTGAGAGCAACCGGCAGCAGGGCGACGTCGTGCCGTCCCTCGACGGCGCCAGCATCGTGAACCTGGCCATTCAGACGCGGCGCATGACCGTGGCCGACATGGCCGACCTGATCACCTTTGCGCAGGCCTGGGCCGTGGAGAACAACGTGCGCCTGAGCGACCAGGCGCCGAAGCGACTGCAGAGGTATGCGGCATGAAGCGCGGACGCAGCACCAGCAAACCCACGATCGAGCAACAGCAGCGCATGGACGCCATCAAGGAGATCGGCTGCGTCATCGCGCAGGCACTGGGCCTGGGCTTCGTGCCTTGCGAGGTCCACCACCTGACCGTGGGCGGAAAGCACGGCCAGAAGCGGCGCGGCCATGACTTCACCATCGGCCTGAACCCGTGGTCGCACCGCGGCGAGCCGTTCGGCGGCATGGATGCGGACACCTGCGAGCGCCTGTTCGGCCCGTCCTATGCGAAGCAGCCGCGCCAGTTCCGCCAGGAGATCGGCAACGACGATTACTTGCTGGACCTGCAGAACACTGCGCTGGAAATCTACTGGGGGAGGGTAAAACCATGGCGAGCCGCCTGATCATCAGCATTGACCCAGGCCTGACGGGCGCCATCGCAACATTGGTGGACGGCGCGCCTGGCCCGGTGATCGATATGCCGTTGCAGGCCGTCGGCGAGAGCCAGGAAGTGGACGCCCGGGCGATTGCTCTGTTCATCCGTGCGGCGCGCGAGATGAACCCTGGTGCGGCTGTGTCTGGCGTCATCGAGCGGGTTCGCGCCATGCCCCCGAAGCGCGGTCCTGACGGCAAGGAAGAGCGGAAGGCGGGGCCGCAGTCGTCGTTCAACTTCGGCGACCACTATGGCAAAGCCAAGGCCGTGTTCGAGTTGCTGGGCGTGCCGTACCTGCGTGCTGAGCCGGCCAGCTGGAAGCGCTGGTTTGGGCTGACCAACCAGGGTAAGGATGCGGCGCGCCTGCTCGCCATCCAGCGGTTCCCATCCGCCGTCGGCCAGCTGCAGCGGAAGAAGGACAACGGCCGCGCTGACGCCCTGCTGATTGGCCTGTACGGCGACAGTCTGCTGCGGGGCGGTGCATGACCACGCCAGAGGCCCGCACGCGGAAGCGATACAACGCCTACCTGCGCCGGCATGGCGTCTGCTCCGTCTGCACCATGCGCGAGCGCGGCAGCAGCCCGGCGCACTGCCAGCGCCGGCCGGACCGGCAGGGCGGCTGCGACACCGACGGCCTGCTGCCGGTGTTCCGATTCGACGAGAACGTGCTGAAGGGGATGCGCGATGCAGACTGACCTGATGAGCGATTACATCCGGCGCCGCATGGAGCATTGGGGCGAGGAATTCGCGCTGCATAAGGACTGCGAATATCTCGGCCACGCGTCGAAGAACCTGCTGGCGGTGCTGATGGAGCACCACGAAATGCCGGGCAGGGCGACGGGCTACAAGCCGCTGGAGATCAACCCGGAGGCGCAGCAGATCGAGGACGCGGTGTTCGAGATCAGCAGGCATGCGCCGGCCATCGGCTGGGTGCTACGCGCCTACTACTGCGGGCAGGGCCGTCGGAAGATCGAGCGCTGGCACACGGCCAACTCGCTGCTGCAGATGTCGGGGCTACCGACCGTCAGCCAGGCCAGCTACGTGGATATGGCCAGGCGCGGCACCGAGCGTGTTCATGGCATGCTTCTGGCCGTAGCCACTGCTGCCTGACTGGAGCATCAGAATGGAAGAGATAGAACTGAAGCCGTGCCCGTTCTGTGGAACCGACGGGGAAATGTTGACCATCGAGCATATGGAAGGGACGATCCGCCATCCGGCCTACCGCGTTAGATGCGAGCGCTGCGGCGCATCCAGCAGGTACACCGACCATGACTGCCGCGAGGCATGGAACACCCGCGCCGCTCTCTCGCCTGCCGAGGGCTACGTTGAAGCGCCAGAAGATCCCAGCCTTGCCATGACCGCCGCAGGCCGGCTGTTCGGCCTCACGCCGAACCAAGCCTGTGCCGTCTACCAGGCCATGCTGGCTGCTCGCCCGAAGGCGGACACGCCTTGACAGGTTAATCCTGAGGGCGTAGAAATCCCGCAAGCTGAAATAGCTACCTCTTTCAACGGCTCGCCCTCACCGGCGGGCCGTTTTTCGTTTCTGCGGGCGTAGGCCAGAGGTCCAGGCCACCGGGCTCATAACCCGGCCGTCGCCGGTTCGAATCCGGCCCCCGCAACCATCCACGCCCGTCCACCCTCACCGGACCAATTCGCCGAGCCTGCCGGGCTGCGGTGACGGGCACCTATCGACCAATCGGGGAGGGCGTCATGCCGAACCGGATCAACCATGGAACCGACATGCGGGGAGAAATCATTGACGCGGTGGGGACCGCAGCCCTGAAGGTCACGCCGCCGGTAACGGTGGCCACGGCCGTCGCATCGGGGTTCACCCTGGACAAAGCGGTGCTGGTGCTGACGGCCATCTACCTGGTGGGCCAGATCGGCTACCTGGTGTGGAAGTGGATCCGCGAATGGCGCCAGGCGCGCCGCGGCGGGGTGATCGGATGAAGGGCAAGGTGATCGGCGGCAGCGCCGCAGCCGTCATCGCCCTGGCCGCGGCCGCGCTGGTGAAGCCGTGGGAGGGCTACTCGCCGACGCCGTACATCGACATGGTCGGTGTGGCCACCTACTGCTACGGCGACACCAGCCGCCCGGACAAGGCGGTCTACACCGAGCAGGAGTGTGCCGAAAAGCTCAACAGCCGCCTGGGCAGCTACCTGACCGGCATCAGCCAGTGCATCAAGGTGCCGCTACGCGAACGCGAGTGGGCTGCGGTGCTGAGCTGGACCTACAACGTGGGCGTGGGTGCTGCCTGCCGCTCGACCCTGGTGGGCCGCATCAACGCTGGCCAGCCCGCCGCGAGCTGGTGCCCGGAGTTGGACCGATGGGTGTACGCCGGTGGCAAGCGCGTGCAGGGCCTGGTGAACCGTCGGGCGGCTGAGCGCCGGATGTGCGAGGGCCGGTCGTGAACCGCATCGCCGTCGCAGTCGTCGCGTTCGCCCTGTGGTCCGCAGCCATGTTCGGTGCTGGCTGGGCCTGGCGCGGCGACCGGGCAGAGGGCAGGGAAGCCGATCAGCGCGCCGCCGGCGCTGTGGCGGTCGCCACCCAGGTGAACCAGACCCGTGCCACCGAGCACGCCCAGGCCGAGGCACTGGCCACCATCGGAGCGAAGCATGAAGAAGACCGCACTGCGGCCGCGACCGTCCCTGCTGCTGTTGTGGCTGACCTGCATGCTGGGCGTCTCCAGCTGCGCGACGACCTCGCCACCTGCAGCACCAGCCTCCTGTCCCAAGCCGTCGCCGGCGCCGTCGAACGTGATGCGCACGCCGAACTACGAGCAGAGGTTGCGGGAGCTGCTGTTCAAATCGGCCGCGACGCCGACGACCACGTCCGCGCCAGCCAAGCCGTGATCCGGGCGGACAGGGAACAGTAATGGCACGGCCGAGCAAGTACAGCCAGCAGCTGGCCGACGCGATCTGCGACCTGCTGGTGGATGGTAAGAGCCTGCGCACGATCTGTTCCACGGCAAAGATGCCGTGCCGTTCCACGGTCATTCGTTGGTTGGCTGAGAACGAGGCATTTCGCAACCAGTACGCGCGTGCACGCGAGCTGCAGGCGGACACGCTGGCCGAAGAGATCCTCGACATCGCCGACAAGGCGGTGCTGGGCGAGCGGCTGAAGAAGGACGGGAAGGGCAAGGTGCTGGAGCGACAGACAGGCGACATGGTCGAGCGCTCCAAGCTGATGATTGATGCCCGGAAGTGGTACGCCGGCAAGCTGCAGCCCAAGAAGTACGGCGAGCGCGTTGCTCTGGACCACGGCGTACAGGACAACCTGGCCGACCAACTGAGGGCCGCCCGTGAGCGCGCAGCCGGCCGCGAGTCCTGAGCAGCAGCTGGTCGAGGCGATCGGCTCGTTCCAGCACGACCCGCTGGGCTATGTGCTGTTCAACTTCCCTTGGGGCGTCAAGGGCGGCCCACTGGACGGCAAGAAGCTGCGCGCTTGGCAGCGCCGGCAGCTGGAGAAGATCGGCGGGAAGCTGCAGGCCGGGGCTGCTGATGCTGGCGAGGTGATCCGCCAGGCTGTCGGCTCTGGCCATGGCATCGGCAAGTCCGCGCTGGTGGCGATGCTGATCAAGTGGGCCTTCGACACGTTCGAAGATACCCGCGGCGTTGTCACGGCCAACACCGACAACCAGCTGCGCACGAAGACCTGGGCCGAGCTGTCGAAGTGGCACGGGATCAGCCTCACCAAGGACTGGGCCACGCTGACCGCCACGGCGCTGATCAGCAACGCCCCGGGCCACGACAAGACCTGGCGCATTGACGCGGTGCCGTGGTCACAGAACAACACCGAGGCGTTCGCGGGCCTGCACAACGAGGGCCGGCGCATCCTGCTGGTGTTCGACGAGGCTTCGGCCATCGCCGACAAGGTGTGGGAAGTTGCCGAGGGCGCGCTGACCGACCAGGGCACCGAGATCATCTGGGCCGCGTTCGGCAACACCACCCGCAACACCGGCCGCTTCCGTGAGTGTTTCCGCCGATTCAAGGCCAGCTGGGACACCGAGCAGATCGACAGCCGCACCGTTGAGGGTGTGAACCTGGTCGAGGCCGAGCGCATGGTGCGCGACTACGGCGAGGACAGCGACGTGGTGAAGGTCCGTATCCGCGGCCTTTTTCCCTCGATGTCAGCCCGCCAGTTCATCGCCGAGGCGGACGTGGCTGCAGCCTACGGGCGGCACCTGCGGCCCGAGCAGTACAGCTGGGCGCCGAAGATCCTCACTCTGGACCCGGCGTGGGAAGGCGACGACGAGCTAGTGATCGGCCTGCGTCAGGGACTGGCCTATCGGCAGCTGCGCACGCTGGCCAAGAACGACAACGACATGGCGGTGGCGGCCATCCTCGCCCAGCTGGAGGACGAGCATAAGGCCGACGCTGTGTTCGTAGATGGCGGTTTCGGCACTGGCATCGTGTCCGCAGGCCGAACCATGAGCCGCGACTGGCGCCTGGTGTGGTTCTCGGGCGAGTCGGGCGACCAGGGCTGCCTCAACAAACGCGCCGAGATGTGGAAAGCCTGCCGCGACTGGCTGAAGGAAGGCGGGGCAATCCCTGAAGACCCGCAGCTGCGCGACGAGCTGCAAGCACCCGAAACAGTGCCGCGCCTCGACGGCAAGCTGCAGATGGAATCGAAGAAGGACATGAAGCGCCGCGGACTGCCGAGCCCCAACCGGGCCGACGCCCTGGTGCTGTCGTTCGCATACCCCGTGATGCCCCGGCCGCGTTTCCCCGATGGGTCGCCGATGGAGCATCGCGACCACGCCGACCAGCAGGCCGGTGAACCCTACAACCCGTTGTCCTGAAGGAATCCCCATGTGCAACTCCGCCCCGAAGGTGAAGCCGGTGGCCGCAGCGCCCGAAGTGGCGCCCGAGTCCATCGACGATGCCGCCGTGAACGAGCGTGACCGCGAGCGCCAGCGGCAGCGCCTGCGCTTCGGCGCCAGGTCGACCATCCTGGCCGGTGACACCAGCTCGGCGATGCCGACCGCGTCGGTCAAGACGGCGCTGGGTGCCTGACGCCATGTGCACCTCGCGCCAGATCATCGATCCGGGTGGCGTCCTGTTCGGCGACAAGACCGGCAAGTACGCCGACCCTCTCGGCATCACCAAGACCGCCGTGGGTGATCCGACCGGCCGCGTGCGCCGCGCTCGCAAGGAGGCCGAGGACGAGCGCCGCACCTACGCCAGCAGCGGCGCGTCCTCTGTGGCGTATCGATCGCTGGCGCCGACGACAACCGCGCTGGGTGGAACAGCTCCGCGCAACACCGTGCTGGGGGGAGGCTGATGGACATGATGGAACTGCGCGGGCACTGCCGGCGCCGAAAGAAGGCCATGAAGGACAACCAGACGGACTGGAACACCGACTGGCGCCAGGTGTCGGAGTACGTGGACCCAACCCGCGGTCGCTTCTACGGCGAGACCGACACGAAGCCCAGGAAGCGCAACCGGGCCAAGGTCATCAACAGCACCGCCACCGAGGTCCTGCGCACGATGTCGGCCGGCATGATGTCCCACATGACGCCGAAGGCGCAGCCATGGTTCCTGGTCAAGACGCCGGACCCGTCGCTGTCTGAGCAGTTTGGCGTCCGGGTATGGCTGGACGACGTAGCGCAGCGCATCCGCGACGCCTTGGCCAGCAGCAACTTCTACAAGGCCATGCCGGTCGTCTACACGGAAGACGGGTTGTTCGGCACTGCGCCAATGCTGATCCTCGAAGATCCGCGCGAGGTGGTCCGGTTCTACTCGCTGACCGCAGGTACCTACGCGGTGGGGCTGGACGACCAGCAGCGTGTCGACTCGCTGTGGCGTCGGTACACGAAGACTGCCCGGCAGCTGGAGCAGCGCTACGGTGCAGACCAGCTGCCGAGAACCGTTCGGGACTGCCTGGCCAACAATGGCGACCGCGAATTCATCGTGGAGTCGCTGATCGAGCCGAATCCCAACGAGCGCCCCGGTATCGGGCCGCTGGGGCTGCAGGCGCCGCAGTTCCGACCCTACCGCGAGGTAGTCTGGATCGATGGTGTGGGCACCGCCGATCACGGGATTCTGGACATCGGCGGACACTACGAAGCGCCTTTCGTGGTGGCTCGCTGGAATCCCGTGGCGGAGGACGTCTACTCCACCAGCCCGGCGGTCGACTGCTTGGGAGACATCAAGCAGCTGCAGTATCTGGAAGGCGAAAAGCTGCGTCTGATGGAGCAACTCTCCGATCCCACACTCGGGGGGCCGGAATCGCTGAAGCGGTCCGGAGGCGCGCGCCTGCGGAAGGGCGGCATGGTTTACCTGCCGCAGGACTCGGTCAACGCCACCGTCGCGCCGGTCTACACCCCCGACGCCAGGGCGTTGCAGCAGATCCGCGAAGAGATCGCCACCATCGAGGCCCGCATCGAGCGGGCCTTCTTCTATCAGCTCTTCCTGATGCTGGAAGCGCTGGGCGACAAGACTGACCGCACGGCCACCGAGATCGCCACCCGCAAAGAAGAAAAGGCTGCCGTGCTGGCGCCCACGCTGGAGTCGATCACGGACGAAGTTCTCGACCCGGTGATCGTCCGCGTGTTCCGCCTTCTGGAACGCGCCGGCCGCATCCCGGACCCACCGCAGGTGCTGGCCGACCTGCCTCTGAAGATCGAGTACACCAGCATCCTGGCGCAGGCGGCCAAGGCCGCAGCAGTCGGCTCCATCGAGCGCACGGTGCAGTTCGTTGCCGGCGTCGCCCAGGCAACCGGCGATCCATCGGTGATGGACAAGCTGGACGCGGACCAGGTAGTCGACGAATACACCACTGCGGTCGGTGGTCCTGCTTCGATCATCCGCAGCGACGATGCGGTGGCCAGTATTCGTGCCGATCGCGCCCAGCAGCAGCGCCAGCAGCAGCTCGCGGCGGCCGCGCAGCCGCTGAAGGACGCAACCCAAGCACTGAAGACCGCTAGCGATACGGTGCCCGAGGAAGGCTCGGCGGCCCAGGCGCTGATTGACGCCATGCAGGGTGCAGCATGAGCCGGCCGGGTCGCAGCCAGGAGGACATCGACCAAGAGCGACGCGAGCGACAGCTGGCCGTGCTGGAGCTTCGCCAGCTGCGTGAGGACATCCGCAGCGTACTGGCGGAGCCCGTAGGCCGACGTGTGGTCTGGGCGTTCCTGCAGGCAATGGGCGTGGACGCCAGCGCCTTCAACACCAATGCGATGGCCCAGTCCCGCGCCATCGGCCGGCAGGAGGCCGCCCTGTGGTGGCTGCTGGCAATCCGTGACAACTGCCCGGAGCGCGAAGCTCAAATGCGCGCCGAGGCCAACAGTGCACTGAAGCGGCTGCAGTCGCAGCTGCAGCAACCCGAGGAAAGTGAACATGTCGACTGAAACCGCCACCGAGACCAGCACCCAAAATTCTGGCGAAGGCGAGGGCAAGACCACCACCAGCACCACGGAACAGCAGGGCACCGGCGGCAGTGGCCAGCCGGCAACCGAGGGTACGGGGGACGGAGGTGATGCGAAGGGCACCACCAGCACGGACACCAAGGACGAAGGCGGCGAGGCCGGCAAGTCCAAGGGCGACACCAGCGATGGCGCACCGGAGCAGTACGAGGCGTTCAAGGTGCCGGAGGGATTCACCCTTGAAGGCGACCGCCTCGGGCAGGCCACCGAGTTCTTCAAGGCCAAGGGCTGGACGCAGGAACAGGCCCAGGAGGCCGTGGACCTGTATACCCAGATGGCCGGGCAGGACGCGGCGGCACTGCAGCAAGCCGTGGAGGCTCAGCGCCTGCAGCAGCTGGAGCAGTGGGGCGCTGATGCCAAGCAGCAGTTGGGCGCCAAGTACGACGAAACCGTCGGCCTGGCCACCACCGCGGTGAAGGCCATCAACGATCCCGAGCTGACCAAGGCGTTCAACGACCTGGGTTGGGGCAACCACCCGACCATGATCAAGGCGTTTGCCTTCTTCGGTGGCTTCCTTCGCGACAGCAAGGTGGACGGTCTCGGCGGCACCACGACCAGTGGCACGCAGAGCACCGGTGACCGCATGTACCAGTACGCCGACCGCCCGGCGGCACGCCAGCGCGACTGATCCGCCACAACAACCCATCCGACGGCCGCCGATTGGCGGCTCTTTCGTATCCAGAGGACTGAACAATGGCAACTCTCACCCGTGATGTTCCGAACATCACCGACATCTCCACCCGCTACACCCAGGACGGCAAGCCGCTGCCGATCGCGGAGATCCTGACCAAGCGCAAGCCGGTCTTCCAGGACATCCCGTGGGTTGAAGCCAACACCACGAACGGTCACCGCATCGGCGTGGAAACGCAGCTGCCCGAGGCCGTTCTGCGCAAGCTCAACGCTGGTGTGAAGCCATCGACCGGCAAGGCCGCCGACATCACCGAGGCCACCGCCGAGTTCGCGTCCTTGGGCCAGGTCGACAAGGTGCTGGCTGAGCTGTCGACCAACGTCTCCGACTTCCGCGTGAAGAAGAACGGCCGCCACATCGAGGCGATCGGCCAGAGCTTAGAGTCGCAGTTCTTCAACGGCTCCAAGATCCAGTCGGCCGGATTCGTGGGCCTGAAGGAGCGCTACGCCGACGCCACCGGCGACCTGTCGCGCCAGATCATCAAGCTGTCGGGCACTGGCAGCAATCTGACCTCGATCTGGGTCGTTGGCTGGGGCGACGACTCGGTGTATGGCATCTACGCCAAGGGCACCAAGGCCGGCATCCAGCACACCGACTACGGCGACGAACTGGTCGACGATGGCAACGGCGGCAAGTACCCGGCCTACCGCGACTGGTTTGCGCTTCAGGCAGGCCTGGCAGTCGAAGACCCGCGTTGCATCGCCCGCGTGGCGAACATCAAGGTCAGCAATCTGAAGGTCGACCCCGAGCCGAACACCGAGCTGGTGCTGATCAACGAGCTGATCAAGGCGACGCACCGCATCGAGCGCCTGGAGAGCTTGAACACGGTGATCTACGTCAACCGCGACATTTACGAGTGGCTGGACATCCAGGCCAACAACCGCCGCATCCTGGCGCTGAAGCAGACCGAACTGAACGGTCAGCCGGTGAACACCTTCCGTGGCATCCCGATCCGCGTCAGCGACGCGCTCGCCTGGGATGAAGGCGCCGTTGCGTAACTGACCGAGCCCGCTTCGGCGGGTGTTGAAAGAAAACCCACACAACTGGAGCAAGATCCATGTCCCACATTGACGCACGCGCCGAGTTCTCCTCGGCGCAGGCGGTCACCGCGACCGCCATTTCGACCAACGTGATGAACCTGAAGGGCACCGGCCTTGCGCCGAATGCCACCGAAAACTTGGGCGCTCCGGCGATTACCTATCTGGTGATCGTCGCCACCCAGGCTGCAGCAGCGGCAGGCGCTGCCACCGTCGTCGCGTCCCTGGAGTCGGCCGACAACGCCGCACTGTCCACCAACCCGAGGGTGCACTACGCCACCGGCGCCCTGGCACTGGCCGACATGACTGCCGGTGCGGTCCTGGCGGTCGTGCCGCTGCCGGCGGGCGACTACAAGCAGTACCTGGGTGTGCGCTACACGGTGGCGACCGGGCCGCTGACTGCGGGCGCCTTCAACGCGTATCTGACGCTCGACCCGAGCATCTGGCGCGTGTACGCAGACGGCAAGCCGGCCACCCCGGCGTCCTGATCGCACCACTGGCAACACGAGGCCGCCTTCGGGCGGCCTTCTTCTTTCTGGGTGAGCCATGACCTCCCAAGTTGAAATCTGCAACCTGGCCTTGGGCAAGCTGGCCCAGGACATCACGATCACCTCGCTGACCGAGCGCTCCAAAGAGGCGCGCGTTTTCTCGCGCCTGTGGGAGCCTATGCGCGACCTGGTGCTGGCCGACCGGCTGTGGCCTTGGGCGATGAAGGCCCAGCGCCTGGCCGTCGCCGCTGAGGCGCCGATGCCCGGCTGGGAGATCCGCTACGCACGTCCGGCGGACTGCATCACCGTGCTGGCCATCACCGACGACCAGGGCATGCGCGCCGGCCGCCGCCTGTCGCGCTGGTGTGAGCCGCAGTTCCGCCAGTGCCACGGCATCCAGTTCGAGCAGGCGATGGGCACGGACGGCACGTCGCTGCTGTGCGATCGGGCCAAGGCCTATCTGATCTATGTCGCGCGCGTGGAAGACCCGGAGCGCTACCCAGCGCACTTCGTCGATGCGCTGGCCTGCAAGCTGGCCGAGGAAGGCGCGCCGACGATCATCGGTGCCAATGGGTTCTCCAACAAATCCGGCCTGAAGCAGCTCTACCAGCTCGCGCTCAGCCAGGCCGCGGCGCATGACTTCAACGAGGCCGACGAGGACGAGCGGCAGCCGTCCATGGCCCAGATGGCGAGGGCCTGACCATGGCGCGTCTGCTGCAACCGAGCATGTCCGGCGGCGAGCTGTCGCCCGGACTCCAGGGGCGCGTCGACATGGTTCGCTACGCCATCAGCCTGAAGACCTGCCGCAACGTGATCACCAAGCCCACCGGCGGCGGCGAGAAGCGGCCGGGCTACCTGTTCCGCGGTGGTGCCAAGCACAACGATCGTGCCACCCGCTTCATCCCGTTCATCTACTCGACCACGGTCAAGTACGCGATCGAGATGGGCGACGGCTACATGCGGTTCTGGGTAGGCGGCGCGCTGCTGCGCAACGGGGCAGGGGAGATCGTCGAGGTGGCCACGCCATACACCGGCGAGGACATCTACAAGGTGCGACACACGCAGTCGGCTGACGTGCTGTTTCTGGTGCACCCGTGGATCCCGCCGAAGGAGCTGCGCCGCGTTGCCGTCGACCAGTTCGAACTGCGCGACTTCGAATACCGGCGTGGACCGTTCCGCCCGTTCAACAACGACGAGGCCGCGCTGCTGGCCGTGTCCGGCACCCAGGGCGTGGTGACGGTGACGACCAACGTTCCGACCTTTACCGCGGAGATGGTCGGCTCGCTGCTGTACGCCGAGGAAAAGGAACTGCGCTCGGTGAAGCCCTGGGTGGCGGCGGAGAAGAATGTGCCGCTGGGGGCCCTCCGCCGGAGCGACCAGAAGGTCTACCGCTGCGTGAGCGTCCCGGTGGTGACCGGCCTGGAAGGAACGCCGTACTACGTCTGCGGCAGTGTGCGCCCCGTGCACGACAGCGGCCGTGCGTTCGATGGGCCGCAGGACGTGAAGTTCGACAACGTCAACGACTACGCCGTCGGGGTCGAATGGGAATACGTGCACGGCGGGTTCGGGATCATGAAGATCACCGCGTTCACCAGCCCGTTCGAGGTCACCGCCACGGTGATCGAGCGGATCCCCGACAGCATCGTGGGCAACGTTCCACCACCGGTGGCCGGTCCGTGGACGTTCAACGGCGACGGCACCACGAAACAGTTCTCCATCCCTGGCGCGACCAGCAGCAGCTACCTGGACTACCAGGTCAAGATCGACGGCGTGCCGGTTCAATCCAATCCGTACTACCCGGGTGGCAGCGGCACTGGCGGCACCAGTGGTGGCGGTATCGGTCGCGGCGGCAACGTCGCGCAGGAGGCGCAGTAATGGCACAGGGCTGGACGATCGATCCCGGCGCGGACCTGATCAACTTCTACGAGGCGCCGCCGACCGGCGCCAACAACATCGTGGTGACCCAGTACGCGGCCGGTGCCGTCGGTGGCACTGATGTCTGGGCCGTCGGCGCCTGGTCCTATCGCTATGGCTACCCCGGTGAGGTCGAGTTCTTCGGCGATCGCCTGTGGTTCGCCGGCAGCCCTGGCGATCCGCAGACCGTGTGGGCATCGAACATCGGCGACTACCCCAACTTCGGGCGCAGCTCGCCGATCGTCGACAGCGACGCGGTGTCGTTCACGATCAATGCGCGCCAGGTAAATGCGATCCGCGACCTGGTGCCACTGGACAGCCTGCTGGTGCTGACCACCGGCGGCGAGTGGAAGGTCACCGGCGGGCAGGACGCGGTGGTGACGCCCAGCACCATCGGCATCAAGCCGCAGTCCGCCTACGGCACCGGCGACCTGCAGGCCCGCGTGCTGGGCGAGTCGGCGGTGTTCCTGCAGGCACAGGGCCAGCGCGTGCGCGATCTGGCCTATCAGTTCGAAAAGGACGGCTTCCGCGGCAACGAGATCAGCATCTGGGCCGACCACCTGGTGCAGGGCTACACGTTCCGCGGCATCGAATACAGCACGGCGCCCTGGCCGATCCTGTGGATGCCACGCACGGACGGTGTGCTGATCGGCTGCACGTACATGCCCGAGCAGGAGGTCACCGGCTGGCACCCGCATGAAACCGACGGCGAGGTGTTGGACGTCTGCTGCTTGCCCGGTGAGATCGAAACCGAGGTCTACCTGCTGGTGCGCCGCTTCATCAACGGCGAATGGGTCCAGTACGTGGAGCAGATGGCCCCGACCCGGTACGACGATCCGCTCGACTGGAAGTACGCCGACAGCCTGCTGACCTACGACGGCCGGCGGCCGAACGGCTCGACCATGACGCTGACCAGCACCGATGGGTGGAACGAGGGCGCCGTGATCACCGCCACCACTGGCGCCGCGATCTTCAGCGGGGCTGGCGACGTGGGCAACATCCTGCGGCTGGCCATTGGCGACGAACACGTCCGCGTGCGGGTCATGGCCTATGTGTCGCCCACGGTCGCGACGGTGGAATCGATCGGTGCGGTGCCGCTGGCGCTGCGCGGCGTCGCTGTGCAGGACTGGACCTATCAGCGCTCGACGATCGCCGGAATGGGCCACCTGGAGGGCAAGACCGTGGTGGCCTTGGTCGATGGCAACGTGCAGAAGGACCTGCAGGTGGTCGACGGCAAGGTGCAGCTGCAGCGCCCGGGCGGCGTGGTGCACATCGGCCTGCCGTACACCGCCCACATCGAGACGCTGGAGGTCAACGCCAATGGCGGCGACCCGCTGCGGCCCATGAAGAAGCTCGCCTTCGAGGTCGCGCTGCTGGTGCGCAACACCCGCGGCGTCTACGTCGGCACCACGCTGGATACGCTGGACCCTATCGCGCAACGCGATTTTGAGGACTACGACGAGCCCACGGCCCCGTACACGGGCGTCCTGCGCAAGAACATGTCCTGCCGGTGGGGCGTGGACAGCGGTCATTTCCACATCGTGAGCGACGACCCGCTGCCGATGGAGATCCTTTCTCTGATGCCCCAGGTGGTGGCGTCCGAATGAAGGTCACCGCAGAACTGGTACCGGCCGAGGCTGGACACATCGAAGTGATCGCGGCTGCGGCACGGCCCGCAGACGTAGTCGAGCTGTGGGCATGCGCCCGCACCACGCCGGCGGAGGCCCTGCAGCGTGGCCTGGCGGGCAGCGCTGAGGCATGGACTGCGATGGTGCGCGACGTGCCGGTTTGCATGTTCGGGGCCACCCCTTACTCGATCCTCGGCGGCATCGGCACGCCCTGGATGGTCGGCTCGACGGGGCTTAACCCTCTGTCGGTCCAGAAGGAACTGCTGCGCCTGTCCCGTCCCGCCCTGGCTCGGATGCAGCAGGCATTCCCTTCGATGCTGTTCAACGTCGTCGACCAGCGCAACGAGGCCGCGCAGCGCTGGCTGCATTGGCTGGGCTTCCACTTCCTCGCGCCGGTGCCGGTCGGACCGGACAGCGCCCCTTTCCTTCCGTTCTACTGGAGCGCATAACGTGTGCAATCCCGCAATCGCCCTTCTGGCGGCCACCGTTGTAACCGGTGCATACCAGGCCGACCAGCAGCAGAAGCAGGGCAAGGCCAACGCTCAGATCGCCGAGAACAATGCGATGCTGGCGCAGCAGGACGCCGACGCCAGCAACGCCCTGGCTACCCGCGAGATGGAGCAGCAGTCCTGGCGCACGCGCATTGCGCTAGGCCAACAGCGCGCCGCGATCGCTGCCAACAACATCGACCCGACGCTCGGCACGCCGGCGGAGATCCTCGGCGAGACCGCGATGTTCGGTGAGGTCGATCAGCAGACCATCCGCATGAACGCTGCGCGGCAGGCCTGGGGCTTCAACGCGCAGGCCCAGAACCAGCGGACGCAGGGCGAGCTGGCCCGCTGGAGCGGCAACGCTCAGGCGACCGGCACGATCCTGGGCTCGCTCGCCAGCGCCGCGAGCATGGGCATTGGAGGCATGAGCCGCGGCGGCGTGGCTGGCGGCGGTGGGAACCTGTCGTCTCAGGCCAACAGCATCACCATGCGCAACAACGCGCGCATCTCGCGCGGCTGGGGGCTATGACATGGCGACCCTGATCCCCCGCACCAACGGGCCGCAGGTCGAGGCCCAGCTGGGTCCGCAGGTCCGCAACACCGCACAGGTCGACCTGTCGCCGCTCAGCCGTACCGCAGGTGCCGTTGGCCAAGCGGCGGCCGACCTGTTCCAGCGGCAGAAGGACAGCGCAGACCTGACGGCAGTCATGGAGGCACGCCGCGAGCTTTCGGACTGGGAGGGCGCCACATTCAACCCGGCCAATGCCGACGGCATCGCGAAGTACCAGGGCAAGAACGCGCTGCAGGCGCACGACGCACTGCTGGGTGATCTCGACCAGCGTGTGTCGGCAATCCGCAGCCGGCTGTCGCCGGAGCAGCAGCAGCGATTCGACCAAGTGTCGTTCTCGTTCCGCGACTCTGTGCAGGGTCGGCTCAATAACTACGCCGACCGCGAGTACAGCGCCTACGAGGCCACCGAGCGCAAGGCCACGATCGACAACATCGGCCAGGATGCCGTCAGCGCCGGCATGTCCGGCGACTTCGGCCTGGCTGACGTGCGGCTGCAGGAGGCCGTTGGCATCGCCAGCGCCGCCTACCAGACGCAGGGCATGGGGGCCGAGGCGATCAAGGCCAGCGAGCGCGGCATCGTATCGTCCGTGCGCAAGCAGACGGCCGCGGCGATGGCCACCCGTGACCCGTTCGCGGCGGAGGACTACTACCACCGTTACGCCGACCAGATGACGCCAGAGGACCGGGCGCAGGTCGAGCGCACGCTGTACCCGGTGGTGAAGGACCGCGCGGCCTATGAGCTGGCCCAGTCGCTGGCCGATGGCCGTGGTGCGATCGAGCCGCTTCCGGCGCCGGCTTCGCGGGGCGTGCCTTCGCCTGCGGTGGCCAAGGCGATCGACGATGCGGCGAAGGCCGAGGGGCTGGATGCGGCCGGCCGCGCGGATCTGTATGCGCTGGCCGAACAGGAATCGGGATTCCGCGCCGACGCCGTCAACCCTGAAGTGCTGGACGACGGCGACCAGGCCACCGGCCTGTTCCAGTACCGCGCCACCAGCGCTGGCGGCATCGACCGAAAGGACGCTGCGGCGTCTGCCCGGCGCGCGGCTCGTGAGTACAAGGAACGGCTGGCCAAGGGCGGCCGGGCCTTCGCCATTGCCGCTCATTTCGCTGGAGAGGGTGGGGCCGATGCGGTGGTGAACCGTGGCCGCTCAGCGCAGAACCCCAAGACGGCGCTGTACGTGCGGCAGGTGATGGGCCGCTCCGCGCGGTGGGCGTCGTCTGCGGGGCCTGGCGCGACATCGGGAACGTCGGCCGCTGCCGCCGCAACGGCCGCACCGTCGACGCTGGCCGATGCCATCGCCGCGATCCCTCGCAGCATGCCTCCGGATCAGCGTGCGGCCACTGAAGGCTACCTGCGCGACATCTACGCGCAGCGCAAGGACCGACTGGAGCAGGCGAAGAAGGCGGCGGCAATGTCGATCTACGACAAGGTTGCTGCCGCCGGCGCGAGCGTGCCGCTGTCGCAGGTGCTGGCGCCGGCCGAGCTGGCTCTGATGGGACAGGATCCGGCTCTGTATGAGTCGGTGAATCGCTATCGCAAGATCGTTTCTGAAGGTGCCACCGTGCAGGACGATCCCGCGACGCTGGAGAGCATCCAGCGCATGCAGGCGCTGCAGCCTAATGAGTTCGCCAAGCTGCCGCTCGGCCAGTACGCCGACAAGCTCAGTGGCAAGACGCTGAAGTCGCTGGCGGAGGACCAGACGAAGGCCAACGACCCAGCGAAACGTGCTGACTGGATGACCGACAACCAGCGCCTGGAGCGTGGTTTCCAGATGCTTGGTTTCGGGAAGGACACGGATGTGTCGGGCAGCGGTTCTCAGGCCAAGAACGCGCCACGCGACGCACTGCGAGGCGAGTTCCGCATCGCCTACCAGAACGCACAGACCGAGTTTGTGCAGTCCACTGGCAAGAAGCCGACCCCTGAGCAGGCGGACGTGCTGCTATCGGCCACGGCCAGGCAATTTGCCCAGAACTTGCAGGCTGGCCGACTCGGCGCGATCCAGGAGAAGGACGGGAAGTTCAAGAACAACCCGAAGGTGAAGGTGGGTCTCTACAACAGCGCAGCGCAGTTCGACCTGAGCGTTACGCAGGAAGAACGAGACGAAGCGCGACAGACCTACATCGCGAAGTATGGGCGGAACCCGACCGACGCCGACATTACCCGCGGCATCATCAAGCAGAGGGGCAGCAACAAATGAAGGACTGGGACACCGTTTGGGACGAGGTGGAGGTCGAGCGCAAGACTGCCCTACGGGCCGCCTACACCGGCACCAGCCAGAAGCCGGAAGAAGCCGCGCGCGCGAACCAGCTGTCGGACCAGCTTGGCCAGCCATTCGGCGTGGTGGCGGCGAACCTGGGCGACTACGAGCAGGACGCCCGGCGGCAGGAGATCGACGACGCCGGCCGCGCATCGCCGCACGTGGGCGATTTCCTGAGCGACCCGCGGCGCATGGCGCTGGCCAGTGACGAGGCCCCGAGGCTGGCCACCTATGCCAACTCGCTGGTGACCGGTGAGGCACGGGCCACTGCCGAGCCGAACATCCTGGAGCAGGTGATCGGCGGCATCGTCAGTGGCTGGCAGCGGGGCAAGGCAAATGCGCTGTCGCTGCTGCCCGATGGCCCAGCGGTGATGGACCCGGCGACCGGCCGCCTGACCACTGACCGCTCGGCGGAGGAAGCGGCGTTGCGCGCAGACCAGGAGCGCCGGGCACAGGCCGCAGACGTGACCAGCGCCAGCACCGAACGCGGCTTCCAGGCCTTCGACCGGGCGAACAAGGCCGGTAGCTTCAGCGGCGCGGTGCGCGAGCTGGCCGGCGGCGGCACCGACACCTTGGGCGCTATCGCCGTCACCTTGGGGCAGTCGATCGGCATAGGCGCCCCGGGCCTGGCACTGACCGCAGCCACCGGCGGTGGTAGCCGCGTGGTGACGGCTGCCTCGGCCGGTACCGGCTCGGGCCTGACCGAGTTTGGCGCCAGCATCGCCGACGCCATGCAGGACGCGAAGGTCGACCCAACCGACGCCTACGCGGTTGGCCAGTTCCTGCGCGATCCGCAGAAGATGGCCGCCGCGCGCGACAAGGCGGCCAAGCGCGGCGTGGCTATTGGTGTGTTCGACGCGCTGACTGCCGGCGTGGCTGGCCATTTCATCAACAACGCTCGGCGCAGCGCGTCCTCGGCGATCCTGCGCACCGGCGCAGAGGCTGGCGTGCAGCTGGGTGGCGGCGCTGCAGGCGAGGCCACGGCGCAGCTGCTGACCGAGGAACGCCTGAAATGGGGCGACATCATCATGGAGGGCCTCGCCGAGGTTCCCACCGGTGCGGTCGAGGTGCATGCAAACTATCGTGCTGCGCGCGCGTCCGGGCAGGTCCGGTGGATCAACGAGCGCCTGGACCAGGTGATGCAGTCGGGCCAGAGCAACGACAGGCTGCGCGCTGCCACCGAGTTTGCCGGCGAGCTCAAGCTGGGCGAACGCTCGCCGGAGGACATGAAGGCGCTGACGGCCCAGGTGGCCGGTGAAGACGCGCGCGTGTACCTGGACGCGGAGCAGGCACAGACGCTGTTCCAGTCCGCACCGCAGGTACTGCAGGACATGGTCGGCGGCGAGTCGGCGCTGGCCGAGCAGCTGGCCACCGGCCAGGTCGTGATTCCGATGGCCGAGTGGATGGCCACCGTGCCGCGGCTGCCGAACCGAGACGAGATCCTGCGCAATGCCCGCACGAGCGCTGACGGGCTGTCGCCGGCGGAGCTGGAATCGCTGGACATCGATGCGATGGCCCGCGAGCTGGGCGTGCCGCTGGATGCGCCGGCACCAGACCAGACTGCGGCGAACGCGCGCGCGCAGGTGCAGCAGTCGGTGATGGCCCAGCTGATCGGCACCGATCGCTACACGCCCGCGCAGGCCGAGAGTCAGGCGCAGCTGTGGGGTGCCATGTTCGGCCGGTTGGGCGAGGTCACCGGGCAGGATCCGGTGGCGCTGTACGAGCGCTACGCGGCCGGCATCGATGCAGCGGAGGCTCCGGCCGAGGGCGCAGACGCCCAACCGCGCACGCTGATGCAGCGTGGAATTGATGCCCTGCGCAGCCTGTTCGGCTGGCCGCAGGTGACCACCGATGGCCGTGGCCAGCAGACCATCGAGCGCGATGGCAGCGCCTACGTGCAGCGGGCCGGGCAGTGGCTGCTGGCTGACGATCAGGGCCAGGCCCGCGACTTCCTGACCCTGGACCAGGCGCGCACGGAGGCGGAGCGCACCGGCGGCGAGATCGTGCAGGATGATCCCATCGAGGGGCAGCGGCAGACCTGGAGCGTGGCGCTGCCGGATACAGCTGCGCGCGAGGTGCTGGCCGGCGACATCCTGTTCCAAGGTGGTGCAGCGCCGCGCGGCCAGATTCAGATCGGCACCGACCGAGCGATGCAGATCAGCCTGTTCAAGGGCGCGGACCTGTCCACGTTCCTCCACGAATCCGGGCACTTCTTCCTGGAGGTCTACCGCGACCTGGCCACGGCCGAGGATGCAGCACCGCAGATCCGCTCGGACCTGGACGCCCTGCTGAAGTGGTTCGGCGTCGACTCGGCAGACCAGATTGGGATCGACCAGCACGAACAGTTCGCCCGGGGCTTCGAGGCTTACCTGGGCGAGGGCAGGGCGCCGACGCCTGAGCTGCAGTCCGTTTTCAGCCAGTTCAAGCAGTGGATCCTGGGCGTCTACCGCAGCCTGCGGAATCTGGACGTGGAGCTGACCGACGAAGTGCGCGGCGTGTTCGACCGCATGCTGGCCAGCCAGGAAGAGATCGATGCGGCGCAGGCCCGGGTCGGCTTCGAGCCCATCGCGCGCGACCTGGCCGAAGCGCAGGCGCTGGGCATGACCGAACGCCAGTTTGCGGACTATCAGGCGCAGGTTGCTGCGGCACGGGAGCAGGCCGAGGCCGACCTGATGGCGCAGCTGCAGGAAGCCGATGCGCGCGCTCGGGAGCGCTGGTGGAAGGACGAGCTGGCCACCATCCGCGGTGAGGTCGAGGCGGAAGTCGAGGCCACGCCGATCGTGCGGGCCTACCGTGTGCTCACTGGGCGGAAAGATGCGGGCGGCGAGCCGGTGCCCGCGCAGCTGCATGGCCTGAAGCTGGATCGCGCCGTGCTGGCGGCGACCTACGGCGACAGTTTGCTGGAAAAGATGGGCCGGGTGCACGCCCGCAAGGGCGGCACCCACCCGGAAGAGGTTGCCACGTTGCTGGGCTTCAGCTCCGCCGACGAACTGGTCCAAGGTCTCTGGACGGTGCGGCAGACGCTGGATAGTGTTGAGGCCGAGGCTGAAGCGCGCATGCAGGCCCGGCATGGCGAGCCCATGACCGACGGCACGCTGCCGCAGCGCGCCCTGGATGCGGTCCACAGCAGCCGCAAGATCCAGCTGCTGGAGCGCGAGCTAGGCGTGCTGGCCGATCTGGCCAAGGAGCCGCGGCCGAACCGACGTGAACTGAAGGCAGTGGCGCGGGCCGTGCTGGCCGAGAAGACCGCGCGGCAGATCCGTCCGAATGACTATCTGGTCGCCGAGCGCAAGGCTGCTCGCGCGGCGGCGCAGGCGGCGGCCAAGGGGAAGTTTGCCGATGCCCTGCAGGCGAAGCGGCAGCAGGCCCTGAACGCTGTTCTGTTCGCCGAGGCCCGCAATGCACAGGAAGAATTCGGAAAGATCGAGCGCTACTTGAAGCAGATGACCGGCGACAAGGCTCGGTCGAAGCTGGGGAAAGCTGGAGCCGACTATCTGGAGCAGGTGGACGCCCTGCTTGAAGGGCTTGAGGTCAAGCCAGTATCAGGCGCGCAAGTTCGCCGTCGGCAGAGCCTCGCCCAATGGGTAGATGCCCAGCACGCCGCTCGCAAAGCGATCAACGTCCCGCAGCGACTGCTGGAGGAGATGCGGCTGACCAACATCAGCGACATGGCCATGACCGACCTCAAGGACATCGTGGATACGGTCAAGCAGATCGCTCACTTGGCCAATACCAAGAACACCTTGAGGCTTGGAAAAGAAGAGCGAGATGCCGTCAAGATCGATGATTCGATGGCTGCCTCAGTGAGGGCCGGAAGCCGCCAGAGAAACTCGACAACTGGAATCCCATCCGTTGGAGATCGCGCGTTCGGTGGGCTTATGCAGTTCCGAGCAATTCAGGGAGCGGCTACCGACATAGCCCGAGAGCTCGACGGGTTCGTTGATGGCGGCCCAGTCTGGGATAACACCATTCGAGTTCTGCGTGACGCTCAGGCTCAGACTGACTTGAAGCTGCGCGAGGCACAGGAATCGCTGGCAGACCTCTATCGTACTCACTACAGCCGAGAGGAGCTGTCTCGGATGGCGCGGGCTCGGCCGATGGAGGCCGTCAACGGCGATCTCTGGAGCCATGAGCGGCTGTTGGCTCTGGCGATGAACTGGGGCAATGAGGGAAATCGACAGGCAATCTTGACCCAGGTACGGGGACGTCTCAGCGCCCAGCAGGTGGGAACTCTACTGGGGCAGCTGGACGCGAGAGATTGGGCGTTCGTCCAACGCGCGTGGGACATGATCGATTCCTACTGGCCGCAGATCGCCGAAACGGAACGCCGCCGCACGGGCCTTTCTCCGGAGAAGGTTGAGCGATCATCGTTTGCGGTCACCACGCGCGACGGAAGCACCATCGTTGTGCAGGGAGGCTACTACCCGCTGAAGTTCCAATCTGATTCGGTGCGAACGGTTCGAGAAGAGGCCGAAGACTATTTCAATGCGATCGGCGTTGGCGCGAACCTTCGTGCGCAGACGCGAGATGGCCACACCATTGAGCGTGTGGGCAGTGGCGGGCGTACCGTAAAGTTGGAACTCAACGTGCTGGATACACACCTGCGGGATGTGATTCGCGACCTCTACCTTGGCGATGGCGTGAACTATGTTCACAGTGTTCTGAATGGGCAAAAGTTCTCTGAAGCGCTTGCCGATACTGGGATGCTCGAACTTCGCAAGGCTCTGGACTACTGGCTGCAGGATGCTGCAGCTGGTGAAATGGCTCCAAGGATGTGGGCGGAGCAGGCCGCGAGATTCTTCCGCTCGAACTTCACGGCGGCGGTCCTGACTTGGCGTGTGTCGTCGGCGATGCTGCAGCTCACGGGTGTGTCTCAGTCCACAGTCATCTTGGGCGCCAAGCCGATGTGGCAGGCGCTGCAGAACATGCTTCGTCATCCGCGCAAGTCCTATCAGTACGTTGATGAGGCATCCACGAAAATGCGGCTACGGGCACAGACGCATGCGGACGCGGTGCAGGAAGTAATGGACGCGAAGGCGGGCAGAATTGCCGCCGGCCGAGCAGCGGCGATCCGCTGGGGCTACGCGATGATGGGGCAGGTACAGCGCATCGTGGACGTACAGACCTGGTTGGCTGCAGAGCAGGTGGGGCTGGAGAAATTCGGTGGAGATTCCTCCAAGGCGCGCGCCTACGCTGACGACGTTGTCACACGGGCGCAGGGTTCGCAGGACTTTGTCGACAAGACGCCGCTTCAGCGAGGCACGCTGAATGACTCGACGCGTCAATCCGAATGGGTGAAGAGCACGACGATGCTGGCTGGCTACATGCTGGCAAAGGGCAACCTCATTTATGAGCGCACCCGCACGACCAACTTCCGCAGTCCTCGGCAGGCACTGAAGTGGGGCACCCACATGTTCATGCTGCTCGTCTTGGAGAACCTGATCACCGCAGCATTGCGCGGAAAGCTGCCCAATGACGAAGACGACGACGGTATCGCTGACGATCTTGCTGCGTGGGTGCTTAAGGAAGGCGCATTCGGCTTGCTCGGCACTATCCCGGGGCTCAATCAGCTTTCAGCCAATCTGAGGGGATACGACGGCGGCGGTGCCGTGGCGACACTGTTCTCCACCATTTACGACGCCTATGAGCAGGCTGGACAGGGAGAGTTGGATCGCGCGGCGGTGCGTGTAGGTATTGACCTCACAGGTCAAGCAACCGGCATCCCGTCGACGCAGATCAACAAGACGATCGACTTGATCCAGGCCGAACGAGATGGGCGCGATGTGTCTGCCCTGAACTGGGCAATGCAGGAGCCGCCGAAGAAGGAATAGGGTGGGGTTGCGTCGCCAGTTGATCAATTTGTCAAAACGTAGCCCCGCACGCCGCGGGGCTTTTCATTTGGAGCCACCAGTCCCATGACCATCTCAGCAAACGACCGCCGCAAGACCTACGTGGGGAACGGCGTCGCCATCGCGTTCAACGGGCCGAGGGCGTTCCTGTCCAGCCACATCCAGGTGTTCACCGGCACGCACCCGGTCTACAACCTGGTGCCGCCGGCGCAATACACGGTGACCGGGCTGCGTCAGCCGGCCAGCAAGGTCACCTTCAACGTCGCGCCCGCGCTGAACGCCGACATCCTGATCCTGCGCACGGTCCCAATGGACCAGCCGGCCGACATCACCAATCAGGGGGCGTTCCTGCCGGAGATCCACGAAGACGCCTTCGACTACCGTGTGATGCAGCTTCAGCAGCTGCTCGACAACGGCATGCAGCTGGTGCAGGACCCGGAGAGCGGTGAGTTCGTGTGGGACGCCAAGGGCAGCCGCATCGTCAGGGTGGGCGATGCGAAGGGCGATGCCGACGCGGTGAACTTCCGTACCGTGCTGGTGCTGATCGAGCAGATCCAGAACGGCGGCGGCTCGGTAGGCATCGCGCCTAAGTTCTGGTCGTTCGAAGGCGACGGCGAGGTGACCGACTTCCCCCTGGCCGGCGCCGACGTGCTGGATCCCCTGTTCTATGACACGGCGCTGGAGAAGACGGTGGGAGCTGGGGACTACCTGGTCTCGAAACCTGGCGACTACCAGATTCTGCCTGGCAGTGAGGGGGTGGCTCCGGCCATGCGCTTCAAGACTGCCCCGGCCGATGGCCAGCGAGGGTTTACCACCCTCCGCGGTTATGCCCGGCCTTGGATCGGTGAAACCCCGATCTACACCGTCGCGCCGCGCATCGTGAGCGTCACCGGCAACACGACCCTGGCCGGTGACATGCACAACACGCTGATCCTGGCCAACTCGCCGAACCCGATCACTATTACGATCCGCGCCAACACCGGCAGCACGATCGACTGGAAGGAGGGCCAGTCCTTCTCGGTGCAGCAGGTTGGGGTGGGGCAGGTAACGCTGGCTATCGAGGGTGGCGGCCAGCTGACAGTGCCGGATCTCTTCGAGCCGAAGTCACGCGCCAAGGGCTGCATCTTCAGCGCAACCTGCACTGCGCCCGATGCGGACGGGTGGTCGGCTGCTGGGGATCTGCTGCGCAGTGCGGCCAACCCCGACCTGCAATCGTTCGTTTTGCCCGACCGATCCGCCCTTATCGGGACGAACATCACGGCGGGAACGGGGAAGGGCTCGCTGGTGCTGCCCTATGGTGTGGCGCTTTCTCCGGTAGCGCAGCGCGGTATCTACGCCAGCTTGTCCGAAGCGCAGGCCACAGGCACGCCTCTGACCGTTGACGTGAAGCGCAACGGCACCAGCATCCTCAACGTGAAGCTAACCTTCGACAACGGCGAGCGTTCCACGCTGACGGCAGCGTTGCCGCCGACGCTTGTTCCGGGCGGCGACATCCTGGCCGCCGGCGACGAAATCACCTTCGATGTGCAGCAGGTGGGCACTGCCGGCGCAAAGGGCCTGCAGGTCTACCTGGTCGGCCAGAGGTCCAGCTGACATGTCGGCGCGTATCTACGACCGGCCGGACCTCGATCAACGCAGTCGGCTGCTGCCGCTGCTGGTGGTCGGCGACCTGCCGAGGGCGGTCCCATTCGTCGCCTATGAGGGGCGCCTGCAGATCTACAACGCCGTGGGCGGCTGCACGGTGCGCCAGATCGACGGCGACCTGCTGCCGCCCGGCCACCAGCTGTATGTCGACCAGGCCACAAAGCAGGTGGTGCTGACCTGGCCGGCGTACCAGGCCGGTGCAGCGCCGATTGCCAACCCTGGTTTCGAAAGCGGGCCGACCGGCTGGGACACTGGCGCGGGCTGGGTGATCGCAAAGGAGAATCCGCCCACCGGACAGTGGGCAGCCGGTTACAACAACAACCGCGGCGAGTCGATCATTTCCAGCACGTCGCGCTATGAGGTCTATCCCGGGCAGCGCACCACGGCAAAGTGCAAGGTGCGCCAGGGCGCATCTGCCGAGGGCAACGCCGGCGCCTCGGTCCTACTCGAGTACCGGGACCAGGAGGGCCAGGTTGTCGGCAGGGTCGAAGGCAACCGCGTCATGTCGGCCAGCAAGAATCGGGTGTACGACTCCAACGTGGTCGGCATCGCACCCGCAGGCGCGGCCACGATCAATATCGCCGGCAACGGCATCCGCTACCGCGAAAACAAGATCCTGTTTGTCGACGACTTCGAATGGGACCACACGGTGGCAGCCGTCGGGCTGGATCATGAAGCCGAGTATCGACTCACGCTGATGGTCAGTGACTCGGCCGGCCGGTCGGCCATCTGGCGCGGTTTCATCGGTGATCACCCGATCTTCTTCACCTCGAAACCGTATGCGTTCCAGGTCGTCGAGTCGGCCGAGGCGCAGTTCGGGGTGCGCAGCGGCGCAATGTCGGTTCCACCGTCCATAGCCGAAGCGCTCGACGCCGATTTCAGCCTGCTGGGCGGCGAGCTGCGACAGCCGCTGGTCAACTTCTCGATGCCGCCGGATGCGCTATTCGCCACGTTCTCCGTGGGAGGTGGCGAGCTGCGAGACACCCTCATCAAGTACACGGCACAGCCCGAAGCCCTCGATGCTGGGCTGCTGCTTCAGTCAGGGACGCTGCGGCAGATCCTGATCACCACCACGATGCCGGATGACGGTATCGATGCCACATTCACCCTCAACTCGGGAACACTCACATGAACAACGGGATCAATGTCAACGCAGTGCTGGAGCTGGGCGTGGCCGGTCGATTCAAGATCGAGGCCGCCAGGCTGGACGAAAGCGGACAGGAGATTGCTGGATCTCGCCGCCTTGCCGCCGACTGGTTCGACAATTTGGTGGTAGATGCTGGACTGAATCGCATGGGGGCATTCGATGGATGCCTCGAATTCGCTATGGTTGGCTCAGGAAACGCTGCTCCATTGCCAACCAATACCGTTCTGCAAAGCAGGGTTGGGAGCACGTCCACGAAGACCAACACTGTGAACGGGAGTAATGCGTCGCCTCGTTACGGTTGGAAGCGCATCACTTTTCGTTTCGCAGCTGGCGCTGCTGCGGGGAATCTCTCCGAGGTTGGCGTAGGCTGGGACAGCACCAACATTACCAGCCGTGCGCTGATCCTCGATGGCAGCGGAAACCCAACGACCATCACCGTTCTTCCCGATGAAATTCTGGATGTCACCTATGAGTTTCGCGTGTACTTCTCGGAGGCCGATAGCTCCTTCAATGTCACCATCAGTGGTGTCACCTACGCGTGCGTTCTGCGCCCGGCTATCGTGAATGATTCGACCTACGGAACTCAGTATGGAAACGTAATCTCGGTGAACTCATTCAATGGGGCAATTGCACCACGAGCTTTCGAGACGGATGTTCTCGGCGCTATCACAGGGCAGCCAGCTGGATCGGGCAGTACTTTGTCCCTCAGCAACGCTCCATATGTTGCAGGAAATTTCTACAGTGACTGCACGATCACCGCCGATCTGAACGTCGGGAATTTCACCACCGGGATCGGTAGCCTGAGGATCGACAACACGCTGGCCAAGTATCAGGTTTCGTTCAACCCCAAGATCCCAAAAGATGCGTCGAAGAAGCTGACGCTAAGCGTCCGCACCACTTGGAGCCGTCATGTTCCCTGACATGATTCTGTCGAGCGTTCCGCTGCAGGCCGACTTCATCGAAAGGGTGAACGCCCGCCGTGCCCCACTGATCGACTACGAGGTGGCAGGGAATGCCCTTGGCGATGCCAGCAGCGGCCTGCAGGTGCGCCTGTGGACCATCGAGGTCAAGGGCGATGACGCGGTGCTGAGCGCGGAAGGGGTATCGCCGGTTGTCCTGTTCAGCCGGCCCGGCATGACCGAGATCGCCCTGGCCTTCGATCAGAACATGCGAGCGCACGTGGCGTTCGTTCAGACAGGTATGGCCTGGCTGTGGTGGTACGACTCCCAGGTGAATCAAATGGTGTTCACCAGCTTCCCGGGGATGAGCAACCCAAGACTGGCCACGGACGAGAAGCGGGGCTCCGAGCTGTCGGTGTCGGACGTGGTCCTGTCGTACATGAGCGGCGGCAACCTCTGCTGCCGGATCCAGCGGGAGCGGTTCACGATCGAGCATGTCCTGACCGCAGCGCCAGGTCTGCAGCTGGTGTCGGTGGCCAGGAACACCGGCAACCGGCTTCAGTGGGAGTGCTTCCCGATCGCCTGACCGGGGCAGGTAGTGCCGAGCCATGCTCGGCCCTGCCATTCGGGCAAATTGACGATTTCGTCAAACTGCCGATGCGGGGCTTAACAATTGGTAGCCCGAACGGTTCAGGGAGGTGGCCGGCTCGTTCGCAGGATCTGCGACGGCCGGCCGTATCCTTCCGGCCATGCCGCTCCCCGCCGACTTCCGCTGGACGACCAGGTCCGCCAGCCTGCCGAATGACCCGCTCACCGTGATCGCCNGCCATGCCGCTCCCCGCCGACTTCCGCTGGACGACCAGGTCCGCCAGCCTGCCGAATGACCCGCTCACCGTGATCGCCTGCCACAGCGTGTGGGTGGTGGCCATGGCCGAACGTGTGGGCGACGGGATCTGGATTGCCTCGCTGGACCGGCACCGCCATGGCCCCGGCGGGCCGTTCCGCTGGTGCAGCAGCTACGAGCAGGGCCGGGCAGGGGCCGAGCTGTGGGTGGCCAGGCACGAGGACAGGCTGCGGGAGGATGTGGCCAAGATCCTGGCTTGGCAGGAGAAGGTCCGGGGGAACCGGCTGGCCAAGGCTGACCAAGATCCGCCTTTCGGCTGGATCGGATAGGGGCGGCCTGCACCCTATCCGCGCGTAAGTGATTGATTGCTATATGTCGCAATCGGCACTTTTGGGTGGCCCAGCGCAGGGCTGAAACCCTTGCAGATCAATCGGATGGGCCCATCTGTAACGATGCCTGGGGGGCAGAGGGTCGTCGG